>NZ_BDCD01000040.1 GCF_001613325.1 Nocardia yamanashiensis NBRC 100130 | reverse complement strand
GGCAGCAGCGGCCGCCGACGCCCGCCGATCATGCCCGGCGGCGGGTCTATCGCCAGTGACCTCACCCTGCCGCGCCTGCGCGGCCAGTGGGACGACAACGCCGAGGAGCGCGCCGCCGCCGAGCAGGAATGGGAGGACGCGGAAAACGCGTTGGCCCGCTACCTCGCCGGTGACGAGAACGCGATCCCCCAGCGCCCGCAGACCCTGCCCGACGCAATCCGACGCATCACACCCCCATCCCGCCGCGACATCAACGCCGCCATCGGCGAACTCGAACGGTGGGCCAACACGTTCAGCTCGATTCCCGCACACGACACCGTGGCGTTCACCGCTGCTGCCCGCCAGGCCGCCGGAGTCCTGTCGGCGTGGTCGCTGGCCTACGAGCCCAAGCCGGGAATCATGGCCCGTGCCGCGCGAACCCTGAGCATGTACGCGCAGACACCCGCGCATCAAGACGCACCGTTGCCGCAGTGGCAGCGCCGCAACAGCGCGAGCGGATGGGCGGTGATCCTGCTCGCCTCCCGTCAGCACGCCAATCCCGCGCTCGCGAACCTCGCGGTACTGCACCAGATCGGCCGCACCGTCGATGCCATCTCCCGCGCCGCGTTCACCGCGGGCGAAGTCGCCCGCGCGCGCCAGCTCGCGGCACTCTCGGCCGGCGAACTCACCCAGATTCAGCGACAGTTCGAATCGGTCGGCGCACAGAGCACCACCGGAGCCGCGCCAGCGCGCCGCGCCGACGGCGCCGCGCACGTTTCGCGGACCGCGTTCGGCGAACCCAGCGACGCACCCGATTTCGAGATGCCTGAGGGCGATATCCCCTCACACGGCCGCCGCACCGGCGACGACCGCGCCCCCGCGCGCGAGGGAGTCGACCCCACCCGATTCGGGTGGATGCGCCGCACCACCACGCCGGTCACAGCGGACACCGATCCGACTGCGACCCAGGACCCGTACGAGCACGACGACACCGCAGGAACGCAGACCGACCACGGCACCGGGCCGACCCGCGATCGGGACCGCGACAGCGGCCCACACCGCCAGCCGCCCCAGACGCCCGAACGCGATCGGGACGACCGAGACGACCGACAGCGGTAAGAGGCCGGTCAAACTTCGAGGTCGAAGCTCAACTGCCCCGACGTGGCTGCCCGACGCAGGACAGGGGCAGGGCTACCAGCGTGCGTGTACAGGGCACGCACCTGCGGGGAGTCGGTATAGCTCTGGCCCATCCGCGCCGCCACCTCCGACGCCGAAAGACCGTCGGCATACAAGCGCGTCTTGACCGTGGCACGCAGCGTCCACGGTGTCAGGGTGTCGATACCGGCATCACGGCCGATCTCGCCGACGATGTATTCGAGACTCTGATCGGCCTGAATCCGGCCATGTCGGGTCAAGCTGATGAACAACGGCCCCGACTTCGCCCGCCGCGCCCCGAGCAGCGTCGCGCGGGCGGTCCGCCACCCCAACAGCACCCACGTACTCGCCTGCGTCAGTTCCACCCACCGTTGCTGTCCATCGGTACGAGTCAGCCGCAGCCGGCCACCGCGCGCGGACAACTCCGCATCCCCGATATCGAGTCGCCGAACCTCCGACGGGCGCGGCCCCACATCGAGCCACGACACCATCAGCGCATAGTCACGCGCCGAGCGAGCCGCCGCCGCATCCAACACCCGCGACTGCTCATCGACGGACAATGTCGGCGGCCGCACCCGCTCCACCGCCACCGGATCCACGCACACCGGCCCCAACCCGAGCCAGTCGTACAACGCCCGCACCGCGGCCAAAGTCACCTTGCGAGTAGGCACGCTCGTCGTCGAGAGATACTCCAACACCGCGTCATCGCGCGCCGCGGAATCGGTCAACGCATCCGGATGCGAATCGGCATGAATCAGCCACTTCAGGAATCCCCGCGCCCGCTTGGCGTACGTCGTCTGTGTCGCCGCCGCGAAACCTTCCCCCGCCAGAAAAAGCCGGAACGGATCCCGCATCGCGCCCTCGAGCGCCGCAGGACCATCGACCCGCAGCCGCGCCAGATCGACACCGGTCAGCCGCACCGCCTCCACCGATCCCTCCTCCAAAGCCGCTCGTAACCACCAACAATCGCATGCGACACCGACAAACTCGAGCCCTCGAGTTACCCCCGGTGCCAGCGCCAAACGCCGGGGGTAACTCGAGGCGGCCGAATAGGGTTGCTGCGCGTGCTCGAGGTCCTCAAAGATGCCCGCGGCAACGCCGTGCTGATTGCCGATCAATCCAACTCGCGGTTGGTGTCGCATCTCAGCGTCCCGGGCGCCCGGCTCTAGGCTCGCCGGTGTGCTCAGTGGATTGGACGTCGCGGAACACGAACCGCCAGGATTTCGCTCCGATGCCGGCGCGCTGGTCGCCATGCTCGCCGAGGCCGCCGCCAGGCTCGAGGCGATGCCCGCCGACCGTCCCGCCGTCCTACAACTCGCGCAGTGCTTCCGCGGATTCGCTGCCATCGGATTCGCGTGCACGGTCCTCGATCGCGAGTTCGTACCGCGCCCACTCGAATGCCTGCCGGTCGCCGAGAAATGCGCGCATATCTCCCGGCGGATCATCGACGTCATCGGCCCAGAACTCCACTCGCGGTACAAGTTCGACCGTCAGCAGATCGCGAATCAACTCGCCGATCCACATCTGATGTTCTTTGGCCCGAACCTGTCGGGGTGCGTGACTGAGATCCTGCGCTTGACCGCGGCCCTACAGCCCGCCTTGTCCCGACTCGCCGCCGACGACTGCGCGTTACCGCAGGTGCGCCAGGCCGCCCGGATCGCCGGGACCGCAGTCGAGTTCACGGTGATGCAGTTCCACTAGGGAGCTGCTGTTAGTCGGCTAGGGAGTGTTGTGTTGCGGGTCGCCGATATCGGCGACAGCACCGGCCAGACGCTCGAAGACCGTAGTCAGATCGCCGATCACCGCCTCCAGCCCGGCCAGCGCGCGCAGCCCGGCCGCGTCGCGGGCCGATTCAGTCGTGTACTCGCCGGTGCCGCACCAGGTGCTCAAATCCACGGCGGCCGCGCTGGCTTCGGAGTTCGCGACCTCGAGAAGATGGGCGATGGCGTGCCGCTCGGCCTGCTCGCGGTGAGTGATCATGCCTGCTCTCCTATCGTGGGAACGTCGGTCTTCTCGGGCGGCACGGTGTCCGAGCGCATTGAGCTCGTCTCGGTGCGCTGGCGTTGCGGCCAGAAGCGTTCGGGCCTGTATGCCCCGCCGGGGCGGGTAGGACAGCTTGACCCGATTGCGTAAGGCAGTTCCCATGCCGCATGGAGTTCGGCGACGACCTCCGGTGCCAACGCCCGGTCGCCGACCGCGCGGAATCGCCATTCCCGCGGGTTGTCCGGATTGGGTTCCCACCCGTCGGGGTCGATTTCGTACACGCGCCGCACGCTGCCATCGACCGCGATCACCGCGTGCCGCGCGGTTGCGCGCACACTCGCCCCGACCCGCCACACGCCCCGGTCCGCGTCGTACTGATCGGGTCCGCCGATCTCGCCGACGCGTTCGCGCGGGTCGCCGTCGCGGGTCTCGTGCTGCCGGTCGCGGCGCGAGATCACGACCACGTAGTGACTCCCGGCCAGATCCGCCCATCGGTCGCGCGCACCTTGACCGCTCATCCCGGCCGCGTTCGCGAGATCCTCCATGGTGGCGCCGTGCGCGAAAGCGTCGGCCGCCAAACGGTTCTCCAGACTCGTCACCGCCGGCGCGACGACGCGGCGCAACTCGCTCAGGGCCGCGAGGTGGGCGAAACGCTGATCCTCGCCCGGAGAGTGCCGGGTGTGCCGCTCGATCAGATCGAGCGTCGCGCGAATCCGGTCAACCGGCGAGGTGGGCAACGAATCGAACACATCATGGAGCCTGAAATTCTCCGGTGCGGGTCCGAGGTCGCTCAACTTGTGCGTGATCATCGGCGGCCGAGTGTCGGCGGGCAGATCCTCCGCGGTCAGTGGCGTACGAGACTCACGCGCCAACCGTGACAGGTGGTCGCCGAGGTTGCTTGAGGGTGCGACGTTCCATGCCTCATCGACCACGTGCGACGGCGTGCCTGCTGCGAGCTCGCGGCCGGAATCGCCAGCGCCGGTTGCCATCACGACATCCTTCCCGCAATCGTCCTGCTCCACCGAACACGATTTCGTTAACAGAGTAGGTCCCCCGCGGGCACTCCGGGACCGCGTCGAAACTCTAGGGGCCAGATTAAGCTGTGTCCTCTCGCAGCGGAAGGGGGCAGATTAATCTGTCTCCTAGCCGAATGTGCAATCTGGCTGGTAGAGGCCAGGAGATCGAGAGGACGCCCCGAGATGATCAGGGATGCTGGTGCCTATCTACTCAATCAGCTGGTACTGCTGCCCGCCGGATGGCCGGCGTTTGAGACCAGCCACGACTTCGACGAGCAAGACTGGCTCGACATGGCCCCCACCAGCGCCGGGGTCTATCTCTTCCACACCCCTGGTCACCACTTCGAGCACCCCGGCGGAAGCTCATCAGTCCTCTATATCGGCTCCGCCACCGGCTGTGAGGGTCTTCGAGCCCGGTTGCGGAACCACCGAAAGTACAGCCGAGGTGTCCGCAACGGCGGATTCCGCGGATACGCCCGCTATGAATGGATGATCACCCATCCGACGCTCATCACCTACTCCCCCGCCCCTTCCCCGGACGACGACGCCGAAGCCATGGAACGGAGCCTGATCAGCACCTTCGCCGATGCCTTCCGGGTCGCGCCGCTGGCCAACGCCCGCTCGGCGTGGCCGCCCAAGCAGGTCGCCGGCATCGAGGAGTGAGTAACAGTTGCCACGGTAAAGCGACACGCTTTACCGTGGTGGCATGGCGAAACTGAACATCAGCCTCCCGGACGCGACGGCCGAGGCCCTGCGTGAAAGTGCGGACGGCAACGTCAGTGCCGAGATCAACCGGGCCGTTCTTCAGCGGCTCGCGGACAAGGAATTGCGGCGTATCGCCGCCCACGAACAGCAGAACCCGCCGAAATTCAGCGATGCCGACTTGGTGCGCATCGGCATGGGCATGCCCCTGTGAGTAGGGAACTGCGCCAGGGCGATATCTACACCATCGCCGCCGGAGACGGCTATCTGACAGTGGTGATCGTCGATGGGCAAGCCCTGCTGCGCCACCGAGATGTCGCACTGGCAGTGCCGGTGGTCGACGCCCGCGAGATGCCCGCGGATCTGCGCATTTTCTCGGTGGGCTGGGACGAAGGCCGCGTGCTCGCGGTGCACCGGTTCATCCCCTGCGTGCGGTCGGTGCTCGAGGCCGGAACCTACGACGGCGCAGTAAGCACCGAAATGCTCGACTTCATCAAAATGGTTCTGTCGGTCCGATTCGACCTCTGACCACAGCGCATCGCCTAGCCGAGACGCTCGGCAATCCACGAGGGCAGCGGCAGAATCGGGCCAGGGCTCTCAACGACGTAGGCGATATCGCGCACCGGCACGAACTGGACAGTCGCGCACTGCCGCGACGCGCCCCGACACCTCAAAATCGCAGCGCTCGAGCCGGTTTCGTCGATACGCTCGAATCCGTGCGCAGCCTTGACTACATGATCGGTCCCGGCGGTACCGCCCCCGACGACATCGACAACGCGGAGGTGCTCACCGGCATCATGGCCGGCGAACCGGTGCTGATACTGCTCACGCGCTTCCGTGTCCCCCAGATCGCCGAAGACGGCGTGCTGATCTCCGGTGACGCGCTGGAATCGGCGGTGCAGGCCCGGGGCGCGGTGCCGATGACCGACCTCGAATTCGACCGCGCGCCCACACCCGGATGGCGCGCGATGATCGACGGCCGCCGCAGCACCGTGCAACTCGTCGTCCCCGGTGACGAGCTTCTGCACATCGGAAGCATCGCGTTCGAATCCAGCTGGTATCAGCAGGTCGCCGACCGCCAGCGCGACGGCCGCGGCCTGGTGGTGATCACCGGTGCGGCCGCGCCTACCGAGACCGCCGCCCTGGAAATGATCGCCGCAGGACTGGCCAGCTGGGTTCGCGTTGCAATCGAACTCGCCCTCTAAACAGGCAGTCTCTGCTCATCGCTGCTGTGAGCCGATGGCGCCGGGAAGAACGAGCGCGCGAGCTGGACACCACTGCGTGATGTCCAAGCGGCCGTGATCGTTGCCCGTGGAGACCGACAGTGACACAAGGCCGAGCCAGCTTCCATCGTTCACCCGCGCCCAGGCGTGCAACCGCCCCGACACCCGGCCCGAAAGGTTCAGGCCACCGGCCTTGACGCGCATCGGGAGGTGATCGCGGCGAAATACGCCGTCGGTCGGAATGGCCACCCCGAGATCGACCAGGACCGCGAGCGGCGGATCTACGGGCCGCCGCATCGACGGCGTGAACTGCTCCGGCCACTTCTCGAACATATGAGCGATTCTAGACGTGTCAATAGATGCCGCCGCCGTGCGCCCGTGGCGATGTGGCGAGTTGTCTCGCCGCGATCTGTGCGAAATGCGTGCACCGACACCGATGGGCCATATCGAGAGATCGTGAGGTGGGGCCGGCAATTCAGCCCCACCTCACGGCTCTACGAGCTGCTGGGCCTGTTGCGATCGAAGTCGGTCGTGAGCAGTACGACCACCACGGTGACCACGACGAGGAGCACGCCGAAAAGCCCGGACGCGTCCTTGAAGGCACCTCCGACGGAGTCGGCCAACCTCTGACCGCGGTTCATCGCCGAAATGATCTCGGCCAGAGCGCAATTCACTGAGATCGACACAAGGAGTGCGATTATCAGCACGACCGTTCCGACAGACATTTTCGATTTCATCGACATCAACTCTCTCAACAGGAGAGTCGCGAGCCATTTCCATGCGGAAAGGTCCTACACCCATGGGGATAGGTTTCGCGGCCAGGGTGCGAACGATGTTCGGCCATCCAGAAACGACTCGCGACCCGACAACGGGTAGCGGAACACGCAGACCCGCAACAGGTCTGCATGAAATCGTGTTTTGGAGTGTCGTCCTCTCGTTACGCGCCTGCCGCCTGTGGAGCCGATAGCCCTCGCCGAGCTGAGAGATTTGCCCGTGGGCTGTGCGCGCAGTCGTGCGATGCGCGGGCGACCTCACCCCTGATCGGTCGGGGATCCGTACCCGCGGGGTGAGGCTCGGTGCGGCGGGTCAGACTGCCGGTTACCCGACCCGGTGAAGATACAACGAATCAAGGCGACGATGCGGGAAATCCGTGCGGTGTGTCAGTGCCGGGATCGGTATCGAGAGGCGGTGCTGTGTGGCCCGTACCAGGTTACGGGGTACCTCCACCCCTCCCCTGATGCGTTCGAGTGGGCTCATACAGTGCACTGAAACTGGCATCATCGGGTGGGAGAGCAGCCCTGGCAGAGTCCTCCGCCTGAGATTAGCTCGTGGCGCGAAAAAGCCCCGACCAGCAGGTTAGCGAGCGGCGCAGGAGGGATATGCCGAATCCGGCAATCTGGGATTCCGCGGGCCGCCGGTTACACTGGACCCGCAACTGTACGAAGTCTACGTACTGTACGTAGTCTACAAACTGTGCACTTCGCACGGAGTGCCAACGACCCGGGGCGGGAACCCCGAGCCGTTGGCGAACCCTCACTCCCTCATCCGGTTTGGCGCCTAGAGGGCAGTGAACAGGTGAATCAGCCTGGTGACCGCTTCGGCCACCAGGCTGTTCCCGTTTCCGGGATCAGCATCCAGTGCGCCGTAGAGGTACACCGCGCGGTAGGCGTGGCCGAGGATCTGCCCCGCCATGCGGAGGCAATCCCACCCGACCCGGAAGTACTTCCGTTGCCGTACCGGCAGCTGATTCGGTGATGGCGCTTCATCACTCATGCGCCCTTCCTTTCACTTCGGTCATGAGCTTGTGGCCCACACGCCGCGTGACGCTCACGCGACGCCCGCAGCCACCCCGGCCCGCGCGGGCCGGAGGAGCCCCGGATGCCGCGCGGGCACAAGGGGCGGACGGCCCCGGCTCTCCGCAGAGAAGCACGCAACCGCACCGAAGGCCGAACCTCTCGAAAGCTGGTGAGCGAGCAAGCGATCCGACGACGGCTACGTTACCTGCGGATAGTGCATTTCCCTACGGCGACCCATGGTCGAAGATGGCCGCAGAAAACGTGCAGATCTCGAAACATGTTGCAGGACAGCATATTTAGATTTTTCATCCAGCCCTGCGCTCGTCGAACTGGTCGTCAAAACTCCCGCTCGAGTCGCGCACTGACGGCCGCGACTCGGGCGTTCGGAATCTGAGTCGCAGACTCGGCCGCCGAACATCAATACCCGATCGGGCGGTCGGTGCGGGCCGCCACAGCGGGGGATGAGGAGGCGTGCCGCTCATCCGTTCCGCTGGGCGTGCCGCCGGTGGCTAGCGGTCACCTCCATGCGGCGGCTGTATGGCGTCGTGGGCGGCCGGATCAGGACGGTTGCGCCCTGTCGGGGTCTTCTTCCACGCCCACTTGGCGAGTTGAATGACGATAGCTTTCCCTATTTGAAAGAGAATTCTCTCTCCGATTCGGAAAGCGAAGTCGTCGAGCCCGAATGCGTCGGGCAGTCCGATGATGTTTTGCCAGTAATCAGGCATGGACTTGGTCCTTTTCAATTGTCAGATTCAGTTGTACAGAGCGAGTGTCGACCGGCGGAGGGGCACGGCACCGGGTGCCAGATATGTTCACGCAATTAATCCTAGGGGTGATCCAGGCATCTGCAAGATTATCCATATGTGCAGGTAGAGCCGATCTTTGAGCAAACCGCGCGATCCATTCGAGCATTGATTGCTCGATCTCGATCACCCTTCCCGTGCCAGCGGTTCCGTGAGCCGAATCGCGGTCTCGATCGTAGCTGAAGGGGCCTAGTTAAACAGTAACTCAACCGACCCCTCACGCGCGGTCCGAGTTTTTTACGGACTTTCTGCGCGAGGTGCGGGGAATGGCATCCTTCGGGTTGATGCGGTTCATTTCCGAGTCGCGGTCTCGGCTCAGACTCCTGGATTTGGCTCGGTCGCACCCACCCCGCCGACAATCGCTCGGCGCGGCAGGTGAGGGGGATGAAGGCCGGTTCGGAACGGAGCCCTGTGTGCCCCGCAGCCGTTTTCGGGTAGCACCACCCCTACCCGGAGGCGTTCGAGGCCGCAGGAGGGGCACGGAGACGAGTTGGTGAATAACGCCCGTTATCCACCAACTCCCGTAGAATCGGCGTCGGCGACGTCGGACAACGTCGTGAGCGCCCGAAAACTCGATTCCCCGTTATCCACCAACCTTGACGAACGAGGAGGCCGCAGTGGCTGTTTCGGTCCTGCGCGACACCCGCGACGTCCTCACCGACGCACTCGGCGCCGGCCACCCACTGGTGACGCCGATCGACGACTTTCTCACCGATCTGCGCAACGCGGGCCGCTCCCGCAACACCATCAAGGCGTATCGCGGAGACCTGATCATGTTCGCCCGCCATCACCACGACGAGATCAGCACGTTGACCGTCGCCCCCGTGCGCGCCTACCTGTCGGACAACATCGACAACTCCGCCGCCACCCGCTCCCGCCGCCGCTCCGCGGTGAAAGCGTTCTGTGCGTGGGCGGTCCGGCAAGAACTCCTGGACGCCAACCCGGTCGACAAGACCGAGGCCGTCACCGTACCCAGGGGGCTGCCCCGGCCCGCGCCCTACGAGCAGGTGCACAAGCTGCTCAACACCATCTGCGCGCGGCGGCCGCGCAAAGACGTGCCGATCGACGTCCTGCGCGACCGCGTCCTTTTCGAACTCGCCTACGTCTGCGGAGCGCGCGCCGCCGAGGTCTGCGGCGCCTACGTCGAAGACCTCGATCTGCGCATCGACAACGAACACATCACCTTGCAGGGCAAAGGCGACAAGACCCGCGTCGTACTGCTCGACGACCGCGGTTTCGTCGCCTTGCTGCGCCTCTATCTTCAGCGCACCGGCTACACCAACGGCCCCCTGTTCCGGCCCTCCATCAACGGCGGCGGCGGACCGATCTCCTACAACGCGGTGCTGAACCGGTGGATCAAATACCGCACCGCCGCCGGCGTCGACCTCGAAATCCACCAGCTACGCCACGCGCACGCCATGGAGCTCATGGACTCCGGCGTATCCCTGGAAGTCATCCGACGCCGACTCGGACACGCCAAAACCGAAACCACCCAGATCTACGCCCAAGCCCGGGATGAACTGGTGGACAACGAAATCCGTGCATCTCGCCGCCGACGTGACGCGGCTCGCCGCTGAACTCGCTGGTGAGAGTGCCGACAATCCAGTCGAAATACCATGATCTCGCAAGGTAGGTTGAAGGCGCGAAACACTCAGTAGCACTGCGTATTTGAGGTTTCCGCCACTGTCGAAGAAGGGGTGAACAGTGTCGAACAATCAAGACTCCGTGTTGAACCAGGTCCGCGGTTTCACATGGTCCAGCGAAGAATCGGTGGCATACGAGGCGGCCGTCGAAGCGATCAACAAGGCGGTGGGCGCCTATTCGGCGCTTATCGCCGATCACGAAGCCGCGCCCGAGCCCGACACGGCCGCGATCTCGCAGATTCTCGCTGCGCAACACGAACTCGCACGGCAGCGTGAACAGCTCGACCCGACCGACCACGCTCAGATCGCGCGCACCCGCCAGGAGATGACGGCACTGGTCGAACAGCTGCGAACCCAACGCCGATGACCAGCTCCGAAGCCGAGCAATATCGGCTCTCCGAGACCGAGAACGAGCGGATCTTTCAGCAACGCATCGTCCCTCAGCTACTCAGCGGACGCGCCTCCCACGACCGGCCCACCGTCGTGTTTCTCACCGGCCAGCCCGGCGCAGGCAAAAACCGGGTCAGCATGATGCTGGCCGAGATCCTCAACACCCGGGGCGGATTCGTCGACGTCGACAGCGACCTCTACAAGCCCTACCACCCGCAATACGACGAACTGCTAGCGCGCGACGACACATTGATGGCCGCCTACACCCGCGCCGACGGCCGCGCCTGGATGGCCAAGGCTCACCAATACGCCCGCGACAACAAGATCAACGCCGTCATCCAGGAGACCTCGCAGAACGCCGACGCCGTCGCGGACACGATGCGCGAATACCGCCAGGCCGGGTTCCGGGTCGAGGCAATGATTCTCGGGGTGTCGCAGGCGATGAGCAACCAAGGCATCCTCAATCGCTACTACGAACAGGTCGCCGACGGCGGCCGTGGCCGACTGACCGTGCAAGCCAATGCCGATCAGTCCTACGAAGGTATCGCCGCCCTCGCCGACCGGATCGACAACGACCGGCTCACCGACCAGGTCGCAGTATTCCGGCGCGGCGAGGACAGCCCCCGCTACCTCAATGCCCTCGATGACCGCGGGCAATGGGAATCACCACCGGCCACCCGCGCCGCCCTCGAGACCGAACGCCAGCGACCGTGGGCCGGGCCGGAGGCAGCCGATTTCCTTGCCGTCCAACACAAACTCCGCGACGCTATCGACCACGGCAGCGTGCTCCGCGCCGACGTCCTGCCGGAGTTCTCCGCTCGACTCGACATGATCGATCACCAGGCCGCACCGATGCTCACCACATCTCGGCCCGGCTCCCGCGGAACCCAGCCGGAAAGCTCGGACCCCACCGTAGAAGCGATCCTCACCGATCTGGCAGCCGAAAAACCGGCACTAAACCCCGAGAGCTCCCCGGGAACAGCCGAATCCGCAGCAGACCGCGCGGCCCGCATCGCGGGCCGCGCGTTCGGTGGATCAGCGCACAACGCCATAGGTCCTTCGCAGTCCTCTGGACCAGGCCCAGCACCGGGCAACCGCGGACCCAGTCAGTCTCCGACCCGAGATCGGTGATTCGGCGCCCGGACCCGTGTTCGCCGCACGTAGCTGTTCGGTGAACAGAAGTTCGTCGCCGCGAGCCAGCTGGCCAGCGGTGCTGCGGACCCGATCCCGATTTCCGCTGCGGGCTAGTCTTCCGGCCATGGAGAGCCCGGCAGCCGCAGGGGTGCGCACGCTGGTCCTGCTGGTGACCGCCGCCCTCGACGCGGGCGAAGATCCGGTTGCGGCAGTACAGGCAGCCGTGCGCCCGGCCCCGTCGGCAAACGTGGTGCGCGCGGTGATCGGCTTGATCGAGGCCGTCCGTACACCGGGGATGTCGGCCCGAGAGATCCTCGCCTGCATCGAGGCACAGAACAAGCTCTAGACTTTCATCCCGAACCCCCCCACCCCAGTACCCCACCTCGAAACATCCAGTGCGACAGCGGGTTCCGACACGACTTGTCGGAATCGTGCTTCGCGCGAGCCCCGACCGACCGGCCGTGCCAAGCCAGTGACCGGCTGTGCCTGTCCGTTCCCACAGAATGACCTTGATTGCGTAGGTCAGTGAAGATTGTCGGTATCGGTGAGACTTCGAATCTCATCGACGGGGGTTCTGGCACCAGGCGGCGCGCTGCGCGCGGCACCGAGCAGGCGAATGCACCCCCTCGTGCCGCCGGCGGCAGGGCTTCAGACTCCCCTCGCCGACGGCGCTGTAAGACCTCCGGTGCCCAGCAGTGTGCTGGGCAGCGCATGCGGTGCCAGTACACGGCACGGCCCGGACGCCGTCTCCGCAGCGTCCGGGCCGTTGCTGTATTGGCCCAGCGTGCGGGGCCACTGTCCTGGCGGGATCGCTTCGCTAGAGCAGGCGGCCCTGCTCCGGAGGCCCCGGTGGCGGCGACTGCTTCTTCTTGCGTTCGAGCATCACCGCAGCCCGCCGCTCCGCGAGCGCAGCAATCTTGTTGTCGATGCCTTCGAGCTGTCTTTCCCAGAACCCGCGGCCCTCGCCCGTAGCGGTGTCGAGTTCGGCGAGGATCTCCGCTCGGTCCTCACGCATTTCGCGGAGCCGATCCGCAAAGACTTGATCGCGAAGGCGCTCTATCTCGTCATCGGCCACGTCGACAGCCTAGGACTGCGCACCCGCCACGGATCCGCTGCCTGGTGCCAGCGTTTACGGACTGGCGGCTGGTGCCGTGCGGACTCGGGTGGTGTAGAGGCAGAACACGACCGCGAGCCCCGCGACGCCGACCAACAGCACGCGGGCCATCGTGTCATTGCCGCCCGATTGCGCGACCGCCACGGCGTTCCACGCCGTATGCGTCGTGATCAGCCCCAACAGTGACCGATACCGGTAATAGGCATATATCGCCGCCAGCCCCCACAAGCACGCCGCGAGCCCAGCCCAGAGGCTCTGATACAGATGCATCGTGCCCCGAGCCAGCGCCGAAACCACGAACACCGTCCCCACCGCCAACGGCATCCGGGCTCCGTTCCACCAGCGCCACGGTACCGCCGCGAGCGCCAGCACTGGCAGCGCCGAATAGAACGGTTCCTCGAGTACTCCCGCCAGCAGAGCCCGCGCATTGTCGAGGTGCCTAGCCAGCGGCTCCGCGCCGATGCCCGCAGGCTGCACCGGTGGGGCATCGTTGCTGAACGCGGTCATCGACACGCACAGTGCGGCGGCGAAAAGCCCCGCCGTGCAATAGAACCGCTCGCGCGCACCTTCGGCCGGCATCGGGAAGCGGGGCGGTACCAGCGCACCGGCCTTGCGGTGGGCCAGCGCCACGAACCACAGGCCCGCCATGGTGGTCACGATCGCGCGCGCCAGCCCCGACGCCGTGCCCGCGATCGAGTTCGGCACGTCGCTGCGGCGGCCGCCGCCATGCAGCGCGATCAGGTACGACTGGGCCGAATCGGTCACATACAGACTCCACGAGACCGCCAGTACCAGCGCGGGCAGCACCAACAAGAAAAAGACCCGGACAGCCAAGACCGCCCCCGCCCCCACCTCCCGGCCGACTGAGCCGGGCCCGGAACTCCCGCCGCGATCGGACATGACCATGATCTCCAATTCCTACGATGACAAGCGGTTTTCAGTGATCGGTGCGCGCAAAAACCGACACTACGACCGCCGACCCCCGGCTACGCCCGGTGGCACACTCGCGGTGTGCCATCAATTTCGTCACGGCGAACATTGGCACGTCACGTCATAGACAAACGTCCACTCTGTGCCCTGGGGAGGATTGCCGGACTCGACTCACCGCGCCGCCTGGCCAATATCACCCGCCGGGCCCGCAGTCGCAGGCCAGCGAGCGAGAGCGACCCGAAACCGCTCCAGCAACTCCGCCGGCAGCAGTTCCGCCCGGTGGTCCTCGGTGCGGTTCGGAATACGTTGAGGCAAAACAGGATTCATGACCACTCGACATTCTCGTGGCGGGTGCTCGACAGTCCCCGCCACCTTCCGCCCGATGTGGTCATGCCGCGGTCCAGACCTGCAAGAGCCGCTGCGGCGGGGGCGCACAGGTCAGCTTCCCGGCGTCCTCGCCGTCGTAGTGCTTGGCCTTCGTGCACCGCTTGTACGGGCCGTTCGGGGCCATCAGCTTGCCCATCATGCGATCGGCGACGTCCCACCAGGCCAACATGCCCTCCGGCGTGACCGATTGTTCCTGCCATCGCTGATACAGCGGACCGAGGCGCTCCACGGCCTCCGGATGCTCCGCCCACTCCGGGCACCACCGCCAGCCGGACTCGCCGATCGCGTCCACATCGCGCCAATACACATAGGCCAGATAGTTTTCGACCCAGTCGCCGAGGTGATCGAACGGTGGTGGCGCCACCTGCGCCACCGCCTCCGCCGCCAGCCGCGCAAGCTGGGATTGCGCGGTCAGCTCCGCTCGTTCCTCGATCGCGCGCTTGAGCTCCGGATCAGCATCCAGGGCCGCCGCTAGCTTCTCGGCCGCAATCTTGGCCACCAGCGCCTTGAGCTGGCGGGCAACCTCAGCGTCGATCTGCTGCTCATCCATCCCCGTCGTCCTCTCCCGCGCCTAGCGGCCCTTGTCGTGTGAACGGTTCGGCGCACCCATCGGCGGCACCGCCGAACCCGGCGTCGTCCCCGCCGAAGGCTGCACCGGTGAGGTCGGATCCGTGCCGAACGCACGCTTGGCGACCTTCCACGCCCGCGTCGCCGCCGGATCCATCCCGGCCCCCGGCCCGCGCTGCGGCTCAGCGTCGGACAGGATCTGACTCACCGTGTCGTCCCCGGCCGCGTTCAGGTCGAGATCGACCATGTCCGCATCGCGCGATCCCACCGCCTTGCGCATCGCCCAAATCGTCAGCGCCACCGGATTGCGCGCGTCGTCGTGGCGCAGGCTCGCCACCACATCGGCGAGGTAGTGCGGATCAGCACCGGCACTGACCAACCCGCGGAAAGCCTTCTCCGCTCCCTGCCGCCAACCAGGCTTGCTGTACACCCAGTCGGGAATCCGATCGCCCACAAGACCTTTCAACGTCGGCGCTTTCGGCGCGGCCGCCGGGCCGGTCGATCCCCTGCCCTTGGCCGGACCAGAGCGGCCCCGCGCCGGATCACCGCCGCCGGTGCTCTGACCCACATCGGCGGGAGCCGCCGATTGCCGAGCCGCCGCCTGCTGGTCGGCTTGCGCCACGGTGTAGGCGCGCCACATACCGATCAGGTCATCAGGGTCCTGCGCCGCCGTCCCCTCCGGCACTTGGCCCACGACCTCCATCGCTTCCGCCCACCGGCGCGCTTCGTGCGTTTCGTAGTCGCGCACCAGCTCCGCACGCGCCCCGGCCCGATCGGACTCAGGCACCGCGTCCAAATGCGCCTGATACGCCATGAACGCCATCGGATCGCGGGTTTGTAACCAGTTCTGCGCGCGGTCCAGAGTCGCGCGCTCGGCATCGGATTCGGCACCGATGTCCTGCTGACCGGAGGTGTGCGACCGCCACGCGGCCATCAATCGATCCGGGGTATCGGTCGAGACCGACCCGTCCAGAGTGCCCGCCGCCCGCGCCTCGCTCGCCCACGCATCGGCCATCGCTTCGTGATAATCCGCGACCATGTCCGCATCCCGCGCCGCCGTCTCCCCCGGCAGCCGGTTCGGATCGGCATGCCAATCCTGCCAATCGCGCCACACGTCCGGATCCTGTTGCAGCACACGGGCTGCCGCCTGAGTCTGCCCGGCCCACCGCTCTTGCAGCGACGGCCCGGTGAAGTCGGGATCCCACGCCGGCTCAGGTTTGCCCGCCGCCGTCCACACCCGTCGCGCGACCTCGCTCAGACCTTCGTCGGGATGCTGCGCGGCCGTGCGCGCGAACCCGTGCTTCCACAGATCATCACCCGCTTCCGCCGCCCACTGCGTTGCCTGTTCGAGCTCATAGCGGCGCACCAATGCCCCATCGGCGCGCCGCGGGTCGATCGAGCGCATCCGCTGCCATTCGGCGTACCCGTCCGGATCGAAATCGGCCAGGAACTCATGCGCGCGATCGAGCTGCGCCGCGAACGCCAACCCCGACAGCTGCGCGAAGTCCGGGTGCGGCACCCCCTCGCTCTCGCGGGCCCGCCACGCCATCCACAATTCGGTCATCTGCGAAGCCGGGGAGTCGGCCGGATCGCCGCCGTCGCTGTCGGCGCCGCTGTCGATCACCAACGCGGCGAACAGCGCCAAATCCCCGGCCTGAGCATTGGCCGCCCATCGCGTTGCTTCAGCGGCGCGCCAATCCGCGAGCATCGCCGGGGTCAGCGCATCCGAACCCGTCAAACCCTGCGTCCGCTCGTACACCGCGCGCGCCGCGACCGCATCGACCCGGTCGAGCTGCGCCAGCACCTCCGCGCGGCGCGTCGGCCCCACCTGCGCCTCGAACCCCTGCAACATCGCCGGAGCCAGCCGCTCGCGTTCGGCCGCCATGTGCGCGGCCACCTCCGGCGCGGACGCGGCCGCGCGCGCCCGATCGGTATCGGTCACCCGCAGATCCAGGCCCGGCCGCATCGTCGGCTCCACCCGGCGCGCGAATTCCTTTCCCGCCGCCTGCAATTGCGCCGGATCCAGCCCGAACCCCTTCATATAGGTTTCGATGGACTCGGCGACTTCCTTGGCTTCGGGCAGCTGGTCACGCCACGCCACCGCATCCTGATACACCTTGGCGATAGTGTCGGGAGTGACCGAGGCCAGCGCCCGCATCGTCGGGCGCGCCGAACGCAATCGGTCACCGGCAAGCCGACGTTCGGCATTGATGCGCTTGTCTATCTCGCGCGCGTTCGAGCGGGCACCGGTCAGCTCACGCCGCAACATCAGTTCACGGCGCCGGTAGATCAGCTCACCGACCTTGACCGCGGCCAGCACCGCCGTGCGCAGCGAGTTCATCAGTTCCTTGCCCGGGTCTTCCAACGGAGGCGTAGTCATCTCACATCTCCCTGTCCTCGAGTGGGCGAATCAGTTCTCATCAGCGCGGCCGCTCACGGCACCGGCTGCGTAGCGGGTTTGCGCGCGTACGGGGAATCCGCAGGCAGCGGCGTATGCGGCAGATCTTCGGTTTGGTCCTGCCCGTTGTGCTCGTGGCCCTTTTTCGCGTCGCAGAACACGAACGGCCCCGTGTCGGGGTCCATCAACTTCGCCATGAGCGGATCCCCCACGCTCACCAACCAATTCGCGATTCCCGGCAGACCCTCGAGGCGGTAATGCTCGAACGAGCGCCACGCCGCTTCCAGCCGGACCACCGCCCCAGCGTGCTCCGACCACGACGGGCACCACTTGATCGCCGTCGAATACAGGTTGCAGGCGTACACCGGGAACAGGAACTCGACGCAGAATTCTTCGAGCGAGTCATACGCGAGGGTTTCCGCCGGACCCGCCGTGCCATCGGCCAGGGCCTGCATCTTCTTGGCCGCGATCCGTGCCGCCAGCTCATCGAGCTGGCGGCCGATGCGCCCGCCGCCGGCAGTGTTGATCAGCTCCAAGAACTTGCGATCGGCGAGGGTGTTGGCCACATCGCGCAAGCTCGGCGAGAATCGCCGCTCCATCAGCTCGGCAATCTGCTTGCCCACCTGCTTGTCCAACTTCAGATCGCCGCCGGATCCGTTGGTGCTCATGGCAATACGTCCTCGCTTTCGATCCAATCGAACACCGGCTGTGACCCCCCTGCCGCAGGCAGAGCGCCGCGGGCCCGGCGTGGCAGCATCCGCGTCCACCACTGGGAGGGCTGCTCGGGCAGGTCGGGCTTTTCGAAGGGATTCTTGGGCGCGTAGGTGGCCAACGATTCGTTGATCTGCTTGACGTACGGGCGATCCCAGTACGGGACCGGCCGCACCAGTGCTGGTTTGCCGTCCCACAACATCACCGCCCGCCCGTACGGCAGCTGCGACAGATGCGCAATGGTGAAAATCTTGTGCTCGCGGGTGTCGCGGCTCACCGAGGTGTGCCCGCTCGCCGTCGACAGCATGTCGGAGGGGCGCTGCACATTCGTCGATGTCGCGATCTCGAACCGCGAGCCGATCAACTCACTGAGCTTGCCCAACATCACGTCGTCGCGGACACCGCCGCCGAAATACTGCACGGTCGCCGCGTCCCACAACTGCTGCATCCCTTCAGCTCCGAAGGTGTTCACGCCCTGCGCCCAGTTCTGAAGGATCGCCATCATGAGAATGCCGCGACCGCCGTAGTGGCTGAACTTCGCGGGCAGATCAGGCCATTTGATGACGTTGGCCAGCTCATCGAGCGGCACGACCATCGGTACCGGCAACCGGCCCCCGCATCGCTCCCCATACCGCTCAGCCGTATCGCAAACCGCCCACACCAACGCTGTCGCCAGCGCGCCGGCGCTGTCGGCACCCTCCTTCGACAGGATGTAGAGCGTCGAGGGAGTCGTGACGAAGGCTAGAGGATCGAACTGCGGGCGGCGGTTACTCGGACTCACCCACTTCTGCACGCTCGGACGCGACAGGATGTTCGTCATCTTCTTCGCCGTGCCGAACAGGCCATCTCTCTGCCTCGCGGAATATCCGATGAACTTCGCCAGTGCCGTTGCCGCCGAGGTGAATTCGCTCTCTTGCAGATGCTTGAGAGGCTGCGGTGTCGGCTCGGTGATCCACTCGTACACGCGAGTGATCGGCTGCTCGGACACCGCCGCCGCCAGCAGCAACCGCGCCAGCAGATCACGGCCCTCCGGATCGAAGAACGCATCCGGGCGCGCACCCGGCGGCATGGTCGCGGCCAAGAACAGATCGGCCAGCTTCTCCGAGCGATCCGGCCACATCTCGCGATCGTCGATGGTGATCGCCGATATCGGATCCCACCAGAATTGCGGCTCATCGGACCCGGTGATGCGCTGAGGATCGAACACGAAAACCGCACCGCCACGGCGCTTCTCCCGCACCCCGCGCGTGAGATCGACCACGTCCCGGCGGTTCGAGGTCACCACGCACGCGCCCGGCGCCCCCACGATCGCCGGAACCACACGGCTCGTGGTCTTGCCGCGCCGCGGGCCCCACACATCGACGGTCAACGCCTCGCACCCGCTGTAGAGCATGTTCGCGGGATCGAGCTGAGTCTTGACCTGCTCGTAGCCGGGTGTGCCCTGCGGTGTCACCAGCACCCCCAACGGGTTTCCCGGCCACGGGACGTTGCTCAGTCGCGCCGACGAGGCCAAGCCCGCCTCCCGCGACAGCGGAGCCACGTCCGCGCCCTGGGCCATCCACTGCGTAGCGAAGTCGAACCGGCTCGCGCGATCGTTCCGTGACCGGATCCGCCGCCACCACCGCCGCACCACCCAGACCGCCGCCGCCAGCTGCACCGCCACGAACACCAGCGCCCAGACGATCGCCGCCGTGGTCCACACCAGCCGGCCAAAGACCCACGCCAACAACACCACCAGCGGATTGACCGTGGGGCCGCCGCCGAGCCACAACGACAGCCACACCGTCACCGTCGCGTCCACCCACGCCAGGACCAGAGCAAGCATCGCGTACAGACCAGTATTGGACTCGCCGACATAGATCGGACGATCGGTACTCGAGGGAACTCGTTGATTGCTCATGCTGCACGCACCCCCGCAAACCGAGTGTCGGTATCGTGCCAGCCCCGAGTTTGCTCGATCTTCGTAAATTCGGTCCGGAACGGCACACCCGGTGAACGCTGAGTTCCGATGCGCAACAAGAACTTTCCGCGCCCAGGGCTCGCAGCCTGTCGGCCGGTCGCCGGGTCGTACATCCCCGGCGTCGACCAGGACGACACCATGTCGCGATCGGTCGCCGTGAACGGAATGATGGCATCGAGCGCGGCCATCTCATCGCGCGGCAGCGCGCCCACGATGACCGCCCCGGCTCTCTCGATGAAGCCCTTGGCCTTCTTCACATCGGACTCCGAATCCAGCGACTCGAGATCCTTGACCGTGTGCGTGATCATCATCAGCGCCGTCCCCAATGTGCGGGTCAGGCGGGTGGTTGCGTTAATCCGCTCGACCATGCCGGGCCCGGCGTTGAGCACCCGCCACAACTCGTCAATGACCGTGAGGAACGTCCGTTGCGGGGCCAGCCCGGCATCCGCGAGCGTGTGCGCGGCTTCGACCGCGCCGAAGCCGTCCTCCCAGCAGGCGAACATCACTGCGGCCAACAGCTTTTCATCACTGGCTGACAAGCTCGAGATATCCACGCACACCGCCACCGGCGCGGCCGTGCCCAGGTCCAGAGGATTGCTGGTGTGCCCGGCGAACACCGAGCCCAAATCGCCGTCCAGCAAGGCATCCAGGGTCGCCAGCAGCCCGCGCACGGTGTCTTCGTACGCCTCGCCGCTGCGGGCCCGGGCACGGCGCACCAACTGCTCAGGTGCGGACTCGATCAGCCGTGACAGATCCTCGATCAGCGGCGGATTGTCCGGACCGTAGGCCGGATCTTCATCGAGCATCCGCAGCGCTTGACCCAGAATGTTGCGTTCGAGCTGCGCGAGCGCTTCCCCGCGCTCGATCTCGCACAAGCCCTGTACCAGTCGCCGCCGCCGCGCCAGCACTTCCGTGCGCACCCCGGCGGCCAGGTCCGGGCGACCTGCCGCCATCAGGCGCGGCACGATCGATCCGAGCGCGCCCACCGCCAGCGGGTTGAGGTGGCCGTGGCCGTGGCCGAGCCGGATCACCACGCCGCCGAGATCCTCTACGAGCGAGGTGTATTCGCCCTTGGTGTCGGCGAAGATGTACGGCGTGCGCCCGGCCGCGATATCGCCCAGCACGATCTTGCGTGCCAGCGAGGACTTGCCGAACGACGGCAGGCCCAATACGAACAACGACGGCGTGACTTGCAGACGGCTGGTGTAGGTGGCCGAGGTCGGGTCGTAGCACATCGTGCCGCCGGTATTGAGGTTGTCACCCAACGGTGTACCGATCAGCGGGTGCGTGTCGCCGATGGTGAAAGGAAACATGCCGCAGGCTTGAACGGTGGTCGCCCGGAACCGCGGGGGCGGGTCGATCACTCCCATAGCGCCGCCGCCGACGCCCTCCAGGCCCCGATGCGACAGCTTGTAGGACTTGCGCCACTTCGGTTCTCGCCGGGAGGGATCACGCTTGGCGATCTCGGCACGGTACTTCGCGTGCTTGGCCTGCTCACGTTCGCGTGCTTCGGCGCGCCGCCGCCGCCGACCCACCGCCAGCGCATCCGCAGCCGCCGCCTGCGGCTTCGGGGTCCGCGACTGCCAGGACCGGCGCACCCGGTCTTCGTAGAACCGGCGAGGCCGGTAGATCATGCCCATGTCGTCACTCCCCCTTCAGGGTCTTGCCGACCGTGGCGTGATCGGGAAGCAGCACCCCGACACCCAACGCCGCCAGGAACGCCGCGGGCTGCTGATTCCAGGCCGGGCGGATCTTCATCTGCGCGGCTTGGCTCATGTCCTTGGCGATATCGCCGACCTCTTCCAACTCGCTGAGCGAACTCGCGGTCACGGTGATCAGCAATCCGTAATCCGTGACGCCGGCACCGAGCGCCTGTTCGCTGCGCGCCTGGTTGGTCGCCACCACCTTCAGCTCCGCGCCCGCGCTCGCCATGGCGCGCGTCGTGGAGACCTCCGCGCGCGCGGACAACAGATCCGCGTGCACGCTCTCGGCCGCCTCCGCTGGAGGCAGGGGCCGGTGAATCAGTGCGATCCGCTTGCGCGGCACGTCACTTCGCCCGACCAGCAAGGGGGTCAGCACGGCTTCGCTGAAGAACCCCGACGGCGGCGCGCCCATCACCCAGGTACGGGAGAACGCCCCGTCATGGACATAGGTCTGTCGATCCAACAACGCATCGGCATCCAGCGGCCCGGCATCGACCCAGTCGATGAACTCGCCCTCAGGCGGATTGCCACGATGGCGTACCAGTCCTTCGACAGCGGTCTCCACCGAGACGCGCGGGTCATAGCAGCGTCGTACCGTCGCCGAGATCTCGTAGTCCGACATCGGTTCGGCCACCACCTGACACCCGGCCAGCAGCCCGCACAGCTCCGGCAGCCGGTTGGCCAGATCGCCCACCATCACCATCGGATCCTTGCGCTTGGCCTCGGTCCGGGCGTTCCACGTGATCGACATCCGCACATGTACTTGATGGCCGCTGCGGTCCGCAGCCCGTCCGGCCCCGGCCTGACTGACGAACTCTTTCGCGAAGTCCGGAGCGTGCGGGTGCGTGATGCGCGCCATCTCCATCCGCAATCGCGCCCCGGTCTCGGGAATGGTTTCCACCACGGTCACCACCCCCG
The DNA here is from genome assembly GCF_001613325.1 of Nocardia yamanashiensis NBRC 100130. Classification (GTDB taxonomy): domain Bacteria; phylum Actinomycetota; class Actinomycetes; order Mycobacteriales; family Mycobacteriaceae; genus Nocardia; species Nocardia yamanashiensis. The sequence goes on along the minus strand of NZ_BDCD01000040.1, from coordinate 61,175 downwards.
CGACGTCGCCAGGCTCACCGACGCGCTTGAGGAAGTTGCCCCACTGGGCAACCATCATGTTCACCACGTCCTGCTCCATACCGGCGACCCCGCGGGGGGAGCATCGCAGAACCGCAGTGTATTGGCCGGTCTGAGGCATTCGGATCATGCCGAAACGGCGGCCGTATTTGTCTACGCCCCACCACATTTCGGTTCCAGCTCCCACACCCGGCAGGCGAGTGCGGCCGCCCGGCGCGTGCGAGAGCGGGCCCGCGCGCAGAATATTGCGGCCCGACTTCTTCTCTCGGCTCCAGGCCCACTCGAGTAGTGCGAGCTCATAGCCAGTCTTGCCCATGATCCGCACACTCATCGGAATACCGGCCAGCACCGAGCACGTGGCCCACACCAGCCCGAAAATCTTGAACCCGAGCATGGTCAACACCAGGCCCAGGATCACCGAAATCGCCAGGGCGATAAAGACTTTGCGTGGCAACCCGAAAGCATAGACGCGTCTCACCTCATGACCGGAACCATAGGTGCGCTGCGCATCCGGGCGCATCTGCTGCTCGACCATCGGCTACTCCTACTCTGCTCTAGTTGCCATCGGACCGGCCGCCGACCGGCCCGCCCGTCGGACCCGGCGGCGGCTCCGGAGAACCGACGTTGCTGGCCGCACTACCTGCCACCTTCTGCGCACCCTGGACCACCGCCACCGCCGCGATTCCCACCGGACCAGCGGCCGCACCCGCACCAGCCGCCGGAGCACCCGCGCCGCTTGCGCCGCTTGCACCGGCCGCCGCCGTGCCGCCACCACCGCTCGCGGCACCAGGCGCACCCGCCGACGGCGGCGGGGTACTGCCGCCACCGCTACGGCTTCCGCCGCCGCCCGTGGTCGGCTGAGAACCCGAAGGCGTCGGGATCGAACCCGAGGGCTGCCGGTCTCCATCGGAGCGGCCACCGTTCGACGATGGGCGATCCCCTCCGCCTCCGCCCCCGCTGATTGCCTGCTGCGCCAATGGCACTGCACCGGTGGCCAGCACCGCGCCGCCGAGGGCGGCCGCGCCACTGCCACCGGCGACCTGCCCAGCCATCGGGACCAGCAGCCGCACCAGAGACGGCAGGGTCAGTGCCGACAGCGTCAGCAGGATCATTCCCGCCAGCGCGCCTTGCGCATCATCGCTTCCGAACGCCAACGCGAAAGCCGTGCCGTACACGATCGCCGTGGCCGGCGGGAAGACGATGAACACCACCACCCAGGCCAGCAGCTTGCGATATGCCTGCTTGCCCGCTTCCGTGCCCGAGGCGGCCGCCGCCAACGGCAGTACCCCCAGCACCAGCTTGGACACCGCGATCTGCACGAGGATGAACATCATCTGGGAAATCACGCCGAACAGCCCCAGCAGCGCGAACACGAACAACAAGCCGGTGCCGAGGTAACCGCCCAGGCTGTTGATCTTCATCAGCCGGTCGAGAGCCTGAGACGGATCGACCCCACCAGCCAATCCTTCGAGCAACCACGTGCTCGCCGACCGCATCGCGTTGTCCCCGAGGACCGCCATCCCGACCAACGTCCCCGAGACCAGTACCGAGCGCTTGGCGAGGGTCACCGCCTCCATCACCTGCTGATCACGCGCCCCGGACTGCGCCCACGCAATCCGCACCAGCGCCAAACCCATGCTGACGACGAAGATTCCGACTTGGAAATACCGCAGATACGAATGCACCGAGTCGACGAACGACGATGTTCCATCGGTGCCGATCGACGATGTGATCGGCGTGCGATACCACCAGCTGAACATCAAAGCGATGCCCTTTTTCCAGCCAGTAGCAAGCTCGTCGGCAACCTTGCCCAGGATGCCTTTCGTAGCTTCACTCGCCGCGCCTGAAGGATCTGTCGCGGCAGTCGCACCATCGCAGAGCCATTCCGCAGCCTTGTCGAGCCCAGGAATGGGGATGTTGTCCTTGAGGTCTCGGCACCCCGAGTACAGATCGGTCTCGGTGGTCGTCGGCGCGGCCGTGGTCGTCGGCGCGGCCGGGGCCGTGGTCGTCGGGTATGCGGGAGTCGTTGTGATCGGCTGCGCCATCGCGATCACGGGGGCCAGACCGATCATCGCCATGAGGACCGCGACGATGACCAGCAGACGTTTCACCATGGCGTCCACCCCACCAAGGACGCGACAGGCGTTTTGACCTTGTTCTCCGTCGGGCCCGGCGCCCGCAGCTTCCAGTCACCATCTACCCAGATCGCATCGAATTGCATGCTGAACCAGGACCCACCCACTTGGGGCACCGCGTACTGAATGATCGCGTGCGAACCGTCCCAACTCGTAAGCCGAAATGCCGAGGGCCGAAGGAAATACGCCGGTTTTTGCGAGATGTCCCAATTGCCTTTGGTCGGCGTGAGCGAGTCGAGATCCTGCGCGGTCCCCGTGACCTGCCGCGGTACGACCGCGTCGTAATAGGTCCGCGACATCGCCAGTCGCCAAATGATCTGCCACGCAGCCAATGCCGCCCCCTGTGGGGTGCGGGTGTACCCGGCGGCAACGGGGCCGTCGATCCGTGCAGGGCCGTCCGAGGTCGAGAACGGCAAGGTGAATGGCCCCACCTGCTGCCACATCATCCCGGAGGGCGCATCGACGACAGCGCAGTTCGGGGCCGCCGGGCAGTTGTAGTCACCGTGTGGTACCGGGTTCTGCGGAAGTGCTTGCCCTGCAAGGTTGTTGGGCCTTGTCACCGGCCGCCCCAATTGGTCTGAGGAAGGTGGTGCGAACCCGGTCGGTGTCGCGCCCGAAGTCGTTGTGGTCGCGGTCTGCGAATTCCCTCCGGCCTGATTTCGGTCACTCGACTCGCCACCGCCCAGCAGCCGCGAACCTGCCACCCCTCCGGCGGCAACGAGCACCAGGACCACGAAACCGATCGCCAAAATCAGCGTGGTGCGGTTGTGCATCCACCCTTCGCCCGTGCCTTCGGATTGCGAATCCTGTTCAGTGGTGGTGTCTTTCACGGCTTCCCCTGCTCTCTCGTCTCGATCAGCGATGGAATTCTGTGTAGCCGTCGAGGGTGTTCAGCGCGACCGGATCGGTAGGAACCCGGCCTTGCTCGTCAGCCTTCTGCCCGGCCGGAAGCTCGAGCCTCCAATCCCCCGACCGCCACAGCATCCGACTCGGCTGCGCCGAAAGCTCACCGGTCGGCATCCGCGTGGCCAGCCACACCGTGACCGCCTCCGGCGTCCACCCCTCGATCCGGAACCCCTGGAACTGCGCCGTCTGCGCCGGATCGGTCTCGCTGGTGATCGAAGCGAACACGCGCGCGGTCGCGAACGCATCCCGGCCCGGCCCCGCCACGACCAACGTGTTGGCCACCTTGCTCCATGCATCATCAGGAGCCAGCGACAGCCGCGCTTGCGCCTGCATCGCAGCAGCCACCGCGCCCTGCGGAGTCTGCTGATACTTCACCGGCACCGGCCCGCCGGTCTGCGCCGGCCCCGCTTGCGTGAACGGCACATACACGCCCCGATAGGACTGCCATTTCGCCGCCGCGGGCGCGGCGCTGGTGTCGATATGCGCCGTCGCGGTGCCGTCGGCATCGTCGTGTCGACCGCACCCGGCGGCGGCCCCGGTCAGCAGCAGCCCGGCCAGTAGCGCGCCGATCAATCGTCTGGAAATCATCAGTTCCTCCGGAGGATCACAGGAGCAGAAACGCGCCCCACGCCGACGCGGTCGAGGCGAGGAGGCTGCACACGCACGTCACCAGGAGGTTCGTGCTGGCGCGGTCGAGGCCGGCGCCCGTCTCATACAAGCGCGCGAACTTCACGCCCGACCAGGTCGCCGCCGCGATCAGCGCGGCGAACACCAGCCACAAGAACATGCCCAGCAGCGAAAGAAGCGGGCCGGTCACGTCCGCCGGAGGTATCTGCATATCCGCAGCGAGCATCGCCATCGCCTTACGCGAAGAAGGTGATCCAGCTGGCCGCACTGCCGACGATGATCGCGCCGACCCCGCAGGCAACCGGTGCGATCTTCTGTCCCGGCGACGCCGCGCCGTCGCTGTAGGCGGATGCGAACGTCACACCCGATTTCGCGGTCAGCGCGATCAGCGCCGCGAAGGCAACCCAGGAGATCACACCCAGCAGCTTCTGAATCTTGTCCGAGCCCGGCGGGGTTGTCGTCGTGACGTTGATGACGTTCCCGTTCTGATCCTGTGCCAGAAAATCCAGCACCATATGAGCGATCATTGCTCTCTACCTTCCGTGTGAGCGACAGTTGAATTCGTTGCGTTCCAAGGAGATTGATTCATCCGGCGGCGACCTCGCTGGTGTCGCCGAGTCTGGGTTTCTTGCGCAGCGCCGTCACTGCGGTGCGCGCGGTGACGAACATCTGCTCGGCCAAGCCCTGCACCGGCGGCGGCGGGACGCGGGTCGCGTCGCGCTCGCCGAGGCGGACCGCGGTCTGTTCGGGCTTCCACGCCGGTAGCTCGTGGCGTTCGAGAGTGCGCCACGGCTCGACCCAGCCCAACCGCCACGACACCGCGCCCAAATCGTGCGCCAGCGACTCGACCGTCTCGCGGCGCGTGGCCGCGGTCTTCGACAGCGGCCGGTCGATATCGGCCACCGTCAGTGCCCCGAGCAGATGCGCCCCCGCAGGTGTAGCCCCCTGCATATGCGACAGGAGCGCGCGATGCAGCGCTGCCAGGCCGTGCATATGGCTGCGCGCCACCAGCACCACCAGCGGGGAATCCAGCCCACGCCCCAGGCCGATCATGCCCGGCCAGCGCTGCCCGGCATCGCCCGCGAAGGAAATCGAGGTGGCCAAATAGCTCACCCCCGCCCCGCCGTGCGTGCCGACCAGCCACACCAGCGGCGGGCGGCCGCTCTGCCCGGGTACCGGCTGACTCCACATCGGAACCGGCTCCAGCCCTGTCGAATCCGTCATCACCACCACCTCCTCACCAGCTCCGGTAGTCATCGACCCGCCAACCGGGCGACGCTTGAATCAGGTCCACGATCACCGTGAACGGGGCCAGGGCCTCGCTGTGCCCGTCGGGCCAGATCGCCGTTTGGGTCACCCCGACCTTGCGCGAGGCGTGCCCCGGTGCCTCGCTGGGCGGCCGTTCGGCGCTGACCAGCGTCGCGGCGTCCACCCGCGCGCCGCCGGCCTTCCAACTCGCCCACTGCGACGGCGCACTCTGGTGCGAGGCCACCGGTGCCGCTGCCGGGCCCAGTCGCGCCAGCAGCGCCGGACTCAGCCACGGCCGGATCCGGTTGAGCGCATCGCCCGCCGCCTCGCTGGTCGGACGCAGCGTGTACAGCTCGCGCATCGCCGCCGCGGCCACCGCTTCGGGACTGTCCCCCGCTGCCGGACCCGCGGCCGTGATCGCGGTCGGCGTCGTCCACGGCGGCGGAGTCGTCGAACTCGCTGGCAAGGAGGCTTTCTCGTGACCACAGCCGCCCACAGCAGCCGCAAGCCCCACCGTGAACAACAGGGGAACCAGCCGCGCGGCTCGCCGCGTCATCCCGAAATGCCTTGTTGTAGTGGTCATCTCACATCACCCGCCGCGCTCGACCGTTGGACGGCATCGCAGCTTCGGACACGTTCTGTCCGCTCTGGGGAGCCTGGATCACATGCCCGTCCCCAGTCGCGATAGCCACATGCCCCGGAAGCCCGGTGCCCGAATCGAACTCGGAGAACACGAGATCACCGGCCTGCACCTGGTCCATGGACACTTCCACGCCCACGCTCCATTGCTGCTCGGAGGTGCGTGGCAACGTCACCGTCCCGTTCGAGGCCGCATAGACCGCCGCCGAAGTCAGTCCGGAGCAGTCGAATCCGCCATTGCTCGGTCCGGACGTTCCGCCACCGCCCCAGACATAGGGCAGCCCGATCCATTGCCGCGCCGCCGATACCGTCTGCGAGCCCAACGCGGTCCCCGGCGTCGGAACGAACCGCCCGTTCGAACTGGCTTCCCGGAATCCCGGCTCAGCAGCGAGGATGCGTTCCACATAAGGGCGGGTCTCGGTGAAATGCCGCGGAATCTGATTCGGCATCCCACCGGACTCGAGTACCGCGCCCGGACCGGCGTTGTAGGCGGCCACCGCCAGCGCCACCACGTCACCGGACACCTTGCCCTCTGACTCCCAGCCCTTGATCTGCTGCGCCAGCGCGCACATGTAGCGGCCTTGGCCCATGATGGCGTCGGCCGGATCCATCGCCGAGGCGTACCCCTTGCCCGTCTCGTCACGGATATACGGCTGCCCGTCGGGGGCAAGGGATTTCGCGGTGCCCGGCATGAACTGGGCCACGCCTTCGGCGCCGTCCGGAGAAACCGCATCGGTGCGGAACCCCGACTCGGCCTCACCTTGAGCAGCCAGCAAAGATGCGGAGATCTCCGGGCACATGCTGCCCGCTTTGCGGTACCACTGTTCGAGTTCGGCGGGTACCTTGCCGGTTTTGAGTTGCCCGCCGGGTGTGCCGAACCCCGAGGGGCAGGACTGCGTTGTCCCGCCTCCCCCGGAGTTCGCCCCTGTGCCGCCGCCGCTCGTGGTCGCAGCTCCGGACAGCCACGGCATCGGGTCTATTTGCTTCCCTCCGGTCAACCGACCTCCGGGAACCAGCTCGAAATGCAAATGCGGGCCACTGGATTCGCCGTTGCTGCCCACCACGGCGATCTGCTGCCCAGCGGAAACCTTCTCGCCAACCGTCACCGGCGTACCGTCGGCGTGGACCATGCCGTTGTCGTACATGTGCCCGTACACCGTGGAGAACGCCGCACCGGTCTCATCGACCGAGTCGATGACGATCCAATCGCCGAATCCCGACGCAGCCCCGGCCGCGACGACCGTGCCATCGGCAGCAGCGTAGATCGGCGTGCCAGCGTTGGCGGCATAGTCGATGCCCTTGTGATCCTCGCCGTCGGGCTGCACTCCGAACCCGCGCGAAATCGTGTACGTGCCCTCAGCCACCGGCATCGACCTCCCCGCGGAGATCGACGGCACGGCGGCCGCCGACGAGGGATTGGTGGAGGTGGTGGGATTCGGTGTGGTGGCGGCCGAGGCTGAGGGAGCCACCGCGGCCGCCAGCGACGCACCGCCGCCGCTCGGGCAGGCCGTCGACGCTTGATCCTCCGCGTCCCAGACCACGATCATGATCGTGGTCACCATCATCATCAGTACGGCTCCACCAGCGACCGCCGGTGCCGCACTCGCGCTCATCGCGTCCCGTCCTCACCGTCACCCACCTCCCCGCTCATTGCCCCGGCACAGCCGTGGTCGGCACCGGCGACGTTGTCGACGGCCGCACCGTCGTAGTCGTCACCGGGGCGGGAGTCGTTGTGGCCGTAGTCGTTGTGGCGCGTGTCGTCGTGGTGCTCGGCTTGGACGTCGACGACGCCTTGGCCTTCGCATCCAGCGCGGTCGCCAGCGCCCCGAACCACGCCACCGTGAACGCCGTCGGGGTCTGCCCGTCGCTTCCGACCTGCCAGGAGTCGTACGAGGTGTGCTGGGCGCCGGATTGCCAATACCGCAGGTCCAAGGCCATCTGCACGAGTCCGACATTGTCGGACAGCAACGAAGTGATTTGGTTGAAGATGTATTGCACACCGCTGAGCACCGTGGCCGGCGGAACCAGCTCCAGGGCCGCCTTGCCCAGCTGCACACCCAGATCCACCAGCACCGCTGCCGGATTGGTCAACCCCGTGGTGACCAGACTGGTAATGGTCGAGCTCGACAGCACTTTCTGTCCGAAGGTGACCGCCGCGTTGAAGCCCATCACACCCACTTTGATGATGGAGCGGATGATGTCGGCCGTCGAAGACGCGCTAGAGGTCACCGGGTTGGTATTGGTCGCTAATCGGCCCAAGATGCTCGTATTGCCGGTGTTGACGCTGAACTTGCCGCCGGAGAAGGACAGATCCGAGTTCACAGTTTCGACCGCGGTCTTGAGAATCGAACTGCCTAGCGAGGTCGCGATATCGGCGACCGTGCGCAGCGGATCCTGACCCGAGAAGTGTGTCTGCCCAGCGATATTCGCGATGATCTTGGCCAGCTGCGAATCCGCCGGAGTCGAGCACGCGATATCGCCGGTCGCGCACCAGGACGCCACGCGCCCCGTGAGCGCCCCGTACCCCGTCGCCTTGGCCAGAGCCGCCGTGGAAATCCCCGCTCCCGCAGTCGCATTCGCCGCTGCCAGCATCAGATCCGACAGCACCGTCTGTGAGACCCCCGGTGCGGTCGCCGGAGACATCCGCGTCCCAGCACCCGGGAACGTCGTCGCCTCATTGGTGCGGATCGGCGAAGAGAACAGACTCACCCCCGCCACCCGATTCGCCGGGATCGGCGCGTTCGTCTCCCCCGAACCGATGATGCGAGCGATCTCATCGGCGATCTGCGCGCCCTGGGAATACCCGATGATCGCGATCATCGCTTTCGGGCACCGATTGGCATAGGTCGCAATCGCCTTGATGCCGAGAGCGATACCGCTGGTCACGCTCTCGGTATAGGTCTTGTTCTGACCGAAGTCCGCCGCGTAGGCCACCAGCTGCCGCGAGACCGCCGAGCCGTTCTCACCGTTGACCTGCCGCAGCAGCGGCCCTGTCACCGACGCGCCCAGAAACCCCGAATCCGCGGTCGGATTGGCGCTGTCGCCGCTGTCGCCGGTCCCCTGGAAACCCACCACATGCAAAGCGGTGCAGGGGATATCGCCGCTCGGATCTGCGGCCGCCGTGGTGGTCGCCGGGTCGGCGGCCGCCGGCGACGCCCCACCGGCCACCACGACGACCGCGACCGCCGCCGTGGCCAGAACTCCGCGCCCGCTCCGGGCGATCGTCGTCTTCCTCATCGCAACTCTCCCAACAGATGCACATACGCGGCTCTGGTCTCGCCGCTCAGCCGGTGCCACGCCACCGGGCCGCCTTCGGCGAGATGCAGATCGAACGGAATCTCGGTTACTGCGCGCACCCACTTGCCCAGGTGCTTGCGCACGTGCTCGGTGGCCGCAGCCACCGGCGTCGGATGCTGTTGCGTCACAACCAGCACCGCATCCGACAGATGGAATTGCCCGTAGTTGTCATCGAGCCACTTCAGCGCGGCCTGCAACCGGTTGACCGCGTCCGCGCGGGCCGCGACCGTGATCACCAGAGCCACCGTCGGATCCGCGAGCAGCGGCGACAGGCTCTTATTGCTCACCGGCGCGCCACCGTCATAGAACGGCAGCCAGCCTGCGCCGACCAGATCGCGATGCACGCTCACGAACGAATTGCGGCCCGGCAGCGGATCCCCGGTACGGGGCAGCACCGCAGCACCCGACGACGACCGGCCCGCGCATCCGGCCGCCGAAGTTCCCCGTTCGCGATACGGCGCCGGGAATTCCAGCCACGCTTGCAGCGAACTTGCCGGAGCCGCCGCGTCCGCGCCCCGCTTGGCGAGGTCTCCCCCGCACGCGGTCGCGTCGACCGCGATAGGCCACACCTGCTTACCGGTATCGCCCCCGCGCACCGCCGCCGCCAGGCCCAATGCCGTGGTCGAGGCCCCCGACCCGCCCGCCGAGCCCAGCACCAACACCGGCGGCAGCGCCACCCGCAACAGCCGACCCTTCCCGCCGTGCAGCGGCGGGGCTTCCGTCGGCGAGCCCGGCGCGGCCGGATCGTTCAACGCGATGAAATCCGGATCGGTGCCGCTGCCCTCCAGCGCCTGCACATCGATGCGCAAGTCCATCATCAGCTCCCCTATTTGATCGAAGTGATCAGCACTCGCCCATCGCGCACAGTCGTGGTCACGACCTGGTCCCACGGCACTTCGGTGCCGTCGGGATGGCGCTCGACCACGTTCACCGTGAACCGGTTCTCACCTTCAGCGGTGACCGTGACGCAATGCGCGGTCCCCGCCGGAGTAGAGGCGATGGCATTGGCGGTCGCCTCCGGCGCGGCCGCCGCCGCGTCCGGAGCCAGATGCGCGCGGACTGCGTTCGCATCCCGCATCACGTACCAGGCGTATTGCTGGGCGACGATCACCCCGATAGCCGTCGTCTCATCACCCGGACCCGACGACACCACACGGGTCGGAGTGTCGATCTCCTTGCACCACACCGGCTTTGCCGACGTCGTCGCCGCCACCGGTGTCGCCGCAACCGGCGCCGGACCAGCCGCCGCAGCGTCCTTACCGTTGCCGCCCATCACGAACACCACGCCCACAACGACCGCCGCGACCGCGACCAGCACGCCTCCACCGACACCGAGCCGGACCAGCGCCGCCCTGCGGCGCGCCTGCGCCTGAGCGCGTTTACGCATCGTGGCCACTACCGGGGCCATCGGATCCTCGGGCAGCACATCCACATCCAGCGCGAACCCGGCGTCGGCCGCGTCGTCGTCCACCCCCGCCGCTGCGGCGGGGGTGTCCTCGGCAGCATCGACCCAGTCCAGCCATTCCGCGCCGTCGTCCCCCGACGCCGCCGACGAATCGGCCGTGACCGGGGACAAAGTCGGCCACCGCCACAACTCGCTGTCGTCGTCAGGCCCGACCTGCCCATGCGTTTGATCGCTCACCGAGAACACCCCTTTCGCGAACTACTGCGCCGGTGCCACGGCCGCCTGTACCGCTCCGATCAAGTCATTGATCGGAGCCGCGGCCGCGCCGAAGGTCGCAGGATCCACCGGCGGCATCGCGTCGATGGCATTGCTGAGCGAGACCACCGCGTCAGCGGCTACCGGCGCGACCGCCGCCACCTGGTCGACAACCGTGCTGACCTGCTGGGTGACCGCCGCGACATCCACGACCGGAACCGCGACCGGCGGCGGAGCGGCCGGAGCCGCCACCTCCACCAGCGGCTCCACCTTGGGAGCCTCGGTCAGGTTCGTGCCGCCGCCGAGCCCGTAACCGGCCGCGCCGCCGACCACACCCGCGCCCGCGCCGCCGACGACCGTCGCCGGGACACCCAGAACCGCCGCGCCGATCGCGCCACCGGCCACGGCGCCGATCACCGTTCCCGCGACACCCGATGTCACCGTGGCGAATCCGGGAACCGGAATCAGCGTCCCCAAGGCCGCACCGGCGATACCGCCGATCGTTCCGCCGATCAGCGCGCCGCCGACACCGCCGACCACGGCCGCCGGAACACCCGCCCCGGCCGCGCCTGCCATGACACCGACCACCGCGCCGCCGACCGTCGAGGCTGCCCGCCGATCCGACTCGTCCTTGGAAAACCCCTGCGAGTCGTAGAAGGCCGCGAGGTTCCATTCCGCCATGTCGATGTAGCCCTGCGCCTTCCGCAGCGCCACCACATCGGTTCCGGCCGGCGCATCGAACAGCGCATCACCAATGCGCAGTTTGCCCTGATCCCAGGTCTGCACCACTACGAGCTCAGCCGCAGGCGCTTCCTCGCTTCCACTGCCGTCAGGCTCAGTGTCAGCACTGGGCTTGCTGGGCTGCACCCAGGTCTGCACCGGGCCCTGCTGGCTCGGCTTGGCCCGGTTAGGGGCCGGAACCACAACCTGCGCATCCGGTACCAAGTTCGCCGGACTGGCCTGCTGCGGCGCCGCCTGCGGGACGTTCGGCGCGGTCAGACCCGGATTCGCGCCATTGGGCGCGGCCAAGCCCGGCTGTGCTGGAGCTGCGTGGGCAACCCCGGTGCCGACCGCCAGCACTGTCGGCAGAGCCGCCAGCACGGTCAGCGTTCGTTTCGTGCTCATCTCACTTCCCTTCTCGAGAGCCCAAAAGCTCGGCCTGCGCTGACGGGCCAGCCGCTCGCGCGTGATCTCTTTCACTGGGACACTAGAACCTCAACGCTTCAATTTCAATACAAATTAGAACGTTGTCGGAGCGAGATGCCGGGTTTTGAAGGAAAAACAGTACGTCTGCCGGTACGTTTCATAGTGATTCTGAAGTAGGATGGTGTTCATGGGAGCACACGGCGAGTTCTTCGCGCGCGCGGTCAAAGACCGCCGCAAGCAGCTGAACCTGTCGATGCAGCGCGTCTACAACGAGCTCAACGGGCCCTCGATAGGGACTCAAGTGGAAGCCGAGGCGGGGCGTCTGGGGGAGAACACCCACACCGGCACGTTCGAGAAGTACGACGCCGTGTTGCAGTGGGTGCCCGGGTCGGCATCGACAGCATTCACCGAAGGCCGTGAACCGATCCGCCTCGAGGATCAGCGCGAGCTGGAGACCGGTCCCACGGAACGCACCGTCGGCCTGGAGCAGCTACTACCGCTGCTGGACGCCCACCGCGCGCTGCACGAGGCGCGCACCGCCGAGCTCCCCGCCGCGCTGAAACAACTCGATCTCGCGGTCACCAACTTGATAGGGCCGTTCGTGACAGATCTGCTGGAGCGCAACCGCGGTGCCACCCCATCGCCGTGGATGGAAATCGCCTTCGGGGAGGCGCTTTCGGTGCCGGTATCGCCCGAGGACCCCAACGCCGATGAGCGGCTCTACCGGCGCTACCTGCTCGGCCGTACAGACGGCATGGACGAGGCCGACAGGGAACGCTACGAGCGACGCTTCCAATCCAGGCAAAGCGGCTCGTCATGACTACCTCGATGACACAACATCCTCCCTGATCGTCAACCACACCGGAGGAAGCCACCGCGATATTGTTTCCCGTGTGAGAAGGAGGCGAAAATGAGCGAATCGACCATGCTGGCACTGAGTGCGAAGCTGGATCGACTCTTCGACGCCTTCCGGCTCCGCGGGACAACGCCGCAAACCGAGGACGACGTAGCGCGTTCGGTCACTGCGAAGCTGGGAAAAGCTGTGCCTGCCAGTGAGATTCGACGGATGCGCGCCGGGGGGAGCGAGGGCGCGAGCCCCAGTGATCCGGCTGTACTGGCGGCCATCGCCGACCACTTCGGGGTTCCGGCTGCTTACCTGCTCGACTCCGCCGGCGACGCGGTTCAGGCCACCGACAAATGGGTTCGCATGATCGCCGCAGCCCGCGACGCAGGGGTACGAGGACTCGCGCTGCGCGGCGACGCCATCGACCACGACGAGCTCGCCGAACTGTTCGCCAAAGTCATAGCACGGCGCAAACCCACTGCCGGGCAAGACAAAACAGCCTAGGCCCCGGGGACCTCGCGGGTGTCACGCGCGCCCGGGTGAGATGAGAAAGGGCGCGAGACATGCACCACCCTCCTCTGTTGAATGCTCCGCCGCCGCGCGCTCCCGGCCGGTATCTGCTGCTGCGGCATCGGCTGGCGCGGCTGTTGCGTGAGCTGGATGTCCGACCCGACGACTCTGCCGATGTGCTGATCGCCGCCGTGGCTCGACGACTGGATTGCACGATCGATCTCGATAGCCATCCCTTTCGAGTCCCGGGATTCTTCGGCGGCACCATCTGTACTGACGGCGGATACCTGATCTTCGTGCAGGCACACACCAACCTCGAGCATCAGATCCACATCGCGATGCACGAGCTTGCTCATATCCTCTTGGGCACAACCGATTCCGCAGCGCAAGCCATGTTCGAGGGCACCCACCGCACCGGCGACTACACAAATGGTGAGGAACGCGACGCGGAGTTCGTGGCGCGCACCATCACCACCTGGGTCCGGGCCGACCTCGATGCCCGCCTCCCCGGCCAGGACGACGAACGCAGTGCCGCCATTGCACGCACCCTCGAGGATCGGATCGCCTGGCAATGACCGACGAAGGGAATCTCCGATGAACGGCCTCACCACCGCGCAATGGTGGGTCCGGTCCGCGGTGTTCGTGCTCATCGCGGTATGGCGGATCTACCAGACCGGGCGACGGCCCTCGCTCCCGTCAGCGCTGATTACCACCGCTCTGCTAGCTACCGCCGCGAATCTCGTCCTCGAATCGATGGCCCACACCGAAAATCAGGAACCCGGCGGCCGCCCGTTCGTCCTGGCCGCCGTGCAGGCACTGGTTCTGCTCATCGCCTGGTGCGCAACCTGTGCCTACTACGCGCACAGCGACGCCACGACCCGGGCATGGCGAATCTCAGTCGCGCTCACCGGATTCGCTGCGCTGAGCGCCGTCGCGGTAATCACGGCAGGCACGGCCGTCCCCGCAGGGACCGCCCTCACCGACTTCGCGGCGGTCGAGGTGGCCCGCTACTACTCGTTCGTCTTCGCATTCTTCCCACTCGCGCAAGCGATTTGCGGGTATTTGGCCACCCGCACCGCACGCCGCGCTCAGGGCCCGCTGCGCGCAGCGATGACGCTGGCAGCGGTGAGCCTGTGGGCGTTGGCCGCCGCCGGCATCGCCTTCATCGCCGATGTGTGGATTCAGCACGCCGGACAACAAGCCCCAGCGGTGTACACGGTCGGCGAACGGCTGCTGTATCTGGCGGGCACCGTGGGATGGGTGGTGAGCTTCGGCGCGGTCGCGGCCGCCCACCGCTCCCGGCAACTGGTCTCCCTGTGGCGCGCAATCGGCGAAAACCGCCTCCTGCGCGAGTTGCTCCACACACTCGAAGCGGTCTCCCCGTCGGCGCTGGCCTACCCGCGCACCGGGCGAACTCCGCTACTGTTGCGGCCGCACGCGGCCCTGTCGCGCACTCGCATCGAATGCCGCGATCGGCTGGTCACCATCAGTCCCCAGCTCAGCGAAGACCTAGACGCAGAGGGCTGCCAGTCCCCCGAACGAGTGGCGGCCGCGCTCAACCGGTTGCGCCGCGACCCTGACCGCACCGAAGCGATAGCGCCGGTGCGCCCGGTCGGCCTGCTCACCATCGAGAGTCCAGGCACCGATCCCCTGATCGAGCTGGCCCGCAGTTATCGACTCGTTCAGCACCGCTAAGGAGGCTCCCGTGGTCACCCCCACCACCATCATCGGTGGCGGCATCGCCGGCACCGCGCTCGGCGCGGCCCTCGCACACCGCCAATACCCCGTCACCGTTTACGAGCGCCAACCCGCTCCGGCCGGTGGTGCATTCCTAGTGCTGGACACACAAGCACAGCGATCCCTCGCCGCGCTCGGTGTGTCGCCACAAGCTTTGGACGCCGTCTCGCATCCCATTCCCGGCGGATTCAAGTTCCACTATCGTCCCGCCGGCAGTGATACCGGTCCCTCGCAAGGCCAGCGCCTCTACCCGCGTGCTGGCCTCATGCACGCGCTGACCGACTTCGCCCGCGCGGCCCATACCGACATCCGTTACGGCCACACCGTGACCGACATCGACCGCCGCACAGGAACCCTCTTCGGGCCCGACGGTGCCTTGAACAGCGGCGGCCTGGTCATCGCCGCCGACGGCATTGATTCGCTGGCCCGGACAACCTTGGATCCCCGACGCAGCCCCACCTACGCCGGACAAGTCGTCATCTACGGCACCACCGCGCGCCCGGTGACACTGCCAGACCCCGACGTGATGCACTTCCACGGCCAGCTTGGCGAAGGCCCTCTGCCGGTCACCACGTTCGGGCACTTGCAGACCCCCGAGGCCGTGTACTGGTTCGCCCGGCTCACCCGCAATCCGATCCCCATGGACGACATCGGTTTTCATCCCGCCGGACTGTGGATGGACGCACTGCTGGCCGCCGATCCCACCGCCGAAGACTTGATCGCCACCATCGTCGAGGCCACCGACACCATCCATGTCTCCAACACCCGCGAAGTGTCGATGCACAACCTGCTCCGCCCCGTCGCACCAGTAATCCTCATCGGCGATGCCGATCACGCCATCAGCCCAGCATGGGTACGGGGCGCCCGCGAAGCCATCGAAGATGCTGTAGCTCTGACCAAGGCACTCACCGAGGGCACAGACCCGGCCGAAGCCATGGCCCAGCGGCGCATCACGATCGCAGTGGAACGCGAGATGCAGCAGCGCCGCGCGAATGCTGGCGCGGCCGCACCACCCAAGCCGGAGCCCGCTAGGCCCCCCGTCGACCCCGAGACCGGGATGGACTGGGAAACCCGGATGTGGGGATTCGAGTGAGACACAAGCGAAGTAGACCCACGGCCGGGGTGCCCTTGCCCCGGCCCGCCAGGCACGATGATCCCTGATCGATCAGTCGGAGCACCGATATGCTGAAGATCAGCAGCCGATCTGAGGAGGTGATCTTCGATGCAGACCAACGACGTACAGCCCTTATCGCTGAGCACTCGAGTCAACCAGCTTTTCCGGACTTTCCACCCCCGGGCGATGCCGGAACAAAACGTCGACGAGGTTGCTCAGGCAATCGGTGCTCGTCTCGGTCGCGATATCCCGGCCGAGCAGGTCAACGCTCTGCGCGAAGGTGCCTATGACGACAATCCTCCCGAGAACGCGCTGTTGACGGCATTGTCCGAGCACTTCCAGGTACCCACTGACTACCTGGTCGATGCTGCTTTCGCCGCGCCATTCCACCAGCAGCTGCGATTGCTGGCGTCGATGCGTGACGCTGGACTACGCCACGTGCATATGCGCGGGACCGTCGACATCACCGAACTCGCCGAGCAGCTGGACAAGCTAGCGCCCCCTGCGCCTGCCGATGACCGCAGGCACGAACATAACCACTCCACCCCACCCCACCAGGGGAATTAGACTCTTTCCCGCAGGGGATAGATCAAATACAGGGTGAGAGGGGGAATCCCGCGGTGCACAACATCTCCGCGCGATTCGAGGAACTGGCCAAGCTCGTGCCGATCCCATATCCGTGGGACGTCACCGAGTACATCGACCGTGTCGCCGCGCACCGTGGACGGCCGATCGTCTTATGTGCGATCGACCCAGGCGCACTGGCAGGCAGCGGATGCGGCACAGGATCAGGGCTCTGGATCGCCCGCAAGGACGACGATGTGATCATGTACGGTGCGGACACCGAATGGCACGCCGACCACATTCTTGCCCACGAAATCGGGCACATGCTGCTCGGGCACGGTGAAACCCCCGCTGAAATACCCTCGCAGACAACCGATCTCCCACTGACCACACTCATGCCGGACTTGTCGCTGGACGCAATCCGCAATGTGCTCCGCCGCCGCGACTACACGACCGATCTCGAGCGCGACGCCGAGAGCTTCGCCGACTGGGTCATGGTCGAAGCAACCCTGCCCAAGCGCACACCCAGCCGACTGCGTGCCACCTTCTTCCGCGGCCGCCACCGATAGGACCTCGCCGATGACTTCAGCGATTCCCGGCCTCATCGCATGGCCGGTAATGGTCGCCATCCTGCTCGTCATCATCGGAAGACTCTGGCTACTCAACGACAGCCCTGTCGATCGCCTCATCAACCGCGCCATGATCGCCGGTGCGGGCACAGGGCTGCTCCTGCGCGAAGCCTGGTTCGAACACTGGCTGGCCCGAGCGCTGCCCTTCGATGACGACCTCACCATCCAGTTCGCTCGTCAGCTGTCTTTCGGCTCCATCGTCCTGTCCATCACTTACATCTGGGGCATCGTCGGGATGTGGGGCGGTGACGACCCCGAACGCACATGGCACCAGCAGCGCTTCTACACCATGGCCGGCATCGCAGCGACGATCGTCATTCTCATCGCGGGTACCCCCGCCCGCAGCGCCAACGAGCTCATCGACGAATACATGGGCTGGCCTGCTGTCGTTGCATGGGTTGCCTTCTATCTGCCCATCGGCATCGCCGCCGTGGCGCTCGGCTACGTCGCCATCCGCGAACTCCGCCAGCCCGACGCCACCGCCCGCGAACGCGCCCTCTACATCGCAATCATCGTTCTGGCGGTCGTCATCGGATTCGACGCGGTCGCCACACCGGCCGTGACGGCGCTCCAGGTGCTCGCCGACGAACCCAATTCCGACCCCGAAATGCAACTCAAGAGCTGGATATTCTTCCTCGCCACCGTCGGATCCGCTGCGGCCGTTGCGATTCCGCTGGTCAGTACCGCGCTCACCATCACCGGATGGGACCGCACCAGCCGCTACTGCCGCCGCCTGCGGCCACTGTGGCGTGACCTCACCGCCGCTGTTCCGGAAATCGTGCTCGACCTGCCCCGGGACGAACACGGCCGCGTCGAGCCCGCCACCCGGCTACACCGCATGATCGTCGAAATCCGTGACAGCCTGTTGCATCTCAAGCGCTACAGCACCGCGCCGGTCTTCGCCGACCCGGATCCGGCCACCTATGCCGCCCATATCGCGGCCGCCATCGAGGCCAAGAACTCCGGCCTGCCCGCAGCCAGCCTCACGCCCGCCGCGAGTCCTGTGCAACTGGGTACTCGAGACCTCACCGGCGAACTCGAACAGCTGCTCTCGCTCGCCGAGCTCTGGCCGCGGACTCGCGCCTAACCCCCGCCTCGCCACCGCTGAGCCGCAATCGTCCAGTCGGACACCGGAATCAGCGCAGGGGCTGGCGCGCGGTGAACAAGGTGACGTCGCCGATATCGACCAACTCGACATCGGCGAACGCCTCCTTCAGCGCCGCCTCCAGCCCGGCATGATCATCGGCGTTGTTATTGAACGCCCCGACCCGGCTGTAGGCCGCCGTCAGCGCCCGCCCGAACAACGTGGCCGGGCGCTGGTTGAGAATCGTTGACCCGAACAGCACCCCGTCATCCGCGAGGACCCCGGCCAGATGCTTGAACGCCACCCCCTTCTCCGCGAAAGAACCCGGTAGGCAGTGGAAGACGAAATTGATGCCGATCGAGTCGAAGCCCTCCCCCGCCTCTACCGGCACCGGCTCAAGCACGCTGCCAGTCACGGTCTCGACGCGACCCACCTTGCCCTGCAACCGACGTCGGGTGTGCTCCATCGGCGTCGGATTCAGATCCAGCAGCGTCACAGTGCAATCCGCGGGCAGCTGCGCATTCACCAGATACCAGCCCGACCCCGGACCGACCTCGAGATGACGGGCACCGGCGAACTTCCGGTACGGCTCGAGCATCCGTTCCGCCGGGCAACGCCACGCGAACCGGTCGCTGAGCTTGATCACCCACACGTCGTAAATCGCAAGGAACACCGGCGTATACGGTTCCGCAGCCAACTGAGCTGCGTCCTTATCTGCCATCAATTCACCCCACGCTGTTGGAAGCGGACCCGGTATCGATCCCTCATCCTGCCGCATCCACCCTGCCGAGGTCGGGCTGTCAGCACACGAATTTCGTACCGTCCGGTCGTCATCCATGCGCCCGATCAGGGCGAATCCGCACTCCCCCAGGCCAATCCGTGCCAGGATTTCCAGCGGATTAGCCGGTTCGCATTCTGGTTAACTAAGATCAGCGTGTCGGACACCGAATCAAGACTTCCCGTGCAAGGATGCTCACCATGGCTGGAGTAAAACGCCTGAAGTACACCCCGAAAACGTATGGCTTCAAGCTGCACAAGAACGTCGACAAGCTGATCGATGACCTCGCCGCCGCACACGGTGGCGACCGCAGCAGGTGGCTGACGATGGTGGTGTCCGAGATGAGCGGCATCCCAGTCGAAGACATTCTTGTCCCGGAGGACAAGAACCAGCCGCCCCTTGAAGCGGAGGAAAGCCAGGAGGATTCGCGCAAGCGAAAGTCGGTCGCCTAGCCAGGGCGTACCCGACACGATGATGTAAAGGTCCGCGAAATCGCGGCCAGCACAACTGAATAGGACCCCCAGGGCCCCAAAGAAACACCCCAAAGTAGGGCGACAGCCCCCAAGCCTGCCAAGCGCGGGAGCTGTCGCGGAAGCCTACGGGAGAGCTGCGAAACATCTCCCGATTGGGTTGTGACAGGGCCCTTAGCAATCAACCATTGGACAGGAACATTGCTGAAGGACTCTGGGTCCGAGGATACCGCACGCCCAAATTCCGGCGCTACCGGATCGGCGTGTGTCGTGGCCTCGAAAACCCCTACGACGCAAACCCCAAGCGCCACGGCGCTGCGGCCCGACATCGCGGACACTGTTCCGGGCGATGATCCAGCTGACGAGCGAATCGCTCGCGCTCTCTGGGCCGCCTTCACTCTCCACCTCGCCGGCCGCCATTGGATGCGGCTCTACGTAGCCCCCCGGCCAGGTGGCAAGGGCAAATACGACGACGCCGCACGTCTCACCTACCGCACACTCCCCTCACGCCCGGCCGCTGTCTGCATCTTCAACAACGACGGCCGCACCGGTGTGCTCGTCTTCGACTTCGACCCCAAGGCCACCGACGACTCCCCTGCCGCCCGCGCCGCCGCGCGCGCGGCCGTCGAGCGCGACGCCTTCCGGCTCATCGCATGGGTTCGCGAACTCGGCGGAACCTACGTCGCCGATGTCTCCCCGCGCGGCGGCATCCACGTCTACGTACCGCTCGCAAGGGGCGAGCAGCTGCGCTGCCGGTCTCTGCTGCCGATGTATCAGCAGCTGCAATCCCTGCTGCCCACACTCGACATCCTGCCGATGTCCAACCCCGAACAAGGCTGCATCGCCCCGCCCGGAGCCCGCTGCAAAGGCGGCGGATTCCGCGAACTGCTCGGCATGACCGTGTCCGAAGCCCTCGCCGCGTTCGAGACCCGCTCGGCTCCCGGCCTCGCCGCGAAGCTGCGCGGCATCGCCAACGAGCAAATGCACCTCACCACCGCCCAGCCTGCCGACAACACCGACGGCCCGGCCGCCGGTGCCCGCGACTACGTCCCCGGCCCCGGTGCCGACGACCGGTTGCCGACCGTTCCCGGCGACAAGCTGCGCCCGTGGGTCGCAGCGTTCCTGCGGTTCGCGAAGGTCCCCGACCTGCGCGACAAACTGCGCAAGCCATGGACCCCCAGCCACGCCCGGCTGTCGGTCCTGCACCAGCTCGCCATGCTCGGCTGGTCGCTCAACGATGTTCGCGCCACCCGTGACAATCCCGATTGGGCGGGATTCTGGGCCCACTACGCCCAACGCAAAGACCACGTCAAACGTCTGACACTCGACTGGACACGGGCATTCGAATACGCAACCAAGCGCCTCGCGAGTAAGTCGGAAAATTCGTCTAAAGCCGCCCATAAATCCGAACAAGTGCACACAGGGGGGGATAGGCGTCTCCGGGAGATTCGCTACACACTGGCCGCCGCCCGCAAATGGATCCTGATCTCCGGACACTTTCAGCGCCAGCAGCAATGGACAGCCCTGGTAGTCGTGACGGCGCTCGCAGCGGCCATGGCCATGAACCGCAGCGCCTCCACCGCGGTCGGCATCCGATTCCTGTCCGTTGCCGCAGGTCTGTGCGGTGAAGAGGCCACCCACACTGTACTGCGGAAACTGCGGTCGATTGAAGGATCACCAGTGTGTTTCGTGAGCCGCTGGAATGCCCGAGACCACTCCGGAGACCGCTACTCCCTCATCACCCCCCGACTCGACGGAGAAATCGTGCGAGCGGCCGAATGGGAGGCCATTGCGGCGCGCCCCGAACCCATTGACCCGATATGGAGCGAGGTGGGATTCGCGGCCTGGTGGGTCTACACAATGCTCCAGGCCATCGAATCCGGGTCGGGGGAAACCGTCGCCCCCGAAGAACTCGCGGCAGCCGCCCGAATCAGCCTCAGCACGGTGCACCGCGCAATTCGACGCCTTCAGGAATTCGGCCTGGTCGATTACGGGCACGGCTGGATCGCCCGCACCGGCCGCTCACCGCGCCGCGTTCCCGACCTCACCGCAAGGGCAGACGAACGCCACGCCGCACGCCTCGCGCGCCACCGTGACGAACGCGCCGAGTTCTGGGAATTCTGGGACGTCATCACCGCCAACTACGACGCCCGCGAGATCAGCGGCTACTCCAGCATCGCCGAACTCGACCACCACACCCCGGACTACCTCGCCACGGTCTCCCCCGGTGCGAGGCCGCCGACCATCAGCACCGACCAGCACGAACCCGACGAGGACGACGACGAAGCCGCGCTGGCGCTGCTGCAACTCGAACTCGGCGCGACCATCCTCGAGGATGCACTGTGCCCCTGACCTGCGGCCGCTTGCCCTAACGGGCTCTCAGCCGTGCACCGGTGCGGGCCGCACATACGGAGTCGGGGTGCGTCCCGGGCCCGCGTCGCGGTGATCGACCTCGAACGCGCCGCAGCCCAGCACGAACTTCCCCAGGGAGTGATAACCCTGTTGGGAAACGTCCACGCGCGCATGCCGTTTGGTGATCGCGTTGCACACCGTTGACAGATTTGCCCAGCCGTCTGCGTCACCCAACGCCGCGGCCGCCTCGCGCAGCGCATCGACAAGCCCGCCCGCAACGGTCAACGCAGGCCCGCGCCGAGGCTTGGCCACCGGCTTCGGCGGCGGCGCCGCCAGCGTGCGCCGCAGGTCCCCCAGCCGCAAATCGAGCAGCTCATCAAATGCGAACGCCAAGATCCCGCCGGCGCGAAGGTACTTGATCACGTGCGCCTGGTCGTCGACGAACACCAGCGGCGTGTCCGGCTCGATCTCGCGCCGAACCGCCTCGCAGTGCTGCCGTTTGATCAGCACCGCCGGCGACCGGTCATCGACTTTGCGGCATCGCAGGTCTCCAGCCGGAAACTCGTGAGCCGCCAGCCACCCAGCGGTATCGGCGCTGGTAATCGCCGAGAACATCGTCGAATACGTGATGCGATAACCGAGCTCGGCCAGCGCGAGGACCAAATCGCGCTCGTCCTCGCGGACTTTCGCATCGGGCATCCGCGCGAAAAACTGCGCCCACGCCTGCGGTGAGTACCCATCAGCGAACACATCCTCGAACGCGCTCATGTCGGCGACGCCGCCCACGACGTTGACGATGATCGTTCCATCGCGTCTGGCCTTCATCACACGCCTCCTGCTGTCCGAGCTACTGCCACGAAACCGACCATCATGCATTCCCCCGGCGGAGTTACGCCAGGGCGGTCACTTTCTCACTACAGCAGCAGTTCTGCCGATTGCGGGCTCTTTCAGTGTCACTGGTCCACGACCGCCCGGCCGCAACGGCACGCGCGGAAGGCCAGTGACAATCCCCGCACGATCCGCATGGCCCCGGCCGGAGACCAACCGGCGGGAGCTGCCGCCACGGTCCGCGACACGGGGCAAGGCGCGCCAACCATAATAAGAATTACATGACTTGCATAACGTCATGAATGTCATGCAAGTCATGATAGTTATGATATTGTTTTCGAATGGCTATGAAGGATCTCCCGGGCACCGCGCCTATCGGTTTCGAAGACGCATTCACCTTGGCGGCGGCGCGGGAGGCGGTTCTAGCCGCGATCCAGACGGCCCGGTCGATCGAGGCCCTGGACGACGCGGCCGCCACCGAGCTCGAAGCACATGCGGCCGCGATCGACGACGTGTACGCGCTTGATGGACTCGTACGGGCCGCCAAGCCCTTGGACCGGCAGATCTGCCGGTTCCCGGGCTGCTTCCACCCGGCCCAGGACGGTCGCAACGCCTATTGCGCCCAGGTGCGCGACGCCGCGGGCGGGGCCAAGCACACCCCCACCCGATCCATGCGGTTGAGGAACTGGCTCGAATCCGGCGCGATACCCGCCGAGCCCCTCCCGGACGACCCCGCCGGCGCACGCCCGGTGTCGTTGGCACGCATGTCGATTCCCGAGCAAATAGCACGGGTTGAACAGGTCGCAGAGGCCGCGACCACGCAATTGACCAACGCCATCGGCGAACTTCGCAGGCAAGTCGCGCTAGTCGGCGACGACGAAGCACGGGCGGCCGAAATCGAATCGGTGCGCTACGACGAAGGCAAGAAGGTGGAAGAGGCGCGCGGTGCGCAACTGGCCGCCGAACGACGCGAACGCAATTCCCGCCAGCTCGCCGAAGCCGCCGAGCAGGCCCGCGCCGAAGCCGTCGAGGCCGCCGAGGAGGCCAACATCCGTGCGGACAGCGCCGAGCGCGCCGCAGCTGAGCAGGCTGAGCGCGCCGCCCAGGCCGTCAGCACCGCCCAGGCCGCTGCCGAGCAGGCCCGCGCCGAGGCCGACACCGCAATTGCCGACGCCGACACCCGAATTCAGCAGGTTACCGCCGACGCTGACGCTCGGATCGCCGCCGCCGAAGGCGCCGCCGCCGCCCGCATTGCCGACGCAGAGCGAACCGCGCAACAACGGATCCAGACGGCCGAAACCGATGCCCAGAACCGAATCCGTGAGGCCACCGAGCACACGGACCGGGAGATCGCCCGCATCCGCGCGGAAGCCGATTCAGCTATCGCCGCCGCCCAAGCCGAAGCGCAGACCGCGCAATCGGCCGCCGAGACCGCCGCAGAGCAGACGCGCGCCGCGCAAGCCGCCGCAGCCGAGGCCCGCCAAAAATCCGTCCGTGACGAAACCGCCGCGGCCGCCGCCCGCGAAGAACTCACCAACACCCGCGCCGACCGCGACCGCCTTCAGCAACGCTACGACGCCACCGAGAGCCGGCACCGGAACGAACTCGCCACCCTCACCGACCGCCTCGATACCCTGCAAACACGGCTCGACGACAACCAGCAGGCCCACCAGGACGAATTGCGCCGTCTCGCAACCGAACGCACCACCGAACGCGCACAGGACGAGGCCCGCGCAGCGGCCCAGCTCGACTCGATCCAGCGCGCCCACGATGCCCAAGTCGAATCCCTCAACGAGCGGATCAACCTCATGCAGCACGAGATCAACCGCGCACGCTCATCACAGACGCCCCCGACCGCGTCGCAGACCGACCAGCAATAGACCCCTCCTCCCGCTGGTCGGCAGACACTGCGCGGACTCGAAAACCGCCACATCCCAAACAGTTCGGCCCCAACCCAGCGCGATCGAGCTACAAACGGAGGGTGCGGGTATCACCGGTAGCCGGTGATACCCGCACCCTTGTGCACTACGCCCGACCGACCGGGCGAGCTAGTTGCTCGAATCTTCCTGCGCTGTAGCGCTTTCCGCCGGTTGGTCCGCCGTGTCCTTACTCGCGCTCTGTGTCGCCTTGGCTACAGCCGCCGAAGTGCCCGCCCGCCGCGCCCGTGGCTGCGACGGCAGTTCCGGAAGGAACAGATCCAGCAGTGCATTGAGGAAGTCACTGCGGCTCGGGAAGCCGTAGCCCTGCCAAAAGGCGTCGTAGGTGGCCAACTCCTGCCTGGTAGGCCGGAAGGACTGCTGCACAGAGTTTTTCATCCGGCCGCGGGCACTCCGGCGCCCTTCAGCCGGACCCAACAGGCCATCGGGATCATCGTCCACATCCTCCGCCAGACGCGACCTGTTCTTGACCGCAGCCAGCAAATCCGCGAATTTATCGTCCTTGCGCGCGTGCAGGAACGCACGCCGGACCACGACCGCATTATTGGGCTCTTGGCCGGTCGCCTGTTTCGTCGTGGTCTGGTAGCTGGCGAACCGATCACGTACCGGCGATTCGATGTTCACCAGACACTGAGTCAGCTTCGCGCCCTCATCACCGAGGTTCGGAACCTCGATCCGGATCTCGACATCTCCGGCGTCCAGATCCACGGCCATCACCGACTGAACAGCCGTCGGCACACTCGGCGCACGGCGCACGACAACATCCGTCGCCGGTGGAACTGCGTGCAAACCGCGTTCGGCCGGTGCATTGGCCGGCGCGGGCTTCTCCGCCTCATCCGGACGCGGGGCGGTGCGCGTCGAGGTTCCGAACGCTCCCGCCGCTGCCGCCTTGAAGCCGCCGAGGCCGGGATCCTTGGGCAGGCCGCCGACCTTGTCGTCCGTGGCCTGAGTGTCGTCCTTCTTGCTGCTCATGCTGCGTCAGTCTCCTTCTTGCTGGCGGCCACTGCCTGTAGGAACTCCATGCCGAGGGCCCGATAGTCACTCGCAAGTGATCGGATGGACTTCAGTGTTGCTGCGTCGAACTCGTGCGACTCGTCCGCTTCCTGCGGGACGATGCCCTTCGTGCGACAGGCAACCGCCGCCGCCTCCACGTGACGAATGCTCTGCTTGAACACCGGAGCCGCGCCATCGAGGTCGGCTTCGAGGTGCGCTTTGATGTTCTTGATGACCCTGGTCGCGGATGTGTTGGTGGCGAACAGCACCACTCCCAGCAGCCTGAGACCGGGATTCAGCTGCAACGCCTTCTCGAATCTACGGGCGACAACTCGGAGTCCCTTGCGGCTCGAAGGGTCGGACTTGGACGGAATGACGACCATATCCCCCGCTACGAGCGCTTGCAGTTGCAGGACATCTGAGCCGGGCGCGACATCCAGGATGATCACGTCGTACTGATCACGGACGGCGTCAATCGCGGCTGCATACATACCCATCCAGGCAGTCTGAGCAGCGGGGTCGTCCTGATACGAAGCGTAACGCTTCTGGACGTACAACTCCTCTACAACCGCTTCGAGTTCGGTACCACCCGGAACAACGAACAAGTTCGGACGTGCCTCGCCAGTGGGAACCAGAGGTGTCCCATCGAGAACAGCATCCGCCTGAGCCTTGCCGTTGTCAGCGAGCGCGCCGCCAGTCAATCCAAGGTCTTCGCAGTTGTTTCCCTGCTCATCGAGCTCGACAAGCAAAACGCGGTGTCCCGACTGAGACAGATCGTAGGCGAGAGCTACAGCAGTGGAAGACTTTCCGACGCCCCCCTTGCCGTTGATGATGACAACAACCTTGCGGGGCATGGCACTGTCGAGTATGAGCTGCAACCTGCGTTTGAGCGCAGATTGCACATCGATCAGATCAACAAGTCCTAACTTGGCAGCGATGACAGCCATAGACCGGCCTCTCTAGCGGGATACGTGCTTGGCATTGCGCGCGATCCTACGGGAGGGAAGATCGAAACACCTAGCGCGACACGCGAACCCAACAGATCGCCACAGCTAGCACTCGAACTATCAGGGAATCTATACCGTGGTATATCGGACAACGTATATGTCTACCTATCGCGGAACGTATAGCGAGGCGCATAGTCCGACGCATCGCGCGGCGTATAGCAGTACGTATAGCGCAACGTATCGCTCTGCCTATAGCGCAGCGTGGGGCGGACGTGCGTGGACGGCCTATTTCCCACGGTGGAGATTAGCTGACACCTTGACTCTCAAGGTGATTCGAGCCGGAGCGTCCCTCTCCATAAAGGAGCCGTACCGGAAGTCGATGTTTCTCTAGGGTTTACGCTCGGAGGTATGCGAGACTGTCTGACATAGCCTCGATTTGGCGTCACAGTGACGTATTATCCGCAGGTCAGCGGCCAGTTTCTTCGGGTTCGTCGGCTAATGGCGTGCTCAGAATGGTTAACGCTTGGCCGCGTGGAGAACCCGCCCACGGCTCCCAGCGGAACGCTTGCGCCTAGCCGATTGGCACGGGCGGCACCGACGCTCTCGGTGTCTGGTGCCGCACAACGTGGCCACCTATCGAGAGAACGAACCCGCCGGTCTGTGCACGGCGTGATGCCAGCGATCAACCGAGAACCTTCGCCCGGGTCCACACGACGCCCCGGTCGACTGCCATCGAGAGAAGGAAGCTACCTCGATGCGAGCCGGGCACCAACGCGCCTGCTGCTGACGCAGCGCCGGATTTCGGAAATCTCGGCGCGCCAGTGTCGCGCCCCTTCGGCGGGGTTCCCGGGAACCGACTGGGCACCGACTACCTCGGAGCCGCCCATTACGAACATGTCCGGCGCGGCTCAGTCACCCAGCAGTCGAGGCACGCGAAGGAAAAATCTTCCGCGCTATGACGCCGGTTGAGGCAACGGAACCCCGTGCAGGCCATCGCGTGCGGAGGGTTTCGATGCTCCCCACCAACTCGGACCCCGGACCTTTCTGCCAATCGGCGGCGAGCGCTGGAAACCGGCACCGCCCCCGGCCATCGGCCGACTGGACGAACCGTCCCCCGCCGGCGTCCTCCGACTGGCGACGGCCGTGCGGGTCTCGCTGCGCTCGCCGCGCACCGCGCCTCTCGGTTCCATCTGCCGCGAGGACACCCGCCCCAGGTGCGAACCATCACAGATACTTCCGTCATGGCCCACCCCCGAACAGAAGCGGTCGCATCGCGCCCGAACCCTCCCGTCCACGAACGTGATTGACTCGACCGCGATACACGCGGCAGGCGATTCCCTTGCCACTCAACCGCTGGATGCTCCCGTGCGGATCCGACGCGCGACGTTCCCGGCTCCCACCCAGGACACAGAACCTTCGCGCAGATCGCCGGAAGTCGGCGCGCCCGATCGGCATTCCGTGGCGCTGCCTTGTCGAGACAGGCGACGTTGGGGCGGCAGTGTGAAGTGCCGAAGGCCCCACCCGCAGAACCAGTCCCCGGGCATCGGCCCATGAGTCGACGAGTCCCGCGTGCTACGACCCGGCCGCACTCGGTGAGCGTGTGCGCCACCACCATCCGTGCACAGGTCGGCGGAATCGTGTTCCCCGCGCAGACCCCAACCGGCCCCACCCTGCTCTCCGACGACGGTCCCCACGGTCGAGATCGGCACGGCCAATGCGCCGGGCTCGCACGAGAATCCAGCCGCATCGACGGCGAGTTGGGGCGAACCTTCGACTACTCACCGGCCGCGAGATACGCAGGGCCGGAAGCGATTCCAGCCCGAATAGGCGTCACAGTGACGAAATGCATCGATGTAGTGAGGTGTGTGAGGTGGAAATGTGTTACCACGCTCGCCGATAGCGGCATTTGAGGCCCTTCCAGGCCCCATACCGAATCACCCGCGGAGCTGCCGCGACACTGAGCCCTCCCGCCGTCGCGCAGCTCCCGCAGGCTCACCACCTCCAGCCGGTACCGCCGGAGGTGGCCCAGCCCACGAAGCCGCCACAGCAGGGAGTCAGGGGGCGCGATAGCGCAGACCTTGCCCGCCGCCCGCAGTGCGCGAATAGCCGTACCTCTGCGCGTCGGTCGTGCAGCCGATCGACGCCACCACCCAGTGCGCCGTATAGGCGCGCCGCCAGTGCGGCGAACGATTAACCGCCGAGCAATGCAGCACCTGCGAATGCAACGCCACCACCCCGCCGGCCCGCACCGGCAACAGCACCTCCCGGGCCACGTCCACCGAATCCGGCGGAGGGACATGGTTGTACGGTGCCCCCGGCTGCGGCACGTGCTCAAGCAGGACGCGATGCGACCCCTCGATGACCCGTAGACACCCGTTGTCCGCGGTCGCGTCATCCAAAGCCACCCACGTCACGATCATGCCGTCCGCCGGGACGTAGCCCAACGACGCGTTTTCCTGGTGCCACGGCTTCGGCGTCCCGAAAAACGGTGGCTTGGCGAACAATTGATCGCGCATCAAGTACCCCGGCTCACCCAGCAGCCCGGCCGCGAGCTCGCTCAGACGCGGATCCGACGCGAAGGCCCGAAACTCCGGATGCTTGAGAAACGGGTAGTCGATCTTGCGCGGCGCCACCTCGCCGTCGCCGCCTCGATCGACCGTGAACGGCGAATTCGGATCCTTCGCCATCTCCGCCGCGGCCACCTCCATCGCGACCTCCGCGATGCGCGCCGCGTCCTCGCGCGACACCACATCCTCGATCACCGCGAACCCGCGCTCGAACAGCTCAGAACGCGCCTGCGGCAACGACATTGCTGGAACAGCAGTAGACATCTCGATCCCCTCTCATTGGTAGGCGGGCAGCTCGATCGCGGGTTTGAGATCCAGCAACGGTGTGCCGGTGACGCAATCCAGGCCGCGGACCCGCAGATTCAGCCCATCGACGTCGACCAGGTCCACCAGCGTCAGCCCGATCGGATTCGGCCTGGTCACACTGCGACTGGCCAGCACCCCCACCAGCGGGCCACCCGCATCGACCCGGCGGCGAGTGACCGAGCGATCCGCCTGCGTGGCCCACCACAACACGTGAGCGCGGATGCCCGCCTCGATCCCATCGACGATCTCGCGATACGCCGGGGCGATGCACAACGTGCTTATCGTCGCCACCGTCCAAGGCTGGCGCGGACAGTCGGCGACCGTGTCGTAGGCGGTGAGCGCCGTGCCGATCAGCACCAGCTGCGGGCCGCTCACCGGTCCCACCCGGCCACGTGCGCGCCGTACAGCCCCTCGAGGTCGACGTCCCCGACCAGCTCCAGCATCCGGGCGTGATAACCCGGCCAGTGCTGCCGAAGTAGCCCGGTCGGATCAGTGAGAATCCACACCAGCAGCGCCCGCGCGGGCTCATCACAGCCCGTCAGGCCGCCGTCATAGGCCATCGAATACAGCCGGCACCCGCCCCCGCACACCGGGCGCACCGGACAACCCGCGCACGCCATCGCATCGGTGTGCAGCCCCGCCAGGGGCAGCCGGGCCCGGAACCCGGCCGCGTCGTCGTCGAGGATCGACCCCGCCGACAGCTCCGGCGCCAGCTCGGTCAGGATCGGGCATTGCGTGATCGCGCCGTCAGCCTTCAGGGTGACCAGCTGTTCATCCTCACGGCACGGGTGCCCCGGCGCAAACGCGCTCAGCGCTTGCGGATTCGCGAGCACGCTGGTCGCCAGGTAGTTCCCCATCCGCACCGGGAACCCGAACGGCTCACGGGCGTGAGCGGCCAGGATCGCCGTGAAATGCCGCAGCGGCAGCCGCACATCCGGGCGCACCCCGAACAACTGCCGCTTGCGGGCCGGGGTGCGGGTGCGCTCGCCCGCCCCATGGTGCACCGGCACCGCCAGGCGCACGTTCCACGCCTGCACCTTCGGGTAGCCGCGCAGGTAGTCGCCGATATCGGCGATCTCGGTAATCGGCTGCGACCAAATGTTCGTCGTGAACACCAACGGCCGACCCGCCTCCGCCAGGCCGCGGATCGGCCCATACGGATCGCGCAGGTGCCGATACCCCGGCCGGACCCGGTCGAGCAGATCCGAACGCAGCGCATCCAAGCTGATCCGGAACACCGTCGACTCCGGGACTTCGGCGAGAATCCGATCGCGGACCTCTTCGGTGAGGAACGTGGCGTTCGTGCTGACACTCGCCAGCTCGATCCCCTCCGCCCGCAGCAGCGTCGCCAGTTCGAAGAACCGCGACACGTAGTGTGCGCTGAACACCTCGCCGCCGGTGACCGACACCGACCGCAAGCCTTCGGCGCGGACCTTGGCCAGGATCTCCGGAATCGCCTCCGCAGGCCAATGATCATTACGAGTTCCGTGATAGCAATGCGGGCACTGGCCATTACACGCCGCCGTCGGCTCCAGCACCGCATGATCAGCGCCAGGCAGGATACTGCCCGCACACCGTTGCCCCTGGTCGATCCCATCGAGGAACCGGGCCAGATCCGCCGTCGCGCGCTCGATCCCGATACCGAAGCGCGCCGCCAGCGCGGCCGCGGCCGCCGAACCGGTCCCGTGCTCGCACACCATCAGCCAGAAGACCCGAGATGTCTTGTTGAGCACCAGTTTTCGGCCAGAGACCCGATCATGCAGGACATCGTCACCGGTCAGTTCCAGCCGGGCCAGCAACCGCGCGGCCCGCTCGTCGACCACGCCGGCGGTCATCGCCCGCACCCGCTCGCGCCGGTCGGCGCCAACGGCAGCAGCACCCGCCCACCCGGCGCGGCCGCGCCCGGATAGGCCCGCACCTTGCCCAAATGGCAGCCGCCGCCGCACGCCGACAACTGCCCGCACCCCGCGCACGCCCCGGCCGGGGCCAGCGCCCGGCGCACCGTCGGCACCATCCGCTCCCGCCACAGCCGCGCCAGACCATCGCCCACGGCCCCGGCATAGGTACTCGAATGCGGGCAATGCCGGAACATTCCGTCATAAGACACCGAGGCCCACAAAAGCCCTGCCGCGCAATGGTTATCGAACTCCGGCCGTACCGGGTCGTTGATCGCGGTCGGTTCAGGGGTCAGGCAGTGCCGGGGCGCGCACGGCACCCGCACCCGCAGCCCGTCCAGGGCGGCCGTGCATTCGTCGATGGTTTCGGCCAGCTGCGCCAGCAGCACCGGGCGCCGCGGATCGGCAGGCCCCACCGGCACGTACGGCATGAAGCTCACATCCGACACCCCGAGATCGACCAGCCGCCGCGTGAGCTCCGGCATCTCGTGCAGGTTGTCGGCGCACACCAACGCCTCCGCTACCGTGGTCAGCCCCGCCGCCACGGCCGCGCGCATCCCGCGCCACGCCTGCCCGGCTGCGCCCGGATTGCGTGCCATCGCGTTATGGGTCTCATCGAGCCCGTGCACGCTGAACAAGGCCACCCGCAGCCCGACATCGACGAGCCGTCGCGCTTCGGCCGCGGTCATGCGGATGCCGTTGGTGAACAACTCGACGTCCATGCCGGCGCTCGCGGCAGCGGCCACGATCTCGCGGTAGTCCGGATGCAACGTCGGCTCCCCGCCGGAGAACCGCATCCGCAAGCACTTGCCCTCCGCGGCCTGCTGGATCACCGCGTGCGCGGTGGTCAGCGACATATGCACGTCGGGAGTGAACCCGGTGTCGCTGCGCCCGCGTACCCCTTCCTCATCCGAGACCTTCCACACGTTGTAGCAGAACCCGCAGTGCCAGTTACACATTCGGGTCAATTCGACCTCCAGCGCCAGCGGGAACGGCACATCGGTTTGCGCCCACCCCAGCGAATCGCCGCTCCGGCGGCGAGGCTGCGGCCGCTGCGGCGCGTTCCACACCGTGAACCAGAAGACCGCCAGATCTTGCGCGATCTGCTCAGGCGCGACCCGATAGCCACCGGCCAGCACCGCAACCGGATCGGGACTCACGAACGTGGCATCGACGAACGTGCCCGCGGTGTCGTTGAGCCGGTGTTCGAGCCCGGAGCGGGTGTCATAGAGCAACCGCAGTTCCGGGCGATAGACGAACCGGCGACGCAGCTGCGCCGCCGGCGCCGGAAGGATAGTGGTAATGGTCATGGCCGAGATCCCCTCGCGCGCAGACGGAATGAAGACAGAAACCCCGTATCGGGCTGGAAAGAGCAAGGGGACACCTGGCGCCCACGACAATCGTGGCGGTGTCCCCTCACCGAACTGGCTAGAACGAGCACTGTGGCGGCAGGTTCTCGGTTGTCTCGACGGTCGGCGGCACGTATGCCATGACGTCATCGGTGGTCTGATCAGCCACGTCAACGGTCTCGAACTGGTCCATTGCACTCCTCCTTTCCACGGTCCGTGGGAACGAAAGGCACACGGTAGAACCACAACTCGCGAAATCCGGCCCAAAAAAGGGGCCACCGCCAAAAAGACCGGAAAACTTCCTGTCTCGTTGGCGGTGGCCGTTATTTTGCAGGCGGTCAGACCCCGAGCAAGCGGGTTGCCAGATAACTCTGGACCTGGTCGAGCCCGATACGCTCCTGAGCCATCGAATCCCGCTCGCGCACCGTCACCGCCTGATCGTTGAGGGTGTCGAAATCGACCGTGATGCAGAACGGCGTACCGATCTCATCCTGTCGTCGATACCGCTTGCCGATCTGGCCGGCATCGTCGAAGTCGATGTTCCACCATTTGCGCAGCTGCGCGGCCAGATCCCTTGCCTTGGGCGAGAGTTCAGCATTGCGCGACAGCGGCAGCACCGCCGCTTTCACCGGCGACAGCCGCGGATCCAACCGCAGGCTGATCCGTTCCTCCGTGCCGCCTTTGGCGGTCGGCACCTCATCCACGGTGTAGGCGTCGACCAGGAAGGCCATCAGCGACCGCGTCAGCCCGGCCGCAGGCTCGATCACATACGGGATGTAGTGCTGCCCGGCCGCATGGTCGAAATAGGTCAACTCATGGCCCGAATGCCGCGAATGCGCCGTCAAGTCGAAGTCGGTACGGCTCGCGATGCCCTCCAGCTCACCCCACTCGCTGCCCGCGAACTCGAACCGGTACTCGATATCGGTCGTACCCGCGCTGTAGTGCGACAACTTCTCTTTCGGGTGCTCGAACAGCCGCAGATTCTCCCGGCGAATGCCCAGGTCGGTGTACCAGGACAGACGGGTGTCGATCCAGTACTGATGCCACTCGTCGTGTTCGCCAGGCTTGACGAAAAATTCCATCTCCATCTGCTCGAACTCCCGCGTCCGGAAGATGAAATTGCCCGGAGTGATCTCGTTGCGGAAGCTCTTGCCGATCTGGCCGATACCGAACGGCACCTTCATCCGCTGCGTACCAACTACGTTCGCGAAGTTGACGAAGATGCCCTGCGCGGTCTCCGGCCGCAGATACGCCATACCCTCCTCGGATTCGACTGGGCCCAGATAGGTCTTCATCAGGCCCGAGAACTGCTTGGGATCGGTCCACTGGCCGACCGTGCCGCAGTTCGGGCACGGCACCAGCTCCATCGACACCGAATCCGGATCTTCGACCTTGTGCTTGGCCGCGTACGCCTCTTGCAGGTGGTCTTGCCGTTGCCGCTTGTGGCAGTGCAGGCACTCGACCAGTGGATCGGTGAATGTCTCGACATGCCCGGCCGCGACCCACACCGCTGGCGGCAGGATGATCGAGGAGTCCAGGCCCACGACATCGTCACGACCGGTGACCATCGACCGCCACCACTGCCGTTTGATGTTCTCCTTCAACTCCACCCCCAACGGCCCGTAATCCCAGGCCGAGCGGGTACCGCCGTAGATCTCGCCCGACGGGTAGACCAGACCTCGCCGCTTGGCGAGGTTGGCTACGGTATCCACCTTCGACGACTTGGGCGCCACTGAAATATCTCCATCCACAGAAAAGGGGGCGGGGTTGGAACAGAAGGAATCGGCACAGCCTAGCTAGCCTGACCGCGGGCGCAGGAGCGCCAGGGCGAAGTACCGATATTCGGATTCGGCGTGCTTCGACGCCACATTGCGAAACGGGCCGGGATGCTCGTCC
The DNA here is from genome assembly GCF_001613325.1 of Nocardia yamanashiensis NBRC 100130. Classification (GTDB taxonomy): domain Bacteria; phylum Actinomycetota; class Actinomycetes; order Mycobacteriales; family Mycobacteriaceae; genus Nocardia; species Nocardia yamanashiensis. The sequence continues at coordinate 26,699 of NZ_BDCD01000040.1, read as the reverse complement.
CACACCTCGATCACCAAGAGGGCGGGATCGGCTGCCCACCGCAACCGCAACCGTCCACGCCGCGCCGCCCGCGCGCCCTGCGCGGTATTCCAGCGGTGCAGCCCCGCGACCAGATCCACGATGGTGTGCGCTGTGGCGTTCTCGTCGTGCAGGGCCCAGCGATTGGTGAAGTCGGCTGCGAACTCTTCAGCCCTGTCAGCCAGAAAGGCATCACGCAAATCCAGCACGATCAGGGTCTCTTGTTCGGGCCCGTTCCATTCGAAGCCGGTCGAAAAGCGCTCTTGCACAACAATCCTGCCGGTACACGTGGTCATGCCGTCCACCTCCACCTCCACCTCGTAGTGACCCCATTGCCACACCCGCCGCGGACCACTCGCCACCGCGCTTCTCAGGAAGCCGCCGCTAGGGCACACGCCGCTGCCCCCACATCGCCTCAGCACACAAGTCCGTCCAGGCCACCGCCCGCTCACTGGCCGCCAGCCAAGCCGCATGCCAGGTCTCGGCATCGCGCCCGGCCGCCAGCGCCGCTTCCGCTTCCAGATGCGTCCGTGCCAGCGCATCGACCGCCTCACCGAGCGACTCCGAACACCTCGCGATGAACGGCGCGAACTGCATGCCCCACAAGTCGATTCGCTCCACCAGCCCCGCCCGCATATCCGCGAACCCCGCCGCGCTCGGCGACTTCGTCCGCAATTCCGCCAGTGCTCGCGCGCACCGCGTCACCGGATGCGCGTCCGGGCCGTCACCGGCATGCCCGCAGATCGCCGCGACCAGCTCATGCCAATCCGGCAGCCCGTCGGCCCACCGCGCCGAACCCGTGCCCGCCAGGGCCGCGGACACCGCGTTGCACTGTGCTTCTGCCACGGCGATCACCGCTCACGCCGCCGGATCCGGCCGCGCGCTCGACGGCCGCCGGGGCCACCGAAACAGCGGATCCGCCACCAGCACATCGACATCCAGGCGTATTGCCGCTATCCAGTCATCGCCCAGGGTTTCCCGGCTCGGCACCACAACCGTGGTGATCGCGGCGTGCTCGAACGTGGCGTGCAACAGCGCAATATGCTGCTCACCGGCCAGCGTCGAGACATCGGCCAACGGCAGGCCCACGACTGCGGCCGCCCGGCGCACGCTGGCTTCCTGGTCCCCCACCGCGGTCCTGGTCAAATCTGACCGAACGATGCCGTAACCCAGCTCGGCCCTGCTCATATCCGGCCACCCCGCTCCGCATCGACCATCGCGGTGTACCTGCCGACTGCGTCGCCCAGCTCGTGCCATTCCCGCGCCAGCGGCAGCGCGCACCACGTCACCGTCCCGCCGTCGCGCGCGCGAGTCCGGGACGCGCGGCCCCGGCTCGAGACCGTGACCCGGATCGGTTCGTCGGAATGAGCGCGCGTCTCGTGTACCTCGATCAGCAGCTCATCGGCGGTCCGGCTCAGCCGGACCGTCAGCTGATTGAACTGGGCATCGATCTCGGCGTAGATGGGCGAAGCCGCCGAGATCTCCGACTGCGCCGCCCGCACCGCGTCTACGACCAGCGAGACCACCACCGCCTCCGCCGCGTCGACCATGTCCCGCAGGCCCGCCCGGGTCAGATCCTCATGAAGATGCAGCCGCGCGACCGGCTCCGACGTCGGCAACGCCCGACACGTGAACTCGCCGACCAACGAGGCACCACCCATATCCGGCAGCACCGAGACCGCATGCCGGCGATCGGTCACCGAATTCGCCTCTGTCGAGAGATACCAAACCTGCGCACGAAGATCCGTAAACCGTTGCAGCAGAAGCGATCTCGATTCCGCTAAACCATCCAGATGCGCCGGCGTCGGCATCACCACATGCTGTTGCGGGCCCGCCGTCGCCACGGCCGCATACAGCGACCACAGCACATCGAGCGTCGGCCCCGGCTCGCAGAAGAACTGCACGCCGCCCAGGCCGTGCAGCTCGCCGAACTCGCGCATCATCTGCTCGACGTCCCTACGACGATCGGTCACCAAGTCCGCCCGCAGATACCCGAATGTCACCGGCCCCATTGCCACCACCCCGCCTTTCGATCCTGTTCGGAATGAGCCCCTGCGTCCGGGGCGATGTCCGTGACCCCGCGAACTGTCGTCATGTCGCCACCTCGAGAACGGCAGCCACAGCCGTCTGCATTGAGGGCAGAAAAGTGCTGTCCGGCTGCCTAATCCAGCGTCGATAGCCCGACCGCTCATCAGTCGGAGATGGCAGCACGATGCAGTTGACCCCGACACTGACCGTCAGGCTTGCCAGCTCGGGGGCTTCCACGAACTCCGACCCCTTGTGCCCGCAGGTCAGGATCGTTGCCCGTCCCATCCGCATATGGCCGACCACGGGGCCGAGCGCACCACGATCTGCCAAGCGCTCACAGGCACGTTCGGCCAGCCGCAGAGGAAGGACGAGACCGCTCACCAGGTCCGACCGCAAGACGATCCGCGAACCGCAAGGGCTCAGGGTGGCGGGCAGACGTAGGGCGTTGCGGTAGTGCTCGCACCGACTCGACACCGTGTCGCATGACTGCACAGCCATCGCCTCACCTGCCTGTTTGTGCTGCGTCGGGGTGACTTCGGCCACAACGCAAGTGTTCTACACTCGGACCGAGAACACAATGCGTGAAATCAGTCTGTGTCAGCAACGGCAGCATGATGCGAACCTGGCTAAAAATGGGCAAAACCGGCGTGAGTCTGCCCCGGAGTAGCCTTGTGAGTTGGAGATGTGTCGTTGTTTAATTTGCGTGACACAACTCGGGGCGACTGGAGGGGCTTGACATGGCACTGGACACGGTTGGTACCGCGCTTATCCGGCGGCACATCGGCCGACGTCTAGTCACATTGCGGGGCAAGCGTTCTCAGGAGCAGGTTTCCAAATCGCTCGGGATCAGCCGATCGACCATCGTCCGGATGGAAGAGGGCCACGAGGCCGTCCGCTACACCGTGCCGAACGTCAAAGCACTGCTCGATCTCTACGAGGCATGCGACGAAGACCAGCAAATTCTGCTGGCGCTCGCTGCGGAGACCCGGAACGGCCGCTCGAAATCATGGTGGCACGACTACACCAACACCGAGCTACCCGAATGGTTCGGCCGTTTCGTCGTCATGGAGGATTCCGCCACCAGGATCCGCAGCTACGAATCCGAGCTCATCCCGGGACTGCTTCAGACCCAGCAGTACGCCGAGGCGATGTTCAGCATCCCGGCGGGCTTCAATACCCCAGATCAGATCCAGCAAAAGGTAAAGGTCAGGCTGGACCGGCAGAGCGTGCTCGCGCGGAAGAACCCGCCGCGACTCGTCGTCGTACTCAACCAGGCCGTCACCTGTCGTCTGGTCGGCGGCGCGGAGGTTATGGCGCCCCAGCTGGAACACCTGTTGGACATGGGCAAACGCAAAGACATCTCGATCAGGATTCTGCCGTGGTCAGCAGGCGGACACGGCGGCATGACCGCCGCGAATTCGTTCACTCTTCTGGAGTTCCCCGACGACCCGAGAGGCAAGCCAATCGAACCGCCGCTCGCCTACGTCGACACGCTCACCGGCGCGATGTACTTGCAGAAAGAGGACGAGTTCACCGCCTATGAGCGGATCTGGCGCGACATCGACAAGAAAGCGCTGAGCGCCGCCGACTCAGCGAACCTCATCATCTCTGCATTGGAAGGACTTACGCGATGACCACCTACGACTCCGTGACCTGGCGGAAGGCCCGCCGTAGCGGCGGGCAGGGGGGCAACTGCGTCGAAGTCGGCGTTTGGCGGAAGGCACACCGGAGCGGCGGGAACGGCGGCAACTGCGTCGAGGTCAAATCGGCCGGCACCACGATCCTGATCCGCGACAGCAAGTACCTGCGCAACCCGGGCAACGACCCCGACGCACAGCCGGTCATCACCGTCTCAATCCCGCAGTGGCGCGGCTTTCTCGACGCCGTCGCAGGACGCACCACGGAAATATCGGAGCCCGCCATCGTCGTCCACGATGACGGTTCGGCAGTGCTCCAATCAGCCGAAGGCGTCGCCCTGGACTTCACGCCCGTCGAATGGCTGTACTTCTCCCTCGGAGTCTCGGAGGGCGAATTCGACGACCTCGCAGACCACTGGGCGGCAGCAGAACACCAGCCCGCCCACTAGACCAACCGTCCACCGCGGCGGTAGGAGAACACCCACCGTGATTCTGTACCGACGCGCGGACTGGTTGACCGCCAACGAAATCCACGTCCGCCGAAGCTGGGACATAGTTGCGACCGACGGCACGGTAGGCTTCGGCCTCACTCCCAACGATGCGATCGGGACAGGCCATTCGTTGCTGAGGTTGCGCGTCCCCGCACACACCCGGCCGCTCGCCAGCGCATATCCAGCGGACCAATTGCGGGACCGGCACATCGGACTGCGGCACGACTACTACCCAGCCACCACCACCGCAGAACTGCTGCATATGGTCCTGGGCCGCTACGCACCCGCCGACGCGAGCAATGCTGACTGCCGCGAGGTCTCCGACCTGGTGACAGAGAACCTGCATCAGCGCGGGCTGCGCGCGGCCCGCACGCTGGGCCTCACAGCCTGGACAGATCCGGCGACCGCCCCATACCCCGTACCACAGGACGCGAAGCTCATCGCATTCATCCATAGCGTCACAGTCCTCGACGGGTGGGTAGCCGACGGCACCGCCCGCCAGTTCATGAGCCAGCTCCCACGCATGTGGGTGGCGCCGCTACCTGACTATCTGGCAGCTCTGACTGCCGCCACCGGTGTCGCGGCCGTCGTTCCACACCGATCGCCGAACGATGTCTTCACAGCCCCCACAACACCCCAACCCGACCGAATGAACCGGACTCAGAGCCAACCAGCCCTCACCTGAGCAGCAAACACCCGCGAGCGTTCACCCGCTACGACTACAGGTCGATGTACTCGCGCGCCTGCCCCGGCGCCGCGGGCCGCGCATCACCGGGATACAAACCCAGCCCCGGGAACCGCGCGTCGATCTCCTCGCGCGTCAACGCCGCCGACACCGGAGCCAACGCATACCCGTCGCCCCGATCAACCCACTCCCCACCCGGATCCACCGCCCGCACCCGCTCTATACGCCCATCGACCACATACACCACCACCCGCACCGCAGCCTGCCGGCGCCGCGCCTGCACACTCGACGACGACAGCAACACCCGATCAGCCTCGAAATCCGGATCCGCCGCCCCCGCGAACTCCAGCTCGAACCGCCGCGCCGCCCGCGGACTCCGATTCAGCACCAACGCCAATTCCCCGTCCCACGCCACATCCGTGTGCAGCGGATCCGCCGGCACGGCCAACATCAACTCCGGAAAAGCCTGCCGCGCCCACACATACGGCACCACAACAGCTTTCGCCTTGCCATGAAACAGCAGCACCGTGTGGACACCCGCCTCGAGATCATCGAGCACATCCGTCAACTGCGTACGAGCATCCGACGTAGTCCGCTCGTGCACGCGCGAATCCGGCACCAGCAGAGCCCGATCCAGCTTCTGGCGCTCCTGCCACATCCCCGCCGACACCAACAACGCCGTCGGCCGAGACCCCCACCAATTGACCTGCACGAACCTGTCCGCGGCCGCCGTCTTCCAGCACGCCGACCAGCGCGTACGCAGACCTTCGGTGTCCACGACCTCGATATCAGAACCAATCGCCACAGCAGAAACCTTACGATTCCCACGAATCGCCGCGTCGATTACAGGTGCAGGCCGCGTTTCCAACAACAAAGTCATGCAACTATTATATTACAATTCTTACATTTCTTACGGTCGGTTCGAAATTGCAACGAAACCGCAGATCAACGCCCATACTTCAGCGCCGGACTCCCCCATCCGCACTTCCCGCCGTGACCGCCGGTTAGCAACACCACGGCCTCGATCCGAGCTACCGCGACACCGAGCCCTCCCACACCCAGCGCAGCTCCCGCAGGCTCACCATCCATCCGACGCACGTCGAAAGTGGCCACGTCCCAGCGCATTCCGGCGATGACGGAATTCGTGCAGCCGGTGGTGAAGCAACCTTCCGGCCGTGGCCCTCACGGCCCCCTTTCCGGGCAAGATGATCGAGCTGGACACAGCCCTACCACACCGGCGAGACGCTCCAAAGGACACGCCGCTACGCGGTCGGCTCCGCCGATCCTTTTCCGCGTCCCACCGGCGCGGTAGCCCTACGGGCAGCCCGAACATCCCACCCAGAAAGGCAACCGCGATGACCACCACAACCTCCACCATCTGCTCCACCACCGGCTGCACGAATCCCGCCGCCACCACCGCTCCAGAGCCCTTCACCTTCACCGAACTCATCTGCACCGTCTGCTACGGCGAACTCGAGGAAATCCGCGACCATCCGGTCTCCGGCAGCTGACCGCCAGGGGGCCGGACCACCGGCCCCCGCCCGGCCGCGCCAGACACACATCCGCCTCCCCGAACCGAAGCGGGCGCCGGACCCGTTGCCGCTCACCACTATCGCGAGCTGCCGCGACACCGAGCCCTCCCGCCACCACGCAGCTCCCGCAGGCTCACCACCGTGCCGCCGAACGCCCGGACCCCTCACCTTCCCCCGCCACCGAGGCTTTACGTCGCCGATACGCCCGTTGACGGCAACCGTCACTGCAATACACACGTGGCCGCCCCTGACTACGCCCATGCGCGGACGGTGGATTCGCGGGCACCCAGCATGGGCACTGCGGACACTTGCGGCCTCCCCTGCGCAGAACCAGCAGCGCCGACGGGGAATCATGCGACCAGCATGTTCCCATCTTGGCGACAACTGAGGTATTGAGAACGCGAGCGAGGACGGTGTCAACGCGGCTCACACGCAGTCTGCGCAGGAACGCCGCGAACTCTTCGGCATCGACATCGCCGTCCTGCCAAGGCCGACCGTTCGGAGACAACTGATCAGGGCGCGCCAAGAACAGCCGCAACCTGTCCATCAGCATCGCGTACTCGTTCAGCACTTCCCCGCCGTCCGAAGACCCGGCAATCGCGCGCAGCGATTGTCCGTCCAGCATCCCTTCCAAGACATCCAACGGCCCCATCCGCTTCGCCCATGGATCGCCATCGTTGAACCACTTGAAGTCCAACTCCAGCTGCCGATGTTGGCCTATCGCCTCCCGAAGGCGAGAGACCATCTCGGCCGCAGCACCATTCGGAACAACCAGCCGCTCCACCTGGTCAGTACGCATATACCGCTTGCTCATTCGCCCACCTCCGTCGCCGCATCACCAGCGGCCGCATCCCCCGCATCCGCCGCCGGCTCTGGGGCCGTGTCGTCATCGACCCGCACCACCCGAAAGCCGAAAGCACTGGCGAACGCGGCGAAAACCCTTGGTACATCGTCCCTATTCGCCCGCACCAGCGCAATCACCGTCACCACGACGACCACCCCCAAGAACACCACCACCGGCCACACACCCATAGCCGCGGACTCCACCGCCACCGACAGCATCGAACTCGACACGCAAACCTCCAGAAACGACGAAAGCCCCCGGCAGCTGCCGAGGGCTTGAAAAACGGATGAGGACAACAAAAAAGGCCCCGGTCTACAGACCGGAGCCGCTGGGGAATACAACTCTCCCCTTGAAAACAAGGTAACAGCACCGATCGACAGCAGCAAACACACACGTCAACCAGGGGACAACAACCGACAGCGACTTTCGTAACGCAAAGAATCCCAACCGGTTTCCCGCAGAACATGCGAAGAGATCACGGCCTGCCGGAGCCACGATGCGCCGGAAACCGCGCAGTGGTGGCCGGGCCGCAGAGGGCCGGACCGATCAGCCCGACCCCCCGCGTGGTGCCGGACCGATCGGGCCGGCACCCCAACTCACGCCGCGCGATCCGCCTGCACATCGAGCAGGCGCATCGCCGCCGCGGTCCGACGCAACCGCCACACATGACAGCGCTGCCACCGCGCCCGACCGGTCGGAGTCGGCACACCCTCACCATTGAGAACCTCGCAGATCCGAGGATCCGACCAGCCCGCCAAATGCAACGCCACCACCCGCGCCAACACCGCCTCCGGACACAGCATCGGACGACCCCGACCCCGGTTCACCGGCGACCACCGCGCCGCAGCACCGACAGCAACTCCCGTACCAGCCACCGAGCCCGGCCAGCGCGCTCAGACCCGGCCATCAGCACGACCAAGCCCGCGACCACCACCAACGCCACGAACGCCAGCACCGGGGCCGCCAGCACCCACCACATCACCGCACCGACATACGGCACAGCACCAACGAAGAACAGCAGAGAGAGGTACACGCTTCCTCCAGCGCGAAAGCGCGGGACCGCGTGCAGCGCAACCTAATTCAGACGCGCGCCAGTCCCGCAGGTCGACAAGAAAAACAAGGTCGACCTGCGGATGTTCGGGCCACGAGTCAGGCGACGACGCGCCACGAACAACCGGCCCGGAGGTTTCGTCCGGGCCAGATACCGGTGAATCAACAACGCGCGCAGGTGCTCAAGGGCATGCACCAACACGAAACGGCACTGATACCGCGCCGTCGGAAGAAGCTCATCGAGCCCCACCACTCGCGACGGCGCAAACGGATCGACCCCATCGCCGAGCCATCCCCCAGCCTCCTGCCGGGCACCCAGCACGACGGGCTCGAACACCGCCCACACCGCCGCCACCGCGTTGCGGGGCATCGCGGCCACCACGGCGGACCGCAGCCGCTGCCTATCTGCCCGCAGCAACGCCTGTGGCAACCACTCCTCACTGCTATGGATGCCATAGACGTTGAAGCCCATTCCGAACGTCGCGATCCCGTTCCCCCGTGCCCTGCCCGGGGGCTTGAACCGCGCGGTCACCCGTTGTCGTCGCAGCATGCCAGGATCCGAGGCGGGCTCGCGCTCAGCGCTGAACCACGCCTCAGCGGCGCGGATGAACTTCAACGCGCGTTCGGCATCGGATTCCGCGAAACCCAGATCCTTCGCCACCTGGACGATCCGTGCCGATTCCGGCGTGCTCCAACGAACCTGACGAGCGTGATCGAGATCCAGGTCAAGATCAGGATGGGGATCGAGGACCTCCGGCAAGCGCCAATTCTTGCCCTCGACAACCCATTCCAGCTTGTCCAGCAAGACGACCTCGGTCATCGCGGTGGTCAGATCATGTCTAACCTGCTCCTGCCGCTCGAACGCGCGATGATCGATCTGCCTGACGACCTTGCTCAGACTGAGATGCGGTCGAGCGCTGCCCGACAAGGCTGTCCGATCCGCCAGGATCGCCTCTATCAAGACTTCGACCAGATCACGTTCGACCTGCACCTGGTCCGGACGCATCAAACGCTCAAGAATTCGCCGCACTGGACCGACACCCGGTCGTTCAAATCCAGCAACCCTCACCGCATCGATCGTCTCCGATGCGGTGGTCGAATCCGCACCCGAATCCAACTCTCCGATAGTCGTCAAAGCCCTGTCCGAGGACATGCCCGAAGCCTAGGACACCGCCGCACCCGTTCGTATTTTCAACGACCCGTGCAACCACCCGAAAACCCTTGAGCTGCCGCGGCACCGAGCCCTCCCACACCTAGCGCAGCTCCCGCAGGCTCACCACCCAGCCGACCTACGTTCGAGGCGGCCAGCACCAGCGCGGCCGCACCGCTGTGGCGCCGCACCTGTTCCTCCGCGGCCTGCCGGCCGCGCGTCGCCCGGGCCGGGAGGGTGTTGGTGTCGACCTCCGCCGAGCCCACCAGGGGCTATCACGGTGACTCGGTGCGGGGCAAGCAAAAAGCGCGCTTGCCCCGCACCGAGCCACCGTGATCGGAGACGCCCCAGGCTCAGCGAAGGACGACACCAACACCCACACCCCTCCCCTGGCCCGTGCTCCGAAAAACCTCCGCGACCTGCGGCCGCGCGCGGGGGGCGCTGCCCCACCGGACCCCCCGCCCCTCGCCGGGGAGGCAGGCTTGCAAAGGCCGGGCAAAAAAAGCAAGAGCAAAAGACAAAGAAAAAAGAGAAAAACAACACACCCTCGGCGAGTCTGAAATGCCTCGAGTAAAACGTAAGAAAGATAGAATAGTTACATCAAGTTGGAGCGAAGGAACGGAGCCCCGAAATGCGGATCTACACCAAGACCACCGGCACGGCCGACCGATTCGCGGTCGAGAGCTTCTACGTGAAACTCGAGGGTCAATACCTGTCCGATATGTACATCGGTGGTATCAGCCGCTCCCACCGTGACCAGCGCGAATGGGTCGCATACGGGCTGAACGGCGACGACGTGCCCACCTTCAGGAGCCGCAAGGACGCCGAATTGGCAGTGCTGCGCGCCGGTTACGAGCGGCTCGCGAGCCTCACCGAGGCATTCAACCAGCACCGCAACGACAACGCCCGAATCATCGGAAAACTCTACGACCGCTTGCACACCGCCTGAATATCCATCCGACACCAATTCACCCAGAAACCAACCGAGCAGGAGAACCCGAAATGACCATCACCAACGCCGAAGCGATCACCATTTCCGAACACCTCGCCGCCACCCCCGCATTTCTCGGATACATGCCCGCCGACATCATCGTGTTGGTGTTCCTGCGCGCCGGTCGCGTGAGCATGGTCCTGGACGTCGAACTCGACCAGGCCCCCGCCGGAATCTCCACCCACCTCGCGCGCCTCGCGCGCCGCGAACACATGGACAGCGCCCGCATTCTCGTCATCGCCAACGCCCGCCGCGCCGGAGCCGCCCTGCGCTTGGGCGACGCCATCCGCGACCAGCAGGAATTCCACGGCACCCCCGTGCACGGCTACGCCTACACCCACCTGCTCGAGCGCGGAGCCGCCTACGTCGACCTGTGCCACGGCAACGATGGAACGATCCCCGACCCCGCCACCACGGCCGCCGCCGTCGCCGCCGTCGCCGACGGCCGCATCATCCTGCCCGGCCGCGCCGACTACGCCGCCGGTTTCGTCGAGCGCCCCGAACCCACCGTGCACCAGTTCATCGCCGCCGACACCGAAGCCGCCGCCCCCGGATTCCACGCCGACATCCTCGGACGCCTCGCCCGCATCATCGCCCGCAACCAGGTACCCACCACCGAAATCGCGGCCCGCACAGCCGTTCTCGCCCTGCACCGCGACGCCCGCGCCGCCCTGTTCGGTCTCGCCCTCATCGACATCCCCGCCGCCGCCCAGGTCTACACCGCCATCGGCAACCAGCTGCGAGGCCACCAGCGCGCACACATGCTCTCGGTCGCGGCAGTCCTCTACTACGTCACCGGCCAAGGCATCGCCAGCTACGAGGCCACCGCCCACGCCGCAACCGCCGCCCTCACCGGAGATGCCGAGGCCGCCGCCCACGGCCAGCAGCCCGACGCCGCCGACCGCCGCGCCCACCGCGACGCCCCCGAATTGGTCAAGCTCATGCAGACCGCCCACGCCCACGCCATCCCCGTCGAATTCATCCGCAACATTCTCGCCGCCGGACAAATCGCCGCCGCAAAATTCGGCATCGACACCCCCGAATTCGGAACCCGATAGTGTGACGGCTATCACGCCGCATAAATTCGGCGTGAAAACGTAAGAAACGTAAGATTGTAGTTACACGGTAAGGGGGTGGGACCGGAATTCCGGACCCGCCCACCGCACCGCCGTCCTTTGAGAACTTCACAGCGCACGCCGCGAACATACCGACTTTCGCAGCCTGGTCCCGCACAACGGGCCGCCGGATACCACCGGCGGGACTTGTCCCAGGTAGAACGGCCGTAAGGCCCACGGAAGCGCCAAGGTTGACACCAGGCAGTCACGCGCCGACCCACCGAACTGGGCGGCGTAGGAACCTCAGCGGAATAGTGCGCCCCCACTCCAATTCGACAACCCCGAAAGGGCAATTCGATGCCGAAATACACCCCGTGCCCCGGCACCGGTCGGAAGCCGAAAGACATCGTGTTCCACCCCTCCCGACTCGAGGGACGCAGCTATACCCAGGCATGGACCTACGGTAAATGCCCGGTCTGCGGCTACGAAGTCGGCGCGAAGGGAAACGCGAAATCCACGCTGAAAGTCAACCGGCACAAGCAGCGCTGAGAAACACCGGAGCGAAGAAATGTTCTGGACATTCAAATTCCGAAAAACCAAGACCTGCGAAGGCAGCGGATATCGGACCGTGAACATCCGCTTGCGCGGCCACGACTACCGCGACGCCGACCGGGTCTGTCCGATCTGCGGATGGATCATCGCCGAAATGGACAACGAGAAGATCCCGCGCCACCCGCGCCGCCGCTGAATACGCCACAACCTCACCGGCACAACACAATTCGACAACCCGAAAGGCCCTGCCATGTTCCAACGCCCCACCGTGCACCTCGCCGACGTGCCCGCCCTCATCGCATCGTTGCCCGACCAGTTCGGCGACCCGATCCCCGCCCGCGCCCTGGTCCTGCTGCTGACCAAGGCCACCGGCCAGGGCTACTCGATCGTCGAGAACGTCACCATCTCGCCGGTCGAGCAGCTCGACACCAACGCCATCATCGAACTCACCTCCGGCATGGTCGCCACCACCGCCGTCGCCGTCGTCATCGACGACACCGCCACCTACGTCGGAGCCAACGGCTACGAACACGCCCTACTCATCGACGCCGCCGCATTCCACCTGCGCGACCGAGGAACCCAGCTCGAGGCCACCTACGCCGCCCGCGCCCTCACCGGTCACCCCGTCTGGTCGATCGAGACCGATCAGCCCTACGGCATCGTTCCCGCCGCCGAGCAGGCCCACCCGCTCGCGGTCTACACCCTCGCCGACGCGATCACCACGCGCCCGGCCAATCCCTTGCCCCGCCTCGCCGACTGACAAGGAACGCCCCGCAATGGATCACATCATCGCCGACGTGCCCGCCCTCATCGCCGCAGTGGCCCAGCAGTTCCACAACCCCATTCCCGCCCGTGGTTTGGTGCTGTTGCTGGTCAAACGCGCCAGCATCCCCGGACACTACGTCATCGAGCACGGCCAGAGCCTCGAGCCCGACGACCCCGACGACATCGTGAGCGTCCCCTACACCGATCACGAGCGATGGACGCTCACCAGCTCCACCGAGGGAATGCAAATCGTCGCGATCATCATCGACGCCGAGGCCAACGGAGTCGGAGACAACGCCAGCGAACACAACCAGCTCATCGACAAGGTCGCCCTGGTCCTCGAGGAAACCGGGCACTACATCGATTCGGCGTACGCCACCCGCGCGACGACCGCCGGTAGCCCGGTCTGGTGCATCGACCGAGATAGCCATCTCGGCACCGTGCCCGAGCCCGTAGAGATCGCGAAGGACGCCACGGCCATCCTGCCGGAGAGCGTCGTCAGTTCCGACCTGCTCTAAATCCCCCACTCCCACAAGGCAAATGCCCCGGCCTGTCGTTAGCAGGCCGGGGCATTTGCCGTCCCACTCTAGGAGACGACACCAGCAATGACAACCACCCACACCATGAGCCCGGCCGAGATCACCGCCGCCGCCGAAGCCGATTTCGAGCCGGTCCCCCTGTCGGACGAGGCCGCCGCCGAACTGCGTGCCCGCCTCGCCGCCAGCAAGACCGGCCGCGTGCTCTGGCCCATCGACCCCCGACACGTCGATGTCCGCCGCAACGTCCGCAACGCCGCCACCGGGGAGACCGAGACCGAAGCGCCGCCCAAGATCGACCGCGAATACGTGGAATCGGTCAGGGAGGAACTGTTGCAACTCCCCGTCGCATTCCTGTTGGAAGACAACACGGTCCGCATCTACGACGGACAGCGGCGAACCCTCGCCGCCCGCGCCGCCAAACTCCCCGTAATCGAATACGTCGTACGACTGCCCAAGGACGGCGAGGCCCTGCAACGCGCCGCTGAACTGGTCGGAGGAGTCAAGGCCAACAACGAACGCCAGGAACTCACCGACGAGCAGGTCTACCAGGCACAAGAAGAGTTGGCCGGGCTCGACTTGCCCGCCAAGGTCAAAGCAAAAGCGTTGAAGGACTTGGGAATCGGTGCCAAGCAGGCGAGGGCGATCAGGGCCCTGCGCGGAGCCGGAAAGGCCCGGCAGGTCGCAATCAGCGGCCAACTCGATCTCGTGCAAGCCGTCGAGGCCCAGGAATTCGAGAACGACCCGAAGGCCATGGCGCGGCTCGTCGCCGCCGCCAAACGCGACACCTTCAGCAGCGAACTCGCGGTGCTGCGCGAGGCCCGCCGGGTCGCGGCACTCATCGAGGAGGCCGCCGCCCCGTACGCCAAGCGCGGATTTCGCATCCTGCCCCGCGCGCCCTACTCGAGCGAACGCGAAAAGCTCTACGTGCCCATCGAGGACCTGCGCACCCCCGAGGGCGATCCGGTGACCGAGGCCGACATAGCCGCCGCACAGTGGGCCGTCCACCTCGAGATCAGCGACCGCACCGTAGACGCCGCCACCGGTGAGCCGGTCGAGGAAGACCGCATCGACCAGGACACCTACCGCGACCCCGCCCGCGAGGCCGCCGAAGGCATGTACCACGCCGAGCAGGTGCGCACCGCTGAATACGTCGAGGTCAGCTACTACTGCCTCGATTTCAAGCGCGCCGGTCTGCGCAAGCCCAAGACCGTAACCAGCGCCAAGAGCACCGAACTCAACGGCAAAGCGGTCGGAATTCTCAACAAGCAAGCCAAGCTCGAGACCCTCGCCCGCCGCACGTTCGTCGCCGAATGGCTCTCGAGGATTCCGCGCACGGTGCCGACCGATGTCCAGATGTGGCGAATGCGCTTGGAAGCCAGCGCCCCGGAGATCTTCAACGAGTACAGCGCCCGCGCCACCGCGTGCGCGTTGCTCGACACCACCACGGCCAAGCTCGAGGACGGAAAGATCTACCACGGCCTCAGCCTCGCCCGCGCCCAGATGATCTCGATCGGTCTGGCCATGGGAGCGATCGAAGGCCGGATGCACCCGCGCGAGGACAAGCCGATTTACTGGCGCATCTCCGCACCACAGGCCGGAGTCTTTTGGACCGTGGACATGACCCTGTCACGGCCTTACCTGCGCCAGCTCATCGCCCTTGGATATGCGCCCGGCATCGTCGAGCGGCTCACACTCGGCGAGATCACCCCCGCCCAAGCCCTCGAGGCCATCGCCACCGGCACCCCCGCCGCCGACATCCCGGCCACCGCCGAGAACGCCGACGAGCACCAGGACGCCGAGGACACCCCGGCCGACGAGGGCCAGGACGACGAGGGCCAGGACGACCCGGCCGAGGACGACCAGGACACCCAGGAAGAACCCGAGGCCCAGCCCCTCGCCGAGCCCACCGACGAGGACTGACCTCCACCCCCTCCCACGGGGCCGCGCCACACCCGGCGCGGCCCCGTTCGTCTTCCCCACCACCCCGACCAGGAGCCACGAACAACCATGACCCTCACCGATATCCGCGTATTGGCCTACGAACTCGCCGACCGCATTTCCGCCGTCACCGACGAGGAATGGAAACCCGCACGCCACCGCGACCAGCCCGACCACGCCACCCTCACCAACACCGAAGGAATCCACCTCACCCTCACCCCCGACACCACCGAGGCCAGCCGCTACCACCTCATCGGCAGCGTCCGCCACATCGACCCCACATTGGCCGCCTACGCCACAGAAACCGGCCACCACCTCTACACCGCCGAACTCGACAGCCGATCCAGCATCGAGGACCTCGCCTACACCGCCCGCTGCGAAGTCATCACCCCCGTCCGCAACGCACTGGCCCTCTGCCGGGCCGCCAAGACCGCCGCCGACCACGCCGACCGGACCCGCCGCGACCTGCTCGAGGCCATGAGCGAGGCCATCGACTGCCAGGTAGCGATCCGCGACGACGAAAGCCGCTACGTCCGCACCTGGACAGACCGCGAAGTGCGCGTGCTCATCGACACCGACCAAACCGTCTGCGGACCGTTCGGCGACGTGCACGGCTTCCACATCCACCTGTCCGGCCCGGCCGAATTCGGCCCCGAGGCAACCCAATTCGCCCACGGATTCCTCATCGACTACCAGGCATTCACCCGCCGACACCGACCCGAACCCACCACCCCCTAAGCCCGCGCGCGGCCCGACCGGACACCCCGGCCGGGCCGCCCCCAGGCCCTCGCGGCCGCGGGCAACGGAACTCCGCTGCGCTCCGTGCTGCCCCCATTCACCCGGACAACTCCCAGCCCCCGCACCTCCGGTCCGCCGCCGCCAACCAAACACACCACCACAAACACACGCCACCACCCGCGCACGCGCGGGCGGCGCGCCGCCGGCGCGCGGCCCGCTGCCGCGGGCCACACCCCGAAAGGCCCCGCAATGACCATCAACCTCGCCACCGTGCCCCGCCGCCTCGCCGACCGACTCGGCACCGGATGGCAACCCGTCCAATACACCGTATTCGGCGACAATCACGCCCTCACCGCCCGCATCCAAGGCCCCCGGCCCGGATTCCAATCCCTCATCCTCGATACCGCCATCCACCGCGACGGCACCGGAACCCACCGCCTACGCCTCGAACTCCCCCACGACCAGCGCACGCACACCGACCGCCGCACCCGCCCCCACGAACTCAAAGCCCCACTCACCACCACCCTCGCCCGCCTCGCCACCCTCGCCCACCGCGAACTCCTCACCCCCGACCCCGACACACACCACCACACCGACCACAGCGCCGGCGCCGGATACGCACCACACCAAACCCCCACCAGCGCAACCGAATACGCCCAGAAACTCAGCGACCGACTCGACGCCGAAACCATCGGCACCATCGTCCTCGCCCACCCCGACCCCACAACCGGCGTGTTCACCATCGACATCGACACCGCCGATTGGGTCTACGACCGCACCAACAACGCATGGGCACCCTGCACCCGCTTCCACCTCGCCCTCGCCCACGGCCCCGCCACCGACGCCGTCGCCGCCGCCCTCGCCGCACACGCCACCCTGACCACCCGCCCCGGCCCGGCCGCCCCGCAGCGATGACCAAATACAAGACAGGATGGGGAAAGAACTCATGGTCAGACCCAGATTATTGGTGCTTCAAATGCTTCTGGTGTGCCCGCAAAGGCACCCGCGAATTCTGGCCCATCCACTCAGACGACCGCACCCGATGGCTCGAACGCGAGGCCCGCTGGGGCGTAGCACTCCACAAATACATCGTCGTTTGCCGATGGGACGGCCCGTGCCATCGCCGACAAGAAGCCAACCGGCGCAAACAGGCCGCCGCCGAAGCACACCAACGCGCCGAAGCCCTCGCGGCCGGACTCACCCCGCCCACCGATACGACAGTCGACCTCGACGCCGCCGACGCCGCACCCGCCGCACCGCGCCGCCGCCGACGCCGGAAACCGCGCAACCACCACCCCGACCAACTCGGCATCTGGTACTAGCGCGGCCGCGCCCAACCGAATCGAAATACCCACCGCCGCAACAACACTCATGCGGGCACCAAGCCGTGCCCGCACGAGCGACAATCCGAAGGAACCGGCCATGACCATCCACTACACGCCCATGCACATGCCGCTACGGCTGCTGATCCGCAACGATGCCGACACCGCATGGCAGGTCTGCGGATGTTTCGACACCTTCCACGAACTCATCACACACGTTCGCGAATCCAAGATCTCTCGCGCCCGCAAACGCATCGTCGAAGTAGCCATGACCGAACGCCGCGAGCCCGGTCTACACCGATACCGGTTCACAACGATCTGGGAAGGCACCCGCCTGCCCGCCGGCATGGGCGCGAATTCCACCGTCGAGGACGCCGAATACCCGCGCGACTACGACGTGACCAACTAGACCACCCAGCGCCCGCGGGCCGGACCCGAACGTCAGGCCCGCGCGCCGGTCGCTGGCATCGCCACCGTGAACCGCACACCCGAATCCACCGGCAGCGCAGGCGAAAACCGCTCACCGGCCACCATCGCCGCCACATCACCCGCGCTCACCGGCGACCACACCGCCAGCAACCGCGCCACCTCACGATCCACGCCCGACACATCCGCCATCACCGAACTCCCGTCCCTACCGCACGATCCGACCATTCTCACCCATACCAGCCGCTCACCCCACGCCCAACCAACACACCCGCCCACACGCCGACCCGGCCGCCGAGCCCCACCACAACACCGAAAACGCCTAGAGCTACCGCGACACCAAGCCCTCCCGCCGCCACGCAGCTCCCGCAGGCTCACCCCCCAGCCGACCCGCGCCCAAGGAGGCCGAGCCCCAGCCCGCCGCCCGGCGCCGTAACCCCTCGCCGAACTCCGCGAGCTCCGCTCGCGCGGCGGCCGGACCGGGGGCGGCGGCGGACCCTCCGGACGGCAACCCAGGGCTATCGCCGTGGGGGCCGGCAGGGCAAGGCAAAACCCACACCTTGCCCTGCCGGCCCCCACGGCGATCGAAAGCGCCCCAGCCATCCGAAGGGTCCACCACCGCGGCCACCCCCGGCCCGTCCACCGAAACCCCAACAACCCCACGCCCTCCGGGCGTGCACGGGGGCCAGCCCCCGACACCCCCGCCCTCGCCGGGAGGCAGCCAAGCCCAAGGGAGGCCAAAGAAAAAAGCAACACCCCAAACCCCCAAAATACCGAGACAATCATCACCCCTCAAAGAAGCCGGAAAGGCCGAATTCAAAACGTAAGAAAGATAGAATAGTTACAACAGCAACGGAGAGAACGGAGCCCCGAAATGACCCAGACCGACCGCTACGCCCGCCGCGTGTCCCTCGCCATCCCCGCTCATGCCGCACCCGACACCGTGAAAGCCCTTCTTGCCTACGCCCGACTCGGCGAATTCGGATTCCCGACCGACCTCGCCACCGGCGTCTCCGCCTACCGCGCCGCCATGCAGGAGCGCGTACAGCAGCTCGCCGAACAGCTCACCGGCAGCGGCCTTGCCGGTTTCGAGCTGCGCATCAGTGCCGGTCTCTGGGCCACCAGCACCCCGCCCGCCACCGCACCCACCGCCGAACAGGTCGACGCCCTGCGCGCCGAATTCGGAGTGCTCTAACCCGTACCACCCCGCCCCGTCACGGGGCGGGGAACCCAGCGGCCACCCGGCCGCGACCACCTCACCGGAAAGGAAAGCCACCATGAGCAGCGCCCTTATCAAAGGCAATATCGCCCGAATTTCCGACATTCGCGAATATGACGACGGAGGCACGAAAACCCTTTACGTGACCGTCATCGACAACCACCAGCGCAGCGACGGCAACGGCGGATACATCGACGCGGGCAAAACGGTCTATGACGTGTCATTTCGCAACGGCATGGCCGACCGTGTCCACCAGAGCTTCGCGGTCGGCCACACCGTGCTCATCGAAGCCGAGGCCGTGCGCGCCAGCCTCACCACCGCCAACGGCGAAACCAATCCCGTCATGAAAGCCCGCGGAATCGACATCGGTCGCTCACCCCGTTACGCCGCCTTCCGCTGAGCCAACCACGAAGGAACCCACCCATGACCGCACCAATCCTGTTCCGCATCAACGACGTTCACGGCATCCGGGTACACCTCGCGCGCGAATCCGCCGACCTGCTCACCCTCACGATCAAGCGCGCCAGCACCCGGCAATACGCCCGCATCGACCACGCCGACGCCGCCCAGCTCGCCACCGCGCTCATCGACGCGAGCCACACCCCCGGCGCAGTGCTGGCCCGATTCCTCGATCACGACGGCGACGGCGTCGTAGCGACCCGCGAACCCGACAGCCTCATCCAGCTCACCTTTTCCCGCCTCGAGGACGACACACACGACTACGCGCAGTTCACCGACGCCGACGCCGCCGACCTCGCCGCCGCCCTCGCGACCGCCGCCGGTATCCCCCTCGCCACCCCCACACCCGAAGACATCCAGATCACCAACGCGGGCGCGCCGCCGCTGCGCACCCTGGTCCGCGTCACCGACAGACTCCGCGACGGCGACACTGTCACCGCCGCCCGCGAAATCCGCACCGGCGGATACGTTCTCGCCATCACCTACGGCGACGGAACCGGACTGTGCGCATGGGTCCAGATCAGCGACGCCGACGCCGCCCGCCTCGCCCAGGCCCTCACCAGCCCCCGCGAACCCCACCAGCCCGACCCCGACGACCAGCCGAGCCGATGAACGCCCACTTGCGGCCCCATCGCATCGCCCGCAAGAACCGCCGCCGGCCCCGCAACCGGTGAACCCACCCCAGGAAGGAAACACACCGCCATGCCCGAACTCATCGCCCGCCGTGCCCCCGAAGGCCATCCCAAGCACACCGGCCCCATCATCCACGTGCAGACCGTCGAGACCACCGCCGCCGGGCACGAAGTACACGAGCTCGTCGAGCGCATCGACTACAGCGGAACCACCGCGGAGCAGGCTCTTATCGAGCACGGCTACACCCCCCAAGGCGAATGGACCGCCGAGGGCGAGCCCGGCACCATCGAGCGCCTGCACCTCACCCGCACCCCGCGCTACAGCACCCCCGCCCGCATCGAAACCGCCATCCGCGAAGCGATCGGCACCGGCACCAATTCCAAGACCCCCGCCGAGTTCCACGCCTACCTCGATCGGCGCGTGGCGTTCTGCCTCGAGTCCGCCGCCAACACCATCGAGGCCGCGCAAAAGGTGCTCGACACCGGCGGAACCGGCGACCACGTGCGCGACCTCAGCGAGGAAGCCGCGGAGTTCTACACCGAGGCCCGCTACATCGACGCCATGCGCATCAAACCCGTTCTGTCCTAACACCCACCCGGCAGCCACACGGGCCGGGCATTCGTTAGATGCCCGGCCCGCGTGAACGCCAACCGACACAAGGAGCGCCCACCATGGCCACCACCACCGAAGCCGACCACCCGACACACCTCGAGATCACCGCCACCGGCGACGGTTACCGCGCCGTCATCCTCGCCGAGATCACCGTATTCAGTGCCTCCCTGCAAGACGCCTTCACGAGGCTGTCGCCAGACATCCAGGCCAGCAGGGTTCGCGCCTACTTCGGATTGCGGTGCAAAACCGTCGAATCCGTGCGCGCCATCGTGCGCGACTCCCCCGAACGGCCGCAGTGACACACGACGACATCACCACCGAAGCCCCCAGTACGACCGAAGGAGAACCGACACCATGACCACCGAGACCCCCGGCCCCGACCACCAGGCCCGCCACTTGCTCGCCGTCCACCAGCACGAGGCCGAACTACTCGCCCAGCTCGCCGGAGTCGATACCGTCCGCATCGTCGGCACCGGAGGCGGATGCATGGCCATCAAGGTCGAAGCGGGCCCGCTCATGGACCCGACCGGCACCCTCTACCTGCTCGTCACCAGCGCAGACAACGACCTTGCCCGCAGCCGCGACGAGATCACCGAATGGACTGTCGGCATATTCGACAATCCCGAGTGCTCCGGCGAAGCCCTCAGCTACAGCGACCGGCACGCCAACCTCGCAGCCGCCTACAACCAGGCATGGCACATGCTGTCCGTCCAGCGCCGCCCGGCGCGCCCGCAGGCCGATAACTGGGTAGACCGCGCGCGGAGATGGGCCGCGAGCCGCGTACGGCGTCGCCCGGTCATCGGGCCGATTCCGCCGCAATGAAACGTAAGAAATGAGAGAATTTAATTACCGCTAACGAGGATTGAGGAGCCAGGAACCATGGGAAAGCGCCGCACCTACAGCGAAGCCGAACGAGCAGAGCGCGACGCCGCCGATGCCGCGATTCGCGACCAGGCAGACGCACTGCTGTCCGACCCCGCCGCAGTCGCGGCGCTCATCTCCAAACTCAGCCGCTGCACCGCCCCGAAGATGCTGCGCTACTCGCTGCGCAACTGCGCCATGCTCGAGAAGCAGGGCCAGGAGCGCGGCATGGACGTAACCGACGTCGAGAACTTCCGCGGGTGGCAGATGCGCGGCCGCTCCATCCGCAAGGGTGAGCGCGCGTTGCGCATCGTCGCCCCTCGCGGCACCGAGGAAGTCAAGAACGACAACAACGCGGAGCCCGCGCCCACCGACAGCGCCGCCGAGGGCGAGACCCAGACCAAGACCCGGTTTCGCATGGCGCCGGTTTTCGACATCTCCCAAACCGACGGCATCGAAAATTTCGACGGCGAGCCGGTCACCGTCGAACCGGTCGCCGATCCGGCCGCCGCCCTCGCCGCGTCCCTGGTCGAGCAGCTCGAGCGCTACGGCTATCAGGTCACCCCCGGAGCCGGGGCCGAGATCGACCACGAGGCCCGCACCATCACCACCGGCCCCGGCGGGCAGGCCGAGCAGCTCGCCCAGGCCCTCGCCGTCGTGCTCACCCTGCCCCCGGCCGAACGCCCCCGCCAGCAGCCCGCACCGCGAGCCGCCACCCCCGCGCGCCAAGCCCCGACCGCGCCGGCGGACCCTTCGCGGATCCTCCTCGAGTTGGGCAAGTACGCCGACGCACACGCCACCATCCGCACCGACTACACCACCGGTCGCACCTTCTACACCGTCACCGGCCCCCGGGCCAGCGGCACATTCACTATCGTGTCGCAGAACCCGACCGAGAGCGACACCGTACAGCGCTTCAGCGTGGAGTACGGCGAGGGGAACCGGCCCCACTCGTTCGACCGCTACCACCGCCGAGACCGGCCGGTGATCAACGGCATCGATCTTGTCGGAGGCTCCGCCGGTTTCACCGTCGACCGCATCGACGATATCGACGGAACCCGCCTGCACTGCCGCCGCTCGCTCGGGCCGACCCATGACGAAGACGCACCACCGCGCACCAAGGAGCGCGCCGCCGCCATCGTCCGGGCCATCCTGCGCCACTACATGACCCGCGACGATCTGCACGCCCTGCACCGCGCGGCCGCCGCCGTCGAAGCGCCCTACCGGCGCGCCGAGCAGAACCGCGCTGCCGCCAACCTCGCCGATCGCATCGCGCAACTCGAGGCCGAGCACGCCGAACACACGGCCAAGGCCCGGCGTTACGACGCCATCGCCGCCGACACCGAGCAACTCACCCTCATCTAGCCGCCCGTCCACCGCCGAACGCCCCACCTCCGCCACGTTCATAACGTAAGAAACGTTAGATATAAGTTGCGGAAGGTGGGGCGGGGAGGAACACCCGATGTCCACCCAGCCCCACGCCCGCCACCACCATCCCGCCGCACCCGCGCAGCCCGCCCGCGACCTGCGCCCGGTCCCCGACCCCGACCCGCTCGCCGACGTCGTCGCCGCCATCGCCGAGCATCCCGGTACCCAGATGCTCACGGAGATCGACCCGGAAAACGCACTCATCGAAGCACTCTTGAACGCCACCACCGCCGAAGCCGCCGACATCCTGACACTCGTCACCCGCGACGATCTCGCCGCCCACATGCCGCGCGTCATCCTCACCGCCATAGCCGAACTCACCCACCGCGGCCGCCAGCCCTCACCCGCCGCAGTCGCCGCACACGCACGCGGCCCGCTCGGCATCACCCCCCAGCCCTCACACCGCACCATCGTTCTCTACCTCGCCCAGGTCTACACCTCCCGCATCAAATCCGACCCATGGGCCGCCGCCGCCCGTGTCATCGAAGACAGCTACCGCCGATCCTTCGCCGAGTTCGGCGCGCGCATGGAACAAATGGCCGACCAGTTCGCACCCATCGAAGATCTCGAGAAACTCACCGGCACCGCCGTTCGCCAATGGCGAGCCATGCGCGCCCGAGTCAGCCAAGCCAACGCCCGCGCCAGCGCTCGCACCGCGTAGCAGACCGCCGGCGGCCGCACGGTCGCCCGGCAACGGAATTCCGCTGCGCTCCATGCTGTCTTTCTCCGGCGGGCCGGTCACCGAACACCACCGGCAGCACACCCGACTCACCCGCCGCGCCACCAACCGGCACACCACTTCCCAGCGCGCCCACTTTCTCTCCGTGGCAAGCCAACGAAGTTGGCGCGGCAGCCCCTCACGACGCACACACCGACCGAACGGACCCGCGAAGCGCACGCGACCCGATTCATGGTCAGCGGCACCGGCGGCCCGGATACCCTGGACACACCCGGGCCGACCCGAGCACGGACGGGGCACGTTGCGCCGCGACACACACCGGCGGCAGGGAGGGAGACGACCTCGCATGCGCGAGCCGATCGAGCCCGACGACCATCCGCACCCCGAAGTCATCCCGGCGGGGAACAGTAGTCAGCTCGCGCCCACACCCGAACGCGATGTATACGACGCGATCGTCGAGCACCTCGAGGCCGAGGCGGCAGCTGTCTTCGATCCGGAGAACAACTTGGTGGCCGCTCTGCTGAACTTGGACGCCACACAGGCCGCCGCCGTACTCGCCTACGTCCAGGACGACGATCTACAAGGCCACTTACCCCGGACCGCGATCGGCCTGATTCGACAGCTCGCAGTCGGTGGAGCCGACCCCACACCGCAAGCCGTCGCGGCGCGCGCCCGCGGGCATCTCGCCGTCACACCGCGCCCCTCGCCGCAA
Organism: Nocardia yamanashiensis NBRC 100130; assembly: GCF_001613325.1. Taxonomy (GTDB): domain Bacteria; phylum Actinomycetota; class Actinomycetes; order Mycobacteriales; family Mycobacteriaceae; genus Nocardia; species Nocardia yamanashiensis. The sequence continues at coordinate 2,335 of NZ_BDCD01000040.1, read as the reverse complement.
TCCGTCCTCATGTATCTGGCCAACGTCTACACCACGCGACTGCCGCTCACCGCATGGGCCGACGCCGCGCAAGTCGTCGAAGACAGCTACCGCCGATCGTTCGCCGAGCACGGCGCGCGCATGGAACAAATGTCGGACGCATACGCACCGATCAGCGACCTCGAGCAGATGACCGGCGACGCCGTAAGGCTATGGCGAGAAATGCGCCAACGCCTCGCCCATCTACGCGAACACCCGCATACCTAGTCACCCGCCCTACACCGAAAGGGGGGCCCGGCCGCAGCAGCGGCCGGGCCCCCCTTCTTTTGCGTTTCAGGCCGTCGCTGACTCTGTCCCGTCGACCGGTGCCGCCGCAAGACTCTCGGTGTTTCCCGCGGACTTGTCCGCCTGTACGGCCTCGCCCTTAGCGGGCGTAGCAGTCTTCGCCGCCTTGCTGCCCTTCGCTGCGGCCTTCCCTCGCGCCGGTTGCTTGGGAGCCGGTCGGATCCCGTCAATGAGTAACCCGACCGTTTTCAGCTCCGCTTCGGTGAAGTGCTTCAGCGCTTCCGCGAAATCCCGGCGGTAGTCATTCGTTGCGGACAACAGTTTGTCGCGCGAGCCAGCCAGCGCCCGCCCCACTGCAATCTTCTGCTCCGCCTGTTGACGGATCGCAGTCTCCAGCTCATCGAGATCAGACATGTCCGTCATCGTAGGCCGGTGCGACGCCGCGCGCCGCCCATTTGCGCGTGCTGCGCCGCGCCGAAGAAGGCCGGCGCGCGCCACATCAAACCAGCAGTACCAACCGCCGCACCGCTCGTCGCTAAAGCTCCTCGCGGGAGCAAGTTATGCACTTAGAGGCCCTAAGTGAGGCAGGCGATTGCGCCTGCGGCGCGGCCGTGCTGAACTGGAGTCAGCTCACGGCCGGAATCGCGCGGCAAGGCCGCACGGAGAAGGGGAGGTGTCGAGATGTCCGAAGACGTCACGCCTCAGCCCGAACCGCGGGCGGTCCGGATGCTGTCTCGCAACTCAGCAAGTCGCAATGCCACCCGCGCCGAGAGGCGCCGGCGCACCGCCAACTCTGGAGACGGCCCACGCACGAAGGCCATCAAAGTCAAAGTTAGTCCCGCCGAGGACGCTGACCTCCAGGAGCTCGCCGACCTCGCTCGCGTGAGCACAGCGCGCTTGCTGCGTGAGGCCGCGCTCGCCGATGAGCTCCCGGTGGCACCGGATGAGTTCCGCGAACTCATCCACGAACTGTTCCGGGTGCAAGGAGCGCTGCGCAAGATCGGCAACAACCTCAATCAGATCGCTCGCGTCACCAACGCGACCCGCGAACTCGGCGACCAGGGCGCAGAACTGGCCGCCGTTCTCGCCGCCGTCGAGAGGTACGCCGACCGCGCCGGTACCGCCATTGAAAAGGTGGTGTCCTGGTGATTCCTAAAATCACGCGCGGTGCCGAGATGGGTGGGCTGCTGGCCTACCTCGCCGGACCCGGAGACGAGAACCAGCACCACAATCCGCACCTTGTCGCGGGACACGATTCGGTGATGGGGCTCGGATTCGATGGCGAACTCACCATCGCTCAAGCGCGCGTCGTCGCCCGCGAGATCGACGCGCCGCGTCGCGCCTTCGGCACGGTGGTCACCGTGCCGAACTACCTGCGGGACGCGCAGGGCCGGACCATCATCGACGCCGATGGCCGCCCCGTGGTCAACCCACTCCAGCCCAAGCGCGACGGCAACGTGTGGCACTGCTCGTTGAGCCTGCACGCCGACGAAGGCCAACTCCCCGATGAGAAGTGGGCCGCCATCGCCAACGAATTCATGCAGATCATGGAGTTCTCCGGCGACCAGACAGGCCGCGCCGATGCACGTTGGGCCGCCGTACGACATGGTCTGTCTGTACGCGGCAACGACCACATCCACATTGCCGCGAGCGCCGTCCGCGAAGACGGAACCCGCGTCAACACCTATCGAGACTTCGCCCGCGCCCAGGACGCCTGCCGACAGCTCGAGGAACGCCACGGCCTGCGCGTGGTACTCGGCCGTCTCGACGGCCGCACCACACGCGGCTACCACCGCGCCCAGATCTACGCCGCTGCCCGCGCCGCGGGCATCGCCCGAGGGGAGGCCAAACAAGCCATGCGCACCGCCACCATCGAACCCGACCGCGACACCATCGAACGCATTGTGCGCGCCTCGCTCGCCGCATCGCGCAACGAAGCCGAGTTCGTGCGCACCCTCCGCAGTCAAGGCGTACTGTTTCGCCGCTCGCGCGATCCGCGAACCGACGAGATCCGCGGGTGGTGCGTCGGCCTGCGACCCCCGGCCGGTGGCGGGCGCGGCGGCAGCAGCGG
>NZ_BDCD01000039.1 GCF_001613325.1 Nocardia yamanashiensis NBRC 100130 | reverse complement strand
AACGGCAGACCCGGGCCACCCGTCCATGACGATCTGGTTCGGCGAAACTTTCGCAGCGACGCACCAAATCGCCTGTGGCTCAGCGATATCACCGAACATCGCACCGGTGAAGGCAAGCTGTATTTGTGCGCGATCAAAGATGTCTTCTCCAACCGGATCATCGGCTACTCGATCGATTCACGGATGAAGTCCCGACTCGCGGTCACCGCACTGAACAACGCAGTCGCCCGCCGTGGTGATGTCGCCGGTTGCATTCTGCACACCGACCGCGGAAGTCAGTTTCGCTCAAGGAGATTCGTCCACACGCTCAACCGTCACCGCATGGTCGGGTCCATGGGGCGTGTGGGTTCCGCCGGTGACAACGCCGCCATGGAAAGCTTCTTCAGCCTGCTGCAACGCAACGTGTTGAACCGGCAGCGCTGGGACACCCGCGAGCAACTGCGGATCGCGATCGTCACCTGGATCGAACGCACCTACCACCGCCGACGCCGACAGGCCCGACTCGGCCGGTTGACCCCCATCGAATTCGAAACCATCATGTCCCCAGCAGCCCGACAGGCTGCATGACCACTGTCACCAGATCCTGCAGCAGCCCCTTCGTCTGGTTGCCACAAGGGCTTCTCCCTGCGGAGGCCGCTGGCGATCCTTGCCCTCAGTGGCCGGGGGAGGTCTTTGTACGCAGCTACCTGACCGGAGATGTACTCCGCGACCTCGACCACGACGTCCTCTACATATGCTTCCCACACGGTCACGATGAACACCATGGCAGCTTTGTTGAGCGAAGCTCGCTGAGCTTGTGATACGGGCCGATCTGTCCGCAGCTCGATGAGATGGTCGATCGTGGCCCAATTGCTGTGGAACTCCGCCCACGCACCGGTCCGAGGGTTGACTACGCCTTGGACAGCTTCCATGCGGCGTGACGGTACAGCGACCGGTGGTACTCACGCACCCGGGTTTTGCCCTACTTCGGCGACAGGGTGGGGCAGCCTGGTCGAATACTGCAGGCCCACAATGATTCCGGGTTTACCACCCCTGAACCGCGTTCGCTCGCAGATAGTCAGTTTCACTGAGTACCAGGGCTCGAACAGCTACAACTTGTCACCTAACCGGGCCTTGCGATGGGCGTCGCGGGCGCGGGTCTCGGCGGTCGCGCGGGCGTATCTACCGATCATCTGACGAGATCTCCAGCCTGCCAACATCATTAGGTCTTGCTCCTGCCCGCCGTTCGCGAGCCAGTTGTGCGCGAAGAAGTGACGAAGTTGGTGCGGGTGCAGGTGCTTGATTCCAGCGGCTTCGGCGCGGCGTTCGAGGATTTGGTAGATACCCCAGCCGGTCATCTTGCCCCGCTTGCCCAGCCACAGTGCGGCGTTGTCGTTGGCTGCCTTCGGATGTCGAGCGCGAATGCGGAGATAGCGTCGCAGTGCGATTCGCGTCTTGTCTCCGAAGGGAAGCGTTCGTGGCCGGCGTCCCTTGCCGAGGACGAGGACGGTGTTCTCTTGGAAGTCGAGGGCATCGATTTCGAGCGTCGCGATCTCGCCTACCCGTGGACCGATGTCGGCCATCAATCGGATGATCGCGGTATCGCGGCGCGCTTCGAAGTCTGTGCCTTCACACGCGGCCAGCAACTTTCGCAAGTCTTCGATGGGAGGTACCGGGACCGGCTTCTCGGGGACGTGTGGCGGCGTCATCTTGTCGAAGGGATTTGCTTCGAGGATGCCTTCGGATTCCAGGTACGCGCAGAACTGTTGGAGGCTGCGGTACTGGCGGTGGGCGTACTCGGGGGAGATCGGTTTGCCGGTGCGGCGGTTAGTTCGGCCGAGCGTGTCGACGATGTAGTTGCCGAGGTTGTCGCGGGTCAGTGCGTCGGCGTTGGCCTCGATCGGTGGCGACTGTGCTTGGAGGTAGGCGACGAAGTATCCGACGTCCTGGCTGTACACATCGATGGTCCCCGTGGCCTTGTTGGCGCGCCGTAGCTCGGTGACGAAGTCCTCCAGCAGCTCGGGGATGGCGCCAAGATCCTGCCCCATGCTGCGATGCTACGCCGCAAAAGTTCCTTGGTGTTTGAGCGTTGTACGGGACGGGTATTGGTGTAACTGCGCGCTTTGGCGCAGGTCACCCATGAAAAGTGCCCCCGGCAGGAATCGAACCTGCGACCTAGGGATTAGAAGGCCCTTGCTCTATCCAACTGAGCTACGGAGGCATTGCGGGCATCGCCGGGGCGATGCGGCCACCAAACACATTGACCGATATCGATCTCCGTGTCCAGCGGGTTAAGTATAGCGAGCGTCCAGATCGGGTAATGGTGTGCGTGTAGCAACCGTTCGGCGCGTCGGGGCGGTTGTGCGGACTCGGGGACGGGAAACCCCAGGGGAGTCCGGACGGGTGTGGAGAACTACCCTGGGTCGTATGTCGTCACCGCAGGAACCGTCCGCAGGCACTGGTGTACAGGTGAACCGGGCGGGGGCTGGGGGGACGTTCGCGGGGGTGGCCGCGGTCAGTGCGGCTGTGACAGCTGTGGTGGCTGCGCTGGTGGTGGGGTTGTCGGCTTCGCAGGCGCTCAGTTTGCTGGGGATTCCGGATCCTGGGCCTTTGACCACGTACGGGTTGCCGGCGGTGCGGGCCGTTGCTGATCTCGCTGCCGCTTTGACGGTGGGGTCGTTGTTGTTCGCGGCGTTCTTCGTGCCGCCGCAGGCCGACGGGCTGCTGGATGTGGGCGGGTTCCGGGCGTTGCGGCGGGCGGGGAACCTGGCGCTGGTGTGGGCGGGGGCCTCGGCGTTGCTGGTGCCGCTGACTTTGTCGGATACCACCGGGCAACCTTTCCTGGATTCGCTGCGGCCGGAGTCGGTGTGGCGGGCCGCGGATCAGGTCGATGTGGCGGGGTCGTGGCGTACGACCGTGTTCTTCGTGCTGGTGCTGGCGGTGGGATGCCGGCTGGCGTTGCGGTGGGGATGGACGCCGGTGCTGTTGTGGCTGTCGGTGCTGTCGCTGCTGCCGGTGGCGTTGACGGGGCATTCGTCCTCGGGCGGGGCGCACGATATCGCCACCAATAGCCTGATTCTGCATCTGCTTTCGGCCTGCGCCTGGGTGGGCGGGCTGTTCGCGGTGCTCGCTTACGCACTGCGGGAGGGCAAGTACACGGCCCTGGCCGCGCGCCGGTTCTCGACGGTGGCCACGGTCTCGTTCGTGGTGATCGCCATCAGCGGTGTGATCAACGCGTGGGTGCGGGTGCCGTTCGACGATCTGTTCAGTACTACCTATGGGCGATTGGTGTTGGCCAAGACCGCCGCGCTGGTGGTGCTCGGCATCATCGGGTTCGCCCAGCGGAAGCGCGCCCTGCCGGACCTGGAGAAGGATCCGAACAATCGCGGGGCGCTGATCCGGTTCGCGGGCGTCGAGGCGCTGGTCTTCGCGGCCACCGTGGGACTCGCCGTCGGCCTCGGCCGCACCCCGCCCCCGGAACTACGCAAGGTCCCCAGCCCGGCCGAGGTCGAGATCGGCTACAACCTGGCGGGCCCGCCGACCGTCGGCCGCATCCTGTTCGACTGGCGCTTCGATCTGATCTTCGGCACGCTCGCCATCGTGGCGGCCATCCTCTACCTGCGCGGTGTGGCGCGACTGCGCAAGCGCGGCGACGCCTGGCCGGTCGGCCGGACCATCGCCTGGATGTCGGGTTGCGTGGTGCTGCTGCTGGCCACCAGTTCCGGCATCGGCCGCTACGCCCCGGCCATGTTCAGCGTGCACATGGCCCAGCACATGATGCTCTCCATGCTGGCCCCGATCCTGTTCGCGCTCGGCGGCCCGGTACTGCTGGCGCTGCGGGCGATCGCGCCCGCCGGCAAGGGCCAGCCCCCGGGCCCGCGCGAATGGATTCTGGCCGCCGTGCACAATCCGGTGTCGCGCTTCATGACTCAGCCCGTGGTCGCCTCGGTGTTCTTCGTGGCCGGGTTCTACGCCCTGTACCTGGGCGGCATCTTCGACAAGTACGTCGGCTCGCACGGCGCCCACCTGTTGATGAACGTGCACTTCCTGGCGAGCGGATACCTCTTCTACTGGGTGGTCATCGGCATCGACCCCAAGCCCCGGCAGGTGGAGCCGCTGACCAAGCTGGGCATGGTGTTCGGTTCGCTGCCCTTCCACGCCTTCTTCGGCATCGCCCTGATGAGCATGAATACCGTGCTGGGTGGTTGGTTCTATCGAGGGCTGGGCCTGGGCTGGAACAGCGATCTGCTCGATGATCAGCACACCGGCGGTAGTCTCGCCTGGGCCAGTGGTGAAATTCCACTGGTGGTGGTGATGCTGGCGTTGCTCATCCAGTGGTCGCGCAGTGACAATCGGCTGGCCACCAGGTTGGATCGCGCCGCGGACCGGGACGACGACGCGGAACTGACCGCGTACAACGCCATGTTCGCCGAGCTCGCACGGCGCGACCGAGGAGTGCGTAAGTGAGTGATGTCGCCGTGGCGACCCGAAAACCCAAGCGGCTGTACCGATCCGACGTGCGCCAGGCCCGGCGGCTGCTGCGCGGGCAGATCCGCAAGACGCCGGTCTTCCACACCGATATCCAGGGCCCGCGCGGCCCGGTGCCGGTCACGCTGAAGCTGGAGCACCTGCAGCACGGCGGCACGTTCAAGGTGCGCGGCGCCCTGAACGCGCTGCTGCAGGCGGGCAAAACGGTCGACGGCGTGGTGATCGCCTCCAGCGGCAATGCCGGGATCGCCGCCGCCATGGCGAGCGCGCTGCGCGGGCTGTCGTGCACGGTCGTGGTGCCGGAATCCGCGCCGCACACCAAGGTCGCGGCCATGTGGTCGCACGGCGCCGAAGTGCTCTGGCACGGAACGACTTACGCCGAGGCGCACAAATTCGCCTGCCAGCTGGCCGCCGAGCGCGGGGCCATGCAGCTGCACGCCTTCGATCAGCCCGCGATCGTGGCCGGTGCGGGCGTGGTCGGGCTGGAGATCGAGGAGCAGGTGCGGGGCCGGCCGCCGGTGCTGGTCGCCGTCGGCGGCGGCGGGCTCTTCGCCGGGATCGCGGTGGCGCTGGGCCTGCGCGGCCGGGTGGTCGGGGTGGAGCCGCAGGGGGCGCAGACGCTGCACGCGGCGCTGGCCGCCGGTCATCCGGTGGACGTGGACGTCTCCAGCGTGGCCTCGGATGCGCTGGGCGCCAACCGGATCGGCGATATCGCGATGGAGGTCGCGCAACGGTATTCGGTGCGGTCGCTGCTGGTGTCCGACGATGCCATCGTGATGGCGCGCGAGTACCTGTGGCGCGAGTTCCGGATCGTGGTGGAGCCCGCGGGCGCGACGGCGGTGGCGGCGATCCAGAGCGGGGCCTACGTGCCGGCGCCGGGGGAGCGGCCGGTGGTGGTGCTGTGCGGAGCCAATACCGATCTGGCCACGCTGTAATCATCCACAGGCCGCGAGTTGTCCACACTCGCCGGAGACGGGCTGTCGGCGGCAGCGTGGCCGCGCGACCCTCGTCTCATGTATGAAATCCAAGCAGCCATCGTGGGAAACGTTGTCACGGAACCGGTTCGGCGCCAGCTGCCATCGGGGGAGGAGATCCTGGCCTTCCGCCTGGCGAATACCAGTCGACGTTTCGACCAGACATCCGGACAATGGGTCGACGCGGGCACCATGTATCTGACGGTCAGCTGCCGGCGGCGGCTCATCGACGGCGTGGAGTCCTCGGTGCACCGGGGTGATCCGGTTATCGCCTACGGCTCGCTGAGATCCAGCGAATACACCACCCGGGACGGGGTCGAACGCAACGATCTCGAGATGCGCGCCACAGCGGTCGGCCCCGACCTGGGTCGATGCACAGCTGCGGTGCAGCGCAAACACTTCGGTCGCGCCGAGCGCCCGGACCCTGTTCAACCCCCCGCGGCGGATGCGGACACTGCCGCAGAACCCGCAACGACACACAGTTAGGCTTGCCGATATGGCTGAGTTCATCTACCAGATGGTGAAGGTTCGAAAGGCGCATGGCGACAAGGTCGTGCTCGACAATGTGACCTTGAATTTCCTTCCCGGCGCCAAGATCGGCGTTGTCGGTCCGAACGGCGCCGGTAAGTCGAGCGTACTGAAGATCATGGCGGGACTGGACCAGCCGAACAACGGTGATGCCTGGCTGGCGCCCGGCGCGACGGTCGGCATCCTGCAGCAGGAACCGCCGCTGAACGAAGAGAAGACCGTCCGCGGCAATGTCGAGGAAGGCCTCGGCGAGGTCAAGGTCAAGCTGGATCGGTACAACGAGGTCGCCGAGCTCATGGGCGTCGAGTACACCGACGAGCTCATGGAGGAGATGGGCCAGCTCCAGGAGTACCTGGACCACGCCGACGCCTGGGATATCGACTCCCAGCTCGAGCAGGCCATGGACGCGCTGCGCTGCCCGCCGCCGGACGAGCCGGTCACCAACCTCTCCGGTGGTGAGCGCCGCCGCGTCGCGCTGTGCAAGCTGCTGCTGAGCAAGCCCGACCTGCTGCTGCTCGACGAGCCCACCAACCACCTCGACGCCGAATCGGTGCTGTGGCTCGAGCAGTTCCTCGCCTCCTACCCGGGCGCGGTCCTGGCCGTCACCCACGACCGGTACTTCCTCGACAATGTCGCGGAGTGGATCCTCGAGCTCGACCGCGGCCGCACCTTCCCCTACGAGGGCAACTACTCCACCTACCTGGAGAAGAAGGCCGAGCGCCTCGAGGTGCAGGGCAAGAAGGACCAGAAGCTGCAGAAGCGCCTCAAGGAGGAGCTGGCCTGGGTCCGCTCCGGCGCCAAGGCACGGCAGGCCAAGAACAAGGCGCGTCTGGGCCGCTACGAGGAAATGGCCGCCGAGGCCGAGAAGATGCGCAAGTTGGACTTCGAGGAGATCCAGATCCCGGCCGGTCCGCGCCTGGGCAATGTGGTCGTCGAGGTCGAGAACCTGGACAAGGGCTTCGGCGACCGCATCCTGATCAAGGATCTGTCGTTCACCCTGCCGCGCAACGGCATCGTCGGCGTCATCGGCCCGAACGGTGTCGGTAAGTCGACGCTGTTCAAGACCATCGTCGGCCTGGAGAACCCGGACAGCGGCAATGTCCGCGTCGGCGACACGGTCAAGCTGAGCTACGTCGACCAGAACCGCGCCGGCATCGACCCGAACAAGAATGTCTGGCAGGTGGTTTCCGACGGGCTGGACTTCATCCAGGTCGGCAATGTGGAAATGCCTTCCCGCGCTTATGTTTCGGCGTTCGGTTTCAAGGGCCCGGATCAGCAGAAGCCGGCCGGGGTGCTCTCCGGTGGTGAGCGCAACCGCCTGAACCTGGCGCTGACCCTCAAGCAGGGCGGCAACCTGATCCTGCTCGACGAGCCCACCAACGACCTCGACGTGGAGACCCTGAGCTCGCTCGAGAACGCCCTGGAGAACTTCGCGGGCTGCTCGGTGGTCATCTCCCACGACCGCTGGTTCCTGGACCGCACCTGCACGCACATCCTGGCGTGGGAGGGCACCGAGGACAATCCGGCCGCGTGGTTCTGGTTCGAGGGCAACTTCGAGGCCTACGAGGCCAACAAGATCGAGCGCCTGGGTCCGGAAGCGGCTCGCCCGCACCGGGTTACCCACCGCAAGCTCACCCGCGGCTAGGCGGAAATCGGCCGTTACTCTCGCGTAGAAATGACGCGGAGGACGCGGTGATAGATCATCTACCCGCCGGGGTTGCCGATCGTTGGATCGGGCCCCGGCGGGAGTTCACCCGCCTCTCGGCAGCCGTTCGGCCGCGGCGGGAAAACTGGGCTCCCGCGGGAACGGCGGCAGTCGTTCCCGGCTTGCCCGAAAAGCCGTTTGCTGGGGGCTCGCCGTTTGCCGGAACCGGTCTCGACTGGTAGTCAGGAAAACGGCTATCCAATAGCGAACTCAACGGTTTCGCGAACGCAAAACTGCGCGAAAACCGTTTTGGTGCAAGGTTTGTCGTACGTCACCTGGCAATTCCGCATGGGTGCGGCGTCCGCCGTACCGTCCGGTTTGTCCGGTGTGTGCGACGCGGCGCGGCATTGAGAGGAATTCAGCCCGGGGCCTCCGGCGCCCAGCTACTCTCGGACCGGCGTCACTTTGTTACGGAACCGAATCCGAGGGAGCTGGCGAAATGACGGTCTCGTCCGAATTGTCCAACGCGGCCTGGGCTGCGAGTTTGCCCGCGTCCTTGCGGGGCAATCTCGTGTCGCTCGAAGAGGCCTATTTCCGACACGTCGACGCCGGCGACGCGGACTGCGCTATCCCGGCGACTTCCACCCAGATCTTCCGCTGCCATGTCGATCTCGCGCTGCGCCGCCAACCCGGCACCGCGAACGTGCAGGTGTACCACGCCGATGACGACGCCGGTCTGGGCGTCGCCGTGCAGATGGTCACCGACGACATGCCGCTGCTGGTCGAATCGGTCACCTCCTCGCTGGCCCGCATGGGCGTCAGCGTGAGCGAGATCGTGCACCCCATCTTCGAAGTGACCCGCGATTCCGACGGCATGCTGGACACCGCCGTCCCGCACGAGGTGGACGGCAACGGCGCCACCGGCCTGCGCGAATCGTGGATGCACGTGCAGCTGCACCCCGCCACCAGCGCCGAGCAACTGCGCCGGATCGAGTCCGCGCTGCCCGATGTGCTCACCGACGTGCGCCGCGTCATCGAGGACACCGAGGCCATGCGCGCCGCCCAGGACCGGGTCGCCGGCGAACTGGGCAAGGCCGCGAGCTCGGGGGTATCCCCGTTCTCCGCAACCGATCTCAAGGATGTCGCGCAGCTGCTGGGCTGGCTGTCCGACGGTAATTTCACCGTGCTCGGCTACGCCTGCTACGAGCGCACCGACGTCGGCGGCCAGGCCAAATCCACCATCGTGCCGTCGAGCAGCCTCGGCGTGCTGCGCCCCAATGTCGGCACCGACTTCCGGGTCCCGGACAACAGCGGCGACCAGCCGCTGCTCATGCTGACCCAGGGACTGGTGCCCGCCACCGTGCACCGCGCCGTCTACCCGTACTTCGTCGGCGTCGCCGAAATCGACGACACCGGTGCGGTTTTGGGCGAGCACCTGTTCATCGGCGTCTTCACCGTCAACGCGCTGCACGAGAACGTCCTGGACATCCCGGTCATCGAGCGCCGGGTGCGCTCCATCATCGAGACCAGCGGGTTCGACCTGGACTCCTTCTCCGGCCAGGAGATGCTCGAGGTCATCCAGTCCTTCCCGCGCACCGAACTTTTCTCCTCCGACGAGGAGACGCTGCGCCGCACCGCCAGCGCGGTCCTGAATGTCGGTATGCGCCGCCAGGTTCGGCTGTTCATGCGCATGGACGGCTACGGCCGCTTCGTCGCCTGCATGGTGTACCTGCCGCGTGACCGCTACACCACCCGGGTGCGCCTGGAAATGCAGGACATCCTGATGCGAGAGGTGGGCGGCGACTCCATCGACTACTCGGCCCGGGTCTCCGAAAGCGACTTGGCCAGCGTCTATTTCACCGTCCGCCTGCCCGACCAGGGCGGCGCGGCCGATACCTCCGAGGCCAATCGCCTGCGCATCCAGCACCTGCTGGCCGAGGCCAGCCGCACCTGGGACGACCACCTGCGCGACGCCGTCGCCACCTCCACCGTGCTCGATCCGGCGGTGGTGCAGCGCTACGCCGAAGCCCTTCCCGAAAGCTACAAGGAGGACTTCGGATCCAGCCGGGCCATGGCCGATATCGTGCGGCTGCAGGGCCTGGCGGAAGGCGGCATCGACCAATACCTGTACCGCCGGGCCGATTCCGAGCCCGGTTCGTGGCGGTTCACCCTCTACATCGGCGGCACCGGCATCTCGCTGAGCCAGGTGCTGCCGGTGCTGCAGAGCCTGGGCGTCGAGGTCATCGACGAACGCCCGCACCAGCTGGATTTCGATCACGGTCCCGAGCAGTGGATCTACGATTTCGGCCTGCTGGCCCGGCCGGAGCTGCTGCGCAGTTCGCTGGACCACAATATGGACGCCGAGCTGGTGGAGTCCTCGCAGCGCCTGGACGCCCTCGACGATCACGTGCGCGGTATGCGGCAGCGCTTCACCGAGGCCTTCGAAGCGCTCTGGTTCGGCCGCGCCGAAGCCGACGGGCTCAACGAACTGGTGCTGCGCGCCGGGCTGAACTGGCGCTCGGTGTCCATCCTGCGCGCCTACGCGAAATACCTGCAGCAGGCCGGATTCCCGTACAGCCAGGCCAATATCACCCGCGTACTACTCGCCTACCCGGAGGCGGCGAGCATGTTCGTGGACCTGTTCACGGCACTGTTCGACCCGGACTCCGCCAATGCCGAGCACGCCCGCGATCTGGAAGGTGCGGTGCGGCATCGCATCGACGAAGTGGTCAGCCTGGACGCCGACCGCATCCTGCGCGCCATCCTCGGGCTCATCAAGGCCACCCTGCGCACCAACTACTACGTCACCGACGCGGAGGGCCAGCCGCGGGATTACCTGTCGTTCAAGGTGGAACCGCAGGAGATCGCCGAATTGCCCAAGCCGCGGCCGCAGTTCGAGATCTTCGTGTATTCGCCTCGGGTCGAGGGCGTGCATCTGCGGTTCGGTCCGGTCGCGCGTGGCGGGTTGCGGTGGTCTGATCGTCTGGAGGATTTCCGGACCGAGATCCTGGGCTTGGTGAAGGCGCAGGCGGTGAAGAACGCGGTCATTGTGCCGGTTGGTGCCAAGGGCGGGTTCGTGGTCAAGCAGCCGCCGGCCGCGACCGCGGATCCGGTGGCGGATCGCCAAGCGTTGCAGGCCGAGGGCATCGCCTGCTATCGCACGTTCATCTCCGGCCTGCTGGATGTGACCGACAATGTGGATCGGGCGACGGGTGCGGTGGTGCCGCCGGCGCGGGTGCTGCGCCGCGACTCCGATGACACGTATCTGGTGGTGGCCGCGGACAAGGGGACGGCGACGTTCTCCGATATCGCCAATGATGTTGCCCAGTCCTATGGTTTCTGGCTCGGTGACGCCTTCGCCTCGGGTGGCTCGGCCGGGTATGACCACAAGGCGATGGGTATCACCGCCCGGGGTGCGTGGGAGTCGGTGAAGCGGCATTTCGCGGAGATGGATATCGATACCCAGACCCAGGACTTCACGGTCGTCGGTGTGGGTGACATGTCCGGCGACGTGTTCGGCAACGGCATGCTGCTCTCGCGCCACATTCGCCTGATCGCCGCGTTCGACCATCGGCATATCTTCCTGGATCCGACTCCGGACGCGGCAACGTCGTTCGCCGAGCGGGAGCGGATGTTCGCATTGCCGCGTTCGTCGTGGGCCGATTACGACCGGTCGCTGATCAGCGCGGGCGGTGGGGTGTTCGATCGGACCGTGAAGTCGGTACCGATCAGCGAACAGGCCCGGGAAGCTTTGGGATTGGCGGCGGAGGTGACCTCGTTGTCGCCGCCGGAGCTGATCAAGGCGATCTTGAAGTCGCCGGTGCAGTTGCTGTGGAACGGCGGCATCGGCACCTACATCAAGGCCTCGACCGAGACCAATGCCGAGGTGGGCGACAAGTCCAATGACGCGGTCCGGGTGAACGCGAACGAGTTGCGGGTCAAGGTGATCGGCGAGGGCGGCAACCTGGGCGCGACCGCGCACGGGCGGATCGAGTTCTGCCGGTACGGCGGCAAGATGAACACCGACGCCCTGGACAACTCGGCGGGAGTGGACTGCTCGGACCACGAGGTCAATATCAAGGTGCTCCTGGACGGTGTGGTCTCGAGCGGTGAGCTGGCCGAGGCCGACCGCAATCCGCTGCTGGCCTCCATGACCGACGAGGTGGCCGATCTCGTCCTGCGCGACAATGTCTCGCAGAACTACCTGATGGGCATGTCGCGCGCCGAATCCCCGCGCATGCTCAATGTGCACGCTCGCGTCATCGAGGACCTCGAGGAGCGCCGCGGCCTGGACCGCGAACTGGAAGCGCTGCCCGGCGAAATCGAGATGAAGGCGCGCCAGGAACAGGGCACCGGCCTCACCTCGCCCGAACTGTCCAATCTCATGGCGCACGTGAAGCTTTCGCTCAAAGCCGACCTGCTCGCCGGGGACCTGCCCGATACCGCGTACTTCGCGGCGCGGCTGCCGCAGTACTTCCCGACACCGCTGCGCTCGCGATTCGGCGCGGCCATCAAGAAGCATCGGCTGCGCCGCGAGATCACCACCACCATGCTGGTCAACGAGGTGGTGGACCTGGGCGGCATCACCTACGCGCACCGGCTCAACGAGGAGATCGGGGCGACGGCCTCGGACGCGGTGCGGGCCTTCACCGCCGCCACCCAGATCTTCGACCTGCACTCGGTGTGGGATCGGATTCGCGCCGCCGACATCTCCACCGGCATGAAGGACGCGCTCGAGCTCGAGACCAAGCGGACCCTCGACCGGGCCTCGCGCTGGCTGCTCAACAACCGGCCGCAGCCGATCGCGGTCGGCGCGGAGATCCATCGCTACTCCCAGGGCGTGCGCAATCTCGGCCCCAAGGTGCCGGGCTGGCTGCGCGGGCACCACGTGGATCTGCTCAACGAGCAGTCGCGGACCCTGGTCGGACAGGGCGCGCCGAGCGAGCTGGCCACCGAGGTGCACGGGCTGCTCAACCTGTTCCCGCTGCTCGATGTGATCGATATCGCGGATATCACCGATCGCAAGGGTGAGGAGGTGGGTGCGCTCTACTACGCGCTCAACGACCATCTCAAGATCGATTGGCTGTTGCAGGCGGTCAGCCACCTGGAACGCGGTGATCGCTGGCATGCGCTGGCCCGGCTCGCGCTGCGCGACGATATGTACGGTTCGCTGCGCTCGCTCACCCTCGATGTGCTCTCCGCCGGAGACCCGGAGGAGACGGCCGAGGAGAAAATTGCATACTGGGAGTCGAAAAATCAGTCCCGCCTGGGTCGTGCACGCAGCGCCCTCTCGGAACTGTTCGAGTCCGGAACCCACGACCTGGCCACGCTGTCGGTTGCGGCGCGGCAGGTGCGCAGCATGGTGAGTGGGGTGGGTGCGCAATCGGAGGTACCGCGTTGACGAGTGTCGGTTCGCTGAACGGCCATGGAAAAGCTGAACTGGTGGAACTGGGGGAGACCCCGGTGCTGCCCAAGCGCTTCCACACCAAGGTCGAGGTGCGCTGGTCCGATATGGATGCTTTCCAGCACATCAACCATGCCCGCATGGTGACCCTGCTGGAGGAAGCCCGCATTCCGTGGCTGTTCACCGACGACCGGCCGACCGTGCGCCTGCGGTCCGGCTGCGTGCTCGCCGACCTGCACGTGCAGTACAAGGGTCAGCTGCGGCACGAGGACTCGCCGCTGGACGTGTCCATGTGGATCGAGCGGTTGCGCGCCGTGGACTTCACCGTCGCCTACGAGGTCCGCGCCGCCGGCGCGGACCCGGCCTCCCCGGCCGCGGTGCTCGCCTCCACCCAGCTGGCCGCCTTCGACATCGACACCCAGCGTCTGCGCCGCCTCACCACCGAAGAACGCGACTACCTGTCGCTGTGGCTGGCCGACTGAGCCGAGCCCGCCACCCGTGAGCGACCTGACCCTGCACGTTCCCGACCCCGCGGAACGTGAGAACCTGGCGACCTTCCTCTCGCACGCCATCCGCCTGGACCCGGCGGCCGTGGTCCGCCTGCGCCGTCGCGGCGTGAACTACGTATCCGCCTGGGCCACCACCGGTTTCGAGGCCCTGGCGGTGCGCACCGTGGTGGCCACGCTCGGCACCGACGATGTGACGGTCGGCGCCGACACCGTGCTGGCGGGCCTGCACGCCCCCGGCTCCGGGAGCGCCTTCGGTCTCGGCTATGCCATGGATTCGGCCTGGCGCACCGCGCTGCCCCCGGAAACCGGCTTCGTCCACGTCGACGACGTTCCCGCCCGCATGCTGGTCGAATTGGCCGAGCGGGGCGCGGAATTGGCGCAGGAGCACGGTTCCTCGCACGGCCCGCCCGCCGCCCTGCTGGATCAGACGGTGCTCACCGTCTCCAGTGGCAGCGAAGAGGTGGAGGTGCCGATGCGGGTCGTCTTCGCTTTGGCCGCAATGGATTTCATCCCGCACGGCGGCGAGAAGACCGACTCGCGCCGTATCTCCGCCGACGAGATAGTCCGGGTTCGCGCCGCCCGCACCTGGTTACGCCTGGACGCCCGCTACGGCTCGGTGGCCCGCCGTCGCGGCTCGGCCCTGCCGTTGCTCACCAGCTGACGAACGCCGCCTGCCGGGCATCGGAATCTCGATGCCCGGCATAGTTCTTTCGATTGGCCGAACCTCCTCTGCCGCAGTACGTTCGGCGGCATGACCAGTCTCGGCATCACCACCGAATGGATCGAACTGGACGTCGACGGCACCCTCGTGCGCGCGTACGTCGCCCGCCCCACCGCCGCCGGCGCTTACCCCGGAGTCATTGCGGCCCACGAGATCTACGGCCAGCACCCCACCATGCGCGCCACCGCCGACCGGCTCGCCGCCCTCGGCGCGATCGTCATCCTGCCCGACCTGTTCCACCGCGCCGAACCTGGCGCGGATCTCGCCTTCACCCCCGAAGACCGCGAACGCGGCCTCGCCCTGCTCCGCACCCTGACCCGGGACGGGGTCCGCGCCGATTTCGCCGCCGCCCTGGCCGAATTGACCCGCCGCGGCGCCACCGCTACCCACCTCATCGGCTTCAGTGCGGGCGGCCACGCCGCCTACTACGCCGCCACCCAATTCCCGGTAGCTTCCGTCACCGCCTTCTACCCCGGCTGGCTGACCAACACCGATATCCAGCTCTCCACCCCCGAACCCACCATCGAACTGAGCTCCGCCATCACCGGCCGCGTGCTGCTCTTCTTCGGCGGCGCGGACGGCCTCATCGATGGCCCGGCCCGCGACGGCATCGCGAAAACCCTCGGCGACATTGGCATCGAGCACGAAATCGTCGTCTACGACGAGGCCCCGCACGCCTTCCTCAATCCCGGCCGCGCCACCTACCGCGAGGAATACGCCGAGGATGCCTGGAGCCGGTTGGCCGGCCAGCTGGCCCGCTGAACCGGGCGGCGGATCACCCAGTGGGTCAGGACAGCCCGAAGTAGCGCAATCCCGCGGTGGTGACGGCCGCGGCGAAAAGGACGAGCAGAATCGGCGCTCGCCGCCAGGCCAGGACGGCGGCGACGAGCACACCCGCGGGCAGAGCGATACCGACCGGACTGTGCTGGGAGGGCACCAATGTGGTGACCACCAGCGCGGTCAACAGCACGACCGAGGCGATCTCCATGAGCCGCACCGCTCGCGGCGACACCTTCACCCGATTGCGCAGCACCGGTCCCGCGAAGCGGAAAGCGAACGTGCCCAACGCGAGTGCGAACGCCCCCAGGAGCAGCGCCTTCGTCATGAGCACGCACCGTCCGATTCAGCGAACACCTTCGATGCGTTGGTGCTCCCGCTGGGCGCGGCTTCGTTCGACGCGGTTCCGGTTTGTGCGTCCGTAGGCGCGGCGCGGTGTGCGACCAGCAGGACGGCGGTCAGGGCGAGTAGGACCGGCAGGCCGGCACCCAGGAACGGGGTGGCGACGGCCGCGACCACTGCTCCGGCGAGAGCGGCTGTGCGGGTGAGGGGTTCGCGCAGGGCGGGGAGTACCAGGGTGATCAGTACCGCCGGGAACACCGCGTCCAGGCCGAAAGCGTTGGGGTTGGGCACGATCGACCCCAGGACCGCGCCGAGGGCCGCGCCGAGCGGCCAGGCGGCCAGGACGGCCAGGCCGCAGAGCCAGTAGGCGGCGCGGCGGCGATCGCGGTCGGGCTGGGCCATGGCCATGGCGACGGATTCGTCGTTCATGACGTGGGTGGCGACCAGCCGCCGCCAGCCGGTGCCGACCACATCGGGCACGGACAGGCCGTAGGGGAGGTGCCGGGCATTGACCAGCAGGCCCGCCAGCACGGCGGCGACCAGGCTGCCGCCGCCGGTGAGGATGCCGATGAAGACGAATTCCGAGCCGCCGGCCACGACGGCGGTGCTGAGCAGCACGGGCAGCCACACGGGGAAGCCCGCGGTGACGGCCGTCGCGCCGTAGGAGATGCCGATCATGGCGACCGCTAGGCAGATCGCCGCGATTCCCGTGAGTACACTCCGATCGAGTGTTCGCCATATCGAACGCATGACTCATATAATGAACACATTGGGACGGGTTCGTCAAAGACCTTCGTCTTCGGCCCGGTACGCTGTGAAGCCGTTATGACCGAGCACGAAAGCCCTGCGCCCGCGCCGCCGCAACAGGCGATAGCCGCTGCCCTGCGCCGGGAACGCGCCACTGCCGGGCTGTCGCTGACCGAGGTCGCCCGCCGCGCCGGAATCGCGAAATCCACACTGTCGCAATTGGAATCGGGCTCCGGGAATCCGAGCATCGAAACCTTGTGGGCGCTGTGCGTGGCGCTGGACGTGCCGTTCTCGCGGCTGCTGGATCCGCCGAGTCCGCAGGTCCAGGTCATCCGTGCCGGTGAGGGTGCGGCGCTAGCGTCCGCCCAGGCAGAGTATCGAATCACACTCCTGGCGGCCGCACCGGCCACCGCCCGCCGCGATATCTACCGGCTCACCGCCGAACCCGGCCATCCGCGCGACTCCGAGCCGCACGCCCGCGGCGTCGTCGAGCACGTCGTGCTGTGCGCGGGCCGCGCCAAGGTCGGCCCCACCGACGCACCCGTCGAACTCTCACCCGGCGACTACATCTGCTACCCCGGGGACATGCCGCACATCTTCGACGCCCTGGAACCGGGCACCTGGGCGGTGCTGGTCAGCGAATACAGCTGATCACGCCGCGCCCTCGCCGAGGTATTGCAGCCAGGTCGGGTCCAGTTCGGAGCTGGCGGACAGCAGCCGCCAGTGCGGGCCCTTGGGGGCGACCATCGGGTGATGGATGGCCCAGCCGAGCTCGCTCAGCAGCTTGTCGGCCTTGCGGTGATTGCACGGCGCGCAGGAGGCCACGCAGTTCTCCCACGAGTGCGCGCCGCCGCGGCTGCGCGGGATCACGTGGTCGATGGTCTCGGCCTTGCCGCCGCAGTAGGCGCAGCGATATCGGTCGCGATGCATGAGCGCCGCACGGGTCATCGGCACGCGGGCGCGGTAGGGGACACGCACGTAGGTGCGTAGTCGGATGACCGAGGGCAAGGCCACCGAGGTGCCGGCCGAATGCACCACCGGGCCTTCGGGATTGTCGTGCACCGTATCGGCCTTGTCGCAGATCAGCAGCACGATGGCGCGGCGCGCGGACAGGGCGGTGAGCGGTTCGTAGGTGGCGTTCAGCAGCAGGACGCGACGCTTGGCCCACGAGGGGACGCTGGGAGTTTCGGGCGGATGAGCCGGGCCCGGATGAGAATGCTCGGGATGGGTACCCGAGTGATGATCGGGACGAGAATGCTCGGACAAGATGTGCAGCGGAGTAGCCCCCGACCCACGATTGTGGACGTCGGCGGGCTGGAGTTGTCGATGTGTCCGCGCTTCGCGAGCGCCGTGCCGCTGCTTCATGGGCCATACCCCGAATTCGTATTCGTCCGATTATGTGGTATCTCGGCAGACTGCCACCCAGTTGACCATGGATATCACCAGATTGCACGGTGATTTCGCACATTGCACAGCACATTCGGGTGAACACGACATGACGGTTCCGCCACCTGGGGAAATCCGGGCCGGAAGGGGTGCCCCGCGGGCCGGGTCGGCGGGTTCCAGGCAGAATGAGGGCGTGACTTCGGGTGAGCAGCAGGCGACATCGTTCTACGCGGAAGTGGGCGGCGCCGACACGTTCGAGCGGATCGTGGCGGCCTTCTATCGCGAGGTGAAGGACGACGAGGTGCTGCGGCCGCTGTATCCGGAGGCGGATCTGGGTCCGGCCGAGCGGCGCTTGCGGATGTTCCTGGAGCAGTACTGGGGCGGCCCGCGGACCTACGGCGAGGAGCGCGGGCATCCGCGGCTGCGCATGCGGCATCACCCGTTCAAGGTCGGCCCGATCGAGCGTGACGCCTGGTTGCGCGCCATGCACATCGCGGTGGCGGAGATCGAACCCGAGGTGCTCGACGACGCCCATCGCAAGCAGTTGCTCGATTACTTCGAGATGGCCGCGAATTCGCTCATGAACTCACCCTTCTGAATTCGTTTCGCAGAAGTCGTAGCAGCCCAGAGGGTTTCCGTTTTCCCAGCTCGGCTACTGATGATTTGCTGAATCTGGACAACTGTCGCGGAGGTGCACGCACAGGTCGGTCTGCTTTGGCACCATTACGGCTGTGACTGAGATTTCCGCCGGGTCGGGGACCGTATCGGCGCAGCCCGCGCCGTGGTGGCGAAACGCCGTGTTCTATCAGGTGTACCCGCGTTCCTTCGCCGATTCCGATGGCGACGGCGTGGGCGATCTGGGTGGATTGCGCGAGAAGCTGGGCTATCTGGAACTGCTCGGCGTCGATGCCCTGTGGATCTGCCCGGTCATGCGCTCGCCGATGGCGGACGGCGGCTACGACGTGTCCGATCCGCGCGATATCGACCCGCTCTTCGGTGGTCTGGCCGCCCTGGACGAGGTCATCGCGGAGGCGCACGACCGGCAGATCCGGGTCACCATGGACCTGGTGCCGAACCACACCAGCGATCAGCACGTGTGGTTCCGGCAGGCCCTGGCCGCCGCGCCCGGCAGTCCGGAGCGCGCCCGCTACATCTTCCGCGACGGCCGCGGCCCGGACGGCGCGCAGCCGCCGAACAACTGGCCCAGCATCTTCGGCGGCCCGGCCTGGACTCGCGTCACCGAGGCCGACGGCAGACCGGGGCAGTGGTATCTGCACATCTTCGCGCCCGAGCAGCCCGATCTGAACTGGGAGAACCCCGAAGTCGCACTCGATTTCGAGCAGACCATGCGGTTCTGGCTGGATCGCGGGATCGACGGTTTCCGCATCGACGTCGCGCACGGCATGGCCAAACCCGATGGCTTGCCCGATATGACCAGGATCGACACCCGCATGCTGGTGCACGACGACAACGACCCGCGCTTCAACAATCCGGGCGTGCACGAAATCCACCGCCGCCTGCGCAAGGTGATGGACGAGTACCCGAACGTGGTGTCCATCGGCGAGGTCTGGGTGGACGACAATGTCCGCTTCGGCGAATACCTGCGCGCCGACGAACTGCATATGGCGTTCAACTTCCGGCTCGCCGAGACCGCCTTCGACGCCACCAAGATCCGGGCGGCCGTGGACAATTCGCTGCACGCGGTGGCCGAGGTCGGGGCCAGTCCCACCTGGACGCTGTCCAATCACGATATCGAGCGCGAGGTCACCCGCTACGGCGGCGGCGCGGTGGGGCAGGCGCGGGCCCGGGCCATGGTGCTGCTGGAGCTGGCGCTGCCAGGGGCCGTATTCGTCTACAACGGTGCGGAATTGGGCCTGCCGAACGTGGACGACCTACCCGAGGCGGTCTTGCAGGATCCGACCTGGGAGCGGTCCGGGCACACCGAACGCGGTCGCGACGGCTGCCGGGTGCCGCTGCCGTGGGAGGGCGCGCAACCGCCGTTCGGTTTCACCACCGGGAATTCGTGGCTGCCGATCCCGGCGCAGTGGGCGCAGGTCACCGTGGAACAGCAGCTCGAGCGCCTGGACTCGATGCTGTCGCTGTATCGCATGGCCATCGAATTGCGGGCGACCAGGCCGGAATTCGCGGGTGCGGGGCTGGAGTGGTACGGCTCGCCGGCGGGCTGCCTGGCCTTCCGGCGTGCCGGCGGGCTGCTGTGCGTGCTGAACGCGACCGATGCCCCGATCCTGTTGCCCGCGGGCGAGGTGTTGCTGGCGAGCGCGCCGATTAGCGCGAGAAAACTTCCGGCAAACTCCACGGCCTGGCTGATCTGAAACGTTTGGTAACGACACGTGATCACAGTCCGCTACCGGTCGTCGTAGACGCTCGCCCATCGATTACCGTTGAGCCGTGAGCATTCTCCAGACAGTGCTGATCTATGTCGGCATCCCGCTTGCGATCTATCTGGTGATCGCCGGGTTGTCGTTCCTCGGCAAGCCGCTGCCCGGCAAGAAGCCGGCCCATTTCTCCCTCGGTCAGAAGTGGACCGAGCCGCCGGTGCTGTGGAGCGCAACCGACGAGGTGACCGGTGCCGGCCACCACGGAGCTGACTCGTCGCATGGCAACCATGCGGCAATCGAATCCGCCGCGGCGGACCTGATCGGAGGCCGGGCAAGTGGCAAGTTCTAATTGGCCCGCGGTGAATGCCGCCGACCTACCGCACGGCTACGCCATCACCACCAGCGGGCGCGTGTCCGGTGTGCACGAGGCCGGCGATATCTTCGCCGAGGTTCCGTTCACCGATCGCGAGCGGCTGATCATGGACAATGCGCTCACCGAGGCGACTCGCGCCACCAAGGTGCGGTTCAACATCTACATCGGTGACCTGGGCGCGGACACCGGCGCCGGCGCGGACGCGCTGTTCCCGGCCACCCCGGAGGCCGAGCGTTCGGTGCTCATCGCCGTGGACCCCAATGCCAAGGCCGTCGAGGTGCGTTCCGGCAGCGATGTCGCCGAGCGCGCCAACGACCGGGTCTGCCAGCTCGGCG
Source organism: Nocardia yamanashiensis NBRC 100130 (assembly GCF_001613325.1). Classification (GTDB taxonomy): domain Bacteria; phylum Actinomycetota; class Actinomycetes; order Mycobacteriales; family Mycobacteriaceae; genus Nocardia; species Nocardia yamanashiensis. Next base: position 71,471 of record NZ_BDCD01000039.1, on the reverse strand, counting down.
CCACCGCCGCCCTCAGCTCCTTCCGTCAGGGTGAGCTGATCGACGGACTGGTTTCGGCCGTGCGCGTGATGGCCGCGGCCATCGGCCGGGTGTAGTTCGCCCGGAACTCTCGGGGACTCTCGGGGGCTGCCGCCCCCGAACCCCTTGCTGTCTTCCACCCCTTCCGGTTCGCCGGGAGGGGTGCGTCGTTTTCGCGTTCGGCTTGTACGCCCAGAGCGTAAGAGCGCGCGGGTGCGGACCGCCCGGCCTTAGGCTCGGAAGATGTCCGAGCACCCGCGACTTCAGGCCCTGCCCGGCGGACGCGTGGATGCCGCGCGCGCACCACGACTGGAAGCGGTCCCCGAGCCGATCCGGCGCGAGGAACCCACCTCGTCCGGGACCGCCGAGCCCCGCCGCGCCCTGCGCCGGGTGCCGCCGTCGCGCACCGTGCGCGAGCCGCTGTGGCGGGAGGTGCTCGGTGAGCGTTTGCGGTCGCTGCGGCAGGAGCACGGCGAGAAGCTGGCCGAAACGGCTGCGCGCGCGGGGATCTCGCCGCAGTACCTGTCCGAGGTGGAGCGCGGGCGCAAGGAACCCTCGAGCGAGATGATCGCCGCGCTGGCCGGTGCGCTCGGCACCGATCTGGGTGGGCTCATCGAGCAGGTTGCCGGTGAACTGCGGCGTCAGCGGATGGCCGCTTCGCTCAGCGTGGCCGTTCCGCGCCTCGAGGGTATGCCCGTTCTGCTGGCCTTGGCGGCCTGACGGTATCGCCGCTGGCCTGACAGTATTACCGCAGACCGGACCGTAGTGCCGCAACAGCCTCGGTGATTCGAGGGCTGTTGCGGCGGCGGCCGTTTCGGTCAGTCGCGGGGGCCGAGGACCTGGTCCACCAGGCCGTAGCTCAGGGCGGTTTCGGCGGTGAAGACGCGGTCGCGATCGGTGTCGCGGCGGAGCGTTTCGGGGGACTGGCCGGTGTGTTTGGTCAGGATGGCTTCGATTTCGGCGCGCATGCGGACGATTTCATCGGCCACCAGGATCAGGTCGGGGATGGTGCCCTGGCCGCGAGTCGCGGGCTGGTGCAGGACGATTCGGGCGTGGGGGAGCATGGAGCGGCGGCCTTTCGCGCCCCCGGCGAGCAGGACCGCGCCCACCGCGATCGCCTGGCCCACACAGGTCGTGACGACGGGCGACGAGATGTGCTGCATGGTGTCGTAGATGGCGAGCATGGCCGACAGGTCGCCGCCCTCGCAGTTGATGTAGAGGTTGATCTCCTGGCCCGCCCCCTCGGCGTCGAGGTGCAGGAGCTGGGCGATCAGCGCGTTCGCCACCCCGGAGTCGATGGGCGTGCCCAGATAGACGATGCGCTCGGTGAGCAGATGCGAGTAGACGTCCATGATGCGTTCGCCGCGCGGCGAGGAGGCGATCACATTGGGGATGGTGTAGCTGGTCATGAGATACCTACCTTGTGACGCTGGGGAACGACCTGGCGGAAGTCGTCGACGATGCCGTCGATGAAGCCGTATTCGCGGGCCTGCTCGGCGGTGAACCAGCGATCGTGCAGCGAATCCTCGTAGATCTGGTCGAAGGGCTGCCCGGTGTCGGCGGCGATGAGGCCCAGCACGGTCTGCACGGTGTAGCGCAGATCGTCGGCCTGCACCTCGACCTCGACCGCGCTGCCGCCGATGCCCGCCGAACCCTGATGCATGAGGATGCGGGCGTGCGGGAGGGCGAAGCGGCGGCCGGGGGTGCCGGAGGAGAGCAGGAATTGCCCGGCGCTGCAGGCCAATCCGAGGGCGAGGGTGGAGACCTCGCAGGGGATCAGCCGCATCACGTCGCGAATGGCGAGCATGGCGGGGACCGAGCCGCCGGGGGAGTGGATCCACAGCGAGATCGGGGTTTCGGAATCCTCCGCGGCGAGGGTGAGCAGCTGCGTCATGAGCAGCGTGCCGTTGTCGTCGTCCAGGCCGCCGTCCAGTACCAGGACGCGGCGACCGAAGAGCTGTTCTCTGGTGCGCCAGTTGAACATCGGCGTCTGCTTCTCTGTCATGCATTCACCGTGCATGACCGGAGCCCCGAATCTCGCGCCACGCTGCTCACAGCAGATCCGCTCACAGCAGCGTGAGGAAAACCGCTGGTACAAGGGCGTATTCGAGAAAGCCCGCAGGCCCCTTCCGGGGATCCGGAAGGGGCCTGCGGGACTTGCTGTTACGCCTGGTCGAAGGCGCGGGCGCGCAGGGAGCGCTCGATGCCCGCCTTGCCCTCGACGACGAGGCGGCGCAGGGCCGGCGGGTGGTCGCCGGCGAGGAACTTGTCGGCGACGGCGACGGCTTCCTCGGTGACGGCCCAGTGCGGGTAGAGGCCGACCACGACGGTCTGGGCGACCTCGCTGGAGCGGCGCTCCCAGACGTCGGCCACTTCGGCGAAGTAGCGTTCGACGTAGGGGGTGAGCAGTTCGGCCTGGCCGACCGGCGCGAATCCGGTGACGATGGCGCGGGTGGTGATGTTGGCGACCGAATCGTCCTCCATCACGGTGGCCCAGGCGCTCGCCTTGACCTCGGCCTGCGGGCGGGCGGTGGCCGCGGCGGCGGCCTGACGGCGACCGGCGGCGGTGTTGTCCCGCTCCAATTCGGCGTCGATCAAGGGCGATTCGACACCGTCGGAGTCGATGGACCCCGCCGCGGCGAGAGCCTGCGTGACCCGCCAGCGCAGATCGGTGTCCACGGTCAGCCCCGCGAGTCCCACGCCCTGCGGATCGCCGGCCAGCAGCTGCTTCAGCACCTGCACGTGCTGTTCCGAGAGCAGCGCCCCGGTGAGCGCGTTGACGAACGCCAGCTGATGATCCGAACCCGGTCCGGCGGCGCGCGCCAGCTCCAGGAGCCGGTCCGCGAACTCCGGCCAGCCGGTCGCCGCCGCCCAAGCCGGATCGGCGTACGAGGACAGCGCGGTGTGCGCCTGCATCAGCAGTCGTTGCACCACACCGATCTCGGTTTCTGCGCCCACCCCGCGCTGCACCAGCGCCACGAAGTCACGGGCCTTCATCTCGGCCTGCCGGGTCATCTCCCAGGCCGCCGACCAGCACAGCGTGCGCGGCAGCGGTTCGGCGATATCGGCGATGCGCGCCACCACGGTGTCGAGCGAGTCGGCGTCCAGCCGCAGCGAGCAGTAGGTGAGGTCGTCGTCGTTGACCAGCACCAGCTTGCCGCGCGAAACACCCACCAGCGCGGGCACTTCGGTGCGCTCGGCGGCCTCGACGTCCAGCTCGACGCGCTCGGTGCGCACCAGCTTGCCGTCCTGCTCGTCGTACACGCCGACGGCGATACGATGCACGCGCCGCTCACCCGCGCCCGGTTCCGCTCCGCCCTGCACCACGGTGAACGAGGTGAACTTGCCGTCGGCGTCCACGGTGAACTCGGGCCGCAGAATGTTCAGGCCGGTGGTCTTGAGCCACTGCGCGCCCCAGTCCGACAGATCGCGTCCGGACGCCTTCTCCAGTGCGCCCACCAGATCGTCGAAAGTGGCGTTGCCGTAAGCGTGTTCGGTGAAGTAGTCGCGCAGGCCGGCCAGGAACGGCTCCAGCCCCACGTACGCCACCAGCTGTTTCAGCACCGAAGCGCCCTTGGCATAGGTGATGCCGTCGAAGTTGACCTCGACCGCCGCCAGATCCGGGATGTCCGCCGCGATCGGATGGGTGGAGGGCAGCTGATCCTGCCGGTACGCCCAGGACTTCTCGACATTGGCGAACGTGGTCCAGGCATTCTCGTATTCGGTGGCGCCGACCTGGCACAGCACCGAGGCGAAGGTGGCGAAGGACTCGTTCAGCCACAGGTCGTCCCACCACTTCATGGTGACCAGGTCGCCGAACCACATGTGCGCCATCTCGTGCAGCACGGTCTCGCAGCGGCGCTCATAGGACGCTCGAGTCACCTTGGAGCGGAACACATAATCTTCGAGGAAGGTGACCGCGCCCGCGTTCTCCATTGCGCCCGCGTTGAATTCGGGCACGAACAACTGGTCGTACTTGCCGAAGGCATACGGCACACCGAAATTGGTGTGATAGAAGCCGAAGCCCTGCTTGGTTTCGGTGAAAAGCCGTTCGGCGTCCATGAATTCGGCCAGCGAGGCACGGCAGTAGATGCCGAGCGGGATCTCGCCGTGCGAATCGGTGTAGGTGTCGGTCCATTTCGCGTACGGCCCGGCGATCATGGCGACCAGATAGGTGCTCATGCGCGGGGTGGTGGCGAAGGTGTGGCGGATGGTCGCGCCGACCCGGTGGGTGTCGATGACCGCACCGTTGGAGATGACCTCCCAGTCCTCCGGCGCGGTGGCGATGATGTCGTAGGTGGCCTTCAGATCCGGCTGATCGAAGCAGGCGAACATGCGCTTGCAGTCGGCCGTCTCGAACTGCGAGTACAGGTAGACCTTGTTGTCGGTCGGGTCGATGAAGCGGTGCAGGCCCTCACCGGTGTTGGAGTACTCGCAGTCGGCGTCGACGACCAGTTCGTTGCTGGCGGCCAGGTTCGGCAGCGTGATGCCCTGCGACTCGTCGTACTCACTGACGTCCAGCGCCACGCCGTTGAGCACCGCGGACCGCACGCCCGCACCCACCAGATCGATGAAGGTCTGCGCACCCGGGGTGGCGGTGAAGGTGACCGTCGAGCGCGAGTGGAAGGTACCGGTCGTCACCGCGTCGGGGCCGGTGGGCTGCCCGGTCAGATCCAATTCGACCCGGTAGTTCTCCACCTGGACCGTCGCGGCGCGTTGGATCGCCTGCTCGCGGGTGAGATTCGGTGCTGACAAGGGGGCTCCTTAACTCTCGGAGAACTGCTGCCGTGCGACTTGCCCAGCTTGCCACGTCGGCCGGGTTGGCGGGTGCGGGCCGGTTCGAGCAGGTCGGTAGGGTGTGCGTGGCAGCCAGTCGCGCGATCGCGCCCAGTTCGAGGAGGACCGTTGAAGCACATCCACGCCGGTAAGGTGCGCGATCTCTACGAGGACGGCGATTCGCTGATCCTGGTCGCGTCCGATCGGGTGTCGGTGTACGACGTGGTGCTGCCGACGCCCATCCCGGACAAGGGGGCGATGCTCACCCAGCTCTCGAACTGGTGGTTCGAGTACTTCTCCGATGTGCCCAACCACATCCTGTCCACCACCGATGTGCCCGCCGAGTTCGCGGGGCGCGGGGTGCGGGTGAAGCCGCTGAAGATGGTGAAGGTCGAGTGCATCGCGCGCGGGTACCTGACCGGTGGCGGGCTGAAGGAGTACGAGCGGACCGGATCGGTGTCCGGGGTCGCCTTGCCGCCCGGACTGGTCGAAGGGTCCAAGCTGCCCGAGCCCATCTTCACGCCCACCACCAAGGCCGATGCGGGGCACGACGAGCCCATCACCTTCGAGGATGTGGTGAATCAGGAGGGGAAGGAGATCGCCGAGCAGCTGCGCGATCTGACCCTCCAGGTGTACACCCGGGGTGCGGAGCACGCCGCCGCGCGCGGGGTGATCATCGCCGACACCAAGGTCGAATTCGGTTGGGACGGTGACAATCTCACCCTCGGCGACGAAGTCCTGACCTCCGACTCCTCCCGCTTCTGGCCCGCCGACCAGTACGAGCCGGGCCGCGTCCAGCCCTCCTTCGACAAGCAGTTCGTCCGCGACTGGTCGACCTCGACCGGCTGGAACAAGGAATACCCGGGCCCCGAGATCCCCGCCGACGTGGTCGCCGCGACCCGCGCCAAGTACGCCCAGGCCTACGAGCTCATCACCGGAAAGGCCTGGTAGAGCCAACTCTCGGGACTCTCAGGGGTTTCACCCCTGAAACCCCTTGGGAGGGGAGCCTATAGGCCCCTGACGCTGAGCCACTGGGCTGAGTCCCTGGGCCGAGCCCCCGGTTCGAGCCCCCGGTTCGAGCCCTAGGGGCCGAAACTCCCTGTGCGAGAGACTCCCGTGTGGGAGATGTCTGAGACTCCTTGGGGGGACAGGCGCGAACCTCTCGGCGGGGAGACCCCGGGGCTCTAGGTCTCAGCGGTCGGCGGGCTAGGCGGGAACTTGGTCTGCGGCTAGGAATTCGGTGACGAAGGCTTCGGCCTTGGCTTCCAGCGCCGTGTATTGGGCTTCGCGTTCGGCGCCGGCGGTTACGGGGTCGAAGAGGAGTTGGCCGTTGGCGTCGAGGCGCTGGCGGCGTTCCTCGGCGTCGGGGAGGAGGCCGACGGCGGAGTGGGTGAAGCCGCAGTAGTAGGCGATGCCGAGGTTGAGGGAACCTTCGAGGGTTTGCTGCATTACTTCGACTATGACGTCGTCGGCGGCCGCGCCGGCGAGGCCGAGCCAGAGCATGCGTTTGCCGGCCAGGCGGGGTTTGCTGCGACCGTAGGCGAAGCCGTAGTTCCAGACGCGGTCGATCCAGCCCTTGAGCAGGGCGGGCAGGTGCAGCCAGTAGACGGGGAAGACGGCGATCACGATGTCGGCGGCCAGGATTCGGCGCATGTGCGCTTCGGTTTCCTCGGAGTAGCGCTTCTCGCGATTGCCCCAGTCCGGCTGGTCCTCGGTGTTCATTCGCGCGTCGAAGCCTTCGGCGCGCAGGTCCAGCAGGTCGACGGTGTAGCCCTCGCGCTCGAGCTGGGCGACGGTGCGGCGGGCGAGGTGGGCGGTCAGGGAATCGGCGCGGTGGTGTGCGACGACGACCAGCGCGGTACGGGCGGGTTCGCTGTCGATGCCGTTGTACGACAAGGTATTTCCTCCTGATCGGGAATGTGCTGCTTACCTGCGCCTCCCATTCAAGCCATCGCGACGTGGACGATCCATGGATGAAACTCTCCGATCGATAGGAATTCGTCTACCCTCGATGGGGTGGACCCCCTGAGCAATCTGTTGAGCGGTATCCGGGCCGAGGGCTCGGTGGTCGCGCACGCCGAACTGGCCGCGCCGTGGACCATCCGCTTCGGCGACCGCGCACCATTGACCATGATCACCGTGTTGCGCGGCGGCGGGACCCTGCTGCTGGCCGACGGCAGCGAAACCCCTTTGCGGACAGGCGATACCGCCATCGTGCGCGGACCGGAGCTGTTCCATCTCGCCGATCGGCCCGAGTCGATCGGCGGACCGCACACCGAGTACGAGATCGCCTGCTTCACACCGGAAGTGATCGCGAGCTGCGGCGCGGAACTGAGCGGCATCAGCTGGGGCGCCGACTCCGACGGCACCACCGCGCTGATCGTCGGCGCGTATCAGACCTGCACCCGCCGTCACGAACGCCTGTTGCGCGCTCTCCCAGCGGTTCTCGTCATCTCCGAGGACCTGGAATCCTGCGCCTGGATGGAAGCCGCGGTGGTGGACGCCGTCGCCCACAGCGCCGGTTCACAGGCCATGATGGACCGCCTGCTGGATTGGGGCCTGGTCTGCACCCTGCGCACCTGGTTCGCCCAGGCCGAAGCCGCCGCCCCGACCTGGTATCGCGGACTCTCCGATCCGGTGGTCGCGCCCGCGCTGGAAGCCATCCACGGCCGCCCGGGCGTCGCCTGGACGGTGGCCGCGCTGGCCGCCCAATCCGGAGTCTCCCGAGCGCTTTTCGCCAAACGCTTCACCGCCGTCATGGGCGAACCGCCGCTGGCGTACCTGACGGCCTGCCGCATGGACGAGGCCGAGGATCTGCTCATCGACGCCGGGCTGACCGTCGCCCAGATCGCCAGATCACTGGGCTATGCCGACGCTTTCGGCTTCAGCGCCGCTTTCAAACGGCACAAGGGCATGAGCCCCACCGCTTTCCGTGCGGCGGTGGCCTGACGGGTTCTGCGGGGTGGCGGCCTTCACACGGCAACGGGCCGGGACGCCGTAGCGCCCCGGCCCCGATCCCGGCTAGTTGCCGAACTTCTTCTTCACCTTGTCGACGGCGTCGCCGACCGCGTCCTTCACATCGGCGGCGGCGTCCTTCAGGCCGGCGGCCAGCTGATCGGCCTTCCCCTCGGCCCGCAGCTCGTCGTCGCCGGTGAAATCGCCGGCGGCCTCCTTGGCCTTGCCGCCCAGCTCCTCGGCCCGGTTGCTGATCTTGTCACGCAGAGACATCGGAACCTCCGTGTCGTCGGATGCGTGCCCGTTGGTTTCGAGCACGTTCAGTTGGACACCCAGAACCAAGGAATGTCACTCAGCTACTTCTGAGACAACGATCACAGATAATGCAGCGTGAGGATTCGCGTCCGCTCGGGTCTAACCCACGAACGGATAGGAGGCGGGGTGACTGGTACCGATGCCGGAGTCGAGGTGGAACTCGACGACGCCACCCTGGTCAGCCGGGCCCGCGATGGCGATATTCGGAGCTATGAACAGCTAGTTCTGCGCTATCAGGGCGCCATGTTCCGGTTGTCGGCGAAGATGCTGGCCGACCGGGCCGAGGCCGAGGACGTGGTGCAGGACGTGTTCCTGACCGCGTGGCGGCGGCTGGGGCAGCTGCAGGACGAGTCCGCGTTCGCCGCCTGGCTGTACCGGACCACCACCAATCGCTGCCTGAACGTGCTGCGCAAGCGGCAACCGGCGGCGGAGGTCGATCCCGACACCACGGCATCGCCGCGCCGGGACCTGCATCCCGAGCACGCGACCCAGGTGCACGGCCAGCTGGAGGCCCTGACGGCGGCACTGCAGCGGCTCACCCCGGAACAGCGGGCGTGCTGGCTGCTGCGCGAGGTGCACGGCCGCTCCTACGAAGAGATCGGCGAGATCGTCGGCGCGAACGTCACCGCGGTACGCGGGCGGATCGCACGGGCTCGCCTCCAGCTGGCGGAGGAGATGAAGCCGTGGCGATGATCGATGCGAACGACGTGGACGAGGACTACCGGCTGCCCTGCGGGCGCGGTATGGAACAGGTCTGGCGGCGGCTGGACGCCGTGCAGGCTGGGCACTCCGACGCGCACGAGGCCCGCTGCGTGCACTGCGGCGCGGCGCGCGAGAGCCTGCTCGCCCTGCGCACCGCCACCGAGGAACTCATCGCCGAACCCGATCCCGCGCCCCCGGACCTGTTCGGCCGCATCATGTCCGCCGTGCGCGCCGAACTGCGGCGCGGGCAGACCCTGATCCTGCCCACCGAGCATCCCGGCACCGTGGCGATGAGCGAGCAGGCGGTCGCGGTGGTGCTGCGCTTCGCGGCCGACACCGTGCCCGGCGTGCGCGCCCGCGACTGCAAGGTGCGCAGCGTCGGCACCGGACCCGACGGCGAGAACATCGTGCAGGTGAGCATGGCCCTCGCGGTGCGGATGCGCGGCGGCAGCCTGGAGGGCATTGTGCCGCTGGTGCGGCAGCGGGTGGCGACCGCGCTGGCGGCGCGCACCGGACTGCTGCTCGGCCGCCTCGATGTCACCATCGCCGACGTCTACGAGGAGCGGGAGCGGTGACGGCGGTGAATTCCGGCAGCGAGATCGTCGTCTCGGACGCGGTGATCGCCGGGGTGGCCGCGCACGCCGCCGCGGCCGTACCGGGCGTCACCCGGCTCGAACCCGGCCTGCGCGGGCTGCTGAGCGGCTGGTCGCGGGCCGGGAAACAGCTGCTGGGCGCGGCGGAATCGGCCGGGAGCCAAGGTGTCCGGGTGGGCCGCACGGGCGCGGGCCGGATCGCCGTGCAGGTGGACGTGTCCCTGGGCGGCGACTGCCGGGCCGCCGTGGTGGGGGCCGCCGTCCAGCGGGCCGTGCTGGACGCCGTGCTGGAACAGACCGGGGTCACCGTCGGCGAGGTGTCGGTGACCGTGCTCGATATCGAACCGGGGGCGCTGTGACCGCGAAAGCGGAACTGATCGAAGCCGTACTGGATGCGATCGAGGAGGTGGAGGGTTTGCGCGCGGCAACGCCGTTCGGGCTCGGAGCCGTCGCCCGGCTGCCCCGGGGCGGCCGGGCCTACGCGGTGGATCTGGACCCGGCGGCCGTCGAAATCCGTTTGGTGGCAGGCAGATTGCCATTGCGGCCGATGCTGGATCAGCTCACCGGGGCGGTCAGGGCCCGGCTGCATGGCACCGAATGGGCGAACGTGACGGTGCGCCTGGTCGTCACCGAACTCGAAGCCGCCGCGCTCGGCGACGATTCGGTTACCTAGATCACGTGGATGCGGCGTGAGGATTTCCCGCTCGCCGTGTCGAAGGAAGACAGGCATCGATTCCCTGTAGGACAACGAAATCAGGAGGATGGCATGACCGGAACCAGTACCGAGAAGTCGACCGGCAAGACCGCCGCCGCCACCCCGGACGCCGAATCCCGCAATGGTGCGGCGAACTCCAGCGCCCTGGTCACCGATCAGGGCACCACCACGATCGCCGACATCGTGGTGCAGAAGATCGCCGGCCTGGCCGCCCGCGAGGTGCGCGGCGTGCACGCGCTCGGTGGCGGCGCGGCCCGGGCGTTCGGCGCGATCCGCGACCGCATTCCGGGCGCTTCGGCCAGTGTGGGGCAGGGCGTTTCGGTCGAGGTGGGCGAGAAGCAGGCCGCCGTCGATCTGGAACTGGTCGTCGAATACGGCGTGGCCATAGCGGAATTGGCGAAGGCAGTGCGCCGCAATGTCATCAATGCCATCGAGCAGATGACCGCGCTCGAGGTCGTCGAGGTCAATATCAATATCAACGACGTCTACATCCCCGAGGACGACGACGCCGCCGAGCCCGCCGCCAATCGCGTGCAATAGCCGTCCCATTCAGCCGAGGAGTCGCAGATGAACGCCACAACGATCTGCCTGGGTACCGGACTCGCGCTCGGATTCGCCATGGCCTTCGGCGGATTCGGCGCCTTCGCCGTCGTATTGGTGTTCGCCGGGCTGGGCCTGCTGGTCGGCCGCTGGCTCGACGGCGCGGTCGACCTGGCCGGGCTGCTGCGGTCGGTACAGGACCGGAGCCGGCGATGACCGCCCCGGCGCTGGAACTGCCCGGCGTCACCACCGTCAGCGCGCGGGCGGTGCGCCGGATCGCGGCGCGCGCCGCCGCCGAGGTGGATGGGGTGCGGCCGCGAGTGACCGCGGACGCCGAGGTCACCGCCGATACGGCCGCGCTGCGGCTGCGGCTCCCGGTCCGGTATCCGCTGCCGGTGGCGCGGGTGACCGAATCGTGCCGGACGCATCTGATCGAACGGGTGGGTGAGCTGACCGGCCTGACGGTGACCGGCGTGGATATCGCTGTCACCGCCATGGAGCTCGAATCCGCTGCACCCGCACTCGAATCAACCTCGCCCGCAACGGAATCGCCGCGCCGGAGGGTGCTGTGATCCGGCGGTCGCGGCGCGCGGGCGTCGCCACGGTGGTAGCGCTGGCGCTGGTCGCGCTGTGCGTGGCGGTGATCGTATCGCTCGCCCAGAGACTCTCGGGGAACCGGGAATTCGTGTCCTACGACAGCCTCGCGGCACGTCTGCACGGCACCGAATGGGGTGATCCGCTGGTGTTCGGCGTGGGCGCGGCGGTCGCGCTGCTCGGGCTGGCGCTGCTGGTCGCGGCGGTGCTGCCCGGCCGCGCCGTGGTGGTGCCGCTGCGTCCCCTGGACGGCGATGACGCCGGGATCGACCGCCGCAGCCTGCGTTCGGCGCTGCGCCGCTCGGCCGACGCGGTCCCGGGCGTGAGCGCGGCGCGAATCAAGTTGCGCGGCAAAGCCGTCAGCGTGTCCGCCGCGTCCGACCGGACCGATGTGCGGGAGCTGCCCGATACCGTGCACCGGGCCGTGACCGCAGCGTTCGAGCGCATCGGCATGGATACCGCCCCCGCGGTGCGCACCCGGGTGCGGCCGGCCCGAAGGAGTTCGAAATGATCACCGTGAATCGCCCGGCGCGCCTCAATCGCACCCTGCTGGCGGTGCTCGGCCTGCTGCTGCTCGCGGCGGGCGGCTATGTGATGGCGGCGCAGCGCGGCTGGCTGAGCTGGGTGGACCGCTCGGCCGCCCTGACGCCCGGGGACGCACCCCCGCCGCGCTGGGTGTTCTACGCGACCATCGCCGCCGCGGTGGTGCTGGGTCTGCTGTGCCTGCGCTGGCTGAGCGCGCAGCTGTTCCGCCTGCCCAGTGCCGTGGAATGGCAACTCGCGGACGAGAATTCGGCCGGCAGCACGGTGCTGTCGTCCAAGACGGCGGCCGCGGCGGTGGCCGCGGATATCGAATCCTTCGACCGGGTGGACTCCGCGGCGGCCTGGTTGTCGGGTCCGGGACGCGCCCCGGAACTGCACCTCATCGTCACCGTCGAACCCGACGCCGACCTCACCGAACTGCGCCGCCGCATCCTCGGCGAAGCGGTGCCGCGGCTGCGGGAAGCCCTGGAAGTGGGCGTGATTCCGGTGACCATGGAACTGCGCCTGACCGGCGACCGCGCCCGGGTGCGGTGACCGGCGGTCAGGACGCGGACCGCAGCCGGGCCGCGCGCAAGGTGAGGTAATCGCGCTCGGGAACCGAGGTGGTGCGGCGGGCGGCGGCGGCATAGGCGGCGATGGCTTCCTCGTGATCGCCCGACATCTCGAACAGGTGCCCGCGCACCGCATCCAGCCGATGATTGCCCGCCAGCGCCTCGCTCAGGGTGTCGGTGAGGTCCAGTCCGGCCTGCGGACCGTGCACCATGGCCGTGGCCACCGCCCGGTTCAGCGTGACCATCGGATTGGCCGACTGCCGTTCCAAGGCGTTGTACAGCAACAGGATTCGCGGCCAATCGGTGTCCTCCGGCCGCAGCGCCTGTGCGTGCAGCACCGCGATGGCGGCCTGGATCTGATACGGCCCGATGAGCCCGTGCGAGACCGACGCGGTGGCCAGCCGCACCCCTTCGATGATCATGGTCCGGTCCCACAGGCCGCGATCCTGCTCCTCCAGGGGAATCAGCTCCCCGTGCGCCCCCGTCCGCGCGGCCCGCCGCGCATCGTTGAGCAGCAGCAGCGCCAGCAATCCGGTGACCTCCGGATCCTCGGGCAGCGCGGCGAACAGGATGCGCGCCAGCCGGATCGCCTCGGCCGACAGATCCGCCCGCCGCAGTTCCGCGCCGCCGCTCGAAGTATGGCCTTCGGTGAACATCAGATACAGCACGTGCAGCACCGGAGCCAGTCGCGAATTCCAGTCCCCGCCATCGCCATTGGAGGACGGCGTCCCGAACGGCCGCTCCAGCCCCGCGATCCGCTTCTTGGCGCGCGTAATGCGCTGCGCCATGGTTGCTTCCGGCAGCAGGAAGGCATTCGCGATCTCACCGGTGGTGAGCCCGCCCACCGCCCGCAACGTCAACGCGATGGCGCTCGCGGGCGACAGCGCCGGATGACAGCACAGGAAGAACAGCTCCAGGGTGTCGTCCAGCCCCGGCTCGTCCCCGGGCACCCCGACGCCCGGCGCGGTCCGCACCTCCCGGACCGCGTCCGCCGCTTCGCGATTGCGCCGCGCGATCTCCGCCCGCACGGTGTCGACCATCCGCCGCACCGCCACCTGGATAAGCCAGCCGCGCGGATTCTCCGGCATCCCGTCGGCCGGCCACTGCGTGGCGGCGGCCAGCAATGCCTCCTGCACCGCGTCCTCGGCGCTGTCGAAATCCCCATACCGCCGCACCAGCACGCCGAGGACCTGCGGCGCGAGTTCCCGTAGCAGGTCCTCGGTTTCGTAGGAGAGCGGCATTACGCGTCGGGGGCGGGCGCGCTCATGATCGGCCGCACTTCGATGCGCTCCCCGATCGGCTTGCCGCCGGGACCGGGCGCGGCCGAGGCCCGCGCGGCGATCTCGTAGGCCCGCTCCGGGCTGTCCACGTCCACGATCCAATACCCGGCCAGGAATTCCTTGGTCTCGGGGAACGGCCCGTCGGTGACGATCGGCGCGGATCGCCCGTCCGACACCACGATCCGGGCCTCGTCCTTGCCGGCCAGGCCCTGCGCGTCGACCAGTTCGCCGGAGCGGGCCAGCTCGGCGCCCAGCACCCGCTGGAAATCGATGTGCGCGGCGATGTCCTCCGGGCTCCAGTCCTGGATGGGGGTGTCGCAGAACTCGGTGGGGGCGTAGGTCTTGATCAGCATGAATTTCATGGCGGGTTCCTAGGTTCGGTGCACCCGGCGGGCGCGCTCACAGACGGGTCGGAGCCTCGTCGACGGATTCGACGTAGTTTCGCAGCCGCGCGCGTGACCCTCGTCACAGCCCGGCTACAGCGGTGTTCCCGGGTCGCCCAATCGTTCCGCATCCACCGGCTGTCCGCTCAGGATGAGCTCCTTGATCCGGTCGCCCACATCCCACACGTTCACGTTCATCCCCGCCAGCACGCGGTTCCCGCCGTCCAGATAGAACGCCACGAACTCGCGTCCGGCCACATCGCCGCGCGTCACCACCCGGGCCTGCTGCTTGGGCGCGACATAGCCGGTGTACTCCATCCCGAGGTCGTATTGATCGGTGAAGTAGTACGGCAGCCGGTCGTACACCGCCGGTTTGCCCAGCATGGTCAGCGCCGCCACGGCCGGCTGATTGAGGGCGTTGGCCCAGTGCTCCACCCGGATGCGCTGCCCCAGCACCGGATGCTGCTGATCGGCCACATCGCCGATGGCGACGATATCCGGATCGCTGGTGGCCAGGCTCTCGTCGACCAGGATGCCGCCCCCGGTCGCCAGCCCGGCGTCCACCGCGAGTTCGATATTCGGCCGCGCCCCCACCGCCACCAGCACCGCGTCCGCCTCCAGCCGGGTGTCGTCGGCCAGCCGCACCCCGGTGGCGCGGCCGTCGGCGACGGTGATCTCCGCGACCTTGGACCCGCCGCGGAAATCGACGCCGTGCGCGATGTGCAGGTCCGCGAACACCCGGCCCATCTCCGGTCCGAGCACGTTCAGCAGCGGCAGCTCCTCGGTTTCCAGCACCGTGACCTCGACCCCGGCATGACGGGCGGCCGCGGTCACCTCCAGCCCGATCCAGCCGCCGCCGATCACGATCAGCCGCCGCGCCGTGGCGAACATTGCCAGCAGCGCATCGGAATCCTCGATAGTGCGCAGCGTGTACACCCCTTGCGCATCGGTGCCCGGCACCGGCAGTTTGCGCGGCCGCGAACCGGTGGCCAGCGCCAGCTTGTCGTAGGGCAGCGTCGTACCGTCCGGCAGCGCAATGGTTTTGGTGCTGCGATCCAATCCCGTCACCGTGGTCCCGGGCAGCACCTCGATATGGTGATCGCGGTACCACTGCGCCGGATCGACGGTGAAATCGCTCAGCGACTTCTTGCCCAGCAGATGCTCTTTCGACAGCGGCGGCCGCTCGTAGGGCAGATGGTCCTCCGCGCCGACGAGGGTGACGGTGCCGTCGAAATCATTGGCGCGCAAGGCTTCCGCGAGCTTGGCGGCCGCCAGCCCACCTCCCGCGATGACGAACCTGGATGCCGTGGTCATAGCCGAGCCTCCCTGCGCCGCGCGCGGCGGCGGTCGACGTCGAGGTGATGAATCCGACCCTAGCGCGCTCCGCGTCCGGCCAGGCGGAAATATCGGGTAGAAGGTGCGTTGTTGCGCTAACCGGACGGCTGTGTCCGGCCGCCGCCGACTTTCGAAAGGAATCTCCGTGAGCGACACCCAGAAGGACCGGGTCGATTTCTGGTTCGATCCGCTGTGCCCGTGGTGCTGGATCACTTCCCGCTGGATCCTCGAGGTCGAGCAGGTGCGCGATATCGACGTGAACTTCCACGTCATGAGCCTGGCCGTGCTCAACGAGGGCCGCGACGACCTGCCCGAGCAGTACCGCGAACTGATGAAGACGGCGTGGGGCCCGGTGCGCGTCGCCATCGCCGCCGCGCAGCAGCACGGGGACAAGGTGCTCGCGCCGCTGTACACCGCGCTCGGCACCCGGCTGCACAATCGCCGCGCCGAGTACGAGGCGTCGGCGGGCGAGAACCTGCTGTCCGTGGTGATCGCCGAGGCGCTGGCCGAGGCGGGACTGCCGGCCGAGCTGGCCGCGGCGGCCGACAGCACCGAATACGACGAGGCGCTGCGGGTTTCGCATCACGCCGGGATGGACAAGGTCGGCAAGGATGTCGGCACCCCGACCATCCACGTCAATGGCGTGGCGTTCTTCGGGCCGGTGCTCTCGCGCATCCCGCGCGGGGACGATGCGGGCAAGGTGTGGGACGGCGTCGTCGCCCTCGCCTCCTACCCGCACTTCTTCGAGCTCAAGCGCACCCGCCACGAAGACCCGGAATTCGACTGATCGAGGCGATCGTCAGGCGGTAGGACCGCCGGGAGGATAGCTGTCGCCGTACCCGGACTGCGGGTGCGGCGGATAGCCGCCGGACTGTGGATACGGCGGGTAACCGAGCTGCGGTTGCCCGCCGGTCTGCGCGTACGGTGCCGGTCCGCCCGCCACCGGATGCGCCGGCGGATCCGGCCGCCAGAACATGCGGCCGTGCGCGCTGCGGTCGCGCAGCGCCCACATGCGCCAGGTCAGCACCGGATGGCTGGACATGGCATTGGTGATCCAGATGAAGAAGCCCTTCTCCTGGGCGGCGCGATCGGCCATCTCGTCGAAACCGACCAGTGCGTTGAGGTATTTGCCCGCGGCCAAGGTCTGCATGGCCCCCGCCGCTCCGGTGTGCCGGTTGCAATAGCCGTGATTGTCGGCCGTGTACTCCTGGGCGCGGATCAGCGAACTGCCGATGATCGGCAGGAACGGCGCCAGGAACATGCCGAGCTGCCGCCAGTACGACACGTGCCCGGCCGCGATGTGCCCGACCTCGTGGCCGATGATGAACGCCAGCGCGTCGGGATCGCGTGCGGCCCCGCCGATTTCGAACAGATCGCTGTACACCGCCACGTACCGCCGGAACCCGTGCCCGGAGGCGAAGGCATTGATCGCGCCGTTGCCGAGCACCACGTAGGCGTCCGGAACCTGCGTCATGCCGAAGCGCGCCGCGGCCTCCTGGACCATGCGGTAGCCCTCGGGGAACTGGGTCGGCGACATCTTCACCGCGTTCACCCGCTGGGTGGCGTAGTTGAGGCCACGACCCAGGTACACCACCAGCGGGGCGAGAATGATCAGCAGGGCGTACGAGTCGCGAGATCCGAACGCCACCAACAGGATCGAGATGAGCCAGGAGACCACGGTCAGCATGATCACCACGATCAGCAGCGGGATCTCCCAGCTGTGCCGGGCGGGCAGACCGAACGGCGACAGGCCGCGGGTGTGCTGGAACGGCGGCACCACGGGCGGGGTGTAGCCGGGTTGCGGAGCCCAGCCCGGCGGGCCCACGCGCGGATCCCAACCGCTCATGCCGGTGACGGGGTTCCAAGCCGGTCGCTGCGGCTGATCCTCGGACGTCATGGTCAAGACTCTATTCAGTTGTCCCGGACAGTAGTCGCCGACGGGTGCTCACCCTGCGGCCGCGATGGGTTGCGGCGGGCGCGGGCGCCAGAAGACATTGCCGTGGCGGGTGCGGTCGCGCAGCGCCCACATGCGCCAGGTGTGCACCGGATGGCTGGACTGGGCATTGGTGAGCCAGACGAACAGGCCCTTCTCTTCGGCTGCGCGGTCGGCCATTTCGTCATAACCGACCAGTGCGTTCAGGTATTTGCCGGCGGCCAATGTGGTCATGGCGCCGCCCGCGCCGGTGTAGCAGAAGCAGTAGCCGTGATTGTCGGCCGTGTACTCCTGGGCGCGGCTCAGGCCCGGTCCGATCAAGGGGATGAACGACATCAGGATGGTGCCGAACTGCCGCCAGTACGAGGCGTGCCCGGCGGCGATATGGCCGACCTCGTGGCCGATGACGAAGGCCAGCGCCTCGGGTTGCCGTGCGCGGCCGCCGATTTCGAACATATCGCTGTAGACCACCACGTAGCGGCGGAAGCCGTGGCCGGAGGCGAAGGCATTGATCTGGCCGTTGCCGAGCACCACGTAGGCGTCCGGGGCGTGCTTCATCCCGAACCGGGCCGCCGCCTCCTGCACCATGCGATAGCCCTCCGGGAACTGCGTGGGCGACATGCGCACCCCGAACAGGCGCAGGCTGGCGAAGGTGGAGCCGCGGCGGTACCAGATGATCAGCGGCGCGAAGGCGAGCAAGGCCAGATACAGGTTGTCGGTGCCCCTGACCAGCTCGAAAACCGCGTACGGGTAAGCGAATACGGTGATCAGCACGACGATCACCAGCAGCGGAATCTCCCACGCGTGCCGTGCGGGCAGCCCGAACGCCGACAGCCCCTTGGTGCGCGGCGTCGGCGGCAGCGGGGGCGGAATCGGCGTGGGCCGGGTCTCCTCGATGGCTATCCCACCCCAGCCCGGCGGGCCGCTGGCCGGGTTCCAGCCGGTGAAACTTGCGGTGTGGTCGAACGGCATGGCGCACCTTCGATTCGGATGCCGGGATGGAGTGGGGGTGCGGGCTGTGACGGGACATACGCGCGCACTCTGTTATTCGTGAGAGGAATCAGTCGGCGTTAATGCCCGCGCGCACGTGGTGGTCCGCAGGTTCCCGTACGGAGGTTCGGGGGCGGAGCGCCTCAGAGTTTCCGAGAGTGCGGCCGGGTTGCCTTCGGGGGTTCGGGGGCTGGCCCCTGAGAGTTTCCGAGAGTTGGGCTCCTGCAAGAATCGCTGCCATGCGCGTATACCTGGGTGCCGACCATGCCGGCTTCGAACTGAAGAACCTCGTCAAGGCCCACCTCGAGGGCCAGGGCCACGATGTCACCGACTGCGGCGCTCTCGAGTACGACGCCCTCGACGACTACCCGGCCTTCTGCATCGAGGCTGCCCGCCGCACCGTCGCCGATCCGGGTTCGCTGGGTCTGGTCTTCGGCGGCTCCGGCAACGGCGAGCAGATCGCCGCCAACAAGGTCCCCGGCGCCCGCTGCGCCCTGGCCTGGAGCGTGGAAACCGCCAAGCTGGCCCGCGAGCACAACAACGCGCAGCTCATCGGCATCGGCGGCCGTATGCACTCGACCGAGGAAGCCCTCGCCATCGTCGACGCCTTCATTTCGACCGCCTGGTCCGAGGAGCCGCGTCACCAGCGCCGCATCGACATCCTCGCCGACTACGAGAAGTCCGGCGAAGCCCCCGCCGTTCCGGCGTACTGACCTGTGCCCGAAGGGCATACGCTGCACCGCCTGGCGAAGTTGCACCACAAGCACTTCGCCGGCGGGCAGGTCCGCGTCTCCAGCCCGCAGGGCCGCTTCGCCGAAGGCGCCGCCCTGATCGACGGCCAGGTCCTCACCCGCGCCGAAGCCTGGGGCAAACACCTGCTCCACCACTACGATTCGGGCTTGGTCGTCCACGTCCACCTGGGCCTCTACGGCAAGTTCTACGAATCCGAAGTCCCCATGGCCGCCCCCGTCGGCGAAGTCCGCATGCGCATGATCGGCGCCGGCCGCAACGACGAGCCTTACGGCACCGACCTGCGCGGCCCCAACGCCTGCGAGATCCTCCTCGAACCCGAAGTGGACGCCCTCACCGCCCGCCTCGGCCCCGACCCCCTGCGCCCCGACGCCGACCCCGACCGAGCCTGGGACCGCATCCGCCGCTCCCGCCGCACCATCGGCGCCCTCCTCATGGACCAGAAGATCCTGGCCGGGGTAGGCAACGTCTACCGCGCCGAACTCCTTTTCCGCCACGGCATCTCACCCGACCGCCCCGGCACCGACCTGTCCCGCGAAGAATGGGACGCCATGTGGACCGACCTGGTCGCCCTCATGAAAATCGGCGTCCGCCGCGGCAAGATGCACGTCGTCCGCCCCGAACACGACCACGGCGCACCGTCTTACGCCGTCGATCGCCCACGCACCTACGTCTACCGCCGCGTCGGCGACCCCTGCCGCCTCTGCGGCACCACGGTCCTGCACTCCGTCCTCGAAGGCCGAAACCTCTTCTGGTGCCCCACCTGTCAGCCGCGCTGAGCGGATTCGAGCTGCCGCCCGAACCGGTCAGAGTTCCTCGCTGACCAGTTCCGGCGATCCGGCGGGGGTGCGCGGGCGGCGGGCCAGCACGCGCCACAGGCCGAAGGCGAGCAGGGCGGTCGCGGCGATGATGTAGATGTCGCCCGGGATGTATTGCCACCAGGACCAATCGCGTTCGCGGTTGTTGCCGTTGGGGACTATGCCGGGGCCGATGAGGAAGAGCAGGGCGAAGACGGTGATCAGGGTGGCGGTGGTGGTGGAGCGGTTGCGGGTGGCCCAGGCGGTGGCGGCTACCAGGCCGGGGGCGGCCCAGACCCAGTGGTGGGTCCAGGAGACGGGGGAGATGAGGAGCAGGACGGCGGCGTTCACGAAGAGGGCGGCTACGGAGAGGGTTGAGACCGAGCCGTTTTCGATGGCGGCGGGGGTGTTGCGTTCGGTGGCGAAGAGGTGGTGCATGAGGGCGGCGCCGGCGCCTACGGCAATCAGGGCGAGGAGGAGCCAGGCGGCGGTGGCGACCGAGTCGGGGAGGCCGAGGCGGAAGATCAGGCCCTTGATGGACTGGTTGCCGACGTAGTCGGGGGAGCCGATGCGGCGGGTGTCGGTGACGGCGTGGAACCAGTAGTCGCGGGATTCGGTGGGGAACAGGACGAATCCGCCCGCCACCACGGCGGCGGCGGTGCCCGCGGAGGTGGCCGCCGCCTTCCAATCGCGGCGGATCAGGAAATACAGGATGAACGCGGCGGGGGTGAGTTTGGTGACGGCGGCGATGCCGACCAGCAGGCCGCGCGGCCAGCGGGGCTTCTCGGTCAGGCAGTCCAGGGCGACGGCGGCCATCAGGACCATATTGATCTGGCCGAACCACAGGCTGATCCGCACCGGTTCGATGGCCAGCAGCACCACCCCGGCACCCATGGTCACCATGAGTTTCGTGCGCGGATCCAGGTCGGGGCGCACCCGGGACAGCACCAGCCAGATGGTCACCCCGAGGCAGGCCAGCGAACTCGCGGTCAACAGCTGCTGGGCCAGCCACATGGGCATCATGGCCAGCGGCGTCATGAGGATCGCGGCCGACGGGGGATAGGTGAACGGCAGGTCCGTATGACCCGCCACCGGCAGCGTCGGGCCGTACAGCGCGGTGTCGTTGTAGAGCCACGACCGGGTGTCCACGCGATAAACCTGCAGGTCCAGGAACCCGTGGAACCTGGCGATGAGTAGCGTGATCGCGACCGAGAGCGCAGCGGCGAGCGCGAACGGCAGGCGCGGCAGGCTTCGTGGTTCGTCAGTTTTCAGTTTGTGCAGCAAGCTGCGCTGCCCCGCCCGCGTCGTGATCATCAAGCAGACCCTAACCTTTCGGAACCCGTGCGGGTTGCCCGGATTCCGTTGCGCGAGTGGCTAATCAACGGCTAACACCCAGGGCTTCGGGTACCGCACGCCCACCCCAGCGCGCCAGCCGGCCGTGCGGCGGTGTGAACCACAGCGCGTTGAAGGTGAACCAGACCGCCGCCAGCGCGCCCAGCACCGCGACCCCGGCCGGGATCGGATGGTCCGCCATGGTCACCGCCAGGAACCGGTACGACAGCAGCAGCCCGCCGAAGACCAGCACGCCCAGCGCCACGACGCGCACCCGGTAGCGATCCCAGCCGCGTTCGGGTTCGCGCAGCGCCGACTCGACGGTCATGGCCAGCACCGCGCCCGCCACCAGATCGGCGCCGTAGTGGTAGCCGAAGCCCAGCGTCGCGAGCAGCGTGCAGATCAGCCAGAAGGTCCCGGCCCAGCGCAGCCAGCGCGGACCCGTGCGGGAGTGGATGAACAGCGCTGTCGCCCAAGCGGTGTGCATGGAGGGCATGCAGTTGCGGGCGGTCTCGGCGTCGAACCGCATCGAACTCGGGACGGACAGGGCCGGGAGCGCGTCCGGCCAGTCGCCGATCTGCAGCCCGTGCCCGAGCGGTCCGTACGCGAAGACCGGGCCGACCACCGGGAACAGCACGTAGAACAGCGGCCCGATCACGCCCAGCAGCAGGAAGGTGCGCAGCAGATTGTGGCGCGGCCAAGGGCTCGTGGCGACATGCCGCAGCTGCCACGCCGCCACCACGACCGCCGCCGCCGGCAGCTGGATGTAGACCACGTGCAGCACGTTCGAGGGGATCGGGCCCAGCGCCTCGAGGATCCGCCCCACCACCCACGCGGGTTCGCCCAGCGCGCGGTCGGCCAGCTGCACGTACTGGTCGAGCACCTGCGGCCCGTCGACGATGCTGACCATCAGCCAGGTGTCGGCGAGTTTCGAGGCCATGATGAGCAGTACGCCGAAAGCGATGGCGCGCAGGGCGGTCCGGCGTTGCTCGCCTCGCCATCGCGCCACGGTGACGAGCAGTCCGGTGAGCGCCAGCGTCGGCCCGGTGCCGATCGACACGTGCCATCCGCAGACCGTCTGGATCCCGAGCATCAGCAGATCCAGTACCGCCGCGGCGGACAGGCTGATCACCCGCGCCGGTTTGGGCACCCCGACGCACGCCAGCGCCAGCCCGGCCCACGAGACGAAGGCCGACTGCGGATTGCCGAGGAAGTCGTCGAGCAGACTGTGCAGCGGCCCGAGCATGTCGTGCGAGGAAGCCCACACCTGCGCGGCCACCAGCAGCGCCGTCGCCACGATCAGCCCGGCGGCCGGTATGAGCCGGTTACCGGCCCTGCTGGACAACGACGAGCCGGATACGTTCACCTCGTGGTCGACCAGCACCGTAAATCGATAACACATGGGAAACGGAGGCACAACTTCCGGTTACCGAAAGGTGTGGGTCGACCGACCAGATCGTGGCCGGTCAGCGGTTGCCGGCGGGCCGCCCGATCGAGCGCTGGACGTATGCCAGCGCCTCCGGGGGGAACAATTCGCGGGGCAGTACCCGCCCGCCGAAGTCGCCGGTGAACAACACCGTGTGCTTATGGGCGACGAGCCGCCGGATCTCGCTGTACCGGAAGGGCACGGTCTCGATCGCGGTGGACAGCTCCAGGCCGTCATCGAGATAGCGGACCTGGAGCACCGCACCGGGATTGGCGTAGCGCAGTGCCCTGGGGGAGCCCTTGCGCATTTCCAGCAGCGTGTGGACCGCGAAGATGATCAACACCGTGACGAACAACAGCACCGCCACGGTCACGGTGAAAGACGGATCGGCCCAGATGAGGGAACCGCCCGGCTCGGACAAACTTCCGATCAGGGATTTCACGAAGAACACGGCCAGCAGGACGACCGTGACGCCCGCGGCGATCACCACCGGCTGCGGTCCGAACCATCGCTTGCGATGCTCGGCCCGGGTGATCCACAGCGCCGTCTTGGGCCCCGCCACGCACCGCACGACCATGGCCCCGGCCTCGTCGCGCCACATCGCCGATTGTCCCGCATCCACGATGCCTCCCCCGGTCTCGCCGCTGCGGCGTACTCTACGCTGCGGCAACGACTTTCGAAGCCGGGGAAAATGGGGTCAGAAACCGCCGCTGTCGAAGCCGTCGAACCCGCCGAAATCGCCGAGGTCACTGCCGCCGAGATCCGGACCGGGATCGGCGTAGCCGGCGTCGGCCGCACCCGGATCGGCCGCACCGGCGTCGTATCCGCCGTTGTCGTATCCGCCGTTGTCACCGCCGTCGTAGCCGCCGCCCGCGTCCAGGCCGTCCTGATAACCGTTCCCGTATCCGCTCTCGAACGCGGCGGCGTCGTACCCCACACCCGCCATACCACCGAACAGCGCATCGAACAGCAGGACGGAGCCGACACCCCACGCGCCCGCCACCAGAGCTGTCTTCCACCACGGTTCGGAGTACCAACCGGCCGGCACCGGGCGTCCCGCGACGCGCCCGCCGGGGTAGTAGTTCGGCGTCGCCGGCGACGGAATGGGGGAGGCTTCGATGCGGCGGCCGTCGTAATCGACCACTCGTTCCTCGGTCACCTTGCCCGCACTGCGCTGCCCGTCGAGTTCGGGGACCGCCGGCCCGGGATCCATGCCCATGGCCGCGCGGGCGGCGCGCACGTAGTAAAGCCCTTCCAGCGCGGTCTCTTTCGCGAGCCGGGCCTGCGCCACGGTCTGCGCCTGATCGATCTGCGAACCGGCGGCGGTGAAGCGCTCGGCGGCATCGGCGAGCGCCTGCTTGGACGGATTGTCGGAGCCGGTGAGGTTGTAGACCTGTCCGCCGAGTCGTTCGATGGCGCGGCGCGCATCGGCTTTGGCATCGGCGAGCTGGGAATTGGTGCGGGCGCGCTGGGCCGCGCCGACCGCGACGACACCGAGCAGCACGACCACCAGGACGATGAGCACTACGACAACCGTTCCCATGCGTCCCACCCTACGCAGCCCGATTTGCCGCAGGCTTGCCAATCGCTGTGAGTTGCCCGCTATCCGGCGACCGCGGCGAACCGGGACCTCGGTCCGCCTGAGTCGACCTCCTCGGCGTCGAGTTCCGACACCGCGAACTGGCGTTTGCCCGCTGTTTTCGCCGAATACATGGCCCGGTCCGCGCTGCGCAGCAGGTCCGCAAAGTCGAGATCGCGTCCCGGCGGGCAGAAGGCGGTGCCCACGCTGGCCGAGGCCGGCACCGGTCCGGCGGCGGTCGGCACCGGTTCGCACAGCGCCGCCAGCACCCGCATGGCCAGCTCGCCCAGGCTGTTGCGCCGGGCGGGCAGCGCCACCACGAATTCGTCACCGCCGTAGCGCGCGATGACCGTTTCGGGCGGGCAGGTGGCGCGCAGCCGCTGGGCGATGGTGACCAGCACCTCGTCCCCGACCGCGTGCCCGAAGCCGTCGTTGATCTGCTTGAAGTCGTCCAGATCGATGAGCAGCAGGCCCACGCCGCGCATCGGATCGGTCGACATCACCCGGACCCGCTCCTGCAACAGCGAGCGATTGGCCAGATCGGTGAGGGCGTCGTGGGTGGCCTCGTGCTTGAGCCGGGTCTGCAGCGCGGCGATCTCCTGCACACGCACCGACACCGCCTCCGAGAGGCTGCGTTCCTGCTGGGCCAGCGCCCGCTGCTGCAGCGCCTCGGCATAACTGTCGATGGCCTGGCTGGCGATCAACGGCCACCGGGTGGCGATCAGCGATCCGGGATCGCCGGGCGTGAGCCCCAGCAGCGCGCGGCTGGCGGGCGCGAGCATGCGGGTGCGGTCGAACGGCGATTCGGCCAGCCGCCGCCCGATGCTGCGGGCCGCGGGCACCGGAAACGGTTCGGACCCGGCCAATTCCAGCAGTTCGTCGATGACGCGGGTGAAGATGCGTTCCACGTCATCGGGGGGAATGGCGGGCCCGGCGCCCACCGCGGCGCCGCTGCCGCCCGGGTGCACCGAACGCACCCATTCCCTGATGGTCGCCGCGACCAGCGCGGCCGTGCGAATGTCGAGTCGGATGGGCATACGCGCTCACCCGACGAACGGGATGTCGGAACCGGCGCCGGCGCCGGTCGCACACTGCGGGTCGATCTCACTGCTACGCGGTCCGTCACACCATGTCTGGCGCACGCTCACCGCCCCCTTTCCGATACCCCCGTCGGACAAAAAGGATCCTAGCAAGCCACCCGACATCGAAAACCCCTGTTTCAGAACAGGTTCCCGGCGTCTCGCGAATGGCGATCGGATGTCTCATCGCTCGCGACGCCCCCGCGTTACACACCCCCTCCGCGAGTCTTTCGCGACTCGCCGGACACCCACCCCCCCGACATGCCCGACGTGCGCGAACGCGCCCTGATTCGCTTTCGGGGAGTGAGGTTCGGTACAGTGCTCAACGCATACCGCATCGGCTTCCGATGCGCGGCGAATGCGGGCGTAGTTCAATGGTAGAACCTCAGCCTTCCAAGCTGATGGTGCGGGTTCGATTCCCGTCGCCCGCTCTTTCCCGTCTAGCGGGGAGCGTCGGCACTGCCGCACGTAGACCGGGGTGTAGCGCAGCTTGGTAGCGCATCCGCTTTGGGAGCGGAGGGTCGCAGGTTCAAATCCTGTCACCCCGACCATCTTTCGACTCTTCCCGATCGAGCTTGTCCAGGGCTTCGTCGAGTTCCCGGCCGATTTCGTCGAGACCGGTGATGAGCAGGTCCAGGTGCTGGTTCACCTCGGCGAACTCATCGGTGAAATCCATGAACCCGAGGGCTTCGGCGCGGAGGAGTTCACGCTGCCGGGCGAGTTCTGCCAATTGCGGATCGGATTCGGGTTCGGTCATCGGCCGAGGGTACGCCGGGCGGGGGTTCGGGCCAAGCGTGGTTTGCCTAGCAGTTGCGGGATGTAGTTGCGGGCGGTTTTCTCGCGGGCACGACACGCGGGCGGCAATCTGCTTGCTGCTCAGATCTTTTGCGATACCGGACATCGCCCAGCACGACCTGATCGTGGTGCCGGACACTGGCATCGCTACCAGAGAACGTGCTCGCCAGGGCGGCCTGAGCCGAGGGCGGCCCTGGCGAGGGCGTCGGGGTCGGTCTCTACTTCGGCTGTTCGGCCGCCGACGGCTGCGCTTGTGCTTGCGCCGGTTCGGTTTTCGGCTTGTCGGCCCACTTGGTGGTGCCGTCGGCCGCGTTCATAGTGGTGAGCAGGTCGATGCCGGCGGCGATGAGGGTGGGGCCGCCGACGGCGATGCTGCCGATGATGCCGCCCACGCTGGCGCCGGTGGCGAGGCCGCCGATGCAACCCGCCACCAGGGTGGCGATGCAGCCGATGGTGGCGCCGAGCGCGGTGCCGACGAAGGTGCCGATGGAGGTGCCCAGGCTGAACTGGAGGGTGAAGTCGTTCAGGGCGCGCTGGTTCTCCACTTGGGAGGCAACGGGTTTCACCACCAGCGGCTGCGAGATGGCCAGCGCGGCCGGCTTCTCCGGCGTGAGCGCCAGCACGGTGTCGTTCTGTTCCAGCCGCGAGGCGACCGGGATGCCGACCGTGCCGACGTGGAAGACCAGGGGCAGGCTCAGCAGGGTATGGCCGGCGCCGTCCTTGACGTCGGCGACCTGCACCACGTCGGCCGGGTCCACGGCCGCGCCGTCCGCGCCGACGGTCACGCCGTCGCGTTCGCCGAGCCGTTGGTCGCTGCCCGCGGCGATATCGCTCGCGAGCGCCTTGGTGAGAGTGAAGGTGCCGCCCTTGAGCGTGGTGACGACCGTCTTGTCGACGAGCTTCGTCGAATAGGCGATGCGCTCGGGTGTCGCGTCCCCCGGAGCAGCGGGCTGGGCATTCGCCAGGCCGGTAGCCGCGGTCAGTGCGCCGATCACCAGCGTGGCTGCCGCGGTGGCGCTGCGGAACTCCATGCGGTATCCAATCCGTCATCAGGTGTGGGCAGATCCAACCGCTGGAGCTTAATGGAACGCGCGGGGGCCGATTCCCTTTCGGTCCCCCAGGATCCGCCGGAAATTATCGGGCGTTTATCGATAAATGATCCCGCCCTGTGGTTTGCCGAAGCGTCGCCAACTCTAGCGTCCGGAGTGTGCGCGCGTAACCCGAACGCGGCAGACTGCCGGGAATGAGTCTCAGGTACAGCGCGGGCGTACTGCTGTTTCGCCGATCCCCCGACTTGGAAGTACTGCTCGGCCACATGGGCGGGCCGCTCTGGGCGAAGAAGGACGCCTCGGCCTGGTCCATCCCGAAAGGCGAATACGATCCGGCGGACGACGGCCTGCAAGCCGCCGCCCGCCGCGAATTCACCGAGGAACTGGGCCTGCCCGTCCCCGACGGCGACTGGATTCCGCTCGGCAATGTGCAATACGGGAGCGGAAGCAGCCGTAAGGAAGTCACGATCTGGGCCGTCGAAGGCGACCTCGATCCCGCGGACGTGGTTCCCGGCACCTTCGACATGGAATGGCCGCCCCGCTCCGGGCGAATTGCCCAATTCCCTGAAATAGACCGAGCCGAATGGTTCACGCCCGACGTCGCCCACGAAAAGCTGGGCAAAGGCCAGCGCCCCTTCCTGGACCGTCTCGTCCAGTACCTGAACGACTGAGCGTGCACCCCCGTCATTCCGGCGCGCTTTTGGCCGGAATCCACACGTCAGCGCTGTGTGGATCCCGGCTAAGAACATGCCGGGATGACGGTGGGGGTGAGCCGGGATGGCGGTGGGAGGGTGAGCTCGGGATGGCGGGATGGGGGTGGGGTCAGAGGCGGGGGTCTACCGGTTCCGTCTCCAGCGCGAGGACTGCGAAGACGGCTTCGTGGACTCGCCACAAGGGTTCCGCGTCGACGAAACGGTCCAGGGATTCCAGGCCCAGGGCGTATTCGCGCAGCGCGAGGGAACGCTTGCCGCCGAGGCCGCGCTGACGCAGGCGGGTGAGGTTCTCCGGGCGCAGGTATTCCGGGCCGTAGATGATCCGGAGGTATTCCGGGCCACGGCATTTCACGCCCGGCTGGACCGGGCGGCCGCTGCGGGTGCCGGTGCCGGTGACCAGGGAACCGACCGGTTTGACGACCATGCCTTCGCCGCCCGCCGCGGTGAGTGATTCCCACCAAGCGGTTGCTACAGCTTCGCTGTCGGCATCCGCGAGGTCGACCAGCACGCGCCGGGTGGGCGTGAAGAGGTCGGGGTCGGCGGCTACCAACCGGTCGATCTGTTCGAGGTGCCAGTTGTGTTCGCGCACGGCGTAATTCGCGCCCTGCCCGGCCAGCAGCTGGAAGGGGGCGAGCCGTACGCCGTCCAAACCCTGGGTCGGCCAGCAGTAATGGCCGTACGCGGTGGTGAAGGCGTCCGCGTCGGCGCGCCGGGCGGCGGTGCGGGCAGCGAGATCGCTGACGTCCAGGCCTCTTTCGGCGGCTGCGGCCAGCGCGTTCGCGGCCGCACCGAGGGAGGCGCGCGCCGCCGCGCCGACCGCCGCGTACTGGGTGCGCAGCAACCCGAGCGCCTTGGCCGACCACGGCATCAGCTCGGTATCGAGAACCAGCCAGTCGGTGCCGAGTTCATCGAACAGACCGGCCTTTTCGACAGCCGTGCGGACGCGCGCCAGCAGCGCTTCGGTCTGCGCCGGGGCATCGAAGAACGGGCGGCCGGTACGGGTGTACACCGCGCCCGTGCTGCCGTCGTCGATGCCGAAGCGATCCCGCGCCACGTCGGCCGAGCGCGAAACCACCACCACCGCACGCGAACCCATGTGCTTCTCCTCGCACACCACGGTGTCCACGCCCTCGGAGCGGTAGTACTCGAACGCCTGCTCGGGATATTCGAGGTATCCGTCGCGCTGCGAGGTCGCGCACGGCGACATGGTCGGCGGGAGGTACACCAGCCAGCGCGGGTCCACCGCGAAGCGGCTCATCACTTCCAGGGCCGCGCTCGCCGCGTCCTCCTGCACGCTCACCCGGCCCAGGTGGCGGGTCTCCACCACCCGGCGGCCGGTCACGTCGTCCAGATCCAGCACGCCCGGATCCCGGTGCACCACACCGGTTCCCGGCACCAGCGTGGCCGGCTGCAACGGCCGGGTCGGTTCGTACCAGACCTGTTCGGCGGGCACCGAGACCGGTTCCCGCTCCGGATAGCGCAGCGCCGACAGCTGCCCGCCGAACACCACGCCGGTGTCCAGGCACAGCGTGTTGTTCACCCACACCAGGTTGGTCATCGGCGTGTGGCCGTAGAGCACCAGCGCCTTGCCGCGATAGTCGTTGGCCCACGGGTAGCGCACCGGCAGGCCGTATTCGTCGGTCTCGCCGGTGGATTCGCCGTACATGGCGAATTCGCGCACCCGGCCGGACGCGCGGCCGTGGTACTGCTCCTTCAGGCCCGCGTGCGCGACGACCAGCTGACCGCCGTCGAGCACGTAGTGGCTGACCAGCGAGCGCATGAACTCGTGGGCGGTCTTGCGGAAGTCGGCGTCCTCGTGCTCGAACTGTGCGAGGGATTCGGCCAGGCCGTGCGCCACCTTGACCTTGCGGCCGTCCAGCGCGCGCACCAGCTTGAATTCGTGATTGCCGGTGACGCACAGGGCGTTTCCGTTGTTCACCATCCCCATGACCAGGCGCAGCACGCCCGGGGTGTCCGGCCCGCGATCCACCAGATCGCCGACGAACACGGCGGTCCGGCCCTCCGGGTGCCGTGCGTTCACCGCACGCCCGTCGCCGTCGCGTTCCACCGCGTACCCGAGTTCGCCCAGCAGCGTCTCGAGTTCGGACCGGCAGCCGTGCACATCGCCGATCACATCGAACGGGCCGGTCAGGTCGCTCTTGTCGTTCCACAGCCGCTCGTCGGTGATGGTCGCGGCCTCGATCTCCTCGAGCCCGCGCAGCACGTGCACCTTCCGGAAGCCCTCGCGCTCCAGGAATTTCAGGCTGCGCCGCAGATCCCGCTGCTGGCGCGTCACCACGTGCGCGCCCAGGTGAGCGCGCTCGGCCCGCGCGGCATTGCGCTCGATGCACACCTGATCCGGCACATCGAGGACGATCGCCACCGGCAGCACATCGTGCGCCCGCGCCAGGTCGATCAGCGCCTGCCGCGCCTTCGGCTGCACATTGGTGGCGTCCACCACCGTGCGCAGCCCCCGCCGCAACCGCACCCCGGCCACGTGATGCAGCAGGTCGAACGCGTCCTGCGTGGCGCTCTGATCGTTCTCGTCATCGCTGACGATCCCGCGATACCCGTCCGAGGACAGCACCGCCGTGGACCGGAAGTGCTTGTGCGCGAACGTCGACTTCCCCGACCCGCTGCTGCCGATCAATACGACCAGCGACAGCACCGGAATGGACAGCTCAGCCATTACGCGGCCCCCTTCTCATCGCTGTCGTTCCCCTGCTCACTACCTTTGCCGAACACCGCCAACTGCGTAGGCGCGCCCAGTTTTTCGTCGATCGCCCCGACCGGTTCGAACCGCACGCGGTACCCGTACGTCGCGGCCACCCGATGCGCCCACTCCGCGAATTCCGCACGGCTCCACTCGAACCGGTGATCCGCATGCCGGAACGTCCCCGGCGCCAGACCTTCGTACAGCGCGTTGTACTCCCCGTTCGGCGTCGTGACGATCACCGCTCCCGGTGCGGCCGAACCGAATACAGCGTGCTCGAGCGCACTCAACCGCGACTGATCCACATGCTCGATCACCTCCATCAGCACCGCCGCATCGAACCCCCGCAACGAGGCATCGGTATACGTCAGCGCCCCCTGCCGCAACGTCACCCGACGCGACTGCCACTCCGGCAACCGCCGCAGCCGCCGCTGCGCGATATGCAACGCCCGCATCGACACGTCGACCCCCACGATCTCCGCGAATGTCCGGTCCGCCACCAGTTCTCGCAACAGCGCACCCTCACCACACCCGAGATCGAGCACCCGCGCCGCCCCGGTAGCTCGCAACGCCGCGATCACCGCCGCCTTCCGCAACACCGCCAACGACGGCTGCCGCTGCCCATCACCCGCGGTCGGCGCACTCACGCCGCTCTCGGGAGCCGAATCCGCTACTCCGGAGGCGGATTCCGCGTCGGACGGATCGGTCGGCGAGAGGAGCCGGTCACCTGTAGGCCGCTCGGACCTGGCCGCCGTCTCGACGGGCGTATTCCAGGTGGACACTGGCTCGTGCGAGTTGTCGACGGCCGGAAGCGATTCCGGGTAGGAATGCCGCGCGGGCCCCGCCGCATGAGCAGATCCGTTCCGCGCGGTCGCGGCGGGGGCTGTTTCCGCCGAGGTCTCGTCGTCGAGGTAGTCGATCTCGACCGCGCCCAGTTCTTCCGGGTCGGTGTCGTCGAGTTCCGCCAGGCGGGCAAGTGCCGTGCGGACCAGGGAGTGGCGGCGCGTCAGGTAGCGGCGGGTGATCCATTCGCGTTCCGGGTGCACCGGCAGCCAGGTCTCGCCGACGCGGAGCAGTTTGTCGATCTCGGTTTCGTCCAGGAAGTAGTGCTTGCTGCCGTCGAGGACGGGGAGCAGGACGTACAGGTGGGAGAGGGCGTCCGACAGTCGCAGGGTGCCGGTGAGTTCCATTGCCACGTAATGGGAGTCGCCCCATTCCGGGAAGGCCGGGTCCAAGGGCAGGGGAGTGGCGGTGACCTGCCAGCCGAGCGGCGCGAAGACGCGTTCGGCGGACTCGGGGCCGCCCTTGCACGGGACGGCCGGGAGTTCGATATGGAGGGGAAGGGCGGTCTCAGCGAGTTCGGGGCGCTGCTTGCAGCGGCCGTGCAGGGCGCTGCCGAACACCGTGGAGATGGCCACCGCCAGCAGCGAGGACGCCGCGTAGGGGCGGTCGTTCACGTACTGGCCGAGGCTGAATTCCTGGTGGCCCTTGGACTTTCCGCGTACCAGGCGGACCGGGTCGATTTCCAGCAGGAGAGCGGCGGTGCAGCGGCCGGCGCCGGCTTCCGGGTAGAAGACCTGGGCGACGCCGTAGGACTGCTCGAACTGCTGCATGCGCGCGGGATTCTTGTGCAGCAGAAAGCCCAGGTCGCTCGCCTCCCAGGCGGCGTCCTCCGGTCGCGTACAAGAAATCGTCAACAGCATCATGAGATGCTCGCGTACGGTCGCGCGCGGCCGCAACCAATTTGCGTCTCGGTCGGCACGGCCGTTGCGTCTCGATAGGCATGGCCGCCGGAGCAATGCCCGGCGCGGAACAAGGTGCCGCGTCGGCACGAGATCCGTTCGCGCCGAGCCGATTTCGGCGGCCGCGGCGATTCGGCCGCATCCCGCCCGGCGGTGCGTGCGGCGCGCCCGGAGCGCCGAATCAACCTCGGCGCGGCGCGAACGTGATCCGGCGTGTAGGTTTCGGCGCGGCGTCGCAAACCTGACCGGCGCCGCACATCGGCGGACAGGAGCTGGAATGCGCTTGGCGGGGAAGATCGGGGCCGCGCTCGCGGCCGGACTGATGCTGGCGGGCTGCGGGAGCAGCAGCGACGACGGCGACAAGTCCTCGACGTTCACCGTCGCGCTCCCGCAGGCCGATGGCAAGGAGTGCTCGATCAAGGTCGATGGCGCGTTCGGAGAAGCGCCCAAGATCACGATTCCGGACAACTGCACGCCGCCCACCGAGCTGTTCACCAAGGATCTGGTGACCGGCACCGGTCCGGGCGCGGCGGCCGGGCAACCGCTGAAGATGAACTACACGCTCGTCACCTGGTCGGACAAGAAGAAGCTGGACAGCTCCTTCGATCGCGGCACCCCGTTCACGCTGACGCTGGGCGGCGGCCAGGTCATCAAGGGCTGGGATCAGGGCCTGGTCGGCGTGCAGCAGGGCACCCGCCGCCTGCTCGTCATCCCGCCGAACCTCGGCTACGGCCAGGGTGGTAACGGCATCAAGCCCAACGAGACCCTCGTCTTCGTCACCGACGCCGTCAAGGTCGGTTAGCGACCCTCGAACCGGGCGGTACCAGGGCAGCCGGGAGGAATCCGGCTGCCGCGCCCCCCGCTGCCGTGACCGGTTACACGGTCTCCCGACCCGTCAACTAACCTGGTCGGGATGCGTTCGGGGGGAACCTAGACGTCAACCATGAACTACGAACAAGGAGCATGTCCGTGAAGAGCACCGTCGAGCAGCTGAGCCCGACCCGGGTCCGGATCAATGTCGAGGTGCCCTTCGAGGAGCTCAAGCCGGACTTCGACCGCGCGTACAAGGCGCTCGCTCAGCAGATCCGTATCCCCGGCTTCCGTCCGGGCAAGGCGCCGGCCAAGCTTCTCGAGGCGCGCGTCGGCCGTGGCGCCGTGCTGGAGCAGGTCGTCAACGACGTGCTGCCGAAGCGCTACAGCGAGGCCGTCATCTCGACCGAGCTGAAGGTCATCGGCCAGCCCGAGATCGAGATCACCAAGATCGAAGACGGCGACGAGCTGGCGTTCACCGCCGAGGTCGACGTCCGCCCCGAGATCACCCTGCCGGAGTTCTCGTCCATCGCCGTCACCGTCGACCCGATCGAGGTCACCGACGCCGACATCGACGAGCAGCTCACCTCGCTGCAGCAGCGCTTCGGCACCCTGAAGCCGGTCGAGCGCGCCATCGAGAACGGCGACTTCGTCTCCATCGACCTGTCCGCCACCGTCGACGGTGAAGAGGTCGCCGAGGCCTCCACCACCGGCCTGTCCCACGAGGTCGGCTCCGGCCAGCTCATCGAGGGCCTGGACGAGACCCTGATCGGCCTCAAGGAAGGCGAGTCCAAGGACTTCACCTCCAAGCTGGTCGCCGGCGAGCACGCCGACAAGGACGCCGTCATCACCGTGACCGTGCAGTCGGTCAAGGAGCGCGAGCTGCCCGACGCCGACGACGAATTCGCCCAGCTGGCAAGCGAATTCGACACCATCGACGAGCTGAAGACCGACCTGAAGACCCGCGTCGAGCGCGCCAAGAAGGTGCAGCAGGCCGGCGAGATCCGTGACAAGGTGCTCGAGGCTCTCATCGAGGCCACCGACATCCCGCTCCCGGAGAAGGTCGTCCAGGCCGAGATCGACGCCGTGCTGCACGACGCCGTCCACGGCTTCGACCACGACGAGGCCAAGCTGGCCGAGGCGCTCGAGGCGCAGGGCTCCTCCCGCGAGGAGTTCGACAAGGACACCAAGGAAGCCGCGGAGAAGTCGGTCAAGACCCAGCTGCTGCTGGACACCGTCGCCGAGGCCGAGGGCACCCAGGTCGGCCAGGACGAGCTGATGGAACGGATCATCTTCCAGGCGCAGCGCTACGGCATGTCGCCGGATCAGTTCATCCAGCAGATCCAGCAGGCCGGCCAGCTCGGCGCCGTGTTCGCCGACGTGCGTCGCGGTAAGGCCCTCGCGGGCGTCGTCGTGGCGGCCACCGTCACCGACACCGCCGGCAACACCGTGGACACCACCGAGATGTTCGGCAACCCGGCCGAAGAGGCCGAAGAGGTGTCCGCCGAAGAGCTCGCCACCGTTGCCGACGCGACCGAAGCCGCCGAGGCCGAGGCCAAGTAAGAGCAATCAAGACGGCGCGGTATAGGTTTGCGCTGTGAGCGAAGCAGGACGGTACCGGGAGTTCGGTGCCGTCCTGTTTCGTTAGGGTTTGTGTCAGCGAATCAGTAGGGGCTTGTTAACCGAGCCGTTGAGAGAGGGCAGGTATCTGTGACAATCCATCGAGCAGGGGTGCAGATGGCATCCGCGACTGCTGGTCTGAACCTCAGTGATTCGGTGTACGAGCGCCTGCTGAGCTCGCGCATCATCTTCCTGGGCACTCAGGTTGACGACGACATCGCGAACAAGCTGTGTGCCCAGATCCTCCTGCTGTCGGCCGAGGATCCGACCAAGGACATCTCGCTCTACATCAACTCGCCCGGCGGTTCGGTGACCGCGGGCATGGCGATCTACGACACCATGCAGCTGTCGGAGTGCGACGTCGCCACCTACGGCATGGGCCTGTGCGCCTCCATGGGCCAGTTCCTGCTCGCCGCCGGCACCAAGGGCAAGCGCTACGCCCTGCCGCACGCGCGCATCATGATGCACCAGCCGTCCGCCGGCCTCGGTGGCTCCGCCGCCGATATCGCGATCCAGGCCGAGCAGTTCGCCTACACCAAGCGCGAACTCAACGAGCTGCAGGCGCAGCACACCGGCAAGTCCATCGAGCAGGTGACCGCCGATGCCGACCGCGACCGCTGGTTCACGGCCAAGGAGGCGCTGGAGTACGGCTTCATCGACAAGGTGATCACCCACGCGCGTCAGGCCAACGGCGCCGCCTAGTCCCGCAGCCCATCTCACAGAATCTTTGGAGACGCATATGTCGAACATGATCGACCCCCGGGCCGCGGGCATCACCTTCGCCGCCGCCGGCGGCAGCGTGCCGCCGCAGGCCCGCTACATCCTGCCGACCTTCACCGAGCAGACCACGCTCGGCATCAAGACCACCGACCCGTACAACAAGCTGTTCGAGGAGCGCATCATCTTCCTCGGCGCGACGGTGGACGACACCTCGGCCAACGACATCATGGCGCAGCTGCTGGTGCTGGAGTCCCAGGACCCGGACCGCGACATCACCATGTACATCAACTCGCCCGGTGGCTCGTTCACCGCGCTGATGGCCATCTACGACACCATGCAGTACGTGCGGGCCGACGTGTCCACCGTGTGCCTGGGTCAGGCCGCCTCCGCCGCCGCGGTGCTCCTCGCGGCCGGCACCCCCGGCAAGCGGGCTTGCCTCCCGAACGCCCGCGTGCTCATCCACCAGCCCTCCACCTCCGGTGGCATCCAGGGCCAGGTCTCGGATCTGGAGATCCAGGCCGCGGAGATCGAGCGCATGCGTCGTCTCATGGAGACCACCCTGGCCCGCCACACGGGCAAGGACGCGGACACGATCCGCAAGGACACCGACCGGGACAAGATCCTGACCGCCGAAGAGGCGAAGGAATACGGGATCGTGGACCAGGTGTTCGGATACCGCAAGCTCAGCGCTCAGAAATGAGATCGGCGGGTGGTGGAGTCGCGTAAGGCTCCATCACCCGGCAGCGGTGAGTCCACGCACATGTCCGGCGAGAAACGTGCCCAAGTTATCGACCTCGGTCGCGAATAACGGGTACGGTCACTCTAGGGACCTTTGCTCGTGGTTGTCGGCTCTGCCGTTCGGTTCTAGATTGGCCGAATCGCCGCACCACCTTTCACCGGGTGGCGGTATTACGCTTTACAGATGGCAGTTCGCCCACAGCCGGGACAGACGGTTGCACGCGGACAAGGAAGTAGGGACCCAGGAGATGGCGCGCATCGGTGATGGCGGCGATCTGCTCAAGTGCTCGTTCTGCGGAAAGAGCCAGAAGCAGGTCAAGAAGCTCATTGCGGGACCGGGGGTGTACATCTGCGACGAGTGCATCGACCTGTGCAACGAGATCATCGAGGAAGAGCTCGCCGAATCCAGCGAGGTCAAGCTCGACGAACTGCCGAAGCCCGCGGAAATCCGCGACTTCCTCGAGCAGTACGTGATCGGCCAGGATTCTGCGAAGCGCACGCTCGCGGTGGCGGTCTACAACCACTACAAGCGAATTCAGGCCGGTGACAAGGGCCGCGACTCCCGGGGCGAACCGGTCGAGTTGATGAAGTCGAACATTCTCATGCTCGGGCCGACCGGCTGCGGCAAGACGTATCTGGCGCAGACCCTCGCCAAGATGCTGAACGTGCCGTTCGCCATCGCGGACGCCACGGCGCTGACCGAGGCCGGCTATGTCGGTGAGGATGTGGAGAACATCCTGCTGAAGCTGATCCAGGCCGCCGATTACGACGTCAAGCGGGCCGAGACCGGCATCATCTACATCGACGAGGTCGACAAGATCGCCCGCAAGTCGGAGAACCCGTCCATCACCCGCGACGTGTCGGGCGAGGGCGTGCAGCAGGCGCTGCTGAAGATCCTCGAGGGCACGCAGGCTTCGGTGCCGCCGCAGGGTGGACGCAAGCACCCGCATCAGGAATTCATCCAGATCGACACCACGAATGTGCTTTTCATCGTGGCGGGCGCGTTTGCGGGCCTGGAGAAGATCGTTCAGGATCGAGTCGGCAAGCGCGGCATCGGTTTCGGCGCGGAAGTCCGCTCCAAGGCCGAGATCGACACCGCGGATCACTTCGCGGACGTCATGCCGGAGGACTTGATCAAGTTCGGTTTGATTCCGGAGTTCATCGGCCGTCTGCCGATCGTGGCTTCGGTGACCAACCTGGACAAGGAATCTCTCGTCCGGATTCTGGCCGAGCCGAAGAACGCACTCGTGAAGCAGTATGTGCGCCTGTTCGAAATGGACGGCGTGGATCTGGAATTCACCGAGGACGCGCTCGAAGCCGTTGCGGATCAGGCGATCCTGCGCGGTACCGGGGCGCGTGGTCTGCGGGCCATCATGGAGGAAGTCCTCCTGCCGGTCATGTACGACATCCCCAGCCGCGATGACGTGGCGAAGGTGGTCGTCACCGCCGACACCGTGAACGACAATGTGCTGCCGACCATCGTGCCGCGCAAGCGTCAGTCCGGACCCGAGCGCCGGGAGAAGTCGGCGTAACAAACTCTCGGGACTCTCAGGGGTTTCACCCCTGAAACCCCCGGCGGACACGGCCGCAGCACGCGGCGAAATGTCCGAGAGCTACGAAAAGCGGCCCTGCGAATTTCGCGGGGCCGCTTTCGTTTTCGCTTGTTCAGTCGCCGAAGTCGCCGTAGACGGGTGCGCCGGCGGCGCGGTAGGTGGAGAGCACTACGCCCTTGGAGGTGGTGCTCGACGCGGTCAGTTCGAGGCCGGTCGGTTGTGCGCCTTCGACGAAGAACCTTTTGCCGGAGCCGAGGATGACCGGGAACGTCAGGATGTGGAGGGTGTCCACCAGGCCGTGGGCGAGGAGGGATTGGGCGAGGTTGCCGCTGCCGTGGACCTGGAGTTCGCGGCCGGGGCGGGACTTGAGTTCGGCGACCTCCTTGGCGAGATCGCCGCGCAGGATCTCAGCGCCTGACCAGTCCGCGCTCTCCAGGGTGCTTGACGCCACGTACTTGGGCAGCTCGTTCAGCTTCGATGCGATCGGATCGGCCGGGTCATTGTGCCGCGGCCAGTACCCGCTGAAAATCTCGTAGGTCTTGCGGCCGAGCAGGAACGCGTCCACGTTCTCGAACACGCCGACCATGAACTCGCCGAAATCCTCGTCGCCGAAAGGCGCTGACCATCCCCCGTGCGCGAAACCCCCGTCCGGATCTTCCTCCGGTCCGCCCGGCGCCTGGTAGACGCCGTCGAGCGTGACGAACTGCGTAACCGAAAGCTCCATGTAGTTCTTCTCCTCTGCTCCGTGCCGTCGTGGTGCGCCGGGGCAGATTCCGGAGTGCTCGGTGATCGCCTTTGATCCCCACGGTTCGCCATTGAACCGGTACTCCGATACTTCGAAAATCGGCGCTCGCGCTACACCTGTTACGACGGTGCGGCGCCGGAGAACTCATCGGTTCCAGGGGCGAATGGGAAGGAATTTCAGCGCTGTCGCCGGCCGAATTTGAAGGTGACCGGTTTCGGCTCCGGGACCTGGCGGCGCTCCTTCGGGGCGACCAGCAGACAGGCCAGGCCGAGCGCCGGAAGCGCCAGGGCCGCAATCAGACTGAAGGTGAATTCGGCGGCGCCGAGCTCCGCGGGGCGATGCAGCGCGTGGTACAGCAGGTGCGGTACGCCGAACACCACCCAGCCCAGTCCGGCGATCCGGCCCAGCAGGCTGTCGCGCATATACAGCGCGGCCCCCGTCATGACACCCATGGCCAGGAAGAACGCGCCGACGTCCCCCGCCAGATGATGGTTGTAGGGTCCGTCCACCCGCACCCAGTGCATCCCGAAACCCGGGAAGGAGTTGTAGAACGATTCCGGGGCGACCACCGCCCACAGGCCGATGATCACCGCCTGTGCCGCGAGAATGCCGAGCATGATCTGCAGCGCCAGCCAGCGCCGCCGGTTCACCTCGAGCCGCATCCGCACCCGAACCCCGTCACCGGTGCCGTGCAATGAGATTCGCATCGGCCCCTCCCGCCGTCGAACCAATGGTGATGACACCGTAATTCGCGCGGCGGGAGGCGGACAAGGGGCTAGCCCTCGACGGGCTCCATCTTCATGTCCTCGGGACCCCAGTAGGCCCGCATGCTGATGATCTTGCCCTCGTCGTCGAACTCCATGATGTCGATCGGCGCGAGCGTCATGCGCTGCCCGTTGACGGTGCCGACGAGGGTGAACGACACGGCCGCGTGGTTCCCGTTGACCTTCACGGTGTGCAGCTCGGTCTGCCGCTCCATGTACTCCAGCGCGGTGTACATCTCCCGGATCTTCTCGTGCCCGACCCGGGCCTCACTGCCGATGGGATCCTCCACCGTCGCGTCCGGCGCATACAGATCGATGATCGCCGAGGTGGGGCCGGTGGCCACCAGCTTCACATACTGTTCCGCCACGTCACGAGGCTGCACTGCCATTGAAACTCCCATTGAATTGGAACGCGTTCTAGTGCGGAGCCTAGCAGTCGGCGGCCGGAATCGGACCCGCGAGCTTCACTGTGCGAGACCCGGATCAGCCGAAGCGCTGGAGCCCGGTGACGCGCAGCAGATCCAGTGCCGAGGCCGAATCGGTGCTGGACCGCCCCGCCTGCCACAATTCCTCGAATCGCGGACTGCCGGACCGCAGCTCGGCGAGCAGCCGGGCCAATCCGGGATCGTCCGGATAGCGGGCCCGGACCGCGCGCAGGCAACCGACACAGGCCGCGGCATTGGCGGCCTCCTGCTCCGGGGTCAGCACCAGCCGGCTCAGGCCGTCGCCGAGGAAGCGCTGCCACATGACATTGCGCTGATGCACCGGATGCTCGGAGAAATCGCCGAACAGTGCGGCCGCCAAGGGATTCCAGGCCAGGATGTCGGATTTGGCGGACAGCACCAGCGCGGGCAGATCGGCCATCCGGTCGAGCAGGCGCAGCACACTCGGCCGGATCACCATCGGAATCCGCCCGGCCTGCGGCGGTTCGGCCCCGGCCAGCCGGAACATCAGATCGCGATCGAGTTCGGTCATCCGCAGCGCCCGAGCCAGCGCACCCAGCACCTGCGTGGACGGTTTCGGCCCCCGCCCCTGCTCCAGCCGAACCACATAATCCACGCTGACCCCCGCCAGCAGCGCGACCTCCTCCCGCCGCAACCCCGGCACCTGACGCCGAGCGCCCGCCGCGAGCCCCGCCTCCACGGGAGTGATCCGGGACCGGGCCGTCCGCAATACCGTCGCCAGTTCGGCTCTGTCCATGGCCTCCATGGTGCCGGAGCGGCGGAATTCCGGGGTGGTACCGGCAGTCCCAGGCCCGGACGGTCCTGGTGAGCCGGCACGGGGCCCGCGACGCTACCGATATGACGACGAACGAGACGACGACGATCACCCTGGTCACCGGGGGCGGATTTTTCCACCGGCTCGGCGGCGTTCCCTGATGAGGAAGGCTCTGGTCGGCCTGGCGCTGCTGGTCGTGGTGGTGTGCTGGATCGTTGGATCGGTAACGGAGGAACAGGTGACGGAAGCGAATTCGAACCGGGTGCTGTCGATCGGGCTGCATCCGAGCGCTATCGACTACAGCAGATATCCGCAGCTCGACGCGGCGACGTTGACCGCGCGCATCGAGGCGGGCGAGGCCGCTTTGCGGGCGGCCGGGTTCGACTTCGTGTCCTGTCAGGTTCCCGCCGATCCCGCGGCGGCGGAGGTGAAACTGCGGGAATGCTTGGCGGACGGCGGATTCCGGGTCGCCATGATCGGGGCGGGGGTGCGGATGGCGGCCGAGCACACGCTGCTGTTCGAGCGGCTGATCAATGTGACCATCGAGCTGGCGCCCGGAATCCGGTTCGCGTTCAACACCTCGCCGGAATCCACCATCGATGCCCTGCGGCGGTGGGTGACCCCGGCTGAATAGCCGTTCAGAGGTTGATGCGGTGCTCGGCCGTGTAGATGTTCATGGTTTCGCCGCGGAGGAAGCCGATGAGGGTGAGGCCGGAGTCGGCGGCGAGGTCTACGGCTAGGGAGCTTGGGGCGGAGACTGCGCCGAGTAGGGGGATGCCGGCCATGACGGCTTTTTGGACGAGTTCGAAGGAGGCGCGGCCGCTGACCATGAGGAGGAGGTCGTGGGCGGGGAGGCGGTTTTCGCGTAGGGCCCAGCCGATCAGTTTGTCCACGGCGTTGTGGCGGCCGATGTCCTCGCGTACCGCCAGCGCGGTGCCGTCGGCGGTGAAGAGGGCTGCGGCGTGCAGGCCGCCGGTGGCGTCGAAAACCTGTTGGCGGGAACGGAGTTCGGTGGGGAGTTTGGCGAGTACGTCCAGATCAACCCGCAGTCCCTCGGTGGGTAGGGGATAGCGGATACGGGTGCGCACCTCGTCCAAGGCCGTCTTGCCGCAGAGTCCGCACGCGCTGTTGGTGAGGAAGTTGCGCGGTGCGATCTCCACCGGCTTGCGCAGTTGCACGTCCAGCACGTTGTAGGTGTTCTGGCCGTTCTCGTCGGTGCCCGCGCAGTAGCGGGCGGTGACGACGTCCTCGACCGTATCGATGATGCCCTCGGCGTAGAGGAATCCGTGGATGAGGTCGATATCCGCGCCGGGCGTGCGCATGGTGACGGTGAGGGAGCTGCCCGAGGTGCGGATCTCGAGCGGCTCCTCCACGGCCAGCGAATCGGGGCGGGTGATGACGCCGTTCGGGCCGATGCGCAGGGTGCGGCGGCGGGCGGTGACGCGGCTCATGACGTGTGCACGTGGCGTTCGAGACGGACGGTGACCGCCTTGGAGACCGGCGTGTTGGAGCGGCGCGCCACATGGTCGAGGGGAACCAGCGGGTTGGTCTCCGGGTAGTAGGCGGCGGCATTGCCGCGCGGCGTGGCATAGCCGACCAGGCGGAATCCGGTCACCTTGCGTTCGGTGCCGTCGGTCCATTCGGAGATGACGTCGACCAGATCGTCCTCGGCGAAACCGAGTTCGGCGATGTCCTCCGGGTGGACGAGCACCACGCGGCGGCCGTTGTGGATGCCGCGGTAACGGTCGTCCAGACCGTAGATGGTGGTGTTGTACTGGTCGTGGCTGCGCAGGGTCTGCAGAATCAGGCGGCCCGCCGGCACGGGCAGCCAGTGCAGATCGTTGACCGCGAAATTGGCCTTGCCGGTGGCGGTCCGGAATTCGCGCGCGTCCCGCGGCGGATGCGGAAGCTGGAAACCGTTGCGGCCCCGCACTTTCGCGTTGTAGTCGGCGCAGCCGGGCACCACCCGGGAGATGGCGTCGCGGATCTTGTCGTAGTCGCGGCGGAACTCGGCCCACGGGATCGGATCGCCGGGACCGAACAGGGCCTGCGCCAGCTCGCACACGATGGCGACCTCGCTGCGCAGCTGATCGCTCACCGGCGTCAGGCGGCCGGTGGACAGATGCACCATCGACATCGAGTCCTCCACCGAAACCTGCTGGCGCGCACCGCCTTGCATATCCTCGTCGGTGCGGCCCAGGGTCGGCAAAATGAGCGCGGTGCGGCCGTGCACCACGTGGCTGCGATTCAGTTTCGTCGAAACCTGCACGGTCAGTTCGCAATTGCGCAGCGCGGCCTCGGTCACCTCGGTGTCCGGGGTGGCGGAGACGAAATTACCGCCCATACCGAAGAACACCTTGCCGCGCCCGTCCCGCATGGCGCGAATGGAATCCACGGTGTCCCAGCCGTGCTCGCGCGGGCTGGTGATACCGAACTCCTTGTCCAGCGCCGACAGGAAGGTCTCCGGCATCTTCTCCCAGATGCCCATGGTGCGATCGCCCTGCACATTGGAATGCCCGCGCACCGGGCACACGCCCGCGCCCGGCTTGCCGATCATGCCGCGCGCGAGCAGCAGATTGGTGGCCTCCTCGATGGTGGCCACGCCGTGCACCTGCTGGGTCAAACCCATGGCCCAGCAGATGATCACGGCCTTGGATTCGGTCAGCAGCCGCGCGGTGCGGTCCAGGTCCGCGCGGGTCAGGCCGGTGGCCTCCTCGACCACGCCCAGATCGACGGCGCGCATCTGCTTCTCGTATTCGGCGAACCCGGCGGTGTGCGCGTCCACGAACGCCCGGTCCACCACGGTGCCCGGGGCGCGATCCTCGGCCTCGAACAGCAGTTTGCCCAGGCCCTGGAACAGCGCCATATCGCCGCCGAGGCGGATCTGCAGGAAGTCGTCGGCGATGCTGATGCCGCCGGTGAAACCCTTCACGGTCTGCGGGTCCTTGAAACCGAGCAGCCCGGTCTCGGGCAGCGGGTTCACCGCGATCACCTTGGCGCCGTGGGCTTTCGCCTCGCCGAGGGCGGACAGCATGCGCGGATGATTGGTGCCCGGGTTCTGGCCGGCCACGATGATCAGGTCGGCGTGCTTGAAGTCGTCGATCGTCACCGAGCCCTTGCCGATGCCGATGGAGCTGGTCAAGGCCGCGCCCGAGGATTCGTGGCACATATTGGAACAGTCCGGCAGATTGTTGGTGCCGAAGCGGCGGACCAGCAGCTGGTAGAGGAACGCGGTCTCGTTGGCGGTGCGGCCGGAGGTGTAGAAGACGGCTTCGTCGGGCGATGCCAAGCCGTTCAAGGCCTCGGCGATGAGACGGTAGGCGTCGTCCCATTCGATGGGGGAGTA
The DNA here is from genome assembly GCF_001613325.1 of Nocardia yamanashiensis NBRC 100130. GTDB lineage: Bacteria > Actinomycetota > Actinomycetes > Mycobacteriales > Mycobacteriaceae > Nocardia > Nocardia yamanashiensis. The sequence goes on along the minus strand of NZ_BDCD01000039.1, from coordinate 27,759 downwards.
GTGGGTGTCGCCGGGGCGCAGCACCATCGGATGGGTGAGGCGGCCCTGCTGCCCCAGCCAGTAACCGGATTTGCCGGCCAGCTCCTCGATCGAATGCGCGGCGAAGAACTCGGGGGTGACGGTGCGCAGCGTGGCTTCCTCGGCCACCGCCTTCGCGCCGTTCTCGCAGAACTCCGCCGGGCGTCGCATACCGGTCGGTTCGGGCCAGGCGCAGCCCGGGCAGTCGAACCCGTGCCGCTGATTCACCCGGGTCAGGGTGCGTGCGGTGCGCACCACGCCCATCTCCTCGACCGCGCGCTCGAGCGCCACGGTCACCGCCTTGACTCCGGCCGCCGCGGTCTTCGGGGCGGTCACGGTCAGCGCGGATTCGTCGATATCGGCTTTCGGCGCGGCACGGTGCATATGCGCCATTGTGCTCCCCGGCCCGGCGTGTCGCGCGACGCCCCACGGTTCGGCGCGGTCCGGTGTGCGGACCGGTATGAACGCCGCCGCCGTGAATCGCGATATACCGGCGATGAACTCGAGTAGCGAGCTACCCACGACCGGCCGGTCGGCCGCATTTAGCGTTCAGGTAACGCCTGGGTGAGAAGCCTGCACACGGGGGAGTGCCGGACTTACCATCGGAACGAGCGAGGTCCGCCGGATGATGACACGTGCACATGATGGTCGGCGTGCCGGCAAGTTTGCCAGGCGTGCGAAATTCCCACGCGGCGTGCGGAGTTCGAGTCTCCTCACCCGCATCGCGGCGATAGCGTTCGCGCTGGGGGTCGTCGCCCTGGTCTGCGGGATCGGCGCCGCGAATCCCGGCGATTCCGCCACAACCACCCTGACCGACACCGCCGCGCCGTTCGTCATGGCCCAGGCTACCGCCGCCCAAAACGCTCCCGGCACAGGATATTCCACCCCCGCGCCCACCGGATACAACTCCGACGGCGGCGGAACCCGCTCCGGCGGGGATTGCAGCGGCTCACCCGACTGCACCGGAACCCGTGACGGCACCGGCAATTCCGGCGGCAAGGGCGGCAACGGCGAACCCGATGGCACGCTGTGCTCGAACGGGACGGTCGTGTACGGGAACCAGACGTGCCCGCAGGTGGAGAAGACCAAGACCTGTTGGGACGGCAGCGTTGTCGCGGCCTCCGCGTCCTGCCCGCCGACCACGAAGACCTGCTGGGACGGGAGCGTCGTGGAAGCAAGCGCGTCCTGCCCGCCGACCACCAAGACCTGCTCGGACGGGAGCGTCGTCGCGGCCGGTGCGACATGCCCGCCGGTCATTTCGTCGAAGACCTGCCCCGATGGATCGGTCGTGTCGACGAACGCCGCGTGCCCGCCGACCACGAAGACATGTCCGGACGGGAGCGTGGTCGCTACGCATGCGACATGCCCGCCGGTGGTTACGTCGAAGACGTGCCCTGACGGGTCGGTGGTGGCCACGAACGCGACTTGTCCGCCGGTGGTGACCTCCAAGACCTGTCCGGACGGCAGTGTGGTGGCCACGAATGCGACGTGTCCGCCCGTAGTGACATCCAAGAATTGCCCGGATGGGTCGGTAGTGGCCGCGAACGCGACGTGCCCGCCGGTGACGGAGAACTGTCCGAATGGCAGTGCCAAGCCCGCCAACGGGACCTGCCCCGACATCACGACGCCGAATTCCGGGGGCGGTGGAGGTGGCAATGGCGGCGGTAATGGCGGCACCGGATCCGGCGGCGGTGGCGGTAATGGCGGCGGCAACGGTGGCGGTGGATCCGGCAGCGGTGGCGACGGGTCCGGTAATGGCGGCGGCGGGAATCAAGAACAGCCGCAGCCGAATCCGGGCACCCCACAGCCGCAGGGCGGGAGCGGTGGCGGTACGCAGCCGGCCGCGAATACCAGCGCGCTCGAGCTGAATCCCGTCGCGGTGACGCCCGGCACCGATGTGGCCGCCACCGGTCGCGGTTGTGATTCCGGTGCCGCGGTGAAGCTTTCGATCGGCAATGCCGCGGTCGGTGAGACCAAGGCGGGTGCGGACGGCACGTTCGGCGCGACGCTGAAGACCGGCGGTACCGAGATCGGCCAGTATCAGGTGACCGCCGAATGCGGTAAGAAGCTGGCCGCCAACCTGGATATCGTCCTGGTTAGTCAGGTCGGTGGCGGCGCCGCCACGGCCACGATTCTGCTTTTCTTCCTGCTCATCGGCGGCTGGTACTACGGCCACCGCCTGGTTTCCCACCTGCCCGCACGGAGCCCCCGATGAATATCACCAAGGTCCTGCGGCTGCTCGGATCGGCCGCCTTCGTCGCATTCCTTTTCACCGCCTTCGTTTCCGCCGGGTTCGGGGCGGGTCCGGCCGCGGCGGCCGGTGGCGTGAGCGCTACCGCCACCATCGACGGCCGGGCATTGACGGGCGCTACCGCGGCGCATCCGGTGCGCCTGGATCCGGGCAAGGTGACGCCGATCGTGATGGAGGTGAAGAACGACACCGGCAAGCCGATCTCGGTGCGGCGCATCGACTTCACCGGTCACGTACTCGGCTTGAACTTCTTCTCCTATTCCACCTCGGTCGAAATGACCGTCGCCGCGGGCAAAACCGAGAAGCTCACCTACCGTCTCGACCCCGCCGGACTGGACGGGCAGGCCACCGGATTGATCGGCTCCGACCTCACCCTCATCGGTTCCGACGGCAACGCGGTGACCAGCGTGCACACCGTCATCGACGTCCGCGGCTCGCTCTTCTCGGTCTACGGTTTGTTCGGCGTCATCCTCGCTGTCCTGACCTGTCTGGCCATCGCCGATGCGGCCTTGTCCGTTGCCCGCCATCGCCTTTCGGCCAACCGGTGGCAGCGCGGCGTCCGCCTGCTGGCGCCCGGCATCGGCCTGGGTCTGATGACCGGCTTCACCGCCTCGGTGGCCCGCTGGTGGGTGCCAGGCACCGGTCTCTGGCTCGCCCTGGCCGGTATAACCGCCACCGTCTTCTTCCTGATCGGTTACCTCTCACCCACCCCGGGCAGGCCCGACGACCTCGGCTTGGATGCCGAAGACCTGGCCGCCGCAAGGGAACTCGACAGTGGCTCCTTCCACACCGTCGCCCACCCGATGCGTCCCGGCGGAACACTCACCTTCCCCGATCCGGCCCATCCACCCACCGCCCAGGACCTCGAACCCGCCACCACGGCATTCACCGCCACGCCTCCGGGTTCCCCGGACGCCCCGACCGTCCACCATCAAACCCCCGGCCCGGTATTCCCCAAGGACCCAGCCGGATTGGACGAGCCCACCATCCGCCACGAACCCCTCGGCGGTCGCGGTCCGGTCGTGCGAGGTGTGCCCGGCGGACCGGGGGTGGGGGACACCACCATTGGGCGGGACGCGAAGTCCTCGCCTGCGCTACCGACCGTGCGGTGGGTTCCGGGTCCGCCCGGAAGCGAAACGGATCCGGATGAGCCCACGATCCGGGACAATCCGGAGGCACGGCGACCACGGCGGGGAGGAGTCGGGGGATGAGTGCGGGGGATGCGGCGGGGAGCGATATCGCGCGCGTGCGTGCGGCGCTACCCGGGTACGAGGTCGGCGGGCAGGTCGGGCGGGGCGGGTGCGGGGTGGTGCTGGCGGGCGTGCACCGCGGGCTGAACCGGCGCGTGGCCATCAAACGGATACCGGAGCACTTCGCCGACGATGCCCTGGTGCGGCGGCGGTTCGTGGCCGAGGCACGGGTGATGGCGGGGCTGGATCATCCGCATGTGGTGCCGGTGTACGACTACATCGAGCACGAGGATCTGTGCCTGCTGGTGCTGGAGTATCTGCCGGGCGGGACGGTCGAGAACCGTTTCATCGCAGCCGGATTCGAGGCGACGGCGGCGGTCGCGGTGGCGCTGTCGTGTGCGGCCGGGCTGGACGCGGCGCACCGCAACGGCATCCTGCATCGCGATGTGAAGCCGTCGAACCTCATGTTCGCGGCCAATGGCACCCTCAAACTCACCGATTTCGGTATCGCCAAGATCGTCGGCGGTGAGGACACCCTGGTCACCCGGGCCGGCGAGATCATCGGCACCCCCTCCTACATCGCCCCCGAACAGGTTCGCGGCCAGCAGCTCTCGCCCGCCACCGACGTCTACGCCCTGGCCACCATGCTCTATCAGCTCCTGTCCGGCACCCTCCCCTTCCCGCCCGGCGAGGACGCCCTCGCCATGCTCTTCGCCCACGCCTACGGCGACCCCGTACCCCTCACCGAAGTGGCCCCCTTCGTCCCCGAACCCATCGCCGAAGTGGTGATGCGCGGCCTCGCCCCCGACCCCGCCGCCCGCTTCGAAACCGCCGAATCCTTCGGCGTCGCCCTCGCCGAACCCGCCGCCTTCTGCTGGGGCACCGGCTGGCTCACCCCCGTCGGCATCCCCGTGGTCGGCGCGGACACCATCGTCGCCGCCGCCACCGGCGGCTCCCGCCCCCTCACCCCCAGCCCGGCCGGCGCCTGGACCCCACACACCCCGCCGCCGGGCACCACCCCGTCACCCCGGCACGACCCGCGTGCCACCACCGGCGGCTCGACCCGAGATTCCCTTACCCCCCAACCCCGCCCCGGCGGTTTCACGGGCGCCCCGACACCGCCGTCCGGCGCGTATCGGGTGCGGCGACCGAGCGATTCGATGCCGGGCGGCCCCACTCCACGACCGACCGGCCCGAATCGGACGCCGCAACCTCATCGCTCCACGGACCCGGCCGTGAATGAACCGACCGTCCGAGCTCCGGGCTCCCGGCCCGGCGCGCCCTCGGAAGACGAATCCGCCTGGAGCAATGCCGAGACCGAAATCAGCCCGGCCACGCCCGGCTGGGCGAATCGGCCCACCGGTACGTCGCCCGGTACCGGGCCGGACGGACCCGATCAGCGCGGCGAATCAGGTTGGCGCAATGCGGAAACCGTGATGCGTCCGGCTACCCCGGGCCCAGGGTGGCCCACGCCCGGACCGGATGCCGGTCCGGGACAGATTTCCGGGCGGCGTGGGACGGATTCGGTTGGGGGCGGACACGTGGGACGCGCGGGTACGCCCCCGGACGGTCCGCGGAAACCCGTTGCGGGGCAGTCGGGTGCGCGGCCGCGGGCGGCAGGTGAGTTGTCGCATGGCGGTGCTGGGCCGCGAATTCCGGCTGAGCGTGGATATCCCGGCGCCGTTGGTTCGGGTGGGGCCGGACCGTCCGAACCGGGCGGTGCGGGACGGCATGGCGGACCTGCTGCGGGTGGGACGGCGGCGTCCGCTGCGAGCGGTTCGGTGCCTCGAAGGACTTCCGCGGCGTCGGGCTGGGCCGCGGGCTCGCTCGTGCTGGTGCGGCCGCGGCAGCCGATTCGGCATGAGGGGGCTCGGCTGGTGGATGTGGATCGTGGGGATCTGGTGCCGGTGCAGCAGGTGGTGCGGTTGAAGCCGGCTCGGGTGCCGTTGCTGGCGGGGGCGGTCTGTGCGGTGGTGGTCGGGGCGGTGGCGGTGCTGGGGTTGGGCGGGGGTGTGCGAGATGTGCCGCCTGCGGGGATGATTCGGGTAGGCGGGGTGGATCCGGGGGCGGTGAGCCGGGTGGATGTGGATTTGTCGCAGGGGGTGCCGGTCGCTGTTTCGGGGGTGGATGCGGATTCGGTGAAGTTGTCGTGGGATGTGCTGGGGGTGCCGGTCGGGGGTGAGGCGGTGGCTTTGCCGGATGGGGGCGGGGAGGTCGCGGTGCCTGTGCCGGTGAATCAGTATGTGGTGGCGGGGGATTTGACGGGGGAGCTGACGTTGTCTCGGAATGGGAGCGAGACCGCGTCCTATCGGTTCGGGGTGCATACCGAGCAGAAGTCGCTAACGACGGCTACGGCGTTCGGGGTGTTGCTGCTCGTGCTGTTCGCGGGGGCTTATGCCGAATCCAATTCGCGCGCACTGCGGCACGGGCGGGCTCGCTTCGCATCGACGGTTGGGCTGGCGGTGAGCGCGGGGCTGCTCGGGATCGCGGCGGTGGGGGCGGCTTGGGTGCTGCTGGGGACCGAGCCGACGGTGGCGGCGGTGATCGTCTGTGGCGCTGTGGGTGTCGGGGCGGGGCTGGCGCTCGCGGCCGGGTTCCGGCGGCTCGGGAAGCGATATCGGTATGTGCGGGTGCTGCGCCTGCGCGAGGGACTGTCGGCGCTGGCCGGGGGCGGGCGTCCGGGTCGGTGACCGGTCGGGACGTGGAGAGGCAGGCGGGGATATGGCTGGGCAGCCGCTGATCGAGATCAGGGAATGGGGCCGGCCGGTGCGGCGGCTGGTGCTCGACGGGCCGGTGCTGTTCGGGCGCGGTCGGGGCGGGGAAGTGCTTGCCGATGACGGTGTTTCGCGGCAGCATCTGCGGCTGGTGCCATCGCCCACGGCCTTGTCGGCGGTGGATTTGGGGAGCCGCAACGGGACCACCGTGAACGGGGTGCCGTTGGACGGGCGGCAGGTGCTGGCGACGGGGGATGTGCTGCGGCTGGGGCGTAGCGAGATCATCGTGCTGCGCACGCCCGACCATGAGCCGACCGATTACACCAGTGCCGCAACGAATCTCATGCCCGAATCGGCCGATGCTCCGCCACCGCCGCCGGGTGAGACGGCTCCATCGGCGGCTGTGGTGTGGGCTGAACGGCTGTTAGGCATCGATTCGACCGGGCAGCGGAATCTGTTCCCTGTCTTCACCGAACTGCCCTCGCATATCCCGCTGCGGTTCTGGCAGGTGGTGCGGGTGGGCAGCATGGCCATCTACCTGGCATTGATCATCGCCTTGCTGGTGCGCCCGGCCGGTGGGCTGTTCGTCATGTTCCAGGTGATCGTCCCCCTGCTCCCGGGCCTGTTCCTGTTCGCACCGGGCCTGTGGCGCAATGTCTGCCCGCTCGCCGCCACCAATCAGCTGCCCCGCCTGCTGGGTTTCACCCGCGCCGCCACCGCGCCCCGCTGGATCCGCGAGCGTGGATTCCTGCTGGCCGTAGCCCTGTTCTTCGGCATCGCGGGTTCCCGGCTCGCCGGTCTGGATCGCAGCGGCGTCGCGACCGCAGCGGTGCTGGCCCTGGTCGCTCTCGCGGCATTCACCGGCGGAGTCGCGTTCAAAGGCAAGAGCGGCTGGTGCAGCACCATCTGCCCGCTGTTCCCGCTGCAACGTGCTTATGGCCGAACGCCTTTCGTCACCGTCGCCAACAATCACTGCCGCCCCTGTGTCGGTTGCGCCAAGAACTGCTACGACTACAAACCCCGCGCCGCCTACCTCGCCGATCTGGCCGATACCGATCGCGGCTGGAGCGCCCCGCGCAAACTGTTCGCCGCCGCGCTACCCGGGTTCGTGCTCGGATTCTTCACCGTCACAGGTCATCCCGAACTGTCGATCGTGCAGCGCTACGCGGTGCTCGGCATCGCCATGCTGGCGGCCGTCGGCGTGTACTTCGCCCTGGAGTCCCTGACCGACCTCAGCCCGGCCCTGCTCACGGCGGGGTATTCGGTTGCGGCCCTGGACATCTTCTATTGGTTCGCCGGATCGGTCCTGGCGGGCGCGTTCACCACCATCACCGGCATCGCCGCCTCCTGGTTGCACTGGTTGATCAGCGGTGCGGTATTCATCGCCACCCTGATCTGGCTGGCGCGCACCCAGATCACCGCCCTCCAATACGCTCAGCACACCGGCACCCGCACCGCTCCCGTCCTGCTGCCCTTCCCGCGCACCCGCCCTGCGCCCCGAAACCTCATCACCGCACCGGCTTCGGTGCTGTTCGAACCCGGACCCACACGAATCCCCGCCGACCTGGGCATGAGCCTGCTCGACATCGCCGAACACGGCGCCCTGCCATTGGAAGCGGGCTGCCGGATGGGCGTGTGCGGCGCGGACCCGGTCGCGGTGCTCGGCGGTGCGGACAACCTGTGCGAACCGACCGCGGACGAACGGAACACCCTGCGCCGCTTGGGTTTCGCCGACAACACCCGCATGGCCTGCTGTGCGCGGGTGACCGGCGGCGATGTCGAAGTCGCGCTCACGCTGCAGCCGGGCAGCGGAAACACCGACACCCCGGTGCATTTCGATCGCTCCCTGGTGAGCGTGGTCGTCGTCGGCAATGGCATCGCCGGTGTCACCGCCGCCGATTTCCTCCGGCGCGGCCACCCGGAGTGCGAAATCCACCTGGTGGGGCGGGAAGCGCACGACTTCTACAACCGCATGGGCATCTCCCGGCTGGTCTACGGCCGATCCGCCATGCAGGGCCTGCATCTGCTGCCGGAGAACTGGTACGAGGAGCACCGCATCACACCGTGGCTCAATACCCTTGCCACCACGCTGGATACCCGGGCGCGGCGGGTGCGGCTCGGCACCGGGGAAGTGCTGCCGTACGACCGGCTGATTCTCGCCATGGGCGCGGGCGCCGCATTGCCCGATATCGAAGGACTGCGCAGGCCGGGTAGTTTCGTGCTCCGCGAGGCGGGCGACGCGCTCCGGATTCGCGCCTACGCCCAGCAGCGCGGCTGCACTCGCGCGGTGGTGGCGGGCGGCGGCCTGCTCGGTCTCGAAGCCGCATTCGCCTTGCACCAGCTGGGACTTCGGGTGACGGTGCTGGAACGCGGCGAGCGGCTGTTGAGCAAGCAGCTCGATCCACGCTGCTCCGCCATCGTGCTGGGGCATTTCGTCCGGCGCGGGATCGAGGTGCGGCATCGGGCCGAAACCGCCCGGCTGACCGGCGATCCCGGAGTACGCGCCGCGGTCTTGAAGGACGGTACGACCGTGCCGTGCGAGGTGTTCCTGACCGCCACCGGCATCCGGCCCGATATCGAGCTGGCCCGGCGCGCGGGATTGGCGGTGGGACGCGGGATCCTGGTCGACGACCGGATGCGCACCAGCGCGCCGGACGTGTACGCGGCCGGTGATGTGGCCGAACATCGGGACCGCGTATTGGGGCTGTGGCCGATCGCGGCCGAACAAGCGCAGGCTGCCGCCGTCAATGCGCTCGGCGGTGACCAGGTGCTCAGCGCGGAAACGCCCGCCACCATCCTCAAGGGCGTCGGGCTGGAACTGTTCACCATCGGCCGGTCCGAGCCGGGACCGCGCGACCGGGTGATCGTCATCGACCGCCCGTCCGAGCACTCGTATCGGCGGCTCATCCTCTCCGGTGAATACGTGGTCGGCGCGACCGTGCTCGGCCATCACCCCGCCGATGTCGCGGCGGCCCAGCAAGCGGTCCGCGCTCGCCTGCGCATCTCCCCGTGGTCGCTGGCCGATCTGCACGCCGGCGACTGGTCGGCGCTCGCCGGCGAAAACCTCACCGCCGCAATGGTTCCGCCCGGAAGGTGAACACTCGCTCGCCGATCCGCAAGCTCCAGCCGGGCGGCAATTCGGTGGCCTTCTGACCCACCCGGATCCAATCCTGCGCACCGGGCGCGGCGACGAACGTGCCGCCCGGCGTGGAAGCATCCCGGACCAGGACCTTCCCGGCCTCCACCGACAGATAGGCATGCACCCGCGACACATGCCGGTCGCGCGGGATCACGATCGGCGAAGCCACCGCCCGCCGCACCGACTCGTCGATCATCGGATCCCGCCCGAGCACATAGGGCCGGTCCAGCGGATACACCGCGCCCTCCGGTGAACCCAGCACCCCTACCGCGGCGGGCATCGCGCTCGTTTCCGGCGGCGCTTCCTCGGCTGCCGCCGCGCTCGCGTCGAAGGCGGCGGTCGGCGGTTGATCGGCCGGATCCGGACGATCGGCACGCTTCCCAGGCCGGGCCGAATCATCCTCGCGCTGTCCCGCTTTCGCCCCCTTCCGCATATCCGGAGCGGCCGCGGCAACCGGATCAACTTCGGGAATCACCTGCGTCTCCGGCGCGGATCCCACTCCGGGCTGGGTCGCCCGGGTGCGCTTGGCCAGCACATCCGCTGCCTCGTTCTTGTCCGTCACGCCATCCTGCGGCCGGTCCTCCGTGGCTGCGCGCGCTGGCGTGCGCCGCTGCCCACCCGGATGCGCCGGAGACTCCGGCGCCTCGCGCCGGACCGGCGGGCCGGGATGGCTGCCGGGGGCGTCGGCGGTGCGAGCGGCCGCGTCGGAATGGTGCACGCCCGCGTCGGGGAGATCGGGCTGCTTCAGGACACCGGTGGTGGAGCTGGGCGCGGCGCTGACGCCCCGGGGCGGGGCGAGCACGATGAAACCGCCGGCGGGGACCACGCCGGAGCGCAGATCGGTGTGCGGGATCTCGGTGGTGGCGACGCCGTCGGGAGCCACGGTGAGGCGGCGGATCGGGTCGCGGATGATTTCGTCGGCCCAGGTCATGGCGCGTTCGCCGGACCATTGGCGGGTGCCTTCGGGGCCGTTGACCAGGGCGCGGATCGGGCCGCGCAGCAGCACCAGCAGGCCTCCGGCGGTCGGTGCGATCACCCCGAAATCGGGCGGGTGCGCGGAACCGCCGCTGAACACGGTCGCGGCCAGCCGCTGTGCGATCGCCACGCCGGGATCGCCGGACTTGGCGGCTGTCTCGGCCGCACCGAGAATCCGCTCGGTGGAAGGACTTTCACCGGAGACCAGAATGATCACATTCCCGAATCTGGCGACCAGGCCCTCCCCTCGGACCAGCGTGACTGTGGTCGGAATCCGCCCCATGGGCGCCTCCTTTGCCGGCGCTCACAACGTCGCAGCCCAGCATAGGACGCCCGGCCCGCTCGGCGCAGCGCTCCGCCCGCGAATCCGACACGGGCGACGGAATTGGGGTAATGCGTAGCGGGATCGGGCGGCGGGGGTGAGGATCGGAGGATCGTGCCGGTGCACCCGGCTCCGGCAGTACGGATTAGGACCGAATCATGATGGGCACGATCATCGGTACCGCGGGCCGCACCACCGGGGCTCGTTCGTTCGCTATCGCCGTGGGGCTGGCCGCGGCGGCGCTCACCGTCTCGGCGGGACCGGCCGCCGCCACGGGGACCCGGGTCGGGGTGGAACCGGGGATTTCGTTCGGGTCGGCCACCAATTACGGGACGGGCTGTTCCTACACCGTCAACGGCTATGTGGACGACCCGTCCACGCCGGTGATCTTCTACGACAATGCGGTGCCGTTCGCGTGGGCGTATCCGTCGGGCGGGCTGGCGCAGGCGCAGTGGAAGCCGGCCACGACCGGCGCGCATCGGTTGCAGATCTTCCAGCAGAACCGGGCGGGTACCGAGGTGTTCCCGTATGTCGATGTCACGGCCGGTACGGGGTTGAGCACCGGATCGGGCTGCAACGTCTTCGGGTGAGCGTTGTCGGGGGCTCGCGCTAGATTCGGATGACAGGTCTTTCCGAGCGGAGTGGAGCGAGCATGGCGCACGAGCGGGCATTGGTGCTGGGCGGCGGGGGAGTGGCCGGGATCGCTTGGGAGACCGGCATTGTCGTGGGCCTCGCGGATGCCGGTGTCGATGTCCGCGGTGCGGATCTGTTGCTCGGCACCTCGGCGGGCTCGAATGTGGCCGTGCAGTTGAGCAGTGGGCTGAGCTTCGCCGAATTGTTCGCGCGCCAGGTCGATCCGGCTTTGCAGAGCCATGAGATCGTGCCGCCCGGGGATCCGCTCACCCTGATGGTCGCGGTGTGGAGCGCCATCGCCGAACAGGCGCCGGGCGATCCGGTCGAGATCAGCCGTCGCCTGGCCGCGGCGGCCCTGGATGCCGACACCATCCCGGAGGCCCAGCGTCGCGCCGTCATCGAATCCCGCCTTCCCGTTCATGATTGGCCGGATCGCGACCTGCTGGTCATTGCCGTGGACGCCGCCGACGGCGCGGCCCGGGCCTTCGACCGCAACTCCGGTGTCGCGTTGATCGATGCCGTGGCGGCCAGTTCCGCCGTCCCGATGGTCTGGCCGCCGGTGTCGCTGGAGGGCACCCGGTACGTGGACGGCGGCGTCCGGACCTCGACGAACTCGGACTACGCCACCGGTGCGGAGCGCATCCTCATCATCGCGGCCAATCCGGATGTGTTCCTGGAGGGTGAGGTGGCGGCGCTGCGTGAGGGCGGCTCTCGGGTGGAGGTGATCCGTCCCGACGAACCCTCTCTGGCGTCGTTCGGCACCAATCCGCTGGACACGGTCACTCGGGTTCCGGCTGCCGAATGTGGTCGCGCCCAGGGCAAGTCCGAGGCCGCTCGTATCGCTGCCTTGTGGGCGTAACCAGGGATTTGACGGAATAGTGGGGTCGCTTCGCCTGCCGTCCCCGACTGTGGTCCCCCTGATGGGAGCCGTTGCCTCGCCTTCCGGCGTCGTTCCGGCCGTTGTCGCCTTTTCGAGCCGAGGTACCGGGGGGAATGGGTTGAGTGGCACATGAGTGAGGGGGTCGGCGGTGTGTTGCCTCGCTCATGTGCCGTTGATCATGGGAGGGGCACTTTCCCGGGTTGGTGTTTCACTTTTGGGGTGGGTGCGTTAGTGGCTGGTGGTGCTGAACTGGGCTTCTGCGGTGGGGGTGGCGGCGGTGCGGTCGGCGGGGACCAGGCCGATTCGGGTGCGGCGGTCGAGGAGGTCGTCGGGGTCGAGGGCGCCCTCATAGTTGACGGCGAAGGTGAATTCGGCTGCGGTTACGTCGATTCCGGGGGCTACGGGGGTGGCCAGGTCGGGGTTTTCCGCCGCTAGGGCCAGGATCGTGGGGGCTTCGCTGCCGTAGCGCTCGATCAGGCGGGTGGGGGCTTGGATGCGGTCGCGGGCTGCGCCGGAGACCGCGCCCACCAGGGGGAGATCGCGGGTGCGGCAGACGGCGGCGGGGAGCTTCGAGTGGGCGATGGCGGCGTCGACGGTGTCTTCGGCCATCTTGCGGTAGGTGGTGAGTTTGCCGCCGACGACGGTGATCACGCCGGTGGGGGAGGTCAGGACGGCGTGTTCGCGGGAGATGTCGGCGGTGCTGTCGGCGCCGGTGCGCAGGAGGGGGCGCAGGCCCGCGAAGGTGCCTCGGATGTCATTGCGGGTCAGAGGTTCTCGCAGGACCGTGTTGACCGTGTCCAGGAGGAAGTCGATTTCGGCGTCGGTGGCGTGCGGGACGTCGGGGACCGGGCCGGGGGCTTCCTCGTCGGTCAGGCCCAGGTAGACGCGGTTGTGCGCGGCGGGGAAAGCGAAGACGAAGCGGCTGGTGCTGCCGGGGATGGGGACCGTCAGGGAGGCGGAGAGGCCGCCGAAGGCCGCGGCGTCGAAGACCAGGTGGGTGCCTCGGGACGGGCGCAGTTCGATGCTGGGGTCGACCTGGTCGGCCCAGACGCCGGTGGCATTGATGACCGAACGGGCTGTGACGGTGAGGGTTTCGCCGGTCAGGCGGTCGGTGAGGGTGGCGGCGGTGCCGGTGACGTCGGTGGCTTCCACGCGGGTGAGGACGGCGGCGCCGTGCGCGGCTGCGGTGCGGGCGATGGCCACCACCAGGCGGGCGTCGTCGACCAGCTGGCCGTCCCAGGCGATCAACCCGCCGCGCAGGCCGTTTCGGCGCACGGTCGGTGCGTAGCGCAGGGCCTCCGCGGCGGCTACGCGGCGGGAGCGGGGCAGTACCGAGGCCGAGGTGCCCGCGGTGCGGCGGAGGACGTCACCGGCCAGGAAGCCGGTGCGGACCAGAAGTTTCTGCGCGGCGCCGACATTCGGAAGCAGCGGCACCACCTGCGGGAGTGCGCGGGTCAGGTGCGGGGCGGTGCGGGTGAGCAGGATGTCGCGTTCCACCGCGCTCTCGTGGGCGATGCCCACCCCGCCGCTGGCCAGGTAGCGCAGACCGCCGTGCACCAGCTTGGAACTCCAGCGGCTGGTGCCGAACGCCAGGTCGCGCTTCTCCACCAGGACGGTACGCAGCCCGCGCGACGCGGCGTCCAGGGCCACGCCGGCGCCGGTGATGCCGCCGCCGATCACCAGGACGTCGATGGCCTGACCGTCGCCGAGCGCGCTCAGCTCCCGCTGTCGCCGTTCGCGATTCAATGCCGAACTGTGCTGAGCCGAATTACCGGTCATGGCAGGACCTTTCGATGAGCGGGCGGAAACAAGTGGAGAACGGTCGTAGGTGGACGTGAGCCGGGAGTCATGGGATGACGGCAACGGCGGAGTGGGCGTGGACGTCTATTGCGTTGTCGCGGAAGGCATCAGGTAGGCGTCGACAGCGTGCGCGAGCTCGATATCCAGGTGCTCCGCGTCCAGCCAATCCGCCACCGTGCCGGCCGATTGCACCGCTGATTGCGTGATCAGCAGCAGCATGGTGGCCATGTGGCGGGGTTCGCCGGCGCGAATCGACCCGTCGCGCTGGCCTTCCTGGATGACGGTGGTGAACAGGGTGATGAGCTTGCGCTGGTTGCGGCCCAGGCGTTCGAAGACGTAGGTGAGCATGAGATCGGTGTCGGCGCGGAAGATCTTGCCGAACACCGGATTCGCGCGCATCCGAGCCGAAGCCTCGGTGACCGCGGTGACCAAGCGGGTACGGCTGGGGCCCGTCGCGGGGACCGCTGCCCAGACGATCTCGCGTAGTTCCAGCACCAGCAGATCCGCCACCAGGGCGCCGGTATGGGACCAGCGGCGGTACACGGTCGGGCGGCTGACCCCGGCCCGTTTGGCCACCTCGGTGAGGGTGGTGCGCTTCACGCCGAACTCGATCACGGCTTCGCGCGCAGCCTTCAGGATCGCCTGATCGACGCCGGACAATGGTTCGGTCATGGGCTCACCACCTAGGTTCTCGTTACTACTTGACATTCTATGTCAGACTGTAACGCATGGTCGAAGAACGAGCAGCAGCCACATCGACGGAAAACCCGGGCGAGCCGCAGGTCCGCGCGAGTATGGTGTGGGACGCCTGGGGCTCCCCGTCCGGACACAAACCGTTGCCGGACAAGATTCGGGGACTGCTCGCGCAGGTATTCGGGGTGTCCGGGGAACCGGTGACCCGTCGCGATGAGGGCGACGTGCCGCTGCGTGACTCCGCGCTCACTCCGGACCAGCATGCCGGGCTCGACGCGGTGGTCGGAGCGGAGCACGTCTCGATCGGCCACCGCGATCGGCTGCTTCGCGCGGGCGGTAAATCCACCCCGGATCTGTTGCGCCGCCGGGCCGATGGGACGCAGGACGCGCCCGACGCCGTCGTCTTCCCCGCCGATCACGCCGAAGTGCTTGCGCTACTGGAATATTGCTCCGCCAACCGCATCGCCGTGGTTCCGTTCGGCGGCGGCACCAGCGTCGTCGGCGGGCTCGACCCGGTGCGCGGCGCGTTCGACGCCGTCATCGCCATCGATCTGGGGCGGCTGAACGACCTCACCGAAATGGATCCGATCAGCGGCACCGCCACCCTCGGCGCGGGGCTGTCCGGCCCGCAGGCCGAGGAACTCCTTGGCAAGCAGGGCTTTTCGCTCGGGCACTTCCCGCAGAGCTTCGAGTTCGCCACCATCGGCGGATTCGCCGCCACCCGGTCCTCCGGGCAGGCCTCGGCCGGCTACGGCCGCTTCGACGACATGATCGAGCGCCTCCGAATCGCCACGCCCACCGGCACTCTCGACCTGGGCCGCGCACCCGCCTCCGCCGCCGGACCCGATCTGCGCGAGCTGTTCTCCGGATCGGAAGGCACCCTCGGCATCATCACCGAGGTCACCCTGCGCGTGCACCCGGTCCCCGAAACCACCGCCTACCAGGCCTGGTCGTTCCCCGACTTCACCACCGGAGCGAACGCGCTGCGCACCGTCATCCAGACCGGCGCCGCCCCGACCGTCATGCGACTGTCCGACGAAGCCGAAACCGGGCTCAACCTGGCCCGCGCCGGAGACGTCGGCGGCGCGGCCGTCGGCGGCTGCCTGGCCGTCACCACCTTCGAGGGCACCGCCGCGCACGTCGCCGCGCGCAGCGCCGAAGCGCACGCCCTGCTGCTGGCCGCCGGCGGCACCGCGCTGGGCGAACAGCCCGCCGCCGAGTGGGAGCACGGGCGGTTCTCCGCGCCGTACCTGCGGGACGCGCTGCTGGACGTCGGGATTCTCTGCGAAACCCTCGAAACCGCCACCAGCTGGTCCAATCTGGCCGATCTGAAGGCGAAAGTGACCGCCGCGCTGGTCGATTCGCTCACCGAGGGCGGGGCGCCGGCGCTGGTCATGTGCCATATCTCGCACACCTATCCGACCGGGGCGTCGCTGTACTTCACCATCGTCGCCAAGCAGGGCGCGGATCCGATCGCGCAGTGGGCGCGGGCGAAGCGGGCCGCGGGCGATGCCATCGTGGCGGCGTCCGGGACCATCACCCACCACCATGCCATCGGCGCGGATCATCGGCCGTGGATGACCGACGAGATCGGCGACCTGGGCGTTCAGGTGTTGCGGGCGGTGAAAAACGCGGTCGACCCCGCGGGCATCCTCAATCCTGGGAAGCTCATCCCGTGAGAAAGATTCGCTCCGTCGCGCTGGTGACGAACCCGCTGTCCGGGCAGGGCAAGGGCGCGCAGGTCGCGATCGCGGCGGCCGACGCCTTCGCCGCGCGGGACGTGGAAGTCACCGAACTGCGCGGTGATTCGGCCGCCGACACCATCCGCCTGGTGCGGGAAGCGCTCGCCGATCCGTACGCCCGGCCTGACGCGGTGGTGGCGGCGGGCGGCGACGGGCTGGTCTGCGTGGTGTTGCAGGGGCTGGTCGGCAAGGATGTGCCGCTCGGGCTGATCCCCGGCGGCACCGGCAATGACCTGGCCCGCCAGCTCGGCATCCCGGACGACACCGCCGCCGCGGTCGATACGGTGTTGCGCGGCAAGACCCGCACCATCGACCTGGGCACGGTGCAGGCGCAGGACGCGACCGAACCCATGTGGTTCGCGACCGTCACCGGCACCGGGCTCGACGCCCGAGTCACCCTGCGCGCCAACCACATGCGCTGGCCCAAGGGCCCGCTGCGCTACACCCTGGCCGCGGTCATCGAACTCGCGGGCAAGCTCGCGGTGCCCTACAAGATCGAGTTGCACGGTTCGCCGGACCACCCGGACGGCACCGTCATCGAACTGGACGCCGTCATGGTCGCCGTCGGCAACACCAAGACCTACGGCGGCGGCATGCTCATCACCCCCGACGCCGAACTCGACGACGGCCTCCTGGACCTGACCGTGGTCGGCGCCATGCCGCGCCTGGACATGCTCAAACTCCTCCCGGCGCTGTCGGCGGGCAAACGCATCGAGCACCCCGCCACCGTCCAATACCGCGCCTCCACGATCACCCTGACCGCCCCGAACGCCCCGGCCACCGCCGACGGCGACCCGGCCGGCCACCTCCCCGCCACCTTCGAAGCGCACCGCGCAGCATTGGAAGTACTGGTCTAGCCGACAGCCCACCAAATCCCTTCATGATCAACGGCACATGAGTGCGGCGACACGCCGGAAAACCCCCTCACTGCTGTGCCACTCAACCCCGATGTCCTTTGCTCTTTGCTCGAGAGGTCGGCAACGGTCGGAACGACGCCGGAAGGTGAGATGACGGCACCTCGCCAGGGGGACCACAGTCGGGGACGGCACCCGACGCACCCACACTGTTTCGTTTCCGCCATAGGCGGGCCGGCCGACAAAAGGCGCCCCGCACCGGGAAGGTGCGGGGCGCTTGGCATTTCGGAGCGGCCGCAGTGGAACGGCCGCGGGTCTCACCAGTCCTGGAGCAGGACAACGCCTTCCGAATCGACGATCAGGTCGACTGCGCCGCCCGGGCGATCGGCGGCCTCGGCCACGATGTCGCGCAGGCCCGCGTACACGCTGTAATCGTCCTGGGGGAGTTTGGAATCGGACTGCACGCCCACCGTGACCAGTCCGGTGGGGGCGTAGCGGTCGGCGAGGGCGGGAATCGGGCTGTCGGCGAGGGCGCGGGTTTCGCCGGGGGAAAGTTCCACTCCGGCGGCTCCGGCCTGCGGGATGACGAACGGCGTTGCGGCGGAGGCGGTTCCGGCGGCGATGGCTCCGGCGATGGTGGCCCCGGCGAGCGCGGCGGTGACGGTAATGGTTCGAACGCGCATGGTGACTCTCTTTCCGGGGGGAGGGACGGTGGTGTCCCTGGAGGAGTTGTCGGGTACTGCGTCGGAACTGAGGACGACTGGCGCCAGCCGGATAGCCAGAACACATCACCGCAGGTGGAGCTGGCAAGGGGATTGCGGCTCAGCTCACGCGGGCGCGGCGGTGTGGGTTCGCACACGCCCGCTGACCGGGCGAATCGGACACGGCTTCCGGTCCGAACGCCCGATGGTGAGCGACCGCTCAGGCCGCGAAGGAGACCGCGCGCAGCTCGCGTACCGCCGCCCGATCCAGGATCACCACCGACTCGGGAGCGGGGTGCGGCTTCACGCCGGCGGCGGCCCGGTTCACCAGCCGCTGCCAGCGCAGATAGTGCAGCCGGAAGCTGATCCGCCCGACCTCCCGGCCGCGCGACACCTGTCCGGCCAGGGCGTGCGCGGCGGGGGCATCGATCATGACCAGATGCACGGTCCGCCCGCCGGTGCGCGCCCAGGCCGCCACCAGGCGCCGCACCCATTGCCGGGTGCCGCAATCGTGGATGACGACCGGTCCGTCCGCCCGGTGCAGCGCGCGGCGGATCCGCAGATAGTGCGTGACGTGCACGATCGGCAGCAGCAGCGGATACGGCACCCGGGTGAGCCGCCGCTGCCACCAGTTCCGAGAGTGCTGTGAATCCAGCAGCACCGCACCGTGCCTGCTCACGGTGGGCGTCATGCTCTCCGGGGTGAGCCCGAACAGTTTGCGCAGCGCCGTGCTCTTACCCGCGCCCGGCACCCCCGAGAAGATCACGGCCGCGGTCGCGGGGTAGCGCAGCTCGCAGACGGCGTCGCCGCGTAGGTCGTGCACCCGGCGCGGGGTGACCACGCGCGTTCCGGGGCGGCGGGACGGCAGGCGGTGCGGGCGGAAGCGGGTGACGGCGGCGGGTGCGGATCCGGAGTCGAGCGGGGGGTTCACCTTTTCCAGGATTGGCTGCGAAATCGCTTCCGGCAACCGGGAATTCCCTGAGTTTTCACTGAAATCCACCTCGCGCCGGGTTGCGGTGGTCCGCACCGATGTCCAACTTGCCGACCGACCGGCATGAAAACTGTGCAATCACACTGTGAATCACGGAAATACAGTGGTCGAACGCAACGTCGATGCAACGAAAAATGGCCTAGGCTGGCCCATTTGGGTCAGAACCTGAGAATTGCTTATGGATTCGCCGCCTCCGCCCGAATCCCCGGTAGGCTGAATCACGAGGGCGGGGCTTTCGGTGTCCCTCATCCGCCGAAAGCCCCGCTCTTCGGCTATCCAAAACCCGGTAGAGGTGGCAGAATCCCGCCCCTTAGAATCGCCAGGTGACCAGCGCAGCCTCTGAGAACCCACGCAATCGTGCCGATGCCCTCCCCAAGTCCTGGAATCCCGGTGACGTCGAGGCCGACCTGTACGAGCAGTGGGTAGCCGCCGGTTACTTCACCGCCGATGCATCCAGCGACAAGCCGCCGTACTCGATCGTGCTGCCGCCGCCGAACGTCACCGGCACCCTGCACATGGGCCATGCCCTCGACCACACCCTCATGGACCTGCTCACCCGCCGCAAGCGCATGCAGGGCTACGAGGTGCTGTGGCTGCCCGGTATGGATCACGCCGGTATCGCCACCCAGACCGTGGTGGAGAAGCAGCTCGCCGTCGACGGCAAGACCAAGGAAGACTTCGGGCGCGAGCTGTTCGTCGACAAGGTCTGGGACTGGAAGCGTGAGAGCGGCGGCCAGATCCAGGGCCAGATGCGCCGCCTCGGCGACGGCGTCGACTGGAGCCGCGACCGCTTCACCATGGACGACGGGCTCTCGCGTGCCGTGCAGACCATCTTCAAACGGCTCTACGACGCGGGGCTCATCTACCGCGCCGAGCGGCTGGTGAACTGGTCGCCGGTGCTGCAGACCGGCATCTCCGATCTCGAGGTGGATCACAAGGAGGTGGACGGCGAGCTGGTGTCCATGCGCTTCGGGTCGATGAACGACGACGAACCGTACGTGATCGTCGCCACCACCCGCGTGGAGACCATGCTCGGTGATACCGCGGTGGCGGTGCATCCGGACGACGAGCGGTACAAGGCGCTCATCGGCACCACCGTCTACCACCCGATCACCGGCCGCCAGATCCCGATCGTGGCCGACGACTACGTCGATCCCGAATTCGGTTCCGGCGCAGTGAAGATCACCCCCGCGCACGACCCCAACGACTTCGAGCTCGGCCTGCGCCACGGCCTGCCCATGCCGACCATCATGGACAAGACCGGCAAGATCGCCGACAGCGGAACCGAATTCGACGGCATGGACCGGTTCGAGGCGCGGCTGAAGATCCGCGAGCGCCTGGAAGCCGAAGGCCGCATCGTCGACCGCAAGTTCCCGTACAAGCACCAGGTCGGGCACTCCGAGCGCTCCGGCGAACCCATCGAACCGCGACTCTCCATGCAGTGGTGGGTCAAGGTCGAGGGCATCGCCAAGGCCGCGGGCGACGCCGTCCGCAACGGCGACGTCGTCATCCATCCGCCGAGCCAGGAACCGCGCTGGTTCGAATGGGTCGACAACATGCACGACTGGAACATCTCGCGCCAGCTGTGGTGGGGCCACCGCATCCCGATCTGGTACGGCCCCGAGGGCGAGATCGTGTGCGTCGGCCCGGACGAGCAGGCCCCCGAGGGCTACGTGCAGGACCCGGACGTGCTCGACACCTGGTTCTCCTCCGGCCTGTGGCCCTTCTCCACCATGGGCTGGCCGGACGCCACGCCCGAGCTGGCCAAGTTCTATCCGACCAGCGTGCTCGTCACCGGCTACGACATCCTGTTCTTCTGGGTGGCGCGCATGATGATGTTCGGCATGTTCGTCTCCGACGACGCCGTGCTGACCGCGGGCAAGGATCCGCAGCAGAAGCAGGTGCCGTTCCGGGATGTGTTCCTGCACGGGCTGATTCGCGACGAACACGGCAAGAAGATGTCCAAGTCGCGCGGCAACGGCATCGACCCGCTGGACTGGATCAACGAATACGGCGCGGACGCAACGCGATTCACCCTCGCGCGCGGTGCGCAGCCGGGCGGCGACCTGTCCGTCGGCACCTCGCACGTGACCGCCTCGCGCAGCTTCGTCACCAAGCTGTTCAACGCCACCAAGTTCGCGCTCATGAACGGCGCGCAGCCGGGTGAGCTGCCCGCGCGCGACACCCTCACCGACACCGACCGCTGGATCCTCGATCGCCTCGACGAGGTGGTGGCGGAAGTGGATTCGGCTCTCGACCGGTACGAGTTCAGCAAGGCCCTGGAGGGCCTCTACCACTTCGCGTGGGACGAATTCTGCAGCTGGTACCTGGAATTGGCGAAGGTGCAGTTCGCCGAATCCGAGGAACGCGCCGAGTCCACCCGCATCGTGCTCGGCAATGTGCTCGACGCCGTGCTGCGGCTGCTGCACCCGGCCATCCCGTTCGTCACCGAATCGCTGTGGCGCGCACTGACCGACGGCGCGGCGGGCGAATCCATCGTCGTCGCGGCCTGGCCGCAGGCTTCCGGCGCGACCGCCGACGCCGACGCCGCCCGGCGCATCGCCGACACCCAGAAGCTGATCACCGAGATCCGCCGCTTCCGCTCCGACCAGGGCTTGGCCGATTCGCAGAAGGTGGCCGCCAAGCTGATCGGCATCGACGCCGCCGAACTGCTCGACCAGCAGACCTCCATCGCCAACCTGGCCAAGCTCACCGCGGCCGGCGCCGACTTCGCCGCCACCGCCTCGCTCGAGGTCCGGCTCACCAATGCCACGGTGACCGTCGAGATCGACACCTCCGGGACCGTCGACCTCGACGCCGAACGCCGCCGCCTGGAGAAGGACCTGGCCGCCGCGCAGAAGGACCTGGCCACCACCACCGGCAAGCTCGGCAACCAGGGCTTCCTGGCGAAGGCGCCCGACGAGGTGGTCGAGAAGATCAAGGCGCGCAAGGAGATCGCCGAGACCGACGTCGAGCGGATCACCGCGCGGCTCGCGGAAATCGCCAAGCTGGCGGAAGCCAAGTGAGCGGCGACGAGCGCCGGTACGCCGAGGAGGGGCAGCCGCTGACCAGCGGCACCTCCCCGGTCGACCTCGCCGAAATGGCCCTGGTCGAGGCCGAACTCGACCAGCGCTGGCCGGAAACCAAGATCGAGCCGTCACTCACCCGGATCGCGACGCTGATGGACCTGCTCGGCTCGCCGCAGCAGGGGTACCCGGCGATTCACATCGCGGGCACGAACGGCAAGACCTCGGTCACCCGCATGATCGACTCGCTGCTCACCGCGCTGCACCGGCGCACCGGGCGCATCACCAGCCCGCACCTGCAGCTGGCCACCGAGCGGATCGCCATCGACAACGCACCCATCACGCCGGGGCGCTACGTCGAAACCTTCCGGGAGATCCAGCCTTTCGTCGAGATGATCGACGAACGGTCCAAGGCGGCGGGCGGGCCGGCCATGAGCAAGTTCGAGGTGCTCACCGCCATGGCGTACGCGGCCTTCGCCGAAGCGCCGGTGGACGTCGCGGTCGTGGAGACCGGGATGGGCGGGCGCTGGGACGCCACGAACGTGATCGACGGGCAGGTCGCCGTCATCACCCCGATCGGGCTGGACCACACCGACTTCCTCGGCCCCGACCTCACCTCCATCGCGGGGGAGAAGGCCGGGATCATCAAGAAGGCCGTGGACGACGGGCTGGTGCCGCGCGACACCGTCGCCGTGATCGCCCAGCAGGAACCCGAAGTCATGGACGTGCTGCTGCGCCGGGCCGTCGAGGTCGACGCGGCGGTCGCGCGCGAAGGCTCGGAATTCCAGGTGCTGGCGCGGCGCACCGCCGTCGGCGGGCAGGTGCTGGAACTGCAGGGCCTGGGCGGGGTGTACGACGACATTTTCCTGCCGCTGCACGGTGAGCATCAGGCCCGCAATGCGGTGCTGGCGCTCGCCGCGGTCGAGGCGTTCTTCGGGGCGGGGTCCTCGCGGCAGCTCGATATCGATGCCGTGCGAGCCGGATTCGCGAACGCCGTCAGCCCGGGGCGGATGGAGCGGATGCGCAGCGCGCCGACCATCTTCCTGGACGCGGCCCACAATCCGCAGGGCGCACAGGCTTTGGCGGCCACCCTGACCAGCGAATTCGACTTCCGCAAACTGGTCGGCGTGATCGCGGTGCTGGCGGACAAGGACGCCGGTGGCATCCTGGACGCATTGGAACCGGTCTTCGACGAGATCGTGGTCACCGAGAACGGTTCCCCCCGAGCGCTACCCGTGGACGATCTGGCCAACCTGGCGGTGCAGCGGTTCGGTGACGAACGCGTGGCCGTGGCACACGACCTCGCCGACGCCATCGAGACCGCCATCCATCTCGCCGAAGACGGCGACGACGGTGAACTGGTCTCCGGCGCGGGCATCGTGATCACCGGATCGGTCGTCACCGCCGGGGCGGCCCGCAGCCTGTTCGGAAAGGACCCAGCGTGAGCGGTCAGGCGCGAAGGAGGCAGCGCAGCGTAACCACGCAGCGCCCCGCTCACGCTCGAAAGGACACAGCATGACCTCCGACGCCACGCCCGAGGTGCCCGCGCCCGCCACCGATCCGTGGAAGGGTCTGCGCGGCGTCATGGCCGGGTCCCTCGTGCTGGAGGCGATCACCGTGCTGCTCGCGCTGCCGGTGGTCGCGCAGGTCGGCGGCGGACTGCGGTGGTGGTCGGTGCTGTACCTGGTCGGGCTGGCCGTGATCATGTTCCTGGGCGCCGGCGTGCAGCGGAAGCCGTGGGCGCTCTGGTTCAACCTCGGGCTCCAGTTCGCGCTGCTCGCAGGCGGATTCATCCATATCTCGATCCTGGTGATCGCCGTGGTGTTCCTCGCCGTGTGGCTGTTCATCCTGGTTTTGCGCGCCGACGTCAAGAAGAAGATGGACGCGGGCGCACTGCCCAGCCAGCGGATGACCGAAGCCTGAATCGTTGATCGGGCAACCTGCCCACTAGGCTGAACCGCGTGACTGAGCAGACTTTGGTACTCATCAAGCCGGACGGCGTTGCCCGCGGCCTGATCGGCGAGATCATCACCCGCATCGAGCGCAAGGGTCTGAAGATCGCCGCCCTGAAGCAGGTGAACGTCTCCGAGGAAGTGGCGGTCGAGCACTACTCCGAGCACCGCGAGAAGCCGTTCTTCGGCTCGCTGATCGAATTCATCACCTCGGGCCCGGTCGTCGCGGCCGTCCTCGAAGGTCCCCGCGCCATCGCCGCCTTCCGTCAGATCGCCGGCGGCACCGACCCGGTCGAGAAGGCCGTCCCCGGTTCCATCCGCGGCGACTACGCCCTCGAGACCCAGTACAACCTGGTCCACGGCTCCGACTCGCCCGAATCCGCCAAGCGCGAGATCGCCATCTGGTTCCCGGGCTTCGCGCAGTAGCGAGCCGCACTCCGGGGGCCCGCCCCCGACCCGAACGGGAAGAAGGTCTGGGGGCTTTGCCCCCGGACCCCCCGTTTCAACCCCTGCTTTCGGGGTTTCAGGGCGTGCCCCTGAGAGTCACGAGAGTTGTCCTTCTCACGACGCGCGACGAGCCCTGAAAGCCCGCGCGGGCGCGACGCCCCGAGGTCGTGTGGGATACTGGCTACGGAAGTGACCGACGCCCACCGTTTGCGGCAGGTAACGGACACCTCCGATTGACATCGCGGAGCGACGGACGATCATCGCTGCCGCCGACGGCTTCCAAGACTCGGCTGTCGGACAGGCACGCTGGATGAACGCTCGCAACGCGAAGTCGAGCCGAACAGCCAGGCACTGCGTGGCCAGCAAGCCCGAACGACGACAACACAGGTGACACCCGGGCCACGCGGAGCGGAGACCATTTCGTCTCGTGCCCTCCCGGGTTCGAGGCGCCACAGACAGCGCCCCCGCGTCGGCCGCGTCACTCCTCGGAGGGACGCGCCCGGGGGTCTCCGAGGAGAATTCGTGGCCGATCAAGAGCCGCAAGAAGCATCGCAGGTGAACGCAGGGGAGGCCGCTGGTATCGGTCAAGATCCGACCGACACCAATCCGGCTGCCGAACAGTTGCCGGAACGGATCCGAGTGCACGCACTGGCGAAGCTGCTGGGCGTAACCAGCAAACGCATCCTGGCCCATCTCACCGAAATGGGCGCTCAGGCACGCAGTCCGCAATCGAGTCTGGATCGCACCGTCGCCGAAACCGTCCGTGACGCCTTCGGGCCGCGCACGGTCGAGGCCACGCCCGCGGATCCGGAACCGATCGTCGAGACCAGCGTCGAGGAGGCCATCGCCGCCGGCGACGACCGAGCCGCCGACGAACTGGCCGCCGAGGAAGTCGAAGCGGCCGAGGCCGCGGTCGAACCCGCGCCGCCCGCGCGCCAGCCCTCCCTGTTCAACAACCCCTTCCAGGCCGCGCCGCAGGCCGAGGAGCCGGTGACTTATCAGCCGGCGGCCGCTGTGGCCGCGCCGCTGTTCCTGTCGCCGGACGCCGCCGCCATCGAGGAGACGCGCCGCAAGCGCCGCGCCGACCGCAAGGCCAAGGCGGAAGAGGTCAAGGCCGAAGAGCCGGTGGCCGAGGCTGCTCCGGTCGTCGAGGAGCCCGCGGTCGAGGAGACCGAGGACGACGGCGACTGGGACGGCGAGGACCGGGAGCAGCGCGGCGAGGGCACCTCGCGCCGGCGCCGCCGCGGTCGTCGTGGTCGCGGCCGGGGCCGTGGCGAACAGCACGCCGACGGCGAATCCGATGACTCGGAGGACGGCGAGACCGACGAGACGGTCACCGCCGACACCACCGACGCCGACGAATCCGGCGACGACACCGATGACGACGAGGATTCGGCCGCCGTGCCGGAGGGCTCGAGCAGCCGTCGCCGCCGTCGCCGTCGCCGCCGCAAGGGTGGCGAGGACAACGAGCCCGAAGCCGCCGAGGACGATCCGCCGAACACGGTCGTGCACGAGCGCGAACCGCGCAGCAAGCGCCGCGCCGCGGCCGCTGCCGCCGCCTCCGACGAGGTGCAGGGCATCAGCGGTTCGACCCGCCTGGAAGCCAAGCGCCAGCGCCGCCGCGACGGTCGCGAAGCCGGTCGCCGCCGCCCGCCGATCCTGACCGAGTCCGAGTTCCTGGCCCGCCGCGAGGCCGTGGATCGCGTGATGGTGGTGCGCGAGAAGCACTTCGCCGAACACCCGACCTCCACCACCCAGGTGGCGGTGCTCGAGGACAACATCCTGGTCGAGCACTTCGTGACCAGCACCGGTTCGGCCTCGATGGTCGGCAATGTGTACCTGGGCAAGGTGCAGAACGTGCTGCCGTCCATGGAAGCCGCGTTCGTCGATATCGGCCGCGGCCGCAACGGCGTGCTGTACGCGGGCGAGGTGAACTGGGAGGCCGCCGGACTCGGCGGCCGGGAGCGCAAGATCGAGCAGGCGCTCAAGCCCGGTGACACCGTCCTGGTGCAGGTCTCCAAGGATCCGGTGGGCCACAAGGGCGCTCGCCTGACCACGCAGATCAGCCTGGCCGGTCGCTTCCTGGTGTACGTGCCGGGCGGCACCTCCACCGGCATCTCGCGGAAGCTCCCCGACACCGAGCGCAAGCGGCTCAAGGAGATCCTGCGCGACATCGTGCCGCAGGACGCCGGCGTCATCATCCGCACCGCGTCCGAAGGCGTGAGCGAGCCCGAACTCGCGCGCGATGTCGAACGGCTGCAAGCCACCTGGCGCACCATCGAGGAACAGTCGAAGCAGGGCTCGGGCGCGCCCAAGACCCTGTACGAAGAGCCCGACCTGCTGGTCAAGGTGGTTCGCGACCTGTTCAACGAGGACTTCTCCAAGCTGATCATCGAGGGCGAGCGCGCCTGGACGACCGTGGAGAACTACGTCCGCACGGTCGCGCCGGACATGCTGAACCGGGTCGAGCGCTACGAGGGCACCGGCGTCGACGTGTTCGGCAGCCTGCGCATCGACGAGCAGCTGGCCAAGGCCCTCGACCGCAAGGTGTGGCTGCCTTCGGGCGGCACCCTGGTGATCGATCGCACCGAGGCCATGACCGTCATCGACGTGAACACCGGCAAGTTCACCGGGTCGGGCGGGTCGAATCTCGAAGAGACCGTTACCCGTAACAACCTGGAGGCGGCCGAGGAGATCGTCCGCCAGATGCGCCTGCGCGATATCGGCGGCATGATCGTCGTCGACTTCATCGACATGGTCCTGGAATCCAACCGGGACCTGGTGCTGCGCCGCCTCACCGAGGCGCTCGGCCGCGACCGTACCCGCCATCAGGTCTCCGAGGTCACCTCGCTGGGCCTGGTGCAGATGACCCGTAAGAAGCTGGGCACCGGCCTGGTCGAGGCGTTCTCCACCACCTGCGAGACCTGCCACGGCCGCGGCATCCTGGTGCACAACTACCCCGTCGAGGCGTCTCCGGCCGCCGAAGGCGAGGGCGTGGGCCGTCGTGAGGGTTCGCGTCGCCGCCGCAAGGATCGCAATGCCGCGGCCGAAACCGCGCCGGTCGCCGAGGCTCCGGTCGAGGAGAAGGCCGAAGCCGACAAGGACGAGCACGAGACCGAGCACAAGGCCGAGCAGGCCGCCGCGAAACGGGCCCACCCGGTCGCGATGGCGATGGCCGCACACCAGGCCGAGGATGCCGCGCACGCGGCCGTCGAGGATGCCGTGCACGCCGCGGACCTGGCGAATCTCGAACTGGCGCAGGCCGGTAGTGCGACCGAGGCCGATACGGTGGCCACCGCCGCGCAGCTGCTGACCGCCGCCGAGAACGCGGCGGCGGAAGCCGCGCTCGCCGCCGGCGCCGCCGCGAAGGTGGCCGACGCCGCGGAGACCGATGCCGCCCAGGCCGAGGCGGACGCCGCCGTGTCAGCGGT
>NZ_BDCD01000038.1 GCF_001613325.1 Nocardia yamanashiensis NBRC 100130 | reverse complement strand
GCACGGCCAGGGCCGCCGACCGCGACAACGCGGCCGGCGGTTCCGGCGGGACGCGATAGCTCAACGCGGCGAGCGGATCGACGAGTCCCGCGCCGACGGAATTGTCGACACCGCGCGCGGGCGCGTGCGCCGAAGCCAGCAGGCGGGCAGTGATTTCCGCGGGCGATTCGTTGGGGAAGCGCGAACGCAGCAGGGCCGCCACTCCGCTGACGTATGCGGCGGCGAAGCTGGCGCCGCCGACCGGGACCATTTTGTCGCCGCCGACACCGTTGATCAGTCCGCCGCCGCCGGGGCCGAGGGATTCGATCCCGACACCGGGCGCGGCCAGTGAAACCCACGGCCCCGACAGCGATTCCGGCGCGGTGTCACCGGTGGCGGTGGTGTATCCGACACTCAATACCGACGGTGCGAACCAGCTCGGCACCGAGATGGTTTTCACCCGATCCCAGTTGCGCGGGTCGGCGGGGCGACCGGGGTCGATACCCGGATTCTGTTCGCAGCCACCGTTTCCGGCGGTGCCGGCACCGGCCACGATGAGCGCGCCGCGGGTGTGCACGGCGTAGCCGATGGCCGCCGACAGCGCGGACTGGTCGATGCCGAGCCCGGCGGGCACACAGACCGGCATCGCCACGGTGATCACCTGCGCACCGAGGTTGGCGGCATGGACGATGGCCTTGGCCATCCGCCCGATGTCGATGGAAAGTTGCTGGGCGGCATCGATGTTCAGATTGCCGTCCGCCCGGAACGCGCCCGATCGGTAGCGGAGGGAGATGAGCTTGGCCTCCGGGGCGACCCCGGTGAAACCGTCGGCCGGGTCGTCGGCCGCCGCGATGATGCCGGCGATCAGCGTTCCGTGCGCATCGCAGTCGAAGAGCCCGTCGCCGCCGGCTTGCACATAGTCACCGCCGGCGGCCAGCTCCGGCAGCCTGGTGTGCTGGCTGACACCGGTGTCGATGACGGCCACGGTGACCCCCGCGCCCCGGGTCAGGGCGCGGGCGCGGCTCAGATCCAGGGCACGTTCCACCGGCGGGATCTGCCGCAGGTCGCTGTCGGGCAGCACACCCGCGGCCAGACAGGACTTGTCCTGCTTGGTGGCGAACTCCGGGCCCGGTGTGCCGTCGGCCGGGGCGCCGCCGACGGTCACCTGCGGGGGCGCTACCGCCGCCGCCGGCGTGGACACGGCGACGAGGACGGCGGCGACCGCGGCGGTCAGCGGTCCGGCGCGCATCACAACCTCCGCATGGCGGTGTAGACGCCCATGATCCAGCAGCTGAGCACCGGAATCGCGAGGATGAGCAGGTATTCGACCAGATCGATGATCCGGCGAACGACCGGTGAAAGCCGCACCCCGGGTAGTTTCGTGCCCGCCGCGCAGCCGGCGGCCGCGATCGCCGCGACCGCCAGTGTGACCGCGGTACGCGCCGCCGGCGTGTGGTAGGCCTCGACCAGTGCCCACGCTGTTCCGGCGACCGTCACCGTGGTGGCGGCGACCAGCACGCTGGCCTGCACCCGGTCGGGGTACCAGCGCGCCCGCATCAGCAGCACCCCGGCCACCGCGACGGCCAGCACGAGCTCGCGGATACCGCCGGGCGCGGCGTGCGCGGTCAGCACCGCGGCCCCCGCGAGGGTCGCCGCGGCGGCGACGATCAGGCCGCGCAGGCTGGTCACGGCCAGGCGCGCCCGGCTTTCGATGGTGTGGCGCGGGCGACGGTCCTCGCCGTCGGGATCGCCGAGTTCGTCACCCGGAGTGGCGGATTCGGCGTCGAAGATGTCGTTGAGCGTGCTCGCCGACACCTCTTTGCCGGGGTCGGGCAGGTCCGGGGGACGGATGCTCGCGAGGAACACGGCCAGGCGCGGTGCGGCCGTCAGCAGGATCAGTCCGGCGAAGACGACGCCACCGGTCACCTGCCGTGCGGATATGTCGAGGAAGGCGGCGGCCCCGGCGGCTGGGGCGAGCAGCGCGCCGCCGGTGACGGTGGCCACCAGCATAGGCGTGGCGAAGCTGGTCGAGCGCAGCAGCGTCAGGGCCACGATCGCGGCCGCGGCCGCGCCGGCGGCGAGATTGGCGGCGGTGAACGGGCCGGGCACTCCGTGCGGTGGCGGAACCAGCATGGCCGCGCCGATGGCGATGAGCGGGAGCGCCGACAGGGCCAGCACCCGGCCCAGCCGCCGGCGACGCGGCCGGTGGGCGAGCATCAGAGCCACAGCCCAGCAGAGCAGGCCGAGCAGGACCGCGGGCAGCGCGCACCAAAGCACCGATGCGGAAGCGGTCCAGATGACGGCCAACAGGCCGGCCACCAGGACGGCGGCGCATCCGAGCGCGACTTGTCCCGCGAATTCGGCTGTCTCGGGGTCGAATTCGCTGAACTCGCGTTCGTTGATCAGCGCCAGCGCCTCGGTGATGTCCTCGACGATCGGGGTGAACACTTCGGCCGATTCGACGGTCGTCAAGATCAACAGCGCACCGTCGTCGATCTGATGATCCGCCAGCGTCCGCCACCGGGGAATCGCCGGCTCACCCGGCCGGGCCAGGGTCCATTGTCCTTGCGGCGGAGTGAAATCGACCGACTCGTCGTCGATCGCGGAGTCCAGCACCACGAGCAGGTCGTCGATGAAAGTCTCGACGGCGAACTTGGTGGGCAGCACCGCATCGACCTGATAGCCGGCGACCAGGACCGCGACCCGGGCGCGCGTGACTTCGGCGGACTGTGCGGGCGCACCGGTCGCCGCGGCGGTCACCAGCGGCCGCCTCTCGGCGCACCGGTCATATCGTCGGGGAAGGCATCGGCCAGGCCCGCGGCCAGGTCTTCGAATGCCAGGGCGGTGTCCTTGTCGAACAACCGCAGGTCGATCTCGCCGCCTTCGGCCAGATGCTCGTCATAGGGCAGGCGATAGGTGGGTCGCCGTGCGGCAGTGAACAATTCCTCGATCCGTTCGATCTCCACGATGGGCTTCGAAGGCTGCTGGTGCACGATGGCGATCACCGATTCGGCGGCCAGCCGGTGCAGTCCGTGTCCGTCGAGCCATTCCAGAGTGGCCACGGCTCCGGTCACCCCGCGCACGGTCGCGGGCGTGACCACCACCACCGCGTCGGCCGTGCGCAGCACGCCCGAGGTCGCCGAGTCCAGTACGCCGGTGCCGCAGTCGATCACCAGCAGGTTGTAGTGCTTTTGCAGAATATTCAGGGCGGCAAGGTATTCCGGCCCGGACAACTGGTCGACCGCGGCCGTGGACCAGGGTGAGGCGACCACGGCCAGATCCGACATGGTGATCGAGGCGAAGGACTGCACGGCCGCGAAGGCATCCAGGTTTGGGGCTTGGGCCAGATCACGCAGCGTCAGCCCATAGGGGTGGCGGCTGGTGCGGGCGGCCAGATCACCGAAGTCGGGGTTGGCGTCGACCGCGACCACCCGATCCGGGCGCAGCGCCGCGAAGGTGGAGGCCAGTCCGGCGACCGTGGTGGTCCGTCCCACACCGCCTTTCACGTTCAGCACGGCGATCCGGTAGGGCTGCACCAGATGCCGGCGGATGCGCACACGCCGATCCTCGGTGCGCTGTTCGGTGGGTGAGAGGCCCAGATTGAAGCCGACCTTGTTCAGCGCGCCGCGCATCCCGCTGGTGGAGCGCAGGTGCGCTTGATGGCTGGCGGCGATCTCGGCCAGCAATTCGGTGGAGGTGAGCGAGATCGGCAGCCCGCGCGGCCCGTCGGGTTCGCGCTGCGCCGGTGCTTTCGCTTGCCAGCCGCTCTGCTGCTCCGGATGCCACACCGCCGGGGCCGGCGGCGCCGGCGGTCGCGGTGGGGCGGCATCCTGTCCCGCATACCCCTCGATGACCGCGGGATCGTGGGCCGCGCCCGGACGGGGCTGCGTTTGGCGTTGCGGCGGGACCTGCTCGCCGAAGGGCGACGCGCGGAACTGCCCGGACGTATATGCCGAATTCGGCGGCCCGGATGCGCGTGCCGAGTTCGGCGGCGCGGACGTGAAGGCCGAATTCGGCGGCGGCGCGAAGGTTTCCGGCGGATTCGGCGGGGTGGAGGACTGTGCCGGGTTCACCGGGGCGGAGGACTGCGCCGGGTTCGGCGGCGCGGGAGGAGCCGAGAAATCGGGTTTCCGTGGGGATTCTGGTTGGGCGGGCGGTTCCGGGTTGCCGGGAAACAGCGAATCCTCGGGCGCGGTGGGCGGTTCGGTAGGTTCGGGCGGCTCCGGCACGGTCGGCTGACGCGGGCGCGGCGGCACCACCGTCCGGCGGGAGTATTCCTCGTTGCGGCCGCCGACGCTCTCCCGCCAGCTGGCGCCCGTGGACTCCCCGGTGGTTTCCGGAGCGGGCGCGAAGAAGGCGTCGTAACCGCCGCGGGCGCGCGCGGGCCCTGTGGGCGCGCCGTTTCTGGTCGGTGCTTCGCTCATCTCCCTCATCCTCTTCACAAACCCTGCGGAAAATCACCCGCGGCGGGGTTCGAACCAGCTCTGTCCAGGCAGCGATTCGACGAGTGCCCGGACGCCGGCGTGCAGGACGCCATCGTCGCCGGGCATATAGGTCATCTGGATCCGCCCGTCCAACGACCGTTTGGGCATCACCACGATCCGTCCCTCGGCGGTATCGATCACGCTCAGCGACACCTCGGGCAACGTTGTGTCACCGTCGCGATGCTCGACCATGAGCACTTCGGCGTGGCGTTCCACCCGGTCCAGGGTCCGGGCGAGGATATTTGCGGCCCGCGAGGTCGCACCGAGCTCCGACAGGACCCGCCGTCGCCCGTCGGGATCGGTGGGAAGGGTGGCCCATTCGTCCCGGTTGGCGGTGATCGGCTCGAATGCCGGCGCAGTCGCCGAACCCAACACCGAGCTCAAGGCCGCTGTGAGCACGTCGATGCGGTCTCCTTCGACAAACACCGACTGGAACACGACATGGTCATCGCAACGCATCGCCAGCACATGGCTGTCATCGCGGCGCACCAGCGACATGCTCAACGTGGCACCGGCGCTCTCCTGGCCAATGTTCACAATGTAGGCGACCAGTTCGACATCCGGTCGGTCCAGACAATGCAGCCAGTGTGCGACGACCGGATTTACCCGGCCGTCGTCCAGTAGCCCGACAGCGGTCAGCTGTTCTGCCACCCGCGAATTGACGCGGTCGCGATCGGCAAGGCGATGAATGTCGGAGTAGAGCGCCAACTGCGCCGGGTACGAGTCGATGCCGACCAACTGCTTGAGCAGCAGCGCGGAATCAACGTTCAGTTCAACTGTGACAGGATCGTTCATTATCTGGATCGTGACCTGATCGTGTGTGGAGCAGCCCGGGCCGCCGCGTGCCGCATGCTCGCATACAACACGGGCTGCGCAATCACTACGTCGAACGCTAGCGTGACATTTTCGCAGCGA
This sequence comes from Nocardia yamanashiensis NBRC 100130, assembly GCF_001613325.1. GTDB lineage: Bacteria > Actinomycetota > Actinomycetes > Mycobacteriales > Mycobacteriaceae > Nocardia > Nocardia yamanashiensis. The sequence goes on along the minus strand of NZ_BDCD01000038.1, from coordinate 92,256 downwards.
TTTGCCGGTCCAATGCCTTCAATTCCTCGATGGCCTTGTCGATTTTCGTGGTGATACCCTTGAGATGCTGGCTGTGCTCCTCGTAAGAGGAACTGAAGTTAGTCATCAAGCGATTAAAGCTCTCGGAGCCTTCACCTTTGAAGGTTTCCAGCGTTTTCCGAACATTTTGATTGATATCTTCACCATTGTTAATCATCTGCGGCACCCTACCTTTCAGGGCGGTGAGAATATCAATCGTGGGTTGGATATCCACATCGATAATGTCGTCACTAGGCATAGCTCAGTTCCTTTCTTGCGGTGAGTTCCGAAGCCAATTCAGTTCCAGGTCGTAGTGTCAGTCTTACTGGGAGTACCAGCGGATTCACCTCCCTGACTCAGGATCGAGGAACCACTTTCGGCATCATAGTTACCGACGGCAGATGCGGTGCTCCTCAATTCGTCGACGATCGAATCCAGCGACCTCGACAATTTGTTGCCGGTCTCGCCAAATTCAGTCAGAACCTGCTGAATGGCGCGGGCGGTAGCACCGCTTCGGCAGGTACCTCTCAATTGAGACTGATCGTTCGCAACCTGATTCGTATGACCTTTCAGTACCGTCCCGTACCCGTCGGTATCCGAAGCGGCCCGATCCAATGCATCTTTGCCACCTTGAAATGTGGTCATTTACTTTCCTTTCATGATCGAAATAGATATCGCCTCGGAATAGACACCGAGTACGTCGTGGTAGTCACTGATCTATTGATCAGTCCGAATCTTCGATAGCGATTCCGAGAACCCCTGCGGTTGGCATAGATTCCCATTCCGCCGCCGATTCAGCGTCACTACCGGCGTATTCGAGGACGCCGATCGCGGCGCCCTGCTCGAGCGTCGGCGCCTCCTGGGAGCCGCGGGGGGCGATGATCGCGGACTTGCGCTCGACCTGACGACGACGATCTCGCTGGGGAAGGGATGAAGTCGCGCCACGGGGTGCGACCGCGGCCGGAGCAGTGGGTTCACCGGTCGCACCGACACCGGCGCCGAAGGCCCGCACGGCGCGTGCGTTCCAGGGCCTCGGCGAAACGAAACCGCTGGCGACTCCGGACATGGCGCCGGGCCCGCCCGTGATCACGGTCGGTGCGACAAGACCTCCCATCACGCCGCTCGAGTCCGCGAGGGTCCGCGACGGCGAGTCGTCACGGTCGTATCCCGAGGTGCCCACGTCGTGCGCGGCTTCGCCGGTTCCGAAATCGGAGCCGTCGTCCGGCAGCTCGCCCAGCGTTGAAGCAGGTTGCTGCGCAGCGGATCCCGGCTGCGCGGCATCGCCGCCCCCTGGCGTCGACCCGGGACCGGAATTTCCTCCTCCGTCACCCGCGCCAGATTGTCCTGTACCCGTTGAGCCGCTACTTCCGCCGGACTGCGCGGCCCCCGCTGAACTGCTCCCGGGCAACGCGCCGGGCGCGTCCGCACCTGAGCCACCGGACGTGCTCGCACCGGAGGCATCCGACGTGTTCAACGACGTGGTTCCACTGCCAGCACCACCTAGGCCATGTGTCCCACCGACGCCCGGGACGCCGGTTCCGAGCGGTATGACACCTGCCCCCCCGCCGGGCATTGCGGTTGGCGGCGGTGGTGGTGCCTGCAGGCCGCTGAGCAGTGAGGTGGCTGCGCTCGCGTAGCCCGCCTTCGACTTCATCGCTCGCGCCCACAGCACGCTGTAGTGGAGTCCAGCCGCGATAAGATCCGCGCCGGCCAAGGGTGACCCCGCTGCGACTCCTGCCAACGCGGCCTCGATCTCGAGCTCCACTGCCACGACCTCCACGGGCGTGGGCATCAATGCGCGTGCCGCGGCGTTGGCATCGGCAAGAAGATAGGCCCGCCCTGCGGTGTTCGCCGCTACGGCAGCCTGCTCCCGCAGCCATTCGATGTGGCGGCGAAATGACAGCTGGGCTTGATCCGCGGCTGGGCTGGCCCAGGTGACGGACATTCGCGCCATGGACGCTTCCGCATCACTCGCGGACGCGAGCAGCGCGGTCGAGAGCGCGGATTTCACGGCCCCCGCCTCGATTAGCGGCGCAGGGCCGGGCGCGAGATGCAGGCTCGTGGAGAACCACAGCAGCACAGGGTCGAACAGAATCATGGCGCTCCACACTCATCTCACCATCGGTAAAGCAATGCCTCGGGGCCGAAACCTATGTGGCGATCGCGATCCCACTGGCAGCGTCTTGACCGCGATAGGCCGCAGCTACCGGCGCGAGCGCCGCACCGCGCTCTGTGCCTGACTCCAGACCGGACACGAGGGAGACGATCGAATCGGCGTGATGAGTGTTCAGCGCCGCCATGATTTCTGTGCTGGTTTCGTCGAACCCAATCAGATGGACCAGCCCGGAAAATGCCGAAGCATGCACGACCCCGCCGAGGCTGGCATGATTGGCGAGTATTTGAGCTCCGATGACCGGCAGATCTGCGGGATCCACTCTGACTTCCATGGATCGTCTCCTTGTGTCTCAGCGGTTTCCGGCCCGAAAGGGGCGGTACGGTGCCAACGCTATTTCATTCCCAAAGTTGGGAACGCACAGCGCTTTTCGATTCTGCCCTTCAGATCTGACCGGGTGACGCATGGTCCGGGACCATCGCCGCTTGGACGAGGTCGCGTCGAGACTGCAATGGTTCGACGAGGATTCCGCGCCCGACAGGCTGTTTGGTCGCCTTCACGTCGCCGATCAGCATTCCATCCAATCGGGATCCGTCCATGATTAGCCCGGATGAATTCAGGTTCTTGAGCTGCCCGAGCACATTGTCGTACATGGCCGAATCGGCTTGCGCGATACTACGGGAGATGATGACGTGCAGGCCGGTGTCACGCCCGTCGACGATGATGTCCTTGAGTGATTCCAGCGGATTGAGTTGCCCGCGCTGGACGACCATGTGGTAATCGTCGACGACCACGAAGATTTCCGGACCGCTCCACCAGGAGCGGTCCCGCAGCTGCTGCGTGGTGACCCCGTCCGGTGGGCGACGGGCGCGCATTTTCTCGGCGAAGGCGGGCAGTCCTTCGGCCAGGTCGCGTTCACTGGTGAGGTAGCCGATCGACATTTCGTCGGGGATGGCGTCCAGGTGCTGGCGGCGGTAGTCGATCAGCAGCACCCGGGCCTGCTCGGGTGTGAAGCGGTCGCGGATCGACGCCAGCAATGCGCCGATGACCGTGGACTTGCCGCACCCGGACGAGCCGAGCACCATGAAATTCGCTGAGACGTTGAAATCGGCCACGGCCGGACCCAGATTCGATTCACGGATCCCGAACGGCACGGCCAGTCGCTCGGCCAGCGTGCTCGGCTCGGGTCGGCCGGCGAGAATCTGGTCGAGATCGATTCGGGTCGGCAGCAGCCGCACCTCGGGCGCGCGCCGATCCGGATAGGCGTTGTTCAGTGCTTCAACGGCCGATTGCAGTCCGGCGCCGGCGGATTCCTGATCGCCGATGCCGTCGATGCGAGGCAGTGCGGTGAGCATGTGCAGACCGTCGTTGGAAATACATCGTCCGGGACGATTGGGCGGAATCGCCGCGACGATATATCGGTGCGCGTTGAACGCGGTGTCGGTGAGATCACCGAGACGCAATTCGAGGCGGGTTTGCAGCAGGTCCTTGACCGCGGGACGGATGGCCGCCCAGCGCGAACTGCTGATCACCAGATGGATGCCGTAGTTCAGTCCCTGCAACGCAATCGATTCCACGATCGGGCCATAGTCGTCATAGAACGGTCCGCTGGGCGTAAATCCGATATCCCAGCCGTCGATGACCAGGAACACGTCGCCGTGCGCGTCGCCGCGTGCGGTCAGTTCGGCGGATTCGGCCGCGCTCGCGCGGCGGCGCCGGAATTCGCGCATCGAATCGATGCCCAGTTCGGCGAACAACGACTGCCTGGCGTGAACGAGATTGCTGATCAGCGCGAAGGTGCGTCGCACCCGATCGTTGTCACGGGCGGAAGCCACCGATCCGACATGCGGCAATCCGCGCAGTCCCGACAATCCGCCGGAGAAGTCCAGGCAGTAGAACTGCACCTGTTCGGGAGCGTGGGTGAGCGCGGTGGCCAGCACCAGGGTTTGCAGCGCAGTGGATTTGCCCGACTGCGGACCACCGACCACGGCGACGTGACCGCCCGCCCCGGACAGGTCCACCGTCCACACTTCCTGCTTCTGCTGGCGCGGCTTGTCCACGATGGCCCACGGCACCCGCAGTTCACCCTGACCGACCGTCGGGGCCAGCCGGTCGAGGGTCGGCGGAACACTCAAGGGCGGCAGCCACATTCGATGGGCAGCACGACCACGCCCGGCCAGCTGAGCGAGCACCGTCTCCATGATCGTCACCGGTTCGCTGTCCGGGGCCTCCGGGCCGGGTTGCACCGGATCGGGTTCGGGGGCAGCGGGTTCGGCGTTGAGCACCACGGCGGCGGTGAACAGCTGCGGGGGCAGGTATCCGCTGCCCGCGCGGCGGGCGCGTTGCGGCCCGGCGGCGGTCGACTTCACCGGCGCGACGTAGGGTCCGCCGACGTAGGCGGCCTGAAAACGCTGCAGGTCCCCCGCGCCGACACGCAAGTACCCCGCGCCGGGCTTCTTGGGCAGATGGTAGGCATCCGCGGTACCGATGGCGTCGCGGGAATCGCTGGTCTGGTTGGTGCGCAGGGCGATTCGATACGACAGGTGCGCTTCGAGTTCACCCATGCGGCTGGCCGGCACCTTCTGCGAGGACAGCAGCAGGTGGATGCGCAGCGAGCGTCCGAGCCGGCCGATGGCCACGAACAGTTTGCTGAAGTTCGGATGCTGTTCGAGCAGTTCGGCGAATTCGTCGAGGATGATGAGCAGGGTGGGCATCGGATCGAGTTGCGCGCCTTGCTCGCGGGCGCGCTCGTAGTCGGCGACATTGGCGAAGTTGCCCGCATCGCGCAGGATCCGTTGCCGGCGTGCCATTTCACCGTTGATCACGTCTTCCATACGGGTGACGAGGTCGGCTTCTTCCTCCATATTCGTGACGACTGCGGTCACATGGGACAGGCGGTCGAAGCCGAGGAAGGTCGCACCGCCCTTGAAGTCGACGAGCAGCAGGTTGAGCACGTCCGGTGAGTGGGTGGCGACGGCCGAGAGCACCAGGGTGCGAAGGAATTCCGACTTTCCGGAGCCGGTGGCGCCGATGCACATGCCGTGCGGTCCCATGCCGTCCTCGGCCGATTCTTTGATGTCCAGGAAGACCAAACCGCCTGCGCTGTCGTGGCCGAACGGGATGTTCAACCGCGCGCGGTCGGCATCGCGGCGTGCCACCCACTGCCGTTCGACCCGGATGTCGCCCGGGTCGTCGAGGGCGACCATGTCCTCCCAGCTGGTGCCGCCGGCCTGTTCGGCCGCGACGGCCTCCACCACACTCGACAGTCGGTACGGGGAGATGCCGCGGGCGAGCGCGGTCAGCGCGGCGGCCGACATGTCGTCGGCGACACCGACTCTGCGCTGTCCCCGAGCGTTGATCTCCGACAGTGAGCCGTCGACACCGACCAGGAAACGCATGGCGCGCGGCAGCGGCTGTTCCACCGCGCCCAGCCGCAGCCAGGTGCAGCCGTCGATCCCGGAGACGTCACGTTCGTTCGGCGCGCCGCCGGGTCCGACGATCAGCAGATAATGTTTGCGGTCCAGGGACGGTTGGGTGTTGGCCGAGAAGGGCCCGCGATTGAGGCCCGCGAGCAGTTTGGCGCGCAGGTCGGCGACGGTAGGGTAAACCATTCGGCCGGTGCCGATCCCGTCCACCTCGGTGGGGTGCTGGGTATGCGGCAGCCATTTGAGCCAGGCCCACTCCTCGGTGTCCAGCTCCGGCAGCACGGCGGCGACCCCGACCTGGTCGGGGCCGTGCAGCACAACGGCTTCCGCGATCATGGCGCGCACCAGGGCGGCGCCGGCGTCGGGATCGCCGTCGAGCACGATTTCGGGCGCGGACAGCAGGTTGATCGCGATCGGCATGCCGCCGACGGTGGAGTACGCCTTGGCGAATCGGGTCACCTCGACCACGCCGACCGGATCGAGATCGTGCAGCGGCGCGGCTTCGGGCACGATCACCCGGACCTGGTTGGCGATGCGGCCCCGGCCGACCCGGATGCGCAGGAATTGCGGGCTGGCGACCTGGACCTCCCACATGCGGCCGCCACCGACCAGGGCCGCGATCTCGGTGGGTCCGGGATGGATGTAGCGCAGGTAGGCGTGCAGGTCGATTTCCGAGTCCAGCACCGAGCGGCGGTTGTCGGCGACACTGCGCAGATACTCTTTACGTTCCTCGTTGAGTGCGGCCGCGCCGCCGGAGCCGTTGCCGCTGGCGCTGCCGCCCAGCATGCCGAAGACCGACACCAGCATCATCATGGGAAAGAACAGACTGGTCGGCGACATGGCGCCGCCGCCGCGGAACATCATGACCATCATGCCGGCCATGCCCGCCATCATGACGACCGGCATGATCATCCGAAGCCGGGACGGCGGAATGGGTTTGGGCAATTCGGTCGGCGCGTGCAGCCGGAGTTCGGTCACCGCGGGCGCTTTGGGGCCGCGCAGCATGCGGGCGGGCCGCACGAAGCGACGGGTACTGGTCATGCTCATCCTCCGGGCAACGCCGTGGCCGCGGTATCCACGGGCAGGGCGTCGTGTTGAACGCGGGCGTCGCGTTGCGACAGGGTTGGGCCGGCCGCGAAGAGCGAGACCACGCTCCAGGGCGCCGGCACCGGATTGCGCAGGGCGAGCGCGGTCAAGGTCGGGTCGGAGCCGCCGGAGGGCGCGACCTCGATGCCGTAGCGCACGCCGCTGTCGGAGATCCAGAACAGCGCCTCACGCAATGGGGAGGCCGGGTCGGTGCCGGTGACTCGAACGAATCGGCCGGTGCTGCGCGGCAGGTAGGCGGCATCGGCGGTCCCGCCCTGCGCACCGGTGGCGGTCACCAAAGGCACTGTGCGCGTGGACTCCTCGCTGGCGACCGGCAATTGCCGGCCGACCAGCACGCGGGTGGTGGCGTTGAGCTCGGAGGCACCGCGCGACCAGTGATAGCAGGTGGTGTCGTAGCGATCGACACCGACGAGCCGAACTTGCGCGGTGGGATAGGTTGCCGTGCCCGGCCAGGATCCGGGGCGCAGATTGGCCGCGATCACATCCGGACCGACCGAATTGGTGGTCACCGAACCATAGGAGTCCGCGTTGCGGATCATGGCGGCCAGTACCGGGCCGACCTGCACCACACCGGATTGCGACACCAGATAGTAGGCGGTACCCCGATCGACGGTGGCGACCGTCAGCACCGAACCCACCGCCACGCTCAGCCCGGAACTCAAGGTCGTCAACTGCCCGGCACCAGGTATCTCCGGCACTCTGATCGGCGGGGCCTCCGGGATCGCACCGAGCAAGCCCGCCGACGCCTGCAGCATGGTCGCGGTGGAGTCGAGACCGAGCGCGAGGGTGACCGCGGAATTGCCGAGATCGATTGCGGCGCGGACCACTCCGTGATCCCGGTCGGGATACACCAGCCAGGTGGTGTTGCCGCCGCGCAGCAGCCGGGCCTCGCCGTCGGCCAGCGGTCGCACCTTCTCACCGTCCACGGTGAGCGGGCCGCCGATGGCGGTGGTGCGCAAGGATGCTCGGCTGACGGTCGGCAATCCGGTGGCCGGATCCACGGGCGCGGCCGTGCCGGTGCGCACGCCGTCACACACCGTCCAGGAGGAATCGCGGCCGCCCGAATCCGTGATGCTGCCCGGTGCGCCCGCGATGCCGACCAGCGGTCCGCGCGGGTACTTGGCCAGTTCATCACGGGAGACGAGTACCGGGTTGGCCGGGCTGCCCACGATGAGCCGCGCGGAGGTCAGGTTCAAGGCGGGATGCAATCGGGGGCCGATCCGGACGAACAACGCGCCGGTGTCCTTCTCGGCCACGATGGCCGAATCTCCCACCTGCTTGGCGGGTTTGAAGAAAGACAGCACCGCCGATCCTGCGATGATCACGCATGCCAGCGCGACGCCCAGCGACAGGGCGGTGGATCGGCCGCGCTGCGGGTCGTCGATCATCGAGGCGTCCCGGCGCACCAGGGCGTGCTCGATGCGCCGGAACAGGAAGCGCCAGCCCGAGATCTGATGTTTGGTGACCACGCGGAAGCGGGCCACGGTCTTGGGAATCTTGGATTGCACGCTCAGCCTCGCCCGGCCGGCGCGAGCCCTTCCAGCGCGGCGGTGATGTCGGCGACGGTGATGGTCATGAGCGCTTCGTCGGTCATGGCGGCGATGTCGGTGTGTTCGCGGGTGAACCGGTAGTCGCGTTCGGCCTCGGCGGCTTCGATCACATTGCGGACGAAGCGGCCGTTGCCGGCCAGGTCGATGAGCCGGCGGCCGTTGCGGCTCTGGCCCGACAGGTCCTGGCAGCGCTCGAACAGGGTCCGGCGCGCGTCGGCGGCCAGGATCGAATCCTTCTTCTGCGCAATGTGGTCGGCGATCCGCACCAGCTCGTCGGCTTCGTAGCTGGAGAAGCGGACGCGTTTGGTGAACCGTGAGGCCAGGCCGTCGTTGGAGGCCAGGAATCGATCGATCTGGTCTTCGTATCCGGCGATGACCACCACCAGTTTGTCGCGGTCGTTCTCCATGCGCGCCAGGAGCGTGTCGACCGCTTCCTTGCCGAAGGCGTCGCCGCCGGAGAGTCCTTCCTGCACCAGGGTGTAGGCCTCGTCGATGAAGAGCACCCCGCCCAGCGCGGAGTCGATAAGCGCGTTGGTTTTCGGTGCGGTGTGGCCGAGGTGGGTGCCGACCATGTCGTTGCGCGACACCTCGATCACGTCGGCGTTCTGCACCACGCCGAGTCCGGCGAAGATCTTGGCGACGACGCGTGCGATGGTCGTCTTTCCGGTGCCCGGCGGGCCGGAGAAGATCAGGTGATGGGAGCGGGAGTCCACGGCCAGGCCGCGTTTGGCGCGGACCTGGTCCATCAGTACACCGGATTTGATCCGGTCGACCTGTTCCTTGACCGAGTCCATGCCGATCTGGGCTTGCAACAGCTCGGAGGCTTCGGCCAGCAGGGCTTCCCGGCCGGAGCGGGCAGTCGAGGCGGCGGCTTCGGTTGGGTCGTCGCCCGAGGCCGGGTTCCAGCGATCGGTCCGGGTGGTGATGACCTCGGCACTGGTGATCTCGAGCCGGAACGCTTTGTCTTCGACCGCGCGCTGCCATTGGGGGCGCTGCGGCCACAGCGAGGAACCTTGCAGGCCCTTGAGGATCCGGTCGGCGGTCTCGTGTTCGCCGTTGTGGCGCAGGATCATTCCCAGCACGAAGTGCGCGTCGGCCCAGATGTAGGACAGGCTGCCGGAGGCGCAGTCCTCGACGATGCGCTGCGCGCGCGGCAGTGCCTCGCCGAAGCGGCCCAGTTGCGCGAGGGCCTGGGTGGCCATCAGCTCGGCGGCGATGTCGAGCAGGCTGTCGCCGAGAAGCGGTTTGGCGGTGCGTGATTCGATCACGTCGGGCCAGCGCCGGGTGCGGAAGTACAGGGACTGCAGCGTGAATTCGGCGACATCGTCGCCGCGCAGCGGTTCGAGAATGGATGCGGCCTCAGCCCATTCGCCGCCTTCGGCGTACAGGCAGGCCTGCGCTATGGCGATCTGATCGCGGTCGGCCATCGTCACTCGCAGCCCGTACATGCCGGTGTCGACCTGGCACCACAGGGACCGGTCGGGCAGCGCGGCGCGCTGCTGGTCGCGATACAGGTTGTGAACCGAACGGTAAGCGCCGTAGACGACCTCGCCGGTGACCTCCCCCGCCATGGCCCGGCCCAGCCAGGCATCGCACATGTCCGGATCGAGTTCGGTGGCTGCCCGGAACGCGGCCAGCGCGTGCTGGTCGTTGCGTACACCCCCGGCAACCAATCCGAGACTTTGAACTCCCGTGTAGAACGCGTCCTCGGCCGCTGACACCCTCGGATTTCCCTTCCGCCGTTCTCGTCTGCTCGAGGGTAGACACGCACGTCAGGCCGGAGACTTCCCATCACTGGGAATTGCCGGGCGCGGTCGCCGGGGTTGAATAGCGACGGCGGCCGAACCACTGGCCGGTTTCCGAGGGAACCGGAGCCGGCCATGCCCTATCCCCGCAGGTGCCGCCGAATCCGGCCGATCCATTCGAACCCCACCGGGTGGATCGGCCACCTCGTCCAGATCGCCGGCTCTCACACTTCTCATCGGTGGTCTGTCGTTGCGCCGGCCGTGAACGCGCGGAGTTCCGGTCGGCGCGGCGAGCATTCGTCTCCCCGAACGAACGGCGGCAGCATGGCCATTCCCTCGCAGATCGAGAGCTTGTTCTCGATCACCGCCGCGATCACCGCGGCGCCGGGCATTCTCACTACCGAAATGGTCTCTCGCGCATGCGGTGTCGAATTGCGCGAAGTAATGTGTGCGACCCCGGGTGTACGCGAGTTGCTGGGTTTTCCGGTCGCCGGACCGTTCTCGATTGTTTCTCTGCGCCGCCCCGACATCGCACCGCATCACCCCATCCTGATTCTCACGCCCCGCGCCGAGAGCCGCTTCTACCAATCCGACCTCTCTGGCGGCTTCGCCTTCGCCCGCGACCTCGTCGAAATCGACCCGCGCGTCCCACCGGAAGGCACGGTCACCTTCCGCGAGTATCGCGCTGATAAGACTCTGACTCTCCAATTCACCGGGCGCTCCCGGCTGTTGCGCAAACTCACCGTGCGGCAACGAGACTGAGTCGATCGGGTGAAACGCGCGGGTTCCAGGTCGAGCAGGAAGAGTCAGCGAAGCTCACCCGCCCGCCTGGTCAAGGAACTGGCCGAGGATCTGACCGAAGGCTTCGCGGCGGCCGCACGGGTGACACCGGCGCGTCACGCCGCGCGGGGGGCCCGCGCCGCTGGGAAGGGGCTTGCCAAGAAGGACCGAGACCTCGCCCAGGACATCCTGGCCAAAGCTGGATTCGGGAGCGAGACCCACTACAACGAATTGCTGCGGCAAGTCCGGACGATCCGCGACGGTCCCGTCTCGGGGGCATCCGAGGGAGGTCGTAACCGCTGGCCCAAGCGAACGGTGACCACGGGTACGGCATCGGGCGCCGTCAACGGGAAGCCGTTCTTCGAAGAACTCGCCGCGACCAGTGGCGACCGTCGCGCGCTGCGGGGAACCCCTGGAGAGCGGCTACCGCAACTCCCGGACGAAGGAAGCCGGATATTCAAGACCAGCGAGGTAGACGGCATCAGCCGAGCGTTCGATTCCGAGCCCAAGCTGCTCGAGGATCTCACCCGCCGGATTCTGGAGATCGGTTCCGGGAGAACGAAAGCCGAGGTCGAGGCAGTCATCAGGGATGTGGTCCAGGCAGCGCCGGCGCAGCCCGACGGTTACCCTGTCGACCCGGCCGTAGTGATCGGACGGTCGGCGCAGCGACTCGGGGTCGATCTCGGCAGCATCGATGTCGACGTGGCCCTGGTCATCGACTTTCCACGCGGACGGGCTATGTCGCTGAGTCCACTCGCTCAGATATGTGATTCATGTCAGGATGTGCTGCGCGACTTCCGCGGTGCATTCGCCGGCAGGGTTCGAATCACCGCGCGAAATCCCGAAAACGACGAAATGTGGGGTACCACAACATGACCAGCCTTCAAGAATCCGAGGTGCGGGTCCGTGCGATCTTCGCGGCCGCGGTCGCCGACGGATTCCGGCCCGATATGGTCGTCGGCGCGTCCGATGACGAAATCGATCGAATGCTCGAACAACAACGAGCCCGGGCGATCCCCGTAGCCGCACGTGAGGTATTCCGAGTAATCGGGAAAGACCCTGGAATTTGGTATTCAGGAGCCCTGTTCGGTGTGTCCGCGGTGAACGGCGAGGAAAAGCAGGAAGCGCTGGCGGGTTTGGACGATGCTGCAGACCATGCGTTGAGCGACCCGGGCGGGATGCTCGTGCTGGCCGAAATCGGTTCGTACAACTACGTGATCGTCGACGGCAAGGATCTCGATGAACCGGACCCGCCGCTGTGGCTCCTGCACGAATCAGGCACGGTCGAGATGCGATGGCCCTCTGTGACCGATTGGTTCGCTGCGGCCGCCAGGATCGTGGCGGACCGCAAGCGCAAACTCGCGGAAGACAGGTCGGCCGGATTTCCCGATGTCGCCCGGGAAGCGTATTTCCGGTGGTGAACATCGTCGGTGTCGCCACCCGTTCGGTACACAGCCGGGTGAGCGTCTGATCCTTCGCCAGGATTCCCCACGCTGGGAACAGAGCCGAGACGAGATCGACGCCGATGAGGAATCATTGAACGTGCCGTCGGGCAGCGGCACACTGAGCGGGTTGCGGTTCCCTCATCTCCGCAACTCGGTCGTCTGGTCGAAATCGCGCCGTGATCCGGCGCTTTCGACTGCCTCCGAAGGCCGGTTCGTCGTACAGGCATGACGAATGCGGTTCGGTCGTGGTGGCCGATGGGTTTTGGGACGAGCACCATCGGTCACTGCGGAGGGCGAGGTATCGCTGATCGGGTGTGCGCGCCACTTCAGGAGTGGGCCGAATCGACCGGAACCGTCGGGACCGACCGTGATTCATCCATGCCGTGGAACGGCGTGGTATTCAAAGCCGCTACAACTCGACCGCGCTGGACGCTGTTGGGGCATAGGTGTACGAGATGGCGGGCGTCGCTGCCTTGGGCGAGTTCAAGCCGCGTGTCGGTGTGCCAGCCGAAGGGCATCAGATGAACGGGTCTCCCACCGGCAGTGGCGGTTTCGGTGACCTCAGCCAGGATGTCCAAAGCATCGGCCAATGCCTCGAGGATGTCGGCACCGCTGGGATGGTCGTCAGCCGCTGGAGTTTTAATCCGACCGTCTATCACGACCGACGAAGCGCCGGTTCGAACCGCGATCCGCTCGATCACATTGGCAGCGGCTTTCCCGAGCCGCTGATCACCGGGCTCAATTGTCATGGTTACCACCAAGCAGTCCGCGAATTCGTTCACCACACCGACCGCGGCGGCATCCAAGCCGACCGCGCACGGAGCGGGCGCAGTCGGCGCATACTCGAACACGCGACTACGACTGCTGAAGATTCGCATGGTTTGCGATCCTTTCTCGCGGGGCCACGCGGGGGTGACCGTCGAAGCACCCTATGTCGCCTTTGCGCCGTTGCGGAGTGTCTGAAACGACATATTCAGTACTGTTTGCGACATGGATGTCGCCGTACTGGTCACCGATGGAGTTTCCGACCTGGGGTTGTCGGCGGTGCTGGAAGTATTCACCGTAGCCAATTCCCTACTGCCGGAAACAGATCCGGAGGCGACACCGTGGCGGGTGCGAACCATATCGCAGGGAGAGAGCGTCCGCACCGCGCACGAGCACCTGGTGCCGACATTGCCGCTCGCGCGGTGTGAGACGGCCGACATCCTGGTCGTACCCGCGATGCTCGCGATGTCCGCCGACCGGATCATCTCGCGGGTCTCGGATCCAGTCAATCGACCGGTACTGGAACACATCTCCGCGGCGCGGAGCCACGGCACACAGCTCGCGGCAGCCTGTACCGGCACTTTTCAGCTCGCCGAGGCCGGTGTGCTGGACGGGCTTCGGGCCACGACCAATTGGACCATCAGTCCCCAGTTCCGCAAGCGCTACCCGAAAGTCGAAGTCGTCGAGGCCTATACCGTTTACCACGCCGACGGTGTCACGACCGCTGGAGCAGCGATCGCGCATCTGGATCTGGCGCTGGCGTTGATCGCGCGACTGAGTCCGGACACCGCGCAACTCGCGGGCCGTTATCTGCTCGCGGGTGACCGCCGCCGGCAGTCGGTGGTCCCCGAGGTCGTGGCGCGCGGTGATTCGCTGGTCGTCGGATTCCAGCGCTGGGTCGCCGGTCATGTCGGCGAACAGTTCCAGATCGCCGACGTCGCACGCGAACTCGGCGTCACTCCGCGCAGTTTGCAACGTGCGACCCATGACGAATTGGGTATGTCACCCAAGGAGTTCGTCGACGAGATCCGGCTCGAACGCGCCACCCAACTGCTGCACACCACCTCGATGACCGTCGAATCGATTGCCGGCCGTGTCGGTTATCTCAACCCGGGCACATTGCGCACGCTCTTCCGGCGGCGACGCGGCCGGACCATCTCCGAGGTAAGGGCCTCGTCAGTGTGCTGGGCGAGCGATGTTCCCGGTGGCGGGAACTCGGCCGACCGTCTACTCCCCTAGCATCGCTGATCGACACGGCATTCGTGCCACCGTCACGACGTACGAGGGGAAATGGGCGAACCGACCAGTGAACCGCGGTCAGGTCCACGTGCACTCGAGCCCGCGCGTCCGGGAGATCTCGTCGATATCGTCGAAACACTCGTTCGTGCCGCCGAACTCGCCTACCGGGATCTGCCCGGCGCGGGTGAGGGTGGCCTGGCGCGCTTGACCGCAGGCATGCGAGTCCAGAAGCTCGAAGACTACCGACGAATCCTGCGCGGGGACATGACGGTCCTGGTGCATCGCGGTGCGGATGCCCGGGTCGACGGCTTCACCTCGTTTCGGCGCTTCCGCACCGCGAATCTCGAAGCACGCCCGGATGTCTGGCGCGACCTGCCCGAGTCCGTCCGAGGTGATCCGGTCTCGATCCAGATGTACAGCTGGCATGCCAGGACACCGGGACTAGGGCCGATTCTGATGCGCGCGGTACTCGAACGCGCCGACGGACACGCGATCTTCTCGAACTCCACAGTCGGCACCCGTGGCTTCGTCCTGCATGCCGGCCATCCCCGCGCGGAACGCGCCGAGGAGCGCGGCTGGGGGTTCGTAGCCATCGGCGATATCAGAGGCACACCCGAACCCCTGGCGCGAGCCGGGATACGCGATGCCCCGCAACAGGATCTGGTGTTATACGGCGACGCGCTGCGCACGGCGCTGGCGGCAGCGCGTGAATGCTGAGGGAAGACCAGCGATGCCCTGCTTCACCTGGAACGGCGCTCGCTACACCCAGTAGACCTGTGACCGTGATCGACCTGGCCCGCCGCTGCACAAGATCACCTGGCGCGCTCCGGTGTGGCTCCGAACCGTCCTGGTGGGCAACGTGCCCCGGAACCGGGGTTGGAGGGGTGCGATACCTGGTCACAGTCTTCCACTCCCGCTTCGTCACCAGCAGGGAATCATCGCTATCGGCCCTCGGTTCGCCGCGGTGGGAGTTGCTCGAGTGATCGATCCGAGGTTGAGCAAGGTGGCGGCCGAGGTAGGCGGTCGAGTGGTCGGCGCAATAGTCCGCGGTGCCGAAGGCGCTGGAAAGGGCGTGCGCAGATTTCCGGATACTCTTCGGCCGGGCGTGCGTTCCTACCTGGACAGCGACTCGAACAGTGCTCATGCCCTCCGTGGTCAAGTGGCCGGTCACGGCGAACCCGGACCGCCGGGTGGGTTCGGTGGCCGATTCAGCCGAAACGGCGAGCCGATTCCTCCGCTGGCGCATGTCAAGCCGTCCGAGCAATGCCTCACCGATTATGAAGCGAACCGAGCACAGCACTGGTCGCGCTTCGCGGCAGAACACGAACTCCCTCTGGACCAGTTCATCACCCGAGCCGACAAACACGCAGCGGACCTTGTCGGAAACAGCTATGTCTGCACTAGGGTCACTGGTCCCACACTGCAGAAGGTGCTCGACAGCGGAGAAATCAAGTCGTACTTCGACACGGGCAAAACCAGCATCATCGACCATCAGTTGGCGGAATATGTTCCCTCACACAAGGCGCTGTTCGGGTACGGCGCCGATCTGCTCCCGGCTGCTCGACCGATCTACGGGTACATCACACGGGATCCGTTGGGGCGTGATCTTAACGGCGGCCGCTTGTCCGGTTACGGAACGGTAGCAGTGGTTTTCAAACCGCAGGTTGCGGAACGGACAACGGTAACGCTCAACGACTCCTTGGCCGTGGCGACACACAAGGACGAGCTGAAGGTGGGTATGTCACTCGCTGATCCGCTGACCAGACCGACCTCGAAACTGTTCCCGCGCAACGAAGATCCGTTCACCCACCAGACCCCGGAAAGTATCAGACCCTACATCGAAGCTCAGGTCCATCGGCTCATCTCCTCGCCAGCCGGGACAGAGTTGTCGCCCTTGGGAACCGATTCGATTGACCGTGTCACCTTTTTCTCGGACAGGTCCGAATATCCAGCGAAGCTCTTCGACACCCTCGACTCACAAGGAATCCCTTACTCGTTCGCCCAGGACCCGCCAGCGGCTCCGACAATCAGCATCGAACTGGACTTCGTCTGACACCAGCATTTGCAAGCAGCGCGGCGGCCGCTTGATCACGTGCTTCCGTTCCAGGACACGGGCTCGGCAATCGGCTTTGACCACGGTGTGGTGGCGGCATCGGCGTCACTATCTGCCGCATCCGGCGCGGCCCGGTTCGCCGCGTTCTCCCCACTCCACGGGTTCGGGCGGGAGGTGCCGCGCACCCGCGCGGGTACCAGGTTCGGCTGCTCGGCTGAAACCGCGGCGGGAGCCTGCCCAGCGGCTGAGTTCGTATTCGATTGCGGCGCGGTTGATTCCGTTGCGCTGATGGTCCGTGCCCGTGCAAGACTCGATTGCGAAGCGGGTGATTCCGTCGCGCTCGGCCCTCCAGCGGCGGATGCCCAGGCCGTGACGGGTGGGTGGGCAGCCTGGGCCACGGATACAGCTCCTTGCCCGCGGCCCACGGCGGCCGGCGCCGTTCCGGCGGACGCACTGCCAGAGCCGGAGGCGGCGCCGCCGGCCTGCTCCTGGCTTGCCTGCCGTGGACCGAAATTCGCAGTGTGTCCGGCCGCTCGGTCCGGGCCCTCGCTGCCGAACTCGCCTCGGGTGACCGGCACGCCAGTTCCCTGGGTGCCGACGGTGACGCCGGGAATCGATTGGGGCCCGGGTTCTTCGTGCTGCGCGGACGACGCCGGAGGAGGTGTGCGATCCGGGGTGGACGTCGCGGCACGCTCGTCACCGGCTTGCCCGTGTAAGCCCGGAATCGGCTGTGGTGCATCGGATTCGTCGGGCGATGCCGCTGCGGGCAACGGGTGTCGAGCGCTGGCTGGTGTCGAGTGCGGGATCACCTTTGCTGCGCCGGAGTCGGGACTGAGCGTCCGCGAGTCGGCGACCAACGGCTGGGTTCCCGGCGCGGACGAGATCGCCGCGAGCGGCACAGCCGGTTGCGGTGAGGCTGTCACGCCCGCCCCTGAGCCTGGGCCTGACACCGATTCGAATGTCAAACCGCTGGTATTACGGGCGAATTCGTCAGCGTGACCGAGCATGTCGTCGGCATACCCGTCCAGCACGCTCGCGTAATGCAACACCCGATCCGGATCGATCATTATCCGGTCCGGCGAACTGCCAGGAGGCGGTACATCCAGCAAGGCGACCGCCGCATGCTGGGCCGCGCCGCTCACCATCTGTTCGACGGCGTGCTCGAAGGGCTCGATCGCCATGGAGACCACTTCGGCGATCAGATACCCGATCACGGACTTCTGCATCTGCGTCAAAATCCGCTGGGTCGCGATCTTGATCGATCCTGCCCCCAAGACCGAGAACCCGGACGTCGCAGGCGCCGCGACCATCAACGCCGCGTAGCTGGCGGCCAGCGCCACGAGCTCGGCGAGCACAGCGACCTTGATCGCCACTATGACGTCGGCGGCGACGGCCAGTGCTTTCGAGACCACCCGGCAGGCTGAATCCAGCACTCGCATGTGGCCGGTGCTCATCCGCCCCCAGGATGCGAGCAATTCCTGGTAGGAGAAGCCGGAATACACGCTCCCCATGTCGTTCACGGCGACGGTCGCGGCCTCGTGTGTCTCCTGCACGTTGCGCCGAAACTGCTCCACGTGGCGGGACAATGCCCGGACCTGGTCCTCGTCGACATCGGGGTATGGCACCCCGATGATGTTGAGGAAGAAAACCACCTCGTGCGGAAGTTTGATCGTCATGGTCGCAGGTCAGAGCACCCGCACGACTACGGCTTTGTCGGGCATACGCGACCATTGGACCGACGCGCCCGTGTACGGCGCCTCGATGACCATCCCGTTGCCTGCGGCCAGCTGTACATGCTCGGGTCCGGTCGGGCCGAAGGATCCCGCCGGGAAAACCAGGTCGCCCGGCCGGACATCCTCGACGGGTACGCGCACGCCCGCGTAGATCTGTTCCTGACTGGTGCGCGGCAATACGACCTGTCCGCCGGAGGCCTGAGCGACCGCGTACTGGGTCAGGCCCGAACAGTCGAAGCCGCCGCCGCTGGGGCCGGTGGCACCACCGCCGCCGTAGATGTAGGGGGTCCCGAGCCAATTGCCCGCGGCGCGCACTGCCGCGCCCCCTGTCGTCGTGTTCGAGCGTGGGCGGCGACGGCGACGGCGGGCGGGACGGCTGCGTCGGCCGCCCGCCGGTTTTCCGCGCCCGAACAATGCGGTCGGAGTTGACGGCGGCATGATCTGGCTGGCCAGTTTGCGTGCGGCGGTGGTATCCGAATCGACTTGCCTGGTTGCTTTCTCGATCGCGGTGTGTGCGGCGTCGAGCAGTGCGGATCCGCTGAATCGGCTGTCACCGACCGCGGTGATGGCCTGGATCCGGGAGCGCAGATCTGCGATTTGGTAGTTGAGGCTGCTGCGGCCATCGGTGACCGTGCCGCCGGAGGTGGCGACGGCCTGGTGAACCACACCGTCTCTGCCCGTGTGCGAATCGACGACCGCACGATGCATGCCGCTCGTCTCGCTATAGGCGCGGGCCGTCGGGCCGTGCATCGAAGTCTCGGCTTCGGTCATCGCCCGTCCTTCGGCTACGGCTGCACGATCGGGCCACCCCACCCCGTAAAGCCCGAGCAAGGACTCCATGACGCCGTGTAGATCGTTGGTCAACGCCACCATTCACTTCACCCACCCTTTAGACCGGTTGGCTCCCCACTTGTTCCGTTTGTGATGGGTCCGATCGATCCCGGCAACCCCCGAAGCAGTATCGACCGGACCCGAATTGACTATGCCCCAAACATATTCGGCGGCCATCCCCAGACTTGGGAACGCCCGAGAATGAGGGGAATCGACGGAAAGGTGCGGACCGGCATGACCGAGGACGTGAGCGATGCCTCGCTCCTATCCACCCAGGCCGCCCGCGACCTGCCTGGCGGAGCGGGAATCGGGCGGCATTACGGTCATGTGCCGGACCTGATCTGCCCGCCCGGCGCTTCGGCCGGACTGCGGGCCTTCGTCGAATTCGCCAATGCCGCAAAGAATATGGCGGTCGATCTGCTCGGCCGGGGCGCGCCCATTCCACCGCCTCGGCCGGCTGCGGCGTTGACCCCGACGGTGTTCACTGCGCTGGGCCGAGGCGAAACCGATGCGGCCTACCGTGAGACTCTCGCGGTAGTACAGGCCAAGCGTGCTCAGTTGCTCGAGCAGGACGCCGAAGTGCTCAAGGTGGCGATCGTGGTGGCCGAGGATAAGGACGGTGTGCTTGCCAAGATCACCGAGCAGGTGAAGGCGCAGAATGTGAGTCTGCAGGCGGTCGGGTCGGGCAAGCTCAACGCCGGGCAGGAGACGGCTCTGATGGAGCAGATCGCCAGGACGGTGGACGACATCGTCGCCAAGGTGCATCATGTGGCGCTCCGCAATCAACAGATGGCAGGGGGCGGTCAAGGCGTACCGGGCGGCAACAGCCCCGTGCCCGGGAACAATCCGGCGCCCGGTGGTGCAGGCGCGGCCGGTAATGGTGGTGGCGGCGGTTCCGGCGACGGTGGTGCAAGCAACCCGCTGATGCCTTTGATGATTATGGCCAGCATGCTGCCGAATCTGCTGCAGCAGCTGGATCTGGGTGGCGACCGTGACGAGGAGAAGAAGGAAGAAGAGAAGAAGAAGCACGAGAAGGGCGCCGAGCAGAAGGCGAGTGGCTCCGTTCCCGCACCCGGCGAGCCGGGCGCACCCGCTGCCACACCGGAGACAGGAACCGGCCAGCCCGCCGCGACCACGGCGAGCGTGCCCTCCGGCCAACCCGCGGCAGTGGTACCGACCGTGCCGTCCTCGCAGCCACAGTCGGCCGAAAAGGTGGGCGCGGCCGAAAAGGTCTCAGCCTGAAGACGTTCGGTTCGACAATCCGAAACACGCTGTTACGCAACTGAACTCCGACCACCCACGCAGCACGGCGCCGCTACACCGCCATGGCGTTGGGTTTCGGTGCGGGTACGGCCACATCGACGCCGGTGGGGTGGAAATAGCCTTCGAAATCACCGAAGGGGCCGTGACCGTCGTCGGGCATCTGGGTTGGATTACCGAACGGCACCGGCCTGCGGTTGACCATGATCTGCATGGTGCCGTTCTCGATGACCGCCAAGGCGCTGCGGTTGCTCCAGCGCACCACATCCCCGGTCTTCAGCTCGGTGTCGCTGATCTGCTTCCACGGATGCTCCGGCGACTCCTCGCCCGCAGTGCCCAGGTAGGCGGCGCGGGCGTCGCAGCCGTTGGGATTCTGCGTTTCGCGCCGTAGCGCATCGGCCACCACGGGGGATGCTCGGTCGATCACCGCCTGCACCTCGTCGACCGGAACCGCGCCGGGCGCGGGCGGCGCCGCGATCAGCGGGGGCTCGGCTGGGGCGGAGGCAGGCACGACTCCGGATCGAGGTTCGGCAGACGCCTCGCGGGCTTCCCGGGCTTCCTCTTCGCGACGCTGGGTGCGCTCGGCTTCGTCGTGCAGCCATTTCAGTACTTGGATGACGATGGGGATCGCCATCATCACCATGGGCATGGCCATCATGAGAATCGACGAGAAATCTATTCCGCCGCCACCGGATCCGCCGGCGTTCTGACCGCCGGGGTTGCCCGGCGAACCGGTGGAGCCGACCGGTGGAGGCGTGCCCGGAGGGGTCGTGGCCGGCGGAGGGGTCGTGGCCGGACCGGCGGCACCAGCCTCGATTTTCGAGGTCGCCGCGTCGATCGCCTTGATCAGTTCCTCATTCCCGGCCGGGTTGCCGAGCGGGCCCGGCAGGTCGACTCCGTTGACTGCGGGGTTCGCGGCAGCATTCGCCTTCCCGGCCGCCGCGGCGGCGGCGGCCGCATCCGCCGAAGCCCGCGCGGCTCGCTCAGCTTCCGCCGCGCCTGCCCTACTGGCAGCCAGCTCGTCAAGCGGGCCTGAGTCCAATCCTGCAGCGACCCGCTTGGCTTCGGCCTTCACCTCGTCGACGATCGCGCCTACACGGCCAAGACAGTCGGCGATCGCATCCCCGAGTCGCGTCGCGGTCGCCGCGGTCATCTCGGCACGGACCAGGTCTCGTTTGCTGTCGTACGGGTCACCGGAGCGATCCTGGCTGGCGGTCAGCAACACCTGCCGCAAGTTCTCGATTTCCTTTTTGACCTCCGGCAGTGCCTTCTGGGTGATCGCCAGGATGGACGCGGCGGCCCCTCCCGCCATCAGGTGCAGGGCGCGCAACTGTGTGTTGATCGACTCGAATTTCTCCAGCTGCGAGCTGTACTGGTCAGCCATGCGCCCGTGTTGCGGGCTGGGCAGGTGCGCGTTTCGCAGGAGCTCGTTCAGATCCGGTAATTCGGCAGCCTTTCCGACGCCCAGGCCGTCCACGAGGTCTTGCAGCAGGAGTTGCGCGGTCTCCAGAAAGGCGCGGAGCCATTTCGGTGGTAACGGCGATAAAGCGGGAAGCCGGAGGATTACCCGGAACTCATGCTTCTCCGGATCCGCACGGGCGACGGTCGTCGAGGTGACCTTGCCGTCCTTGTCCAGGACGTTCAGTGTGCCGTCGCTGTTCAGTGCGAGACCGGTGGAACCCGCCTGATCTGTCAGGGTGGAGAAGACAGTCTTCGCGTTTTCGGGTTTGTCGGTGTATTCCTTCACGACCAGCGAACCATCCGGTCCGATGGTCGCCCATCGTGCCCCTGGGCCCTTGAATTCGCCGAGGCCGGCCTGCCATTGGGGCGTTTCGCCATCCTTGCCGTAGATGGTCAGGTCTTTGTTGGCGTCGAACTGCAGCGTGTAGGCGACCTTGCCCTCGCTGTCCTTGACGGTCATCTTCTGGCCGGGGTGAAGGGTATCTCCTACAGACAGGATGTTGTTGTCTAGGCCGAAGACCTTCGGGACGCCGGGTTCGTCCAATGGCGCGCGCTGCCGAAAAGCGGCGTTCGGATTCGTGTTCGTGTACTCCCTGGATCTACCCACGGGGTCCGGGACGGTAGGTCTCGGCTCCGGGGGCGAGAACCGGTCGATGAGCTTGTCCGTATCGACCTCCCGCTGCCCCCATGGGCGAACGAATCGTTCGAGATCTTCGGTGCTCATCTCCGCCCCCTGCCCATGCCGAACCCTAGATGCCCGCCCATGCTCTCTTCGATGGCAAACAATCGAGTGTGTCCTCCTAGAGCCGAACTGGGAGGGCACCGGCGGAGAGCGACGGCTTCCGTGGTCGCCAATGGATCACCTGTTTCCGGGCGTGACGGCAGGCGGCGCGCTGTCGACGGGCGCAACAACACTGGACTGCGGACCTGCTACCAGGCCGCCGGCCGCACCGGCGGAAACGCCTGCTGCTGGAGCAGATACCCGCGCAGGCATGGTGCCTGTCGGCTGCTCCGCGTACCACGGATGCGAAACGATCTGCTGGTGGGCATACAGTGCGTCACGCAAGGTTTGACGGCTGAGGTCACCTGCGAGCAATAGCGCCAGTTCGGTGCAGCGTCGCTCGAACACCAACGCCCGCAATACTTCCGGCTCTCCAACGCTCGGCAGCTCGCCGAAAGCGATTCGCCCGGTATCGATGCGATGGGAGAGCATATCGGCCGCCAATTGTTCGTCCGCGGCGCGTAGGTCGTCCCACAGTGGCCGGGGAATCGGCTGCCCGGCCTCGGCGAGGGCGAGCACCCGCTCGCGCATCGAACGCACGGCGACCGCCTGCGCCGGGGTGCGCACCGCCGCACCGACCTCCATATGCGCCCGCATCGCGAGCTCGAGGCAGCGGGCGCGCAGCATCGAATCCGCCACTGCGGCAGGATCTTCGGCGAGCGGCGGCGAGAACAGGTCGAGACGATCCACGCTGCCGGGAGTCGGTATCCGGAGGTCGAGATCGTAGGCGGGCCCGACCAAACCTTCGGTCGCGACGCCTTCCAGCGCGGCTTGCAGGCTGGGGTCGATGGGGCCGGAGGAGACGAGCGCAGTCAGGGCGCTCTCCGATGCCGGGCCCCAGACGCGGCCGAATTCGGCCAGCACCCGAGCCGGATCGGCGACGCCCTCCCAGGCCGAGGTGACGCGTGGTCCCAGGGTTCTATCCCACTGCCAGGGTGTCGAGATCCCGCTGGGCAGATGGATTCCGGCGGGCAGCCAGCCACGTCCCTCGTTGGAGGTGAGGAACACCACCGGTCCGTCGGGTCCACGCATCACCGACACCGCCCAGGCCAGTCCGACCGCGCTGTTCTCGGTGGCCGCCAGCACCGCGCCGAGCAGGGTGCGAGCGACCTCGAGATCGGTGGTACTCGCGGCGCCGGCTGGGCTGTCGGCGGGCGCGGATCCGTGAGCGGCCACCGCAGCCGCGAACGGCGTGAGGATCGGCGCGGCTGCCCCGGGAGTCGTGGCCGGTGCGGACGTGGTGGGCGTGGAATCCGTTCCGGTGGTGGACGAGGCCGCGAGTGGGTCCGTCCCGGACGGGGCGGCACTGGCACCGGTGCCGGTCCGGGATGACCCGGCCGAGTCGCTCGCGGTTTCCGCGAATGTCCCGCCCGGGATGGCCGTGGTGGCGGCCGGGCCGGATGTGACCGGGCTGTCCGGCCCGGCTACCGTGCCCGGGCCGGCGGTGGCGCCGGGCGTCGCGCCGGTGGTGACCGGCGCGGGACCGGCGGCGGGCGCACCGCCCGCGGCAGGAGACCCTGGCGTCGTGGGCAACTGGTCATCCGGCACGGCGGCCGGAATCGAAGGTGCGGTGACCGGGGTCGAGGGCGCGGCGGGGGGAGCCGAGGGCGAACTCATGGGCGGGACCGAGGTGCTGTCGGGCGCAAACGGAATCGGCGCCGATCCGCCGGCGGCCGGATGACTTGCCCGCGCGTCCGGGTGAGCGCCGAGAAGGTTTGCTCGTCCCTCTTCGTCGGCCTGCGAGAACCTCTCCGCTGCTTCACCGAGCAATCGCGCGGTTTCGCGATGCTGCTCAGCCAGTCGGTGCACGGCGCGTTCCCGGGCGTGGTAGTAGCCGTCGAGTGCTTTGTACACCGGGGCGGCGATGCTGCCGTAAGTTTTGGGGAATTCTTTGAGCCAGTCCTCCGGCCGTTTGCCCCATCGTTCGAGTTCGTCGGCGATATCGAGGTGCTGTTGCCGGAGTCTGAGCAAGTCGTTGCGGTCGGTTTTCAGACGGTCGGACATGCTGACTCCGGCTCCTTTCGCCTCTCCTCTGACCTGACAATTGTCGAGCCTTCCCACAAGTGGGGAATGATCTCGCGGGCGGAAACCTTTTGTCCTGGTTGATGGTTCGAACGCCAATTCCGGTTCTTGACGAATCTCGCCGGGGCATCATGACTTTCGCGGTCCGGCCCCGGCTCTTCGGGCCGCAGTCGGCGAAGTACCGGATGTCAGCGGGTGGTTCGCGATATAGGCATGCGAATATACGGCCGCACGCAACCGATCCCGGCCCGAGGCCTCCTGCGGCGCCAGCAGCAGTTCATTGCAACACCGCTCCAGATGCAGCACCCGCACCGCGGTGAGTGCGGCGCCATCGCGGTCGGCGCGCAACTCCCCCAGCGGAATATCGGTCACCGCGAGGCGCTTGGTCGTCACGGCGGCGGCGATCAAGTAGTCGGCGTCGGACAGCTCCTGGCGTAGCGAGTCCGGCACCGTCGTACCGCGTCGCATCGCATCCAGGACCTGCGCGCGCAATTCGCGTACACCCAGTCCATCCAGCGCGGTGCTGGGACTCAACCGGTCGTGCGCGTCCCGGGCCAGGTCCACACGGCGACGTTCGATGTGACCCTCGGGTACCGCGGCGACGCGTTCGAGCAGTGTCGGCGCGGCCGTAGCGGCGAGCCGGTCCAGCCGACCGGCAGCGGGGACGCTCAGATCGACATCCGGAGCCCCGAGCACACCGTCATCGACCGCGACGCCGGGCAATGCCGCTCGCAGCCGCGGATCGATTGGTCGCGAGGAAACCAGCGCCGTCATCGGAGCGCCCTGCGCGGCCTGCCACAGCAGGGCGAATTCGGCCAGCATCCGAGCTGGATCGTCGATGCCCTCCCACGGTGCGGCGCGGGCACTGTCGAACATCCACGGCGTGCGCACCTCGGGGGGCAGATAGAGCCCGGCGGGCAACCAGCCGCGCCCTTCGTTGGAGGTGAGGAACGCGGTGACGCCGCTGCTGTGGCGGAGCACGGCCACCGCCCAGTCCGGGGCCACCGGCCCGCGGTCCACGGCGGCGAGCACACTGCGCAGCAGGGTCCGGGCCAGCACCAGATCGCCGTCCGTTCGTTCGCCGAGCACACCGGCCGGCGCGGTCGCGGCCATCGCGGCCCCGACCGCCTCGGCCACCGACAGCGCGCCCGGCATGCCCCCCTCCATGCCTTCCCCCTGCGGCGCGGATTCCGAGGTTGTGGGCTGATGCCAGCGTTCCGGCGGGGCGGAACCCGCCCGGGGTCCCGGGGACGCGGGCGTGCCGGAGCTGGGCCGGGCGCCCGTCGGTGACTCACCGCCCGCAGCCGAACCGGCGAGCGATGCGTTGCGGGGTGTCGTTGCCGACCGGTCCTGCGTGTAAGAACCTCCGCCGGGCGAGGATGCCGATCGCGGTGCGGCGGTTCGGGTCTCGGCGGAGGTGCCCGCCCCGGCCGTCGAACCGAGCGCGGACACCGAGCCGGACGCGACACTCGAACCGGACGTGGTCATTCGGGTGGGCGCCGAACCTCCGAACGCCGCCAGCGGTCCGTTCGCGGCTGCTGGGGCGAAGGCGGCCGGAATCGGCGGAGCGAGCGATGCGGTACTCGCATCGCCGGACGTGCGCTGGCCGGAGTCCGCCACCGCGCCGTTCGTATCGTCGAGCTGGGACGCCAGAGAATCGGAGGCTGTTCGCGTCGCGGTGACCGGGTGCTCGTTCGTGGGCGATTCGTGTGTGCCTTCGGACGGTTGCTCGGAATCGGCTGGGGACGAGGGTTTTTCGGACACCTGGTGCATGGCGGTGGAAGTGGCCGGCGCGGCGCCGATTCCTGGCTTTTCGTACCCGGGAGAATCGGTGCCGAGAAGTCCATGTCGGGCCTGCCTGTTCGGCTCGCCCGCAGCCTCGGAGGCCGGGGTGTCGGTTTCGAGTCCGCTCCGGCCGGTTGTTGTATTGATGCCTCGGCCCACGCTGTCGGTCACGGCCGGACCGACGCCATGGGTAGATACTTCACCAGGCGGAAGTTCTTGGCCGCGAACGAGCGCCGTTTCGTATTCCTGGCCGGGTGCGGCCGAATCCGGTGAAGCCGGTGAAGCCGGTGAAGCCGGTGAAGCCGGTGAAGCCGGTGAAGCCGGTGAAGCCGGATAGTGCGCGGGATCCCACGGCGCGCGGGAAGCGGGAACGGTCCCGCCGCCCGTCTGTTCACCGTGCGGTGCGGTCGGCCCGGCAGCCGGTCCGGCGTGCGCTCCGCCGGTGTGCGGTGGGACGCCTGGTTGCCCAAGCAACTCGGTGATGCGAGCGAGGCCGGGGAATCCGTTCACGGTCACCGTGTTCCGCGCGGCGGACACGATGCCGGCGATCTCGGCGCGAGCGGCGCTGACGATCTCGTCCCTGCGCGCCGCACGGTCCTTTTGCGCCGACACGGAATCCTCAGATGCCGAATCATCCTGCGCCGCTTCGGAGTCGAGTGCGCCGAGCTGCGCTTCTGTTTCGTCGACAACGTCCAGTATCCGATTTCTGGTGCGATGCACCAGCGCCGCGGCTTCCTCGTAGACTTCGGCCGCGACGCCCAGGGCTTCGTGCGCCGCTGACAACCGCTTCTGGGTGCTGCGTAGTGCGTCCTTGGCCGCGGTCATGGCCGCGCCGGCGCGGGCCCGTCCTTCGAAGTCGCGCAGTGCCTGTTCGAAGCCGGGCAGGTCGAGGTCGGTGGCGCCGCTTCGTGCCCGCGCCGCCATCGCGTTCCAGTCCTCGGGTCCGATCTCGGGCCAGTGGTCGCCGACGATGGCGTTCCAGTTCGGGTGTTCGAGCCGTTGCTCCACCGGCGTCAGATCGATTCGCGCGCCGCGTGTCTCATACTCCGTGCCGCGCCGATATCGGCGTCGGCAAGCTCCCGCATCGCGGCCGCCACCTGCCCGCGCAGCTGCTCGGGCCGGGCGGCCATGGTCGGCGCGAATTCCTCGATCGCGTCGCACGCCGGCTGCGATACTTCGCTCTTCAGCGCGCGGTCGAGTTCGGAGTGGCCACCGGAGCGGAGCCCGCCGGCGACGCGCAGCAGAACGCCGGATGCGGCGGCCCCGGCGTCCGCGACACGGTCGGCGGCGGCGATGACCGCATCAGGGTCGTCAATGTCGATCTTGTCCGCCATGGCGGGTCTCCCGTACGGGTCAGGGGCGGGCGCTGCCGAATTCGGCGATCTCCATTGCCCGGTAGGCGGATTCGGTCGGCAAGTCGAACGAATCGATGGTGTATGGCAGCGTGCCGTTGCGTTCCATTTCCGCGCGCAGCCCGACCCGGGATTTCATATGCCCGAGGCGAGCCAGGCGCAGGATCTCGGCCGCGAGCCAGGTGTCTCCGTTGTCGCGGGCTTCGTCGGTGAGATGCAGGCCCACGACCTCGCCGTCGCGGTTGCAGGCGACGCCGACCGTGTCGTCGGGGTTGAAAACCTGATAGGTCAGGGTGCGCGGATTCGCGGCGTCGGGGTCGAGTTCGTCGGGTTCGGTGGTCATGCCAGACTCCTACGGTTCAGAGAATCCCGGGTGGATTCGAATCATATTGCGGCGCTTCAGGTTCCATATCCTCGGTGAGCGCGGCCCAGGTGAGGTCGTCGATTCGGAGCACACGCCGCAACTGCCAGAAACGTTCGCCCAGATACAGCCGGCCGGACCCGTCGCGCGCCACCTCCAGCCGATCGGCCGCTTCGAGGCCGGGGGTGAGGGAGATCGTGGTGACCGGCGGTTGCCGATCATCGACGGTGACGATGGTGCCGCCGCCGGGAATGAAGGTCTGCCGGCAGCGATCGCCGGCGTTGATCGTGAGATCCGGGCTGTTGGTGGCGATGGTGACGGTCGGATCCAGCAACAGTTGCGTCACCCACGCGCGCACCGTCGATTCCGGCCGATCGGCATGCACCTCGAGCTCCGCGATATTGGCCAGGTCGAGCACCAGCACCGATTCGGTCTCGGTGACGCCGACCACGACCAGCCGCCGGACGTTCGCCACCGGGCCGGGCAGGTCATCGGCCGGTACGGCCTGCACGTCGGTACCCGGGCCGTGCACCGACGCGGGAAAGGTGGTGACGATGCCGGTGGCGACCTCGACGGTGTAGGCCACCAGCGGAGTGGGCGCGTCGACGCCGATGCCGGCCAGCCGGGCCAGGCCCTCGTCGTGCAGCCAGCGGATCGTGTCGGCGACGGTGACCTCCGGGACACCGGTCATGCCGGCTGCTTCGATTCGTCGGCGGTCTCGGACAGGGGCCACGGATCGGCGTCCATCAACGCCTGGTACTGCCGGCCGGCGTCGGCGGTGCTGTCTCGGATGGCTGCCATGATTTCGGCGACCAAACCGGCGTTGTCGAAGCGTTCGGTGGTGCCGGGTGCCAGGTACAGGTCGGTCAATCGGCCCATGGCGTCGACCTCGGGCAGTACCCCGCCCGAGGGCGAAGGGCGGCGGGCGCGAATGGCATTGATCTTCTCGCGCATGTCCGCGATGCGGTGGCGTAGGTCGCGGGCGGCGTCGAGCGCGGCCTGCACGTCGGGGTGGATGTCACTCACGCGGAGCCTCCTGATTCGGTTGGTGGGTTGGTCGGTCGGTGCTCGTCGGGGAGCTCCGGTTCATCGGCCTCGGCGGCGGCTTCTCCTGCCGGGCATCGCTTCAGCACCGTGACGGCATGCCGTCATCCCGGCGTTCCTATGGCCGGAACCTCGTTGGCAGAGGGGAGATCCCGGCCGGATTCGCGTGGGTGCGACCGAAGCACCGTTTCCGCGCCGAAGGGGGCGCGGAACTGATCGGGACCGAGTTGCGCATCGGTGCTACGCCATTCCCTGGAACATCGCGGCGTCGGGAGCGTGAGTGTTGCGCTTGTGCGCCAACTCGTCATCAGCGACTCTGTATTCGTATGCGGCCCGGGCCTTCAAGGCCGTCTTGAGCACGTGCAGATAGTCGTTCTGAGCGTTGAACAGCTCGATTGGACTGAAATTCTTCCGATCCCGGGCCCCGGTGGCAGGCTCGATCCGCGCGCGGGCCTCACGGATTTCCGATGCAAGCGGGTGATCCTTCTGGACAGTTTCGAAGGCGTGGACGTAGTCGTCCACGTCGGTGCGGAGTTGCTCCATACGGCTGGCGCACTCTGCCAGCTCATCGCGAATTCCGCTCAGCACCAAAGCCATTGCCGCACCGACCGGCTTCCAGCTCTCCCGCACCCGCAGAATATCGTGGGCCAGTTCGGCATCCAGGTCTCGGAGGGCGTCGCGGGTCTTGTGTTCGATCGACTTGACGACGGCTTCAGCAGATCCCGTTCCCGTTCCGTCTCCTGTCTCCAACGCCTCCGCGTATATGGCGGCATCAGCGAAATCTCGTCCTTCGGGCACGACGAAACAGATGTACGCCACCGGCGGCCTCACCCTGCGCGCCGACGTGGACACGAATTCCGCACCGGACTGTCCGCCGCCGCGGACGCGTTGCGCGCCGTCTTCGTCGTTTCGGTCGTATGCGGCACTCGCGTCGCGGATGTACTGCGCGTAACCGAACAACCGGTTGAGGATGACGCAGATCTCCTCATTGCACGACGCGGCGCGGGCATTGAACGCATTCGCCGCGGAGGTCGAACGCGGCTCGGAGCCCGCGGGCATGACTCCGCGATCCGGCAAGCTCTGGAAGGCCTTGTCCGTGGCCGCCGACAACGATTCGGCGAGGCTGTCCAGCACCTCGTGGTCGACGAAAACCGTTACGCCGTCCTCGCTCTCCCCGAATGCTCCGGCCCGGTTGGGTATACCCGCTGCCGGGGCGACGGCGACTCCGGCGTCAGCGAAAGCTTCATCGGCCATGGTTGCTCCTGTCACGCCCACCGGCGCCCGGCGAGCCTGGGATCGCGCGTGGGCACCTGTTCCGAATCGGAATCATCACTCCTGCAACTCGTTTCGATACCTCGTCCCCATGCCGAGATCGGACGCGCCTCATGTGGCGGTCCCCGAATTGGGCTGATTGGCCGGATTGGGCGTCAGCGGTGTCACCGTCGGCACGATGGCGGGCTTCTCACCCATCACCAACTCGGTGTGCGGGGTCGAGTCCTGGTACATCACCCTGGGGGGATGCCATTCGCCGTTGCGAGCCCGATCGCCGCCCGTGGCGGTCGCTTGACCGGGGGCCATAGGCATGTACGGCGAACCATACGGTGTCCCGGCCGCGCCACGAGCCGAGCCTGCGTTCGCTGCGACTGACTCACCGGCCACACGCACCGGCGATCCACTGCTGAGCGCGGTCGCGGGGGCGACCGCGGGCACCGGCGCGATCTGATATCCCCCCGCCGGCGCGGCCCCGGTGTATTCCGAGCCGCCACCACCGCCACCACCACCTCCCCCGCCACCACCGAATGAGGACAGCACAGCCGGCAGTTCGTCCTCGTACGGCTCACCCTCGAGGCCATCGCCGGGTATGGAACGGTCGCCGCCGCCACTCGGGTTCAGCTGGGACACTTTGCCCATCACGTCAGTAAGGATCTGCCCCAGCATGGTCGTCATCGCCGAGGAGTCACCGGAGGAGGCGCTACCGCCGGTCGCGGACGCACCCGTGTTCTTCGGAGGCCCAGGCTCGGGTGTGGTTCCCGTCCCGGCTTCCTTCTCCTGTTTCACGAGATCCACCTGCGCGGTGTAATCGGCCTTCACCATGTCCGCGACGCCGAGAATCTTGGCCAGCTTGGCCAGAGCGATCGAGTGGTCCAGCGCGCTTTTCGTCTTGTCCAGCGCTTCCTTTCTGGCGCGCTCTATTACTTCCGCTTCCGGATGGTGGGCGGAGGCGGATTGGAAAGCGGTGGCGTAGGCTTCGGCATCGCCGGCCAGTCGTACCATCCGCTCGCCGAGAACATCCAATTCGGAACGAATCTTCACCACTTCGGGAACCTTCGCGACTCCGTGCGGTTCCCATCTCCCCAGTGTCGAAATGGCCGCGTCGACCGCGCCCAGAACGCTTGTATGGTCATTGGCGAAATATCGGCGCAGTGAGTGGGCGAAGGCTCGAGCCGAGTCGGCTCCCGGCCCCCCGTGCAGTTGGGCGGCGTATTTGGCGGGGTCGGCCACCGGCGCGACGGGTTCGACGGCTGGTCGGTGGATCGTGGTTTCGTCGGGCAGCTGCGACCCGGGGCCGCCGGGATTGCCGTCGGCGCCATAGTGGTCCATGAACATGCGGGTCCCGCCGCGACCGTACCCACCTTGAATCAGGTGAGCCCAGGATTCGTCGCCTTCCCCGTATTCACCTGATGCCCGGCCGACCACGCCGCCGAGCTGGGTCAGTGTCGCGAGCTGTTCCAGCAGCTCGGCCTGAATGTTGGCGTGGGTTCTGTTGAAAGCCTCCGCAGCCTGTGCCGATTGTGCTTCGTGACCTGCGGGCCGGACCCATTCCCCGGGTCGCGCCAGGCGTGCGGCCGCGACCGCGGTCTGCAAATTTCGCCCGAGGTCGTACAACTCGCTGGGTTCGACTTTGAGATTGCCGTCTGCCATTTCCCTGTCCGATCACACTGCCGGCAAGGCGGTCGCCGAGGCGGTCGCGGACGTAGCCGGATCGATCATCGGAACCGCCGCGTCGCCGGTCTTCGCTGTCGCGCTCGGGAGTTCGATGCCGGGCGGATGCCGGAAGCCCGCGAAGTCGCCGAATCCGCTGCTGCCGCCGGTGGTTTCCGGGAGCGGAACGAGCTTGCCGTCGATGATCACCTCGAGCATGCCGTCGGCTCCCGTCCCTTGAACCCGTACGAGGGCGGTGCGGTCGGGGTTCTCCCACACTGCGACAGCGCCGGTGACCAACTGCATCGGGTCCTTGCGGTCGCCGATGTTCTTGTTGTCGGTCCATTTCGCCGCAGTGTCGGCGTACGCCTGCTGTGCGTCGGCGGCGGCCGGTTTCTCGGCCGCGGCGACCTGATCCTTGTGGACCCCGGCTGCCATCAGCGCTTTATGCACCAGCGGTGAAACCATCTGCGAGACACTGTCGTAGAAGTCGAAAGTCACACCCTTGTCGCCTTCGGCGGGACTGTTCAGGGCAGGCTGCGCGGTGGGTTGGGCAGCGGGCTGCGCGCCATTGCCGGCGGGGGGCGTGGCATTGGGTTGCGCGACCGGCTGGGAGGCGGGGTTGGCCGAGGGCGCGCCCGGTGCCTGCGCGGCCACGGCGGGCACGGCCCGCACCGGCTCGTGCTCGTCCCGATCCCGTGAGGAGCGTTCTCGATACTGGTCGTCGTCACCGAAGCGGTCGAAAGGATTGTTCTGGCCGTACATGCCACCCATTCCGCCGTACGGCGACGACCACGGGTTTCCGCCGCCCCAGTCCGCGACCGGACGAGCTCCCGATACCCCGGGAGGCTCGGCGGACGCCGGAGGACTGGTCGAGGGAGGCATGGTCTCCGAGCCGGGGCGTGTGGTCGAGCCGGGCGCGGGGGTATCAGTGCCCGTGGGGTCCAACGCGTCCCGCAGAGCCTTCTCGACAGCGTCGTTCTTGCCGGCCGGTGGATCGAAGATTTTCGACAGCCGGTCGTAGTCCACGCCGCTGTCGAGCCTCGACCCCGGCAGTGTGGAGTTCAGCCCCTGATTGGTTTCGCTCGCTTGCAGCCGACGCTGCAATTCCGAGAGTATTTGCGAATTGGGATCGAGAGAGGGACGACGGTCATCCTTCCCGTCACCCGTCCCGTCACCCTTTGCGTCAGCCTTGTCTTGAGCCGCCTTCTTCAACTGTGCTATTTCCGCATCCTTCTCTGCAATAGTCTTACCCAGGTCGTCAATTGCAGGTTTCCATTCCATCATTCTGGTGGCATAGACGTTGTGCGCATAGAGGATAGAATCCAATACATGAAGGTCCTCCGAACCACCATCGACAGGCGGAGAGCTGGCATTGGCATTTATCTTACGAACCAACTCGATTAGCTCGGATCGAATCTGAGAATTGATATTCTCAGCCGCTTTTGCCGCCTTTGCGATAGCCTTGTCGGCTTCTTTCAGATGCTCGACAATTTGGTCATATTGGTCGCGACGTTCCATATAACTCGTCGCCGTGTAGCCATGCTCCTTCATTACGCCTTCGGACAACAAGGACATCTGCGGCATATCGCCAAGCACAGGCGGCGGTAGCGTGGCACCCGTTCCAAGGCTGTCGAAGGTCGCGTAGATCTTCTGAGCAAGTTCGACGTAAAATCTCTCGGTTTCATCAGATAGTCTGTATTTCGGAGGCCATTTCTCCAATTCACCTTTATCTGGTATCTTAATCAGCTCTTCCAGCATATTGGATCACCTCCTTAGTGATTGCACAAGCCATCCGATTGTAACGAGATCTTTCCTGAATTACGAAGAAGCTTGAGTAGCGGCTGATTTCCTGCTTCCCAAAACCGGTTTATATGGAATTTCTCGAGTAGGAATGGTGCCATAGTCTCGACCGAAGAACATCTCACCCAAACGGTTACCGCCATAGGCGCCGGGAGCTGCGCCAAAAATTGCTCCGCGCACAGGACGCTTCACCGGCGCTACGAGATGACCCCAGCGACTGAAAATACTTCCGCCATTCTTTCCAAATGCCTTGGTTAAACTGGGGAACAGAAGCGGCAGACGTTTTATCGCCTCACCGAAGATCTTCTTGGTGGCGAAGCCGACCAGGGTCCCACCTGCCGCGGATGTCGCGCCGGCAAGCGCTGCCTTCCCCATTACTGATCCGCTCGTGAGGCTCTCGCCGTCGATGGCCGAACCTATCGCACTACCAGCGAATGCCATCACCCCCGCGCCCCATGGACCGGCTGCCATCCCGATGAGACCTCCGATGGTGCTGAGGTTGTCGGACCATCCCATCGAGAACTCCTCACCCGGCCGGGCGCGCGATCTCGTCTCCGCACCGCTACATCCACGACGAAACAAGCTGGGCCCGAACCTGTTCCGGGCGGCCTTCGGCTGTATTCTCTTGGATTCCCAATTGTGGGAACGAATTCCAGCGCTTCCGGCCGTCGCTGCGGACCCCCACGATTGGGAACGGTTGTTCCGCGCGGGTCCTTACTCTGAGTCGATGGTGCAGACGACGCCTTCACAGCCGCCCGCCGCGCCGTCCGGCGACGGTCCGCGACGTTCGGTGACCGCGGAGTTCCGCGCGCGGTGGCCGTATGCGGTCTCGGCGATCGCGAGCGTGGTGCTGCTGTTCATGATGGTCCGTCCGTGGATGGTCGCCTCGGGATGGGATGGCAAGGCCACCGTCGATGCGTTCGGCCGGATACGCCGCACCACAAGGCATTTGAACCTGTGGTCGCAGGCTCCCCCGCCCGGTGCGCAGGTGGGCGCGCTGTGGGCGATCCTCATTGTGGTCGCGACCCTGGTGCTGGTGGTCGCGGCGTGGCAGGCGGTGTTCCGGGGGAACGAGACCGCCGGTGCGGTGACCGCCCTGGCGGCGGTCGCGATCGCGATCTTCGTTCTCGCTCAGACGTTCACCCTGCAGAGCAAGATCCCGGAGGTGGGCAAAGCGCTCGGTATGGGAAGTGATCTGGGACCTCAGATCGGCATGGTGGTCGGCGCGTTGCGCGGCACCTCCCCCTACCCTTGGCCGGCGGATGCCGCTTCCTCGCTCCGCGCGTCCGCGCTGACCGAGTGGGCTTACGCCTCGATCGCGGTGTCTTTCCTGTCGGCGGCGGTCTCGGTGCTTCGTTCCTGGCGTAGCGGGCTGCGCACGATCGCGGCCTTCGCGAGCAAACTGCTGTAGACGCGCATCCGATTCGATTCCGACCGAGGCTGATTCGACATGGGTAGTGCGTCCGTCCTCCGCAACCGGGACTTTCTGCTGCTGTGGTCCGGCAATGCGGCTTCGCATGTCGGCCTGCAGGGCGTCCGGATCGCCTATCCACTACTGACGCTGCTGTTGACCGATTCCGCGGTCGCGGCGAGCCTGGTGGCGTTCGCGCTCGCCTTGCCGGGCTTGATCTTCGAGATTCCCGCCGGGGTCGTGGCCGACTATCGGGACCGGCGCCGCACTCTGATCGCCTGCCAGCGCCTGGGTTTGATATCCACGCTGCTGGCAGCGGTCGTGATCACGATGCGCCCGCCGGGACTGGCGCTGTTTCTGGCTGCGGCCGCGTTCGCCGAAGGCGCGGCCTACGTCTTCTTCAACACCAGTGAGCTGGTGCTGGTGCGCGATGTCGTGGCCGAGCCGCAACGCGCGGCCGCGTTCTCCTTCCTCGAGGCCGAGCAACCGATCGCCAATATGGCCGGCCGGTCGATGGGCGCTGTCACGCTCGGCATCGCGCGGTCGCTGCCGTTCCTGGCCAATGCGGCGTCGTACCTCTACTGCCTGTGGACCCTGTCGAAGATGCGAACCAGGGCACCTGACCCGTCCGAGTCGAATACGACTGCGCCCGAGCGCATCTGGAACTGGAATCACGCGTGGGCAGGTCTGCGCGGCATGTGGTCCGAGCCGTTCGCCAGGGACTCGACGGCGATTCTCGGCGCGGCCAATATCCTGTTCCAGATTCTGATCCTGTTGCTCACGGTGAAGGTCAAGGACGGCGGCCATCCGGCGTGGGTGATCGGCATGGTCTTGGGCACCACCGGCCTCGGCGGGCTACTCGGTGCGATACCGGCGGCCGCGGTGGCCGATCGGATCAACCCGCGCATCGCGCTCACGGCGATGCTGTGGGCGTGGGTCTTTCTGTGTGTGCCCATCGCGCTGTTCGACAATCCGCTGGTGCTGGGGGTGTGCTGGATGGGTCTGGGCTTCGCCGCGCCGATCGGCAACGTG
Source organism: Nocardia yamanashiensis NBRC 100130 (assembly GCF_001613325.1). Classification (GTDB taxonomy): domain Bacteria; phylum Actinomycetota; class Actinomycetes; order Mycobacteriales; family Mycobacteriaceae; genus Nocardia; species Nocardia yamanashiensis. The sequence goes on along the minus strand of NZ_BDCD01000038.1, from coordinate 56,218 downwards.
TCTCTCACCATGTACCGGGTCCGGGCTTTCCCGCAGGGGATGGTGGGGCGAATCTTCGCGGCCACGAAGCTGATGGGCCACGCCGGCACCGCGTCCGGCGCCCTGCTGTCGGGCACTCTGCTTACCCTGCTCGGTTCTTCGGCGACGGGCTGGATAATTGTGCTGGCCATGCTGCTGATGGCACGACGCGCCCGCCGCTTGGCCGACCCGCGGCCTCCCGCTCCCCCGGAGCCGACCGGCCCGCCGAACTGGATCACTCGCGTCTCCCACGACGGGCGGCGAGGCTAGCGTGGAGCCCGCGAACTCCGATCGCGCGTCAAGGCGCTCCGACGGCGCTGGTCGACAGGTAGCGGAGCAGTGGTACCGGTTCGACTTCGGGCCCGACAACCCGATAGACGTGCGCGGCGACCTCCGGGTGGTCCCTGAGGACGGGAAAGGCGTTGTCCCCATACAGTTTCGGTAGCGACACGGCCAATCCTGCCCATGCTTGCGGGCGCAGTGGATCGTCGCGCAGCTCGCCGCTGTACCGCGCGAGTGCCTCACTCAGGTATCCGGAGAGCAATGCCCGATCCGCGGACGTGTGTTGCACCTCGTTCGAAGCGGTCAGCGCACGGCCGCCGGGGATCTTCAGCAACGCTGCCAGGGGCAGCCGCCGGTGGCTGTCGGGGATCTTTTCCTGTGGTGCTGCAGTGGATTTCACCTCAACAGTGATCGGCCGGTCCAGCCACCAACCGGCCGCCAAAGTGGCGACCACATCTGGATTCGGCACCAGATTGCGTACCCGCCAAAAGGTTTCGTGTGCCGTGGCGGACCAGCGGGCCGCGCCGCGGGCAGCTGCCGGCACCCGCTCGCGGGCCCAGGGACGCATGGCCGCGGACAGGGTGGTCAGGAACCGGGTGCCCGCCTCGGTCAGCAGGCCCGAGGCCAGCGCCTGATCTATGGCCATGCCGACCTGCAACCGCCACAGTTCGAAGTCGGCGTGCGATTGCAGCTCACCGTGGCATTCGGAATGCCGGTGCGTCCGCCAGAAGTCGGTGACGCCGAAGAAGGCGTAGATGCCGTGCATGAGCCCGTGGATGGGCCGGGGGTCATCGCGCCAGGGCGCATAGAAGCGCGGTTCGGGGTCGGCGGTGAACAGCTCCACCTGATCGATGAGCAGGTTGAATTTGGTGTGCTGGATTTCGTGGACCAGGGTCAGGGCCAGCTGGCACGGATCGGCCGGCGCGGTGGTGTAGACGCACCCGACCCCGATGGCGGCAGTGTGACTGGTGGCATCGACGACCGGGTGCGTGGTCAGCGGGGCGAGGCTGCGCAGCGCTTTGCGCATCGGGGTGGCACAGGCGGGCATCTCGTGGGTGAGCAGCGCCCATGCTGAGGCGAAATCGGCTTGCCATTGCCGGGATTGTGCGGCGTCCAGGCGTGGGGTCGCACCCAGATCCGGGACTACCCGGTAGGGGTCGAGGTCATCGAGCAGCACGGGCGGTTCGGTGTCGCCGCCGCGCACGAATCGCAGCGGCAGCCATCTCGGATCGGATTCTGTTGCGCTGGAACGGATTCGCATGCTGCCGAAATCGCCGGTGAACGTCAGCTCGCCGTCGGCGTTCCAGTTCATCTCACAGGGCCCGCAGTAGCCCGGCTCGTCCAGGCGCGCCAGTCCGAGACCGGGCAGCATGATCACGCCGTCACGGACCCGCAATGCCATCCGCCCGTGCGGACGGCATACGGCCGCCGCGGCGGCCGCGAGCCAGCCGAGGTAGGCCAGCTCGGCCTCGACCGGGAATTCCGCGGCGGAGCTGTGGTCCGCGCCGGTGGTGGAGGTCAGCGCGCGGTTGAGCCAGGGGCCGGTGTGGGGGTAGCACAGCATGTCCGACACGACGCCGGGGTGCTCGAGTTGCAGGTCCGCCAGCACCCGGAAAGCCGCCGCCAATTCCAGCGCGAGGTCCGGGCGGACGTCCTCGGTGCAGCTCATCAGTGTGCGCAGCATCATGACCCGCAGCCCAAACAGGCCGTCCGTCAATGCCGCCACCCCGGATTCGCTGCCGTATCCGGAGCTCAGGTCGAGTGCTACGTCGAGGGTTTCGCTGTCGGCTGCGGGCATGGCTGGTCTCCTGACGGGGTCGATACCGAGACGCCGAGCGCACCCTCCACCTCGGTCCGGACGCGGGCGTGGATGTGCTCGATGAGCGTGGTGAGGTCGGCGCAGTACACCGACCTATTACGGAAGCCGCTGCCTTGCCGGTAGCGGTGCACGTAATGGCCGCCGCCGCAGATCCGCTGCAGCGGGCAGGCACGGCATTCGGGCCCCAGTGCGTCGATGCCGATCTGGCGGGCGATCATCGACGGTTCCCACAGCGCCAGGTCCAGCGGGTTGCCCTCGCCGGTCACGGTGAGGCGCGCCGCGCCGTCGAAGGCCGACTTCAGCTCGTCGACTTGCTCGAGTGAGCCGTCGGTTTCGATGACGGCGAGTCGAATGGGTTCCAGGCCCACGGTTTCCGATACCGGATGCCCGCCCACCAGCAAGCCGATGATGTCATCGAAAAGCCGGATGCGGACGCGTTGTTGTGGATCGTCGTACCAGTGGTCGAAGATGGCGATGAGCCAGTCGGCGTAAGGCGTGCTCGCATCGGGTTCGCGGCCCGGCGGCGGGTTCGTCCAATTGCCGTGCGGCACCAGGAAATCCATGGCGGGCGGTTGGAAACGGCACAGCTCCTCATAGGTGCGCACCGGATCGTTGGCCAGGTCGACGGTGCACAGCAAGCCCGAGAACAGGGGGCGGTACGCCGGGTCGAGCAGCCTGCCCAGTCCGGCCGCGACTCGGGTGTAGCTGCCGCGTCCGGCACGGTCGAGCCGGTGGCGATCGTGCTCGGTCTCGCCCCCGTCGATGCTCACCCCGATCCGGACGTTCCAGCGCTCACAGATCCGCAGCACGTCCTCGTCGATCAGCACGCCATTGGTTTGCATGCCCAGGTGCACGGCGATGTCCGGCTCCAGGATCTCGCGGGCGGTCCGCGCGAAGTAGTCGAGTTCACCGGGGCCGACCAGCAGCGGCTCGCCGCCGTGGAACACCAGGCTGACCGAGGTGAGACCGAATCGGCGGGCATGGTCGCCGATGGTCCGGCACGCGCGATCGAAGACCGGGCGGGTCATCGCTTTGGGTTTGGACCGCCAGCTCTGATCGGCCATCTCATAGACATAGCAGTAGTCACAGGCCAGGTTGCAGCGCCCGTGAATCTTCATCACGAATTCGCTGAACGCGAACGGCTTCCAGCCTTTGCGGCGCAATTCGGCGAAGTCCAATCCCCAATCGGGCCAAGGTAATTCCTCCACGAACTGCGGCATCGGCGACGCCCTTTCCTGTGATGTCCGGGTTATCCCGCACAGCGAGCCGTGAGCCGGCAGACCGGAAGCCCACGGCGCGCTGCCGCCGGCGAGCTAGCTCGCCGAGGTGATGGTGGAGTTGAAGCCCGCGGTACCGCGATCGGCGGACCGCTCGAGGTGACGGTGCACGGCCGCGCGCAGGGCAGGCGACGCCGCGTCCATCAGCCGCTGCGGGTTGGATCCGACGAGGTCACTGAGATTTCCCATGGCAATACATCCTTTTCAGAGAATCGCTACCCGCGACGTCCTCGATCAGCATGCGAGAGCACTGCGTCTCGCGACGCCGGCGCAGCTGCGGATTTCACCCGGGGAATCGGAGACATCCCGGAGTTTCGATCCTACTGCGCGAGAAGATGATCCGTGCCACACCCTGCCCCCCACGGGTGAGAACAGGCCGACGCCGTCGGCAGCGAATATTTGATGAGAACTGGGTTACGAGAGGCACAACCATCGGTAACAACCAACTGTTGTTGCCGGACAACACCTTCGGCTAGCCTCGCGCCAGATCCCGCCTCAGGTCACCTCACCCGACAAAGCAGTCCGGTGCCGAAAATGGGGGAATACCAATGAATTCCGACCCAGAGGGTTGTTGCCTACCCTTACTCGCGGTGCGTTCCCTACTGGCGCGCTTGGATCTGCGGTGGCGGCGGCGCATCCGGTGGATGCTCGGAATTCTGTTCGCGCTGTTCGTGTTTCCCGGAATCGTCGGCGCGGTCGCGACCGCCGACGGAGGTTCGGGAGGGTCCCGGATCGACGGTCTGGCCTGGATGGATGTTCGTGATTCCTCGGGTGTGCCGGTGGCCAACTATCAGTTCGTCACCAACCATGGCAGCCTGCTGGCCCTGGACAACACCACCATCTCGACGCTGCTGGGGCTCGAGTTCATCGGATACCTGGCGATCGTGATCACCGCCATCTGGCTCATCGGCTACGCGTTGAGTTTTCAATGGCTGAACCTGCTCAACGACAGCCTGGCCGGCATGGCGCGGACCTTCGCCCACCAGCTGGCCACCCCCGCCGTGCTGGTCGCGGCGGCGGGGATCGGGGCGTTCTGCGTGGCGTGGTTCCTGCTGCGCGGCTATCACGCAAAAGCGGTCGTGCAGGTGGTGACCATGCTCGCGGTGGCGATCATGGGGCCGGTGTATCTGGCCGATCCACTCGGCGAGGTGTTGTCCTCGGACGGACTGCTCGCACAGGGCCGCAATGTCGGGGTGGCGGTGGCCGCGGGCCTGACCGGCGACGCCAATCCGAACATCAACCGGCTGGTGACCGGATTCCAAGGCAATCTCGCCGACCATTTCGTGCGAATTCCGTTGCAGGTCTGGAACTTCGGGCACGTGATCGATGATCTGCCCGCCTGCCGCACGATGTGGTCGGCGGCCATGACCGCGGCGAACGAGGATGCGGTCAAGAAAGGTCTGCGCGCGTGCGGCGACAACACCGCCGCCACGCGTGCCGACCACCCCCACCTCGGGCAGGTCGGCACCGGTGTCATCGTGCTGGTGTGCGGCGCCCTGCTGCTGGCCTTCGCGGCGGTGCTGGCCGTACGGATCATCAGGGCGGCGCTGGACACCATCTGGACCGCGTTCGCGACCGTGTTCGGTTTCGCCGTGGGCGGATTCATCTATGGGCCGACGCAAAACAATCTGATCCGCAGCCTGGTGCACAGCCTGGTCGCCGCGGCCAGGATGACGCTCTACACCATGTTCCTCGGCGTCTACATGCTGCTGCTGTCGAGCATCTTTCGCCAGGCCCACGGCGAGGTGATGAAAGTGCTGGTGACCGCGTGCGTGATCGAAGTGGTCGCTATCACTCAGCTCAAGAACCTCGGCCGGAGCCTGTCGGCCGGAAACGAGTGGATCGCCAATCGTTTCGCGTCCGCGGTGCAGGGCGGGATGGCCCGGGCGGGCGCAGGCGGCGGCAGCGCGCTCGGGATGGGCTCAGCACACGCGCGCGCCTCCCTCGGCAGGGGAATGGTCGCCAAGCTGGGAGCCCTGGGCACCGTCAACAACTCGGCCCTGACGGCCTGGCTGATGGCGAAGACACCGGGTCCGCTCAATCCGAACGCGCGCAAACGTCGCGACACCGAGCTGATCAACATGGACAACGCCCCGATGAACCTGGACTCCAATATCTGGAATCAACGCGCCCGCGACGGCTGGCGTCTGAAGGCCGAGCAGCGCGCCCTCGCCGACCGGCCGACCAGCCTGCTATCGGGTTTCAACATCCTCGACGGCCTGGGCGACAGCAAGGTGCCTGATGCCCTGATGATTCCGCTGCTGACCGAGCGCGGGTTCAGCGCGGACCAGGCCAATCTGATGTTGCGGGTGCTGAGTGTGCAGCGGGCGTCCCGCTCCAATAATCCCGCGGGTGTCGCCCCGCTGCAGAACGCGGTAGCCGCCACCAACGCCATTCACAACCATCTCCGCGACAGCGACTCCGATCAGGTCATCATGGCTTTCGCAAGTCAGGCGGTGGTCGCCTCCGACAACTTCCTGCGGCACGCGATGGCGCCGATCGACGCCGCCAAGGTCGACCAGCTGTTCGTGGACAAGGTGCTCAACGCCTCGGGCTCGGAGGCGAGACTCGCCGCGATCACACCGCAAGAGTGGCAGCGCGCCAACCGCGACACACAGCGACAGATCGGTAATGAGCTGGCCCAGCGACACAATGACGCCGCGCAGGAGTACGAGCAGGTGCTGTACAACGGCGCGTCTCCGCGCGGACCCGAGGCGGCGGCCGCTCGCCGCAAACTGCTCCAGGCCACCCTTCCGATCAATTACCTACACCCGGAGAACAATCCGTCACGCCCGAGCCCGTTCCACACGTTCGGCTGACTACTGTGAACCGAGCCCACACCCGGGACTTCGTCACGCGACACGACGCCGTCGTACCATGCAGAGCCGCCACCGCGAGCCTGTCAGAGCCCGGGTCGTCAATCCACCGATACTGTTGTGGTAGTGCTTGTTTCAGCTCCACCGTGCGGCTTCGAAGGTGTCGGGCAGCGCGACCACGCGCACGTTCAGGCCGGTGCGCGGGGCTTCGACGCACTGGTTGTTTCCGAGATACATCATGACGTGGGTCGGCGACTGCCCGCCTTTCATGCTGGATGACGGGAAGATCAGGTCGCCGGGCCGGATAGCGCTGGGCGACACGGGCGGCAATCTCTCGTATTGCTCTTGGGAGGTGCGCGGGATCGAGGCTCCGGATGCCCGCGCCGCGTATTGCATCAGCCCCGAGCAGTCGAAGCCGCTCGGTGTTGTCCCGCCCCACACATAGGGCACGCCCTGCTGTCTCAGCGCGACCAATGCCGCTTGCCGCCCCGGCCCGCCGCCGGAGTCGATGGCGAGGCCGGAATGCCTGCCGCCCACCAGGTTCACCAGATATTGCGCGGTCAACTGGTCGATGGCGGCGGCGGTGTCGGCGGCATTCGCGTTCGTCGCGCCGACCAGTGACTGCCCACGCTGGAGGGCGGCGGTGAGGATGGCACGCACTTTCTGCTGGCCGGCGGGCGTGTAGGTGGCGCCGCCGACGGCGGCCAGTTCGACATCGAGTTGGGTCAGGAAGCGGCCGAGTGCGGCCCGGTCGACCCGCTGGCTGCCCGCGAACGACGTGAGGTAAGCGGCCAGCTGCTCGTCGAGGTTGCGGAAGGCGGCCATCGCCATGCGCTGATACAGCTCCGTCGCACGCAACGCGCGCATGGTTTTGCCGTCACCCGCCCCCGTGCTCGCTGTCGACACACCGCCGGTTCCGGGCGCGGTCGCCGGGTCGCCACCGTAGGCGGCCCGCAACACTTTCAGGACCTCGAGGGTGGCCCGTGCTTGCGGGGAAAGGACTTTCGGGGTTGGCGTTCCCGTCGGCCGCGGTGACACGGCTGGAGAGGCGGAGGTGCCCGCGAGTGGCGCGGCACCCGCCGAGCGGGCGGCGAACGCGGCCGCGAAGTCCTTCGCGAAGTCGCGTTCCTCGACTCCCGGATCGATCGCGGACACCGGCACGGACCCGGCCGGCAGCTTCGGTGCGGCAACTCCCTCCGTCCGGGCGGACGGCGTGTGGGTGGCGGACGTGCCCACCAGGGGCGCGGCACCGAGCGGCCGATCGGCGATCGCGCCCGCGAAATTCCTGGCGAAATCGCGTTCCGCGAATCCCGGATCGATCTCGATCGCGGGTTCGGCGACCGCGGCGACGGCCGCCGAGCCGGCGAGTGTTGCCGGTCCGGTCGGTGTAATCGATTGCGCACCCCCGAGTTCGGCCCTCGAGGTCGCCCCTTCCGTTGCGGCGAGGGCCGGGGTCGGACCCACGAATATTCCGGTCGGCGTCGTCGGTTGCGCCAGTTGCCATTCGGTCACCGTGTTCGATCGCTCCAGCCCGGCGACGCCTGAAATCCCGCCCGGGACGGCCGCCGACCAGTCCTCCAGGTCTGCGGCGCTCGCCGCCGGGAAGGCAGCCCCAAGCCCCGAGGCCTCATCGCCGTTCGGCTTCGGCGCGTCGGCCGTCGCACGCGCCGAAGTCCACGGTGTGGCACCGGACCGGCTCGGCTGCGGTTCGGCGGCAGTATCTTCCGGCGTGGTGCTCGCCGGTATCGAACCGGTCACCAGTCGGACCCGAGAATCCGGTTAACTCGCACCTCCGAGTCCTGCGGCAGGGCCGTGAGTGTCAGGCGCGCGGTCGCCGGGTCATCCGTCAGCATCATGCCCTCGCCCATCGCGATCCCGACCCGGCGAGGTGCCTGTTCGAGGTATTCCCAGTACACCAGGTCCGCAATCGAGATCGCCGCGGGATTCACACGCTGACCACACATGCTTTGCGCCACAAGCGTTTCCGGTAGCGACGTCGTCGCTGCGGACCCGGTCTGGCAATTCGTGGCGGACGTGTCCGTCGAGGGGCCGCGCCCAGCGGTGGCGGAGATGGCCGGGGTGCTGGGTCCGGCGGTGGCGGAGACGATGTCGATCGTCTCGCGAGTGCTCGGCGCGGGACAACCTGCAGCCCGCGTGAGGGCGGCGCGACGGAAGATGGCCGCGATCACCGCGGCCGGCTCAGCGGCCACGCCGACTGCCTGCGTCTGCTGATCGGCCAGGACGATTGCGATGCGCTGCACACACAGCGCGTCCATACATTCCCGCTGCTGTGGCGAGAAGCCGGTATCCGAATTGCCCGCGGACCTTCCGGGGGGAGGCCCAAATGTGGGTGAGGCTGACGGCATCGAGCCGGGACCTGCCGACGTGGCACATTCGGTGCTCAGGTCAGCCGACATCGACGAGTCGATGGGACCCAACGCCGACACGATCACCGTGAAGACCAGACCCAACCCCAGGGTCACCACTATTAGCACGGGGATGGGCCAGCGGATCACCAACGCCCGCACCACAAGTTGTTTGATCATCGTGTACCTCCCTGCCGCCGCGCTCGCCTCGACCCCGCGCGGTGACCTCGGCGCTACTGATATTCGCGCGCCACTCGTTCCATGGCTTCTCGGTAATCGACGGGGGTGGCTTTGGCATTCTTGGGGCCATGTTCCGGTGCGAGTTGATTCTCGGGTTGAGTCATGCCGTAGGGGGTCCGCCGGGCGGTCGCTTCGGCGGCGACCAGCGGCCGGATAGTTTTGTCCATCAGGGTCAGATCGCCAGGGGTCTTTTCCAATTCCTTTGACGCCGAAATAAACTGGTTATCCAGCCGATGTCCGATCGACGCCCACATGAGCCGAGCGGCGTCGGTGCGGCGCTGCGTGTCGCCAGGTGCTCCCTCGTGTGACTGCAGGGTGTTGAGCAGTAGGACCAGATCGGGTGCTTCACTGCCGATATCGGTCTTGACACGACCTTCTTCATCCTTCGCGAGATCCCATTTCTTCTCCGTCGAGTCATAGGCCACCAGCCCCTTGAGTGTGTCGCCTTGCACGACCCGAGCCAGCGCGACTAGTCGTTCCTGCGTGGGGTTGTCCATGTATTCGGTGACGAATGCCTCATGCGCGGCAGGGAGTGGGATGTGTTCAGGGCTGTCTCGGTGCATATCCAGCGCCACGCCGCGCAGGTGCGCGAGATTCGCAGCGACGGTGCGGATCTCCTCCCGAGTCGCGTTCGGCCCGGCTGCGGTGAGCGCCGCGGCGCCTTTGCGAAGTTGGAGCATGGCGGCGATTGCTCTGCCGCGATGCAGATTCGACGAATAGCGATCGGCAGTCCCGGTGATCTGCTGGTAGGTCCCGAGAGTGCTGTTCAACATCCCTCCGCGGGTGCTGGCACCGGCGCCGATCAGTCCCGCCAACAGGTCGCCGTCGCCCGCGCCGATGTTCTTCATTGCGTGAATCGCCGCAGCCTGGCCTTTGATGGAATCAATACCACCATTGGCATTCGCCGCCTTCCGCGCCGCATCGCTGTGCAGTTTGCGCATGTGGTACGCGGCTTTCAGTCCACGGCGCGCATCACGGGAGTAGCGGCTCAAAGGTGCCCGGGTTCCCATGAACATCCATTCGGTGAGCGGTGACCCGTTGATCGCGGAGGCCATGCCGAGCATCCCCATCACGCCCAGCCCGTGCCGACTCGCCGCAGCGGCCCCGATGCCGGCCGATCCGCCACCACCACCTCCGCCGCCCTGTATGGCGGCGGCGAAACGTCCAGCCACCCAATCGTTTCCGCGATCCAAACTGTCCGACAACCGGCGCAGCTGGAGGATCGCGACGATCTCGATGATCGCGCCGATGATGAATGCTGGGAGCACCTGACCGTGCGCCTGCTCGAACACGTTGTTGATGAGCATGACGTACACGGTCAGGAACACCACCTCCGCGGCCATCCGCGCGCCGGCGAAGAAACCGGCCACCAGATTGCGTATGAGGAAGGTTTGGGTCGGTCCATAGACGAATCCACCTGCGGCGAAGCCGAATACGGCCATCATCCCGTGGAAGATGGAGTCAAGCGCGGAGTGCACGACGCGGACCGAGAGCACGACGGCGAAGGCCAGCAGCATGATCCCCGTGATCAGGATCAGCAGCCCGATGCCGATCTGCCCGAAGGTCACCTGAGAGGCGGCCTGTGAGGCGGCCATGTCGCCGCAGTTGCGCATCCCCGCCTTCATCATGTCGTCGTTCGCGGCCATTGTGGCCGCCGTCCAGGCGGCGCGGCAGGAAGGCAGTTCGTCGACTACATGCCCGAAGTTCCATACCTGCAAAGGACGGCGCGCGAACCCGTCGGCGAGTTGTTGCTGCATGTTCGTGATGAGCCGGTCCGGTTGCGCGTGACCGTCACCGGTGATGCCGGCCGCAACCGACAGACCGACATCGCGGCCTTGGGCCAGCCAGCCCTCGGGCGAGAGTGTTTCGGCCAACGGGTCGGCCAGGAATACCGGTCCGATGATCGCCACGAAGATCATGGTGACGATCTGCATGCTCGCCTTGGCATGCAGGCCACGCAGTACGAAGGCGGCCACGCAGGCCGCGCCGACGGTGCTGGCCAGGATCAATACGGCGCTGGTACCGATGTCATGGGCGAAGGCGCGTCCGATTCCGCGCATCGGCATGGCGATGATGTTGAGAAAGCTCAGGGACAGGATTTCGGGGATCAGCCAGCAGACGCAGATCGTGATGATCATCCATCCGGCGCATTCGAGTTTCACCACGAATGCCGTAGCCGTGGTGAGCGGATGCAGGACGCCACCCCTGTCGATGAAGATCTGATAGCTGGCCAGATTGACCCCGGCGGAATCGCGGACATTCAACCCACCCAACGCGTTTCCCGCTGCCGCAGTCCCCGAGGGCGAGCCGGATTCTGCCAGCGCGACGGCGCCCAGGCAGCACGGCAGGATGACCAACGCGGTGACCAGTGCCGCGAGGGTCACCGCTATACGGCGGCGGCGTGAGACCCGGGTCCACGCTCGCAGTCGCTGCCAGGCTCGCGGCAGCGTCGGGATTGTCAGGTCGGTCCGGAGCAGCCACCCGAGCACCGGCTGGTCCAGGTATCGGCGCACGGGGCCCGGCGTGATCATGTGAGTGCCTGGCGATCGGTGGTGGTGCGCCCTGTTTTCGGCGTGCTGGTGATCGCGGCGGCCCGGTCAGGTCGTGCGGGGCCCAGCACCTTACCGCGGCCGATCCTGTTGAGTGCGTCGCGCATGAACATCTCGCCGCGTCGTTCCTCGGGCACTTGGCGGCCCTGGCCGACCGGCGGGGAGGTCTCCTCGCGCAGGATCTGCAGCAGGTACGGCGCTTCCTCGAGATCGACACCGAGCCATTCGAGGCTGTTGCGGGCCAGCGTTTCGTCGCGCTGGCGGAACACGAAGCGGTTCGGGATCAGATTGTGGGCGGCGCCCTGGAAGTCGGTCGCCGGATCGTGGGAGGCCAATCCGATTGCGGCCAAGTGTTTTCGGCCATCGCGGCTGAAATCGGAGGTGACCGCCGCGCCGACCTGGGTTTGGGTGAAGTGGTGGGCTTCATCGCCCACCAGTAGCCCGAAGCGGCCGTTGTCGCTGAGGAACGCTTCCCGGGCGGCCACACCGACCAGTTCGTACAGGGCGGTGCCGAGGCGTTTGGTCAGCGGCAACCGGTTGTACAGGTGCGGGGTGGTGAGCTCCTCGGCGGTCGGCAGCGCCACGTGATGGCTGCGCACCACCGTGGCGGCGGCGTCCAAGCGTAGCGGCGGCAGGTGCGGGTCGAAGAGCACCGGTACCCGCTCCGCGACGGTCCCCAGGCGCGCGGCCAGATCGGCGTACTCCGCCGCAAGGTTGGGGTCCTGCCGTAGTTTCAGCGCCACCTGGTACAGGTCACGCAAGGAACGGATGCGGTGTTCGGCGATTGCGCGTGGGGTCAGCAGTGCGCTCGCGGCCGCGCCCGCGCCCGAGGTGGGTGAGAGATCCAGCAGCGGCAGAATCGAATCCAGGGTGCGTTCGCCGGCGATGCCGGGTTCGAACAGGCGCAGCGGGTCCAGCGAGACGGTGGGGTTGGCCAGGTCGATGATCACCGCGTCGTCGATGGCGGAGGCGAAATGCTCCCACTCGCCGACCTGACTGCGGTCGATGGCCAGGAACTGACCGCCCATATCGTGCACAAGCGCCGCGATCAGTTTCAGGAAATAGGACTTGCCTGAGCCGAGCTCGCCGGTGACCGCGAAAGACGCGGACAGATCGTGGAAAGCGGCCTCCATGATCCCGAAGTGGATAGGTTCGAAATGGCCCGACATCAGGTTGACCCCGATCACCGGCCCGCTGTCGTCACCGATCTGACTGGTGGTGAACGGCACGAACCCGGCCCACATGTCCGAGGGCACGATGTGGGCGTAGTCGTCATAGGCGCGCCGGCTCGGGCTGCCGGGTACCAGCATCGACCACAGGTCGACCTGCGCGCCCAGTGGTGCGGTGAGATCGATCTGGAACCGCTTGTATCGGCGTTTGAGCGTGTTGACCGCGTCCAGGGTGATGTCACGGGAGGGGCTGCCTACCGCGATCACAGTCGTGAACGAGACCTCCGATTCGGCGCCGTTGACCTCGAAATGCTGGTTGTATTCGCCGAGCATCTGCGCCTTGGACAGCAGGGTGTTCTGTGCGAAGGACACCTCTTGGTCGCGTTGGTCCATCTGCTCGCCGAGCCGGCGCAGGTTGGTTTCGTTGTTCTTGAGCACCTGATCGGCGGGTTTGGTCGAGATCCGGATGCCCCAGTCCACGGTGACGCCGTTGAGTCCTTCGAGCACGTTGAGGAATTCGCTGCCGCCGGGAAAGGTCATGCCCGCGTAGGGAAACGAGTGCGGGGTGAGCATCGCCTGGTAGGAAGGCTGGTACTCGAAATCGGGTTGCACCACTTTGATCACGGGCACGAACGAGGGTCGAAGGCGGCGCTTGCTGTCGGCTTGTGCGCCTTCGTCCAGGGCCGCGGAACGAAAGACCGCGGCGGTCGCGTCGTCGAGGGCTCCGGCACGAGTCGGCGCCACCGGATCGCCCGATGCGCCCCGGGACAGGTAGTGCTCCCACAGCCATTGGAACAGGGCAGCCGGGACCGGGACCGGGTCGAAGTCACCGCCGATACGCGAGAGGATCTCACCGGCGCGCTCCTCGTATCCGGCGATCTCGGTGCGCGAGATCGACGAGGGGTCGAAGCCGGTTCCGCCGCGCCACAGCCGCGAGACCGCCGACATGCCCGTATTGGCCGATCCCACCGGTATCGAAAGCAGAAACAGCCTGGTCTGCGGCACGATGGCGCGCACGCGTTCATAGGATGCGACCACCTCGAGCGCGTAGTCGTCGCACTCGTCGAGGTCGATGCCCTCCACCATCTTGCCCAGCACGTCCACGGTATTGAGCCGGGCTTGGATGCCCAGCAGCAGTGATCCGTTCGGCAGGTTGTTGATCAAGGAGTGGTGGGCGAGTTTCACATCGAATTTGTCTCCGGATTTGCGCAGCCCGTAGCCGATGGGCTGGATGAAGTACATGGCGCAGACCAGGCCCGAGTGGGTGAATTGCAGGTTGCCGCGGATGGCCGCGGTGGGTTGCAGGTCGCGATCGAATGCCATCAGCCGCGCTTGCTCGCGAGCAGGGCCGGAATATCGCCGAGTGCCAGCACGGGCTTCGCACCGGCCGCGGGCTTCGATTGCCGTGTCGTGGAAGGCATCACCACCACCACGCTCTCCTCCACGAACAGCAGATTCCGGGCGGTGTCGATGTCCACCGGCATCCCCGAGGCCGACGCGGGTTTGCGCAGGATCAGTAACCTGGTGAGCCACATCGCGCGCGAGGTGAGGCGAACACCGGTGTAGGGCACTAGTCCGAGGGAGAACACCACGATCGCGGTCAGGATCGCGCCGGTGACGAAGGTGACCGCGGGGTTGGCCGGCAGGTTCATCGAGCACACCGCGGTCACCAGCAGCATGACGGCCGCGGCCGCGATCTGTGGCAGCGTGTAGGGGCCGAAGGGCAGGCGCTGCCCGTTCTGGGCTTTGCCGATCATCGTGGGCACGCGCTTGACCGGCGTAAAGACCTTGATCACCTGACTCATCGATAGGTACCGATCGGGTGATTGTCGATGACGGCCTTCGTGTCGTCGCGGGCGTAGTTGATGACGGTCGGCAGGACCCAGAACACCACGGCCGCCAGGACCGCCGAGCCGGCGACGGTGAGGACCTTGCCGGGTGAGAGCTTGTTCTTGGCGGCCTCGGCTATCAGGATGGCCATGCTCGCGATGGTGAGAACGATGATGCCGATCCATCGGAAGGCCAACAGCACGTTGACGAGGATATTGGCCAGGCTCGTGCCCATGGCGATGTCCTTTCGAGAGGTCAGTTCTGGGTTGCCGGCGGGATCGGCAGCGCGGCGCTCGAGGGCGCGCGCGAAGCCGATGTGCCGGCGCCGCCACTGGCCGCGGCTTGCTGATCGGTGACGACCGTCAGCGGATTGCGCAGTGCGGGAACGGCTTCTACCGAGCGCACCTGCCACTGCCCGGCCGCCCGCACCATGGCCAGTGGATAGGCCAGGGTCGGTGCGGCGGTGCCGTCGATCTTCGGGTTGACCATGGCCAGCACCCGGGCACTATCGCCCCCGGACGCACCACAGCCCGTGCTGTCGGCGGAGACGGTGGCGGTGTCGGTCGTGGTGAAAGGGGACGGTTTGAGCGCGGTGATGCCCGAGTCGGGAGTGGTGTAGCGGGCGATGTCGCCGCCGCCGGTCAGCAGGGCCTGCAAGAAGCCTGCCGCCACCTGGGCCAATGGTGTATCGGGTGAGCACGATGTGGGATAGCCAAGGGCGAGGTCGTACCCGCGGCCCGGTGCTTCGACCGCGGTGGGCAGAGTCAGCGCGCGCAATCGGCCCGCCGAGACCGCCACCGACACCCGGTAGTGCTGTCGTTCTTCGGCCGCGCCCGCGCGTTTGGCCATCCGCACCGCGAGGGTCACGGTCCACACATCGATGTCGCCGTTCGATACCTGCCGCTCGACGTAGACGACGACCGGATCCGATACCGGGCGGCCGGTGGCGGGAAGTGTTGCCTGGCGCGCCTCGCCGACGAATTCGGCGAGGCGTTCCTGCTGGCCGGAGCCGGCGCTCAGATATTGCGTCACGAATTCTCGGGCGAATGATCCGGCCAGTTGAGCTCGTCCGAGGAGCAGAATTGTCGAACTCTCCGACGGGCCCGCAGGCGGGTCCGAGAAGGCGTCCGCCACGGCATGGCCGCCGCCCATTATCGCAAGAATCGCCAATATCGCGACTACCACATTATCGCGGCGGCGGCGGGCGGCCATTCGGCGAAGCAGGATCTCACCCGATTCTGTCCGTTTACCACCGAAAATGCTCACCTCAGGAATGGTAGGGATCCCACGGTGGGTGCACGGAAATTATCATTCCCATCGATGGGAGGAGATCATTGGAGCACGCTGCGTCGCATCCGGCAGGTCATACGATGTCGTAGCTGTTCGTCGTAGCCGATCGGCGGACCGGTGTCGAGCTCGTCCCTCGGGTCAGCAATCGGTTCCGAAACACTGAATTCCTCGGCGGCCCGGACGAACTGAACGATCGCGAACGGCTGTGTAGAGAATCCGGGATATGGGTAGAGCAACAGCGACGTCGGGGCGTATCCGCCTTCATAGTCCAATGTCCGAACGGTGGCGCCCGCGGTATATCCGGCACGGACTCGGTCACTCAAATCCCGCAGCCGGGTTTGATCACGCGGATGGAAGACATCACCAGGATGAAAGAGGTAGTCCCAGCGCACCCAGGGCGCCGGATCGGTAAGCCAGTGCGAAATCGCGCTGTGCTCGAGGTGTACCACAGCCAGGTGGGTGCCGGCCCGCCGATGTGCCTCGCGTAGTCCGACCCATTCCAAGGCCGGGCCTTGGGTGGACAGTTGGCCGGTGGTGACGTCCTCGATGAGCAGCCACGCCCCGCGCGCCCGGTTGTCGTCCCGGGCGCGGATGGTGATGAGCCAGCGCCCGGATCGTCCCGCTGCGTCCGTGACGGTGGCCTCGAACTGCAGTTTCTTGCCCGGCCGAGGATCGTAGAGCAGGTCCAGGACTTCGCCATGACGGTCGAAGGCCGATACCCGGTGGAACAGCTCGGCGATGGACATGCGCGGCGTGTACTCCTCCGGCGCGATACCGGTCAGTTCGGTGATGCCGCTGGGCACGACGATCGTCTGCGAGGCCAGATCCCAGATTGCGCCGACGGCCGGTCGCGGCTCGGAGATCGCCGTCCGCGCCGGGCCCAGCCACAACCGCACCGCATGCACGTCGCCCGCGGGGCCGAACACCGGACGGATCCGCAGTGCGTGCGGGCCAGCTTTGGTCGCGGCGGTCAGATTCAGATCGTCGGCGCGATCACGTACCGACCACACCGCCGTGGTCAGTGCGGCACTGGTGAAAGCGTCATAGAGTGCGGGGGTTTTGGTGAGCTGTCGCTGCAACGCCCGCTGCCAGCCGACGAAGTCGCGGGGTGCGCCACCGACCGACACCACCGAAAGTGTCTCCGGCGCCAGCATTTCCGCCGTTATCCATGGAATCACAAGGCGCTCCGCTTCATGCCCGTTCGTACCAGCCGTTGCCGTGCGGCGACCCGCCCCCAACTTCGCCACGAAAGCAATGTACCGTTAAATAGCGGTACATTCAATGGATCCATGGTTGCCGCATCGTCGAAACGATCTGATTGCCAACTAATCGCTACTGCTCGGGCTCTGCTGTCAGAGCTAGAACGCTCGCCCCGATCAGCATCCCGATCTCTCCCAATTGCGAAGGTACGCAGCGTAATCCGGTTAGAAAGCCGAGGCGCGCGTGTTCGGCGACCGCCGCGTTGAGGGGCTTCCACAGCGGCCGACCGGCGGCAGCCAGCGGACCGGCCACAACCACCCGATCGATGTCCAGCACCGCGGCTACCGAGGCGGCGGCTCGGCCCAGCGCGGTGCCGGCGCGTTCCAGTGCGGCCACCGCCGCAGTGTCTCCGTGCTCAGCGGCCAGCACAAGATCGGCCGTCGATTCGCCCCGCCAGCCGCGAGCCCGTGCCCATCGGCGTAGGGATCGACCGCCCGCCACCGCTTCGAGACAACCGTGGCCACCACACGCGCAGGGTTCGTCGAACCCAGGAACCAGCAGGTGGCCGATGTTCCCGGCATTGCCCGTGCGCCCGACCACAGCGAAGCTCCCGACCATGACGCCGCCGACGATCCTGTCACCGGCCCATAGGGCCACCGAATCTCCGGCGTTGGTGGTGGCCCCGAGGGCGCGCTCCGCCAACGCCAGGCAGACGCCGTCCAGCGCGAGCTGTGCCGGAGCGCCGGGAAATGCCGCGGAAACCGCCTTCATGAGATCGAAACCTGTTCGCCACTGCGGTATTTCGGGCGGCGCGACCACACCAGCGACCAGGTCGATCGGCCCCGAACAGGCGATGCCGAGCGCGGTGGGCTCCGCGCCGGCCGCGACCTCACGCACCAGCTCGACGCATGCCTGCCACGGATCCTCCGGTGGGATCGGGATTCGCCGGATGTCGGCCTCTTCGACCTCCTCGGCCACCTGACAGGCAGCGAAGCCTTCCGGGCCGATCTGGAGCGCGATCAGCGCCATGAATTACCCACTATCGCAATGGTTTCCGTCGATTGGCAGCGAGTGATCAGAAGTCGGTACCGGTCGGCCGGAGGCTGCGGCCGAGCACCAGGTGCCGACGCGGCGTTTCGGGCGCGGGCTCTGCACGGGCGGGGGCGGCTCCGGTGCGCACGATGCGCATGGGCCGCTTGTGATCGATCGGAACGGTGCGATGCCGGTCGAGGTCTTCCACGATGCGGCCGACGTTGTCGTAGGGCACTCCGGCCCAGATCATGGCACGGGGCACATCGCCTCGCGCGGTGAAGGTTTCGACCAATTGCGTGCAGCTGGCCAGTAGTGGGCAGTCGTGGCAGACGCGCATCGCGTTGCGCCACGTTTCGGGGGTGCCGACGTCGAGATCCCAATCGCTGGGGTCATCAGCGCAGGGAGGGCGCTTGGACGAGGTGGTCGCGCTGTGCACAGCGGGCACAGATGACAGGGCGTTGCTCATAGCCGTCTCCGGGAAAAGCCGGGGCACACCGGGATTGCGGTGGTGCCCTCGTATCGGGCGGGCATCAGGGCTGCTCTACAGGCCCCGGAATCCGGTGGGAAAAGCCGGTGCTGGAACGTTAACCGACGTGTGTCCAGCCTGCAAGTCATATACCGTTAAATAACGGGCCATTGACTTGGGCGTAATTTTGTTGCATCGTTGCTTAACGGCTCGCTACATCCGAACCGATTCTGCACAGTTCGAGCTCGAGGACGATCGGCACAGTGGAGTACACAATCGATGAACTGGCGCGGGCGGCCGAGACGACTGTGCGCAGCGTCCGCGTATACCACGAACGCGGTCTACTTCCGTCACCTGACGTAAGGGGCCGTATCGGCTACTACGGCACCGGCCATCTGGACAGGCTGCAGACGATCAGTCGTTTGCTCAGCAGGGGGATGAAGCTCAACGGCATCCGCGAACTTCTCGATGCCTGGGACCGCGGTGATGGTCTCGCCGACATCCTCGGCGTTAGCGAGCCCGCTGATCCGGAACCCGAGGCTCCCATGCTGGTCGATCCCACGGCGGATCTACCCGACTACCTCAAACGGGCCATGGCCGCCAGCGGCGACCCCCTCGAAGGATATCGGCTGACCAATCCACGCTGCGGTGACCTGGCGGCCAGGTTGGTGGACGCCGGCCTGCCGGCCACCGAGGCGCTGGTGCTCATCGAACGCTTCCGCGCCGACTGCACCGCGCTGGCCGATCGCTATGCCGGGATGCTTTTCCACCAGCTGGCCGGGAAGGCATATGAGGGGTCCGAGCGTACGCACAAGGACGCGGCGACCTTCGAGACCAATCTCGCCATCACCCGCCTGATGACCACTCGTGCCGCGACCGAAGTCATCGATCAGACACTCGCCCGCCGCGGCGGACTTCCGTTGCACTGACAGCAATACCGTGAACGAAGGTTCACGACCGAGCGTCCTTCTTCCGAACAATGCTGTGTCCTTCTAGGTTGTCCCACACTTGCCCTGCAAGCCTCCGTCAGCGGCGGGTGTGGGAACAACCTCGAAAACCCTCGACTTACGATCACTTTCAGTGATGGATATCGCGTTCGTGCACACGCGAACATCAACTCTGGTCGAGGCTGCCGAGCTCACGCACGATGCTGGCGAAGGCATGGATCTGCTCGTTCTCCGCATCGCTGCGCCATACCAGGCCCCACCGGACCAGATGTGAATCGGTGATCGGTACATAAGTGATGCCGGGGCGGCTGTAATACCGCGCGATATGACTCATGCCCGTGGTCAGGGCGGTGCTGGTACTGACCGTGGTCAGGATGTCCTCGAGCGTCGAGATCGGCGTGACGCGCTCGATCGGCCGCCCTTTCGGGGTGAAGAAGGGGCTGACTGCGTCTTCCCAATAGTCCGGCAGCGGCGAGCTGGGTTTGAACACGCCGTAGTCGCCGAAAACCTCCAGGGACAAATGCTTTTCGCCTGCGAGGTCGTGGTTGTCGGGCATCACCACGACCATCGGCTCGGCGGAAATGACCGGTCCTACCGTCAGGCCGGGTTCTTCGACCGGGAGCCAGGCGATCACGATATCGGCCTCGTCGCGATAGAGAGGACCGAACTGGTCGCCGAATTCGGTGCTGCGGATCTGCAGCTGCCATCCCGGGTGCCGGGTGCGGAAGGCATCCCAGAACGGTTGGTAGTCATAGGGGTTGTAGCCGATCATGGCTACCCGCAAGACCCCCGTGATGCCCAGAGCCACCGAACGCGCGTTTTCGATGGCTGACAGGACCCCGTGATAGGCGGGTTGCAGCTCAGCGAGCAGTTGCCGGCCGAGCATGGTCAATTGCACGCTGCGCGGGTTGGATCGATCGATCAGGCGGCCGCCGATGCGGCGTTCCTGACTCTTGATGGACTGGCTGATCCTGGCCTGCGACAGATGCAATCGTTGAGCCGTCCGTCCGAAGTGCAACTCCTCTGCCAGTACGAGGAAGATCTCGATGTCCCGCAATTCCATGGCGACATTCTCACGAACCTTCGGTAGCCATCAGGAGGACTTTTCACGCCAACATGGACACCGGACTACGCCACTGCCTGCTAAGCGGCTTCGGCTTGGCGTGGCTGCTTCTCGTCGAGTACCAGGATGCGGGCGGACGGACGGCGCCAGGTGTAGCGCCGCTTCTCGAAGTCCCAGAATCGATAGATGGGGTACTGCACAGCGTGCGCCAGCCACGCCATCCGGATGAAGATCTGATGTATCGGAAGGACTTCGAAACCTTGGTCGACGATCGTCTGCAGACCCGACTGCTGGTACTGCCACCAGCGGCGCAGGCTGGTATGACGGCGCCGAGCGGAGGTCTGGGCCCGCAGCTGGGTCAGTAGCATCATCGGCAACCGTCGTTTGCTCAGGCACAATGCGAGATCGAGGTCGTCGATCACACCCGGCCGAGTGCTGACGTCCTCACGTACCTGCTCCCAGGCGCTGCGCCGGATGGCCATATTGGCACCCTGCAGATTGCCGACGGGTCCGCCGAGTTTGCCGCGCTTGATCTGCAGCCAGAGACCGAACCTGAGCAGGAACCCCACCGGCGAGTCGAAATAGGTGGTGATGCCGGTGAGCGCCGCGACGTCGGGATTGTCGGTGAAGTAATCGCGGACCACCGCCCCCCACTCCGGGCCGACGATCGTGTCGGCATCGACTCGGGCGATGAATTCCCCTGCAGCCCTGTCGAATCCGGTGTTGCGAGCCTGCGCGATGCCACGTACGGGTTCGTGAACGAGATCGACCTTGGGGTGGGTCATTCCGTATTGGGCCACCATCGTGTGGGTGCCATCGGTGCTGCCGTTGTCCACGACCACGATCTGGTCGATGGCATCCTGGACAACCAATCGCTCCAGTGTCGAAAGGATATTCGTGCGTTCATTCAATACCGGGATCACGACGGACAACACGATCGGACGGGATTTGTTTTCCATGGGTACCACTCCGTTCGAACATCTTTGCCGGTATTGGGTTCCGGCGTGTGAACGGTAGCGAGGTCCCGACCGAGATGTTGTCGATCGAATTCCCAAGGGCGGGAAGGTATTTCGACTATTGCTCAGACACGCGCCAGCGCACGGAACCCCGGTGACACAGGGATATGCGTCAAGCCCGGGCGCAGGATCACCCCGGTGTCGGTGGTGTCGACATTGGCCTGCGGATACACCACGAGTACCTGGCGCAGTCCTTCGGTGAAATCACGCCGGAATTGATGACGCCGGCGTCGATCGGAAGTATCGGCAACCGAACCGAATTGGACCATCAGCGATTCCCACGGCACGGTCGTCTCGTGCTTCACCGAGAACATCCGGTAGGTCAGCCAAGCGTAGATGTCCAAGCGCAGCGCTGATCCGCCGAGCGCCTTGATGGCGTTGATGTCCAAGGGGACCGGGTGGGCGGTGACCTCTCGGAAGAACTCGTCGCTCAACCGCACCGTCGAGGAGAACAACGACGGGTGATCGTCCTCGGACTCGGTACCGCACCAAATGTTGTACGCGCTGGCAACATTGAGCTTCGCCCCGATCCGACGATTGGCGTCGCCCTTGTATTCGATGGTCAAGGTCGCATTGAACAACCGATGCGACTGGGCGCGCATACGAGTCAGCGATCCGTTTTTGCCACCCGTGGCGGTCAAACCCATCGAGGCCATGAAATCGGTCAAGCTGTCGCCGAGCACGATTTCCGGCGACCGGGTGCGCACCGCCTCGGTCGAGAGGAACGTCAGGATCAGTCGGGGCATCGTCCCGTACGGGTAGCCGACTGACATCGGTTTGTTGTCCTCGCCGGTGGTCATGCCCGGCTGCACGGTCAAGGAGAGGTCGCCGTTGCGTCGGCCCCAGGCCGGCACGTCACCGGGATCGCGGTAAGGCAGCGAGGTCTGGGTGAAGACGCGGGCCAGATACCCGACCTCTTGTTCCCCATCCCATATGCCGGCGGCGGCGCGCACGATGTCCAAGGGGCTGCGTCTGGCTCGTGACATGCGCGTCAGCATGGCACGCACCCAGGAAATTCTCAGTACTGGGAAGATTGGCGGGGGCAGGTAACTCCGGTTCCGCCATCGCACAACGGCCCTGAATCTCCCGAGGCCGCCGCACGCTCAGGACCGCGAATCGGCTGGAGCAGGATCGAGTTTGGCGATGATGACATCGTCCCAGACTTCGACATTGACCCGCCGCTCATAGGTCGTCCGGGCGGTCGTGGCTCTCGCGATCGTATTCTCATAGTCCTGTACCGCGATGTCGCGCTCAGCGGCGTTGACGTCCGGCCGGTTTCGCATCTCGTGATACAGATCGCGTGTCTCGCTCAGCTGCTTCGCGGTGGGATGGTCGTGCTTGACCAGTTCAAAGGCAGCAACGACGTCCAACACGGACTTGGCCAATTTCCTCATTTGGGCCTCGATCTCGAGGAGATGGCCGCTGGTGCTGACGATCGTCTCGGCCTGCAGGGTCCCAGCCGGCTTCCAGTATTCACGCACAGACAGGGCGTCGCGGCTGAGGTCCGGCGCCAGCTTGTTGTGTACTTCGTCGCAGAACCGAACCAGCGACTCGGCGAAATCCGTCGCCGAGGCTGTCTTCGCGCCCTTCGTCAAGGATTCAGCGAACACGATGGCGTCGGTGTACTCCTTCTCGTCGGGTGTGAAGAAATCGGGGGGTGGCTGGGGGTTCAAGGGACTGCTGCATTCCCCCAGCGGCGTCATAGCACTCACGACCTCGCGCGGAGCACGCCCACCACCACCGATGATGCTCGCACCCTCATCGTCGATATAATCGTACTTACTGGCCGCCGCACGGATGAACCGGGCCATGCCTTGCAATCCGGTGAGCTCCGTGAAGCTCTCGTTGACCAGCTCCCAGCCTCGCCGATTGAATCCGTTGGCTGCCCCGGCCGAGCGTGGGTCACCCCCGGGCGGCTCCATCCATTTGTTCGGCAAGCACATCAGCGCGGCGTCCACGGAGTTATCCATCGACTTTGCGGCCTTCTCCAGCACAGCGCGGTTGACGTATATCGCTTGACCACCGGGCGGTGTCGTGCCGCTCGAGTCCACGCGGTTCGCCTTCAGTTGTTCGACGCGTTCATGCAAAGGCGGCGCAATCGGGCCGACACCGGCGGCAAACCTGCGGAGGGCGTCTCCCGCGTCGTCCGGTATGCCCATCGGGGCGCCGGGTAAACCAGGCGTGAGATAGTTGGCCACACCCTCCAGGAGATTCTCACCGTCCAGAAGATCCTTGATTTCGTCCCCAACTGACACAGTTCCTCCGATCAGGGCCGTTCACTGCACGTCGCCACACCGTCGACCCGCACGCGGCGAAATACATTGACGCCGAAGCTTTTCCAGCTCTCTTCCAGATGCATTCTCAGCGCTTCTCATTCGCGGGAACGAATCCGGTCCGGCGGGTCGGACC
The DNA here is from genome assembly GCF_001613325.1 of Nocardia yamanashiensis NBRC 100130. Lineage (GTDB taxonomy): Bacteria > Actinomycetota > Actinomycetes > Mycobacteriales > Mycobacteriaceae > Nocardia > Nocardia yamanashiensis. The sequence goes on along the minus strand of NZ_BDCD01000038.1, from coordinate 32,429 downwards.
GTCGGACCGTAGGCTCGACTACGGCGTACAATCTGGTATGTACAGTATACTGACGGTATGGCCGACGTGACTGCGACTACGGTGAAGGTCTCGGGCGCGACCCGGGACCGGCTGGCGGCGCTCGCCCGCAAGGGCGAAACGATGGAAGACGTGATCACCACGTTGCTCGACGAACATCAGCGGGCGCAGGCCCGTCGCCGGCTGGCTTGGGAACGGCGGCTCGCTCATGCGAACGCCAACCCCGCCGCGGTGGCGTGGGGTGAGAAGACCTCCGAGGATATGGTCCGGTACTTGGAGGAGCGTCAGGCCGCACAGCGGTGATCGGTTTCGTGCTCGACGACACCATCATTCACGCTTTCGCCCACGGAAGTGATCATGTCGCGCGCATGATCGCCGCCAATGACGCGCGCAGTATCCGGATGGCGGTGCCGAGCGTGACGCTCGCCTTGGCCAAGGTGGAGCTGTCCGATGAGCAGTGCGATGAGGTCGACGGGGTCATCGAGTTGCTCGAGCACATCGATCTCGATGGTTTGCATTCCGCTACGGAGGCGACCGACTTCTCCAGGGTGATCATCGAATTCGGTGCGCTACATGATCTCGCCGCCGCGCATGTCGTGCACACTGCCAAGCAACTCGATTGGCCCATCGTGACCGCGGACCGTGACCGGTGGACCGCGATCGAGCAGCAGCTGCCTTACCGGCTCGAGTTGTTCGTCCTTTCCGAAAACACCTGAGCACGCGAGCCCATCTGTTCGGCTTGCGGACCGCGTCAGTCACCAACGCACCGCCGCGTTGGCTCGATGCCGGAATGTCGAGCGCACCTCTGTTCATTCGAATCGGGTGAGCCCAGGGTCGGCTGCGTGGAAATACCGTTGCAGAGGTCAACCACTGCGAAGCCGACATAGGCGCGACCCGGTTCGAGGTCCGAGCGGCGGCTTGAACCCACGAGCGGACCCGCCGGCAACGGTGCTGGCGGGCCCTTCACCATCCCTGAATCCCGGCATCCGTTCCGAGTCAACGTCGTACATAAGACGACTCATACGACAGTATGTACGACGTTGAATGGAAACGACTCTCCCCCAGCAGATCTCGTCCCCTCAGGGGTAATCGAAACCCACCGAGTCATGTCGGCATCCGAGCACCTGCCGGCCCCACCTACCGACCACCCCGGCCGTGTCTGGTGCTCACAATCGCCACTGGACCTTCCCGGTCTTTGCACCGGCCCGCGCTGTCCCGAGGCTCTGCGATTGCATTTGCAATAGCAAGTTCTACCACTGGTTACCTCGTATTGTGCTGCGGTTTGCCATGTGCCAGGATCGACCGCATCGGCGCGGGGGCAGCGGAGCGAGGCGGCCGAAATGCTGCATCGGCGCAGCACTTTTCGACTGTTCACCCGCCACGAGGAGACGCTTGCCATTGATTCACACGGTGATTCGGACATGGCGTCTGGCCATGCGCCCGAATGCCCTTGTAGTACAGCCATATTCATGCGCCGACGGCGCATCACACTGAAAATCGCCGGACTACCGGCGATCGCGACGAGCCCCGGCCGGATCGGCCCGGGCCAGTTCGACACATGACTTCACGAAGGAGCGCGATGGGCGCCATTCTCCTGAGCAAAGATGTCCCGGGAACCCTCGGGACACTGTACGAGACCATTGTTTCCCCGGGCACGTGGGAGCACTGGTTCGGTATTCACCGCGATTTCGTGGGCACCCCGCCAGTGCGGCTGGTGCAGGGTTCGACCTTCGTCTCCGAGGTGCTGTTGCACGGCATGAGCGAGGAGGTGGAGTGGACGGTGACCAAACTCGACGCGCCCAACCAGATTTCGTTGCGCGGCCATGGGCATGACGGCGTGCGGTGCGACTTCAGCTACTGGCTGCAACCGTGTGACACCGGTACCACCGTCACCGCGAGCATCGTGTTCTCGGGCCCGTTGATCACCCCGAGCGTCTCGGCCGCGCTCGAAGCCGTCGGATACGACCAGTTGGACTGCACGCTGGGACAACTCGCCGAACTCGCGTACGCGCTACACAGCTGAGATGTGCCGGCCCGGCGGACGCTGCGAGGAGTGCGCCCTTGCTGTGCGCCGCCGCCTGGTCGGGCGCTGGCATCCACATCGGCAGTCGTTGTCGATGAGACGCGGCTGTCATGTGGGCATTCTGGCCGCCGCATTTCCTCATATGCTTCAAATCAATTCGCGCTGGCGTGCAGGCCTCCGATGACGGCAACGATCGCAACCAAGGTCAGTGCTCATTGTTTCGTAGTTCGGGATCGACTCGACAAGTTGGCACGTTAGCTGCGTTCGGCATGTCGGGGCGAGTCGTTTGGTTGTGTGAAATGCCGGATTTACGTAGTTAGATACGCATATATACATACTAATATCTACAGCCCTGTCGGCCTACGGGCCGTAAGCGGCCCCGGTCGTCTTACCTACTCGAAGCGGTTGGCGCTGGAACACACTGTGGTATGGCGTGTCTCGCGCATGCGAGCGAGATTCGGGACTGTCTCCACGAGCCCTCCCTACCGGACTGTGTACTGCCATCTATCCGGTCGGCGGCGAGCCACCCATTGCGACGGCAACTGCGGTAGCGATCGGACCTTCTCGTTCGCTGTACACAGGACGAGTCCCGGACTTGTTTGGCGTGAACAGTCCCAGCGTCGAGCGGGCGTAAGAAAGCCTCAGGGACGATAGCGGCGGGTATGTTCGTCGATCATGCCTGGCCGCGCCGCCGCATTCCGGATCGAGGACATCCCGCCGAACCCGTTGAGCGCGCGCATAAGTCGCGGACGCGGCCCGAGATCGTGCCGCGCCATCGTGAAGGTCACCGCGTGGCGTCGCGGAGCAGCTCGTCGGTGCGAGCCATCCAGTCGTCCATCTGCTCGAGGATGGCGTCGAGGTCATCATTGACGTCGGCCAGCAGTTCGGCGTCGCGACGTCGTGCCGCGGTGCCACGTTCGTAGTAGTCGTTGCTCAGCTCGAGCTCGAAAAACTCTGGGGGCGCGTCGGATTGGTCATCGGCGTTCGTACGCGGAGGCAGATTGCGGTACTTGGGCGGTTGGCCACGTAGGTGCGCGGCGACTATCGACGCGATGGAGTCTGCTGGCAAGGGCGGGATCGCGAGCGATTGGCCGGGGGCGCTGACGAAGGGCATCGGGGCATAGCCGTGGCGGTCCAGGCGAAGGAACAGCGGCTGGTCCGGATCGACGGTGTCGAGGCCGATTCCGGGCAGGGTCTGGGTTTCGAGGGCGGCCTTCGCCAGGGCGTGGCCGTTGTAGCGCTGCAGGGCGGGTCGTACCTCGAGCCAGCCGCGTAGTGCGGTGACCGGGCATCGGTAAGGTTCGTCCGCAGCGAGAATCGAAACCAAAGGCTGTGTGCCCAAATGGATTTCGCGGTCCGAGCAGGCGATGTCCCCGATGGTCAAGCGGGCGATCCGGGCGTAGGGCAGCCCAGCGGCGGCGACGGTGAGGATGGCGGCATTGCGGCGCCCGGCCAGCCCGCCCGGCCAGCCCCAGCGGGGAATGTCCGGCAGCAACCGGTCGACGGCCCGGCGCACCGCCGCTATCCGCCGCGCGCGCGACTCGTCGAGGGCTTGCCGGATGGCTTCGGCCCGTCCGGGGGCTGGGTGTCCGGCCGCGTCGTGGGCTCGATTGATCGCGGTGAGGCGTCCAGCTTGGGTGGCCGGCTTGCCCGGGTGGTCGGCCAAGAACTCCGCCACGGTCAGGGTGGCTGCGGGCAGAGCCTCCCGGTCAGCGGCCGCACACCAGACCGCGAACTGCCGCCAGTCGGTGTGATAGCGCCGTTTCAGGCCGAAAGGTGGTGGTACATAATCGAATTCACTCTCAGCTGTCATCGGATCACAATCCCAGCCGGTGTGCGACCGACTCCCCCACCTCGGAATCCGTGCGGCGGTAGGCCATGACGGTGCGCGGATCACGGGCGCGCAGGTGCTCGGCCACCGCGTCGGGGGCGGCGCCGGCGGCCAGGGCGTGGGTGGCCGCGCCGGCGCGGGCGGAGTGGCCGCGCAGCTTCTCGACTATCTCGGGCTCGATCCCGGCCGCCGCGGCACGGCGTTTGAGGATCAGTGGCACCGAACGGGTGGACAGCCGTTCGGGATACGGCAGGCCGTCGCGATCCAGCGGTCGGAACAGCGGGGCCGCGGTCCGGCGGAATCGGGGCCATTCTCGGTCGCAGATGTGCAGGTCGTCGGGTGTCTCGTCGCGTCGTAGTGTTCTCTGGACGGCGATTTCGGCGCTGGGCCCGGCTGCTTTTGCCAGGTCCGCGCGGTCGAAGGCGGCCAGGACGGCCATCCAGCGCAGGAGGGCGCACCACGGGCAGGTCACCGCCGCGGAGCCGCGTCCCACCTCGATATCGATGCCCGATCCCGTCGGTTCGGCACTCATGTGGATCCGGAGGTGCAGACGGTCTCGCGCACCGTCCTCGCCTGGATGAACATCGCCGAGGTCGAGGGCGACCAGCTCCGAGCGTCGCAGGCCCGCAGCGTAACTCACCAGCAGTAATGCGATATCGCGGCGTGCGGCGATGCGGGCTTTCCAGCCGACGGTGTGGTCGTGGATGCTCGCGACGATCGCGGCCAGGGTCTCGGGAGACAGGGGTTGGGCTCGGTCGGTGTCCGTGCCGGCGGCGCGGCGTTGCGCGGCTGCGGTATCCAGGGCTCGAGCGACGAGGATGCTGCGGCCGGGGGCGGCCAGGCCGGCTTCGGAGAAATGGTGCGCGATGGCCGCGACCCAGGAATCCAATGTCGAACGGGCATACCGGAAGCCGCCGGTCGCGGTGCGGGTCTGTGCGGCGTCGGTGAGGTAGGCGGCGAGCAGCTGCTCGTAGAAGGGCATGTGGGTGGGATCGGCGGGCAGGGGCGGCGTGTCGCGGGCAGCACACCATTCGGTGTATCGCTGCCACGACTTCCCGTAGGCGAGCAGGGTATTGGTCGCTTTGGGTCGGCCTCGGCGCGTGGCCGTCGAATAGTCCCTGATCGTCACGATTGTTCAGGGTACGGGGTTTCCGACCGAATCCAGGCGTCAATGCCGATCGTGTCTATGACCGAGATATCTGTATTGATCAGGCTATTCAGCGTTTCGGGTTCCGATAAATACCTTTGCCGGTATCTCGAACAACAAATCACCGAGTGAGTTCTCTTGGCCTCTACCGGGATCGAGAAACCTCAGATACCTGGCCGGCGGTGCGGCGGTGACGGTCAACCGTGAACCTGACGCCATTTTACTGCTTCTACCTGGTGTTTTCCATCTCATGGCTGGCGATGTTCGATCCGGGTCGCGTGTGGCTAGCTGCGGGCCACCTGGGGTTTCACCGCGCAAGGAACAAGCCGGAAGCCTCCGTTCGCGGCTGGTACCGCAACCTCCTGGCGGCCCGCCGGCTTTGCACCCTGCGAGTGCACTCCCCTCTCCTGCCTGACTGGGCTTGTTCGGCTACGGCTTTCGCGTCGGCGACTGGCAGTCAGGCATCAGTCACTGGCGCCTGCTGAACATCGTCGCAGGTCAACACGCTCTAGCATGCTAGGCGGCCAACAGGCGGACTTTCAGGGTCGAGTGTGGGTCCGCACATCGATCAGGCACCCAAATCGCTCTACGGCCAAAATTGAGCCCAAAACGGCGATTCCGACCGATGCGGCGCGCTGAAAATCCTGCTATTCGGCCCGATTCGCAGAATTTTTGGCATCTTGCCAGCAAACCTCGATGAGTGTTCGAAAGGCGATGGGACGGCCGCGGCCGACACGATGTTCAGGCCTCCGCACTCCCCCGTCCACGGCCGTCGACACGGAACTGCTCGGCGGCCTCGCGCGGTCATCAGCACTGTGGCGCTGGCGATCCTGGTGGTCGGCTGCAATGGCTAGGTCATCCGCTCGGTGTACTCCGTTGTCGGTGCATTCCGCGAATGTCCTGTCGCACAGGACCATAGTTCGTTCAGCGGTCTGCTCGGCGGGTGCACGCATCCTGGAGCGTTCCAACTCGGGACAAGCCAGATCCTCGAATGAGGTGGCTACAGCAGGATTAGGGCAAGCGCGCCCGGCACGGACGGACATCGAGTCTCCGTTGGGTGAAGCTGCGCTGACGGTGACCGGTGTGCTCGCAACCGAACCGAGGACGGACCTCAAGCCCTCATACCGTTCGGGGGTTTTCGACGGGGGCATCTCCGGTTGGACGTCGCGCACGATCCGTTTCGAACGGCCACACGATGATGCGGCGAGCTGCCGGAAACTGACGGGGCAGTCGGTCGAGAACAAGCGGTGTCCGCGAAGGAGTTCGGTGCGGCTCAGCGCTCGCACAGCTCTCGGGCGCAGGTCGGCGTGAAGGGGAACTCGAAACCGATGTCGGTCCTGTGCGTGCGCAAATCGGATTCAACGGCAGCGTTATCCCGTGCGCGTGAACAGATAGGAACCGCGCCGACGAGACCATCGGGGATTGCGCCTGCTCGCCGTCTCATGCGGTTATCGAGACCCACTCCCCCACCACCGTGCTTTCGATGACGGGTTGCTTTTCACCGTGTGTCAATCGTGCTGGCTTCATTGCGGAGCGGAACGTATCGAGCTGTCACGACTCGATCGGGGGGCGACGAGGATTGCATCCGCGCAGTGCTCTTCTCGTGTTCGCGGGTGCACAGGAAGGGCTCGAGCGGGTTCGCTAGTCCTGACCTGCCGTGGTGCAATCATCCAGAAGAAGCCTGTCGCCGGAGTCGTTATGGCAGATGCCGATTTCTACGGCAAGAGCAGTTTCGAACCGGCCTACCTGCCTTAGCCTCAACGGTCTTGCGACGCGCTACAATTCCCACCGTTACAGTTGACAAAGTGCGCGTTCCGCAGGCGACAGTACAGAAGGAGGTGGCAGGGAAAGTGGACGACCGTGACACGACCTTGCAACCCCTCTCCGCATGGCCTGTTCCACCCCTTCGAGACGGCAAGCTAGCTCGAGGATCATCCCCTCAAAGGGTATCCAAGGCGTGCGAAAGCCAGCCAAAAACCACTTTCCAACTGCATGTTTCATGCTATGCATCACCAACCGTCGTAGTTAACGTCGTACCTAGCGTCGTACGCAACGTCGTAGTTAGCGTCGCATGTACGACGTTAACTACGACCCGACAAGAGCCAGCATCTAACCCTCACATGAGGACCCACCTAGCTGGATATTGTTTGACCAAAAAGAATCCGGTCAGACTGGGCTTCCGAACAGCAGTTTCATCGGTCGTTCAGTTACCCCATTCGAGTGCGCTATCAACGGCAGCTGAGACTCCTTCAGAGGAGCCCATGACAGCCGGTGTAGATATGACTTTTACACATGCTCTTGTTGTGACTCCTAGTTCCGCATCTAATTCGGTCTGCTCCTTGGTTTATCCAACGGCTTCAGCAACGCCTCAACATAAGACGGCTCGACGTACGTGGTTACCCGGCAAGTCGAGGGCAGTACACAGTGACGTCATGAAAGCGTTCACTCAGCCACTGTCGCAGACTTCTCAAAAGGCCTTTTCGAACGTCCATTCAGGTGGGGTTGAAGAAGCAGTACCGACGCCATTCGACACGCGCTTGAACAGCGCCAACACCTCGCTCGCAGGTACCGCCATTGCTAGAGCTATCCCACCTACCGTCCATATAGCCTTCGTCACCGGCATTACCAAGCCCATCGACACAGCCGTAAACAGCGCGCATAGCAGGACCGGTTTGCATACCTGGTTCAGCGCTGCTTCTCACGTCGTAGTATCTGCAACCTCACTGGACGATTCCTGTGTGGAAGCGCGTGCAGTCAATGCAACCCTGTTCATGACAACTCTGCGCGCCCAACACTTGGCACTCGCCAGCGCCATGCACACTGGTCTCACTGCTGCATCTAAGACAACCCGACTTATCCCCATGCCGGCGGCCCGCCTATCGCCCAATACCTGTGCCGAGGTAGCAACGCTTACACAGGCCGAGACGATTACCAATCGAATTGCGTTCTCCCGTACCTAACTCGAGGGCTCGTATACTCCCGGTCCTCTGAGCTTGACCACGGCCAAGGCGGAAGTCTCGGTTATTGCGGCTACTACCGCTTGTTGCCTTGCCCTGGCACGCACCGTTGTATCGCCCCTAGGCATGGACATCAGAACCCCACCACAAGCAGCTCGAGCTGCGACGCCGTAGCAGGCTGTCTCGCAGGCATTTCGAACAATCCAACGGGCCACAGTCCACACGGCTTGAGATGAGAGCTCTTTCAGCACATAGTCATTGCCCCTGGCTCACGCCGCCGTCGTACCCCTTGATCAGGGCACGACACACCCCAATCCGGTTGTTGTTCTTGAGGCTTGCGCTCCGGTACTGTCCACGGCGTGACAAGTTCGCGTTTGCCAGATGATGCCCGGGCCGTGAGACGAACGATTCTGGTTGCCAACCAGAAGGGGGGAGTGGGCAAGTCGTCGATCGTCGCCGCCATCGCCGTGGCGGTCGCGAAGCGCGGTAAGCGCGTGCTGGTAGTCGACGCCGATCAGCAAGGCAACTGCACTCTCAAAGACCTCGGGGTGAAAGCCTCCGACGACGGTCGCTCGCTGGCGATGACCCTGCAGTACGGTTCCGCGCTGGAACCGGTGCGGGATGTGCGCAGCGGATTGGACGTGGTCTGCGGCGGAAAGATGCTGGCGCTCGCCGGAACTCTCATCTCCAACTCCGAGCAGCACGGTATCGATCCGCGGGGCAACCTGCTGGCCGCATTGGAGTCGCTGGTCGACAGCGAGGGCTACGACCTGGTGCTCATCGACTCCGGCCCGGGTGACCGCGGCGTGCTCGATCTGCTACTGCAGGTCGTCAGCTGGCTGATCGTCCCGACCAAGGAGGACGACGGCAGCATCGACGGCGCGGAACTACTGGCACGCCGATACCTGATGGCGCGCAAGGGCGGTGCGGCGGTCGAACTGATGGGCATGATCCTCTTCGACTGCAATCCCCGGGCGGTGCGCCGCAACGAGGACACCCTCGGCAAGATCATGGAGCTGCTCGACGGTACCGGCATCGAGCCTTTCCGGAACTTCATCCGGCAGGACAAGGCCACCGCGATCGATACGCGCGCTTTCCATCTGACGCCCGAGGAACTCATCGACTACACCCCGCCCCGGGTCACCGAGGACACCGCCGCCGAGGATGTGCCCGCCAAGAAGTGGTCTCGCGATCCGGGCCCTCTCGCCACCGACTATCAGCTGTTGACCAAAGAAGTACTGCTGCGCTTGGCCGCAGGCGAGCGTGCGAAGGAGGCCGTGTAAATGGCTCGCAAAGGCGCATTCACCGACGACGCGCTTGGTGACATCGATGATCTGCTGCCCCCGGCGCCGCCGCGCCCGGTAGCGGCGTCTCGGCCGCCGGTGGCACAGGCCCCCGCCGCAGCAGTGGTCGAAACCCACGCTCCGATAGCGGATATCGCAGAGACCGAGACTGTCCCCGTCAAGCCTGCCCCGCGCAAGACCACCCGGGCCGCCGCGGCAGCGGGAGACACCGTCGCCAAGCGGACGAAACCGGCGGTCAGCCGGCGAGCGACGAATTCGACGCCCGAGGCGCATGTCGCCAGTCTCGCCGCGGAGGCCTTGCGGCAGCTGACTCATGCTGAGAAGCAGCAGCGTGGGCAAGGCCGCAGTTATGGTGCGGTGGTGCTTGACGCGATCGAGCAGCACATGGACGAGATCAAGCGGCATTTCGACCCCGCGGCCAACGCCAAACCCGCTGGGCGATTGTTCGCGCGTGTCGACCACTCCCGTCCTCGGCGTCGCCGCCATGCCGAGCCTCCGGTCAAGATTCCGCTGGCCGGCATTATCGCCGCGGACCTCGCCCAGCTCGACGAGCTGGTGGTGGAATGGCATGCCGGTAGCCGAAGTGCGCTGGTCGACAAGGCACTTCAGCTCTACCTCGCCGAGGACATCGCACGTCTCGCGGGCGAGGAAGAAGGCGACGAAGACGCCTCGACCGAGAACTGAGCCGCTGCGGTACTCCGTGATGTTCCATGACGCGGGTACCTGTACTTCGGGACGCCACCGGTGATCGCTCGGTCACCGGTGGCCGGTGCTGGCCGCGCTGTGCAGTTGCCAGTGGTGCTCGGGCCAGTCGATGCTGATGCCGCTGCTTCTGTGCAGCAACTGAGTCAGAACGTGGCCGGAAGGCCTCACAGAGAACATTCGTGGCAGCGGCCGCCAAAGTTCAGCCGGGACGAATTCTTGTGCGCTCAGGTGGAAGTTAAGGGGCCGCAATGCCTAGGACGGTGCGGTGCGGCTCGGACGGGAGCCTTCCGAGACGCTGAAGAGGTCGTGCTGGAACAAGATTCGTACGGCCGAGCTGGAGCGGTCGGTGATGACGGGGCGGATTCGAACGACCCAGCTATTGACTGAGCCGGCGAAGGTATCACCCGCGCGCGCCGATTGTGAGAGCTGACGGCACCGCACCGGGCGGTAATCGTCCTGCGTCACAAGCCCTTTCCGCTGGTAGCCGCGATATCGAGCGTCGAATCAGTCGGCTGGGCGAAGCAAAACGGCATGGAGAAGGAGCGGGGACGCATCGCGAATCGGCGTCCGGGTCAACCACATTGGGGGTTGGTCGCGGCGATCCCTGTCCACAACCGCAGCCGAGCCTACTACAGGAATCTCTTCTAGGAAAAGAACTACATGGGGCTCGCGTTTCATGCGTGTCACCTGGGGAAACAATGACCCGGTGTCCGCAAGATATGCGTACCCCGTCCGCAAGATATGCGTGCCGTTCTGGGAAAATCCGGTTTCCGATGTCCGCAAGATATGCGTGGACAACCTGCTTTTCGGCCGAGATCCGGTGCGCTGCTTGTGGATAACGTCCGCAGAATATGCGTGGACAACTTCGCCTCTATCCCGTCCGCCTCTTATGCGTGCGCTCCTGGGACTTCGGCGCCGCATACCTTGCGGACACCGGTCCCGCTCTGCAGGGGCTGGCCTGCGGAGAAGCGGCCGGGCAAGCCCTGCCATCATGATCGCCGGTGCGCATATCTCGCGGACGCCGGTTATCCACCGTCCGCGAGATATGCGTGCGTCGGCGGTCAGCGTCCGCGAGATATGCGCGCTGAGTGGGGAGCTGTCCGCAAGGTATGCGCGACGGCGGCCTGGATGTCCGCAAGTTATGCGCGGCGGGGAGCTGGGAGTCCGCAAGGTATGCGCACTGCGGGGATGTCCGCGAGGTATGCGCGCCACGGAAGGGTCCGCACGACATGCTCGCGCGGTCCGCAAGGTATGCGTCGACGGGCCGGAGGTCGCCGACTCCAGGGAAACTCCGTGGCCATGCCCCGCTCATGTGCTCTGGGCAGGCGGTCGCCGTCCGCAAGATATGCGTGCCCGGATACAGGGGTTGTCCGCAAGGTATGCGCATCTCCCCGGGCGTTCGCGACTTGGCCGAGACGGTCTCCATACCGCAGGTGACCTCGATGAACCCAGCAAGATTCAGTGCCCCAGTGCCTCACCGCGGGTGCCGCTTCGCCGTCGACCGCGGATACCCACGTTCTCGCGAGTCGGGCATCTGTCTAGCGGGCTCGACATCGATTGTCCCAGTGATCGCTTGCCGGGAGTGGATGTGATGTCGTCGACGTCCGCGATTTATGCGCGGGTCGTGGTCGCGCGCGAGTTGCTCATCAGGCCCCTCCGTATACGGTACTGACCTGCCGATGTCCGCGAGTTATGCGTGCGAAATCGTATGAGCGGGCTGGAGATAGTACGGCACGGTGGCACGCCGCGCCGTACGACATGCACCAGCTATCGGCGCGTTTCGTGCCATGCTAGGCGCCATGCCACGACCCAAACGCAGTCCTTTGGACATCGTGCGCGCTGCTGCCGAGGTATGGGACGGCGAGCAGGAAGTCGGTTATCTGGCGCGCGTGTTCACTCAGACGTCGCTGCCGTATCGAGATCCCGGAGATGTCCCCGCCTGGGGACGGCGCAATGGCGACCTGTCGCTGACGGTGCAGCCGGGTATGACCACCGACGAGAACAACAAGACGAGTTCGATCGGCTATCCCTATGGCACGATGCCCCGATTGATCCTGACGTTCCTGTCCACCGAGGCGGTCCGGACCGGGTCGCAGGAGATCGTCCTGGGCGACAGCCTCACTGATTTCATGGGCGCGATGGGGCTGACCGCGACCGGGGGCAAGAACGGTTCGCTGACCCGGATGCGCATGCAATCGCATCGGCTGTTCAATGCGACGCTGACCATCGAGTACAAGGGTGACGCGAACCGTCGCATCGGCGCGAAACTCTATGTCGCCAGCGCGTACAACATCTGGTGCGGCAGTGACGAAGAGCAGCCGTCGCTGTTCTCCTCGACCGTCCGCCTGAGCGACGAGTTCTTCCGCGAGGTCACCGCGCACCCGGTCCCGCTGGACATGAACGCGATCAAGGCGCTCGGCGGTTCGGCGCTGCGCCTGGATGTCTACGCGTGGTTGACCTACCGCATGTTCTCGGTCAAGCGCGAGACCACGGTCCCGTGGGAATCGCTGATGGTCCAGTTCGGTTCGGCGGCAGACACCTCCGATCGCCGCCGCCGCCACCAGTTCCGGCGCGATTTCACCGAAGCCCTCAAGCAGGTCGTGGTGGTCTACCCGCAGGCCAATGTCGATACCACCGACGCCGGCGTGGTGCTGCGCCCCGGCTTGCCCCACATCCCGATGTCACCGGGTTTCCGGGCCCTGGCCCGCGGCTGACACCTGAGCGGAGTTGCGAAATGCGTTGACCCGCAACGGCTGTGACACGGCTATGCGCATAACACGCGGACGTCCGGCTCGAAGCGATGCCGCCGGGCAGGGTCCGGCGGCATCAGCGGGTTCGGCGGTCGCCCCCTGGAATGGCAGATCAGGACGCTCCCGGGCCAGCGCGGACATGGATCCAACCGGTGGCCGATTCGAAGACTGCCCGCGGAATCTGCTCTGTCCGTGGACGCTGGACGTCAGCGGGCCGCCGTTCCGGTGAATTGTGGGTAGCTGGGCGCGGCCGGTGTGGCGCTGTTCATTTTCGGAACCCATGACGAGTCCGAAGGTTCAGCGCGATTCCGGACGGCGGCCCGGATTGATCGGCCCGTGAACCAGGCCCCGGCGGGTTGGTGACCGCCCGATCCCGCAACCCGCCCTTCCACTCGGCTGCAGCCCATGCCGATCGAGCCGGGATTCCATCTGTGCTGGCGTGTATCGCAGCGGGTTGACGCGATCGGTGCTGTCGACGCTGCCGACGGTTTACAAGAATCGACGGCGAACTCGAACTCGTCTCGCCGATTTTTCGAACGACGAGACGATCGCACCGGAGGGACAACGGAAGTGAAGCGCGCCAGCGGCAGTGACGGACCGGCAACCGAGGCACAGTTGGATGCCGTAACCGTTTTGTCGGAACTGCAAACATTGCTCGATGGATCGCGTGCAGACGATCCGGAGTACGCGAATCTGCGAGACCGACGCCTGGTCGCCGCAGCCGCGGCACTCGACCTCGGGCTCGACGCACAGGCCATCCAGGCGATCGGACGTCTTTCCGATATCGAGATGAACGCGGTGCGCACGGTCGCCGAGGAATTCCGGACCAACGACCTCGGCCACTGATGTCGGTGGTGTGGGAACCAGCGGTGACCGCCCCTGTTCGTCCTCCATTAGGATTCCGTGTCGGTACGTCGGTTGATTCTGAGAGGAAGCTCCATGGCACGTAAGGTCATCGTCGAGTTGGTGGACGATTTCGATGGAAAGTCCGCCGCCGAGGAGACGGTGAACTTCGCTGTCGATGGTGTCGCATACGAAATCGACCTGTCCGCTTCGAACGCCACTTCTCTACGCGGGGTTTTCGAGCAGTGGACGCCGCACGCACGCAAGGTCGGCCGCGCTGCAAAGAGCACTAGTGCGACCAAAGGCCGCTCGACCGTCGATCGCGAGCAGACCCAGGCGATCCGAGAGTGGGCCCGCAAGAACGGCTTCGAGGTATCGAGCCGCGGTCGAGTGTCGGCTGAGATCCTCGAGGCCTACAACAAGGCTGGTAAGTAACGTCTGTCTACGAAGTCGATCGGGCCGGCCATCGCGCCTGTCCGATTGCTTCGCGACCCGTGGCGACGCCGCGCTGTCGACTTTCCTCCTCCGGGGGACAAGGCCAGTATCGACCGTGTCGAGGCCACCCGCAGTCGAAGATTATGCCCGAATCGACGAGAGTCGTTGCCGCGCATAGCGTGCGGACATGACCCCGGCCACCATCACCGGTGCACCCTGGGCAGTTATTTACGGTTGCGGTATTCGGCGATTTCGCGTGCGCGGAAGTCCATGTTGTCGCGGTTGTGGAAGAGTGCGAACACTCCCACCGTCGCAATGCCCGCGAGGATGAGCGTTGCCATGATGTACCGCCCTTCGTCGTTCGGAATACAACAGACCTACCGATAAGCCTCAAGTTTGCGCCTTCCGGGCAGGCAATGCGAGGGGAGCACCGACTCCGTGATCTGTGACCTGCCCACATCCGCGGCTGAATGTGATCTGCGCCGCCAACGGCCCGCCGACCAGCCACGACAACCGAAGCCCGCGATCGAAAACTGCGCCTTCCATGACTGAAGGCATGACCCCGCACCTGGTGACCTGTGCCGAGGGCTGGGACCCCGGCCGGGTCCGCCCGGTCGCCGTCAGCGCCGCGGACGCCGCCTGCCTGTTCCACGGCAACGGTTCCCCTTCGTGGTGTTCTTGGGCGACCCCCGACAACCCTTCGGTCATCATCGAAATCGAATGGCGCGAGCGACCTCCCAACGTCTGCTTCCCCGATAACAAGTAGCGGGACTCGCCGTCAGCTCACGACTAGCGGCGAGGAAGGCGGTCTGCGAAAACGGTTGTCGCGCATAACTTGCGGACGACGCAAGCGACGCAGCGCGTCCGAGCCGGGATTCAGCCGATTCAGGACGTGGTATCGGTCCGCCAGCGCCCTGCGGGCAGTACGACCCGTAAGGCCCGGATCTCCTCGACGAGTTCGGCGTAGCCTTCCTGCGCATGGGCGAACCGCAGTGCCGCGTGATGCTGGTGCTGGGCGCCGGGCTGGTGGCGCAGGGTCCATTGGGTTTGCGCATATACGCCGGCGACGTGGCTGATCACCTCGCCGAGGGAGTGGGTGTGGCGGCGGCCGGTGGTGGCGCGGGGCAGGTGGAAGGCGGCCCAGCGGTCGATGAGCATGATCATGGTGTCGATGCGGTGGTGGATGGTGAAGTAGTCGAAGTCGTTGGGGCGGCGGGCTTCCGAGACCGATGCGGTGACCAGGGTGGCGTGCAGGTCGGCGAGTTCGCGTGCCCACTCGATGTGCGGGGAGCTGCCGCGCAGCCTGCCGGCGATGGCGAGCAGTAGCTGTCGTGCGTCCAGCAGCCCTTCGGCGGCGCGCATCGGTTCACCGCCGCAGCGGGTGTCGAGCCCGTCCGGCGTGGTCGCGCTCATGCCCGGCCTCCCGGGAGGTTTGCATCGGGCAGACGTACCAGGCAGCGAGTCCAAGTTCTGCCACGGTCGACGAAACGCTCTGTGTGCGTGCACAACTCGGTCAGTGATCGGGAGACCGGGGAGGTGTGCGGGTAGGGCTCTTCCAATTCGACGACGAAGTGCCCGGTCGCGGTTGCGAGCAGCCGGATGACCGCGGGATCGGGCCCGGCCGCGAGGAAACCGGCGCCCCTGACCGGGGTCTGGACCTCATTGATCAGAGCTACGTAGACCGCGTCCACGGGCTCGACAGCCGAGTTCTGTCCGAAACGAATGAGTTCGGTGGCGACATCGAGCTGAGCCACCGCGGGGATCGCGCCGATCGGAGTTTCCACCAGTACTTGTAGCTCGTCGCGGAGGCGGGCGGGTAGCTCGTCTGTGCTGGAGGAATCGAGGAAATGCACAGTGATGGTGGGTGATTCGGCGAGCCGGCTCGCCGCCGCCCGCCCGGGCGCGCTCAGCTCGGTCAGGTGCGCGCGCGAGGGCACGATCAGGTGCGCGGCGCTGCTGTGCTCGAGCTGTTCGATGAGCTGCCAGAGCACTTCAGTGCCTCCGGTGTCATCGAAGACCGCGTCGAGGTCGATGCCCCAGGTCTGGGCGAGGCCGCGGAGCCGAGGCGCCATTGCCGCGGCGGGATCGGCTCGATCGAGCTCGGCAACCATGTCACGCAGGATGACAGCCGCGGTGAACGGCTCGAAAATGACAGTGCCGTCACCGAATCCCCGATCGGCCGCGTACCGGTGCAATGCGGCGGCGACCACGCCGTGCTCCTGCGCGGCCAAAAGGTCCACGCGGGCGTAACCGAACCACATGACGGGATTCACGGCCGGGACCGGACGAGCAGAGTGCACCGAAGCAGCGGCGCGGCGGCGGGGGAGTGCGTATCGTCGTTCGCGCGGCGGACGTCCGCGTCACCCATGATCATCTGTCGAGTCAATAGCCGAAAGTGCTCTGTGACAATGACATTCGACAGGTCAGTCCCGGCGATACGGTGCCGCGAGGATGACATCCACGGTATCGAACAGGACATTGCCTCGGCGCGGGCATCATGATGGGGCCCTGCGGTGGCGGGCAATGCGGAGTCGATCGGGCCTCAGCCAGTTCGTGGATCACGGGTGGGGCCCGCGCTCAGGTGTAGAGATCCCAGGTGGCCGAGGTGCGGCCGGTACGCAAGGTGGCGAGCCGGTGGGTGAATTGCGCTGCGACGGCAGGGCGATGGCTCAGATCGGGCAGGACCCCGGTGACCATGATCAGCTCCCGGATCCGGGCCAGCACCGGAAAATACGGTTCGCGCCGCACATCGCAGCCATAGGCGGCGGCGAACGCACGATAGAACGCGGGGCGGACGAAGCGCGTCGCGCCCACGGCCTGCGGGACCAGATCCCAGGCCGCGGGGCCGATTCCGGTCTCGTCGAGATCGCACAGCACCACCTGGCCGTCGGCGCGCCGCAGCAGGTTGCCGGTGTGCGGGTCGCCGTGGATGACCGTCAGGGGCAGCTCGTGCTGCCAGGAGCCGTACATGTGCTCGGCGTGCTCCCATTCGGCGGTCAGCCATCGAAGGTCGTCGCCGCCGACGACGGCGCGATCGGCTGCAGCGAGACGAGCGCGTGCGGTGCCGAAGGGATTCCAGTGCGGCAGTGCCCCGTCCGGCGCCAGCGTGTGCAGCGTGATGAGCGGTGCCGCCAGCTCGGCTGGTGACCATGCCGGTGCACGGTCCAGTTCTTGCCAGAAGGTGGCCCAATGCCAGCCGTCGATGTCGATCGGTTGATCGCCGTCCAGCAGCGGGCCGATCGGCGCCCGGCGATCGTGCAACCAGCGTGCGGTCGCGACCGTGCGCCGGGTCCGGTCTGCGGCGTCGGCGCCGCTCGCGATGCGTACGACGACGCCTTCGGTGGGCAGCCGGAAGACGGCATTGACCGTGTATTTGATCAGCTGCGCGCCGGCGGGATTCAAACCGGCTCGTGCGCAGGAGGATTCGACGGCGTGATGCAGCTCTTCGATGCGCCCGGCGTCCATGTCGGTGGTCATCGACTACTCCCGGCCGGCGGGGAGGGGTTTCGGTCGCGGCGTGCGTATCCGGTGCGCGGCCGCGGTGAGTGTGTGCCGGACCGCTTCACAGAGATCGCGGACGTCGGCGCGGGGTGAGGCGAGGGCGGCGGTGTGGGCCATGCGGCCGAGGCGTTCGATGGCGCGGCCGCTGTCGACCTCGTGGGTCAGCGCCAGGGATGCGGTGGCGAAAGTCATCGCGTCATCGATCTGGCCGAGTCGGAAGGCGCCGGTGGCCACGGTGATGTTGTCGAACAGGATGCTGCGGGTGGGCCGTCCGGGGGCGGCGGTCATCAGGGAGGTCCGCGCGGTGTCGATGGCTTCGAGCGTGTGCCGTTCGGCCGTGCGCCCGCTGGTGGTCGCCGCGTACTCGCTGTAGATCACCGACCGCATGCCGGTGTATTCCCCCGGCGTGAAGAACACCTGCGTCCAGGGATCGAGGGCATCGCCGACGCGGTCGATTTCGTCCTCGGCGCGTGAGAGCGCCCAGCGCATCCGGTGTGCGTCGCCGAGCATGGCGTGCGCCCATGCCTCGTTGGCGTAGAGTCGCGCGGATTCGCCACTGCCGGTGGCGACTTGGGCGGGTAGTTGCCCGAGCTGGAACATGCGCAGCGCGGTGTGCGGGTCGCGTTCGAACAAGCTGATCCGGCCGAGCACGTAGAGGATCGACGCGGCGAGACTGTCGGCTCCGGCTTTCCGGGCGAAGAACAATGCCAGTGCGGCGTAGCCGCGGGCCTGATGCTGGTCGCCGATGTCGTGGTGGGCCCAGCCGACCAGGCGGGCCAGATCGGCGCAGGCGATCAGCAGCGCGTGCTCGCGGTCCTCGTCCCGGCAGTGGATCAGCTGCGTGGTGGTGGAGGTCAGCAGTCCCGTGGCCGCGGTGGCGACGGCGGAACCGCCGTGGCGCTGGTCGATCTCGCGTAGCCGGGCGGTGGCGTCACGGACGAAGTCGAGATCGTGGTGGGTTTGCTCGCCGTTCGATCCACCAGCGCTCGCGGGGGGAAGCCAGCGGATCAGATGGTCGGGCGAGCCCACGACCGCGGCGGCCAGGGATTCGATGAAAGTCGCTGCGCCGGAACGGGTGCCGTCGCCCGGCGCACTGAGCCAAGCTGTCGATGCGGGATCGAGTTCGGCGATCGTCTCTGCCGCGCTGGGCGGGTACGCGGTGTCGGGGGAGGGGGCGCCGAGAGCGGCGAGCAGGTCGCGGTAGGTCGTGTTGGGCCGGCGCACCTCGCCCAGTTCCCAGCGTGCGATGTGCCGTTCGGAACATGCGACGTTGAGGCCCTGCCGCCGGGCCTGCTCATTGACCAGCTCGGCGAAATCGCCACGGCTGAGTCCCAATTGCGTGTGGCGAAACAGCCGCAGCTTCCGGCCCCATCCGTCGGGCGTCCCGGAAACCGGAGCGCCGCGCGCGGTTTCGGGGTCGATGACGTCCATAGCAGGCCCCCGCCCTTCGTCAGGCTGCTGAAAGCGCTTGGGGCTGTGGTGCTTCGAATGGCCCCGTGGCCTCGCTCGCGTAATAATTGTGCCAGATAATCTAGCTTGATCATCAGGGTTGTGACATATGTAGCGATCCGCACGCAGCCCGATACGGTGGGGAACCATGGTGAAGACAGCGCGAAAAGTGTTGCTGGGCCGGGAGATCGACGCGATGCTGCGGCGGGCGCGCACCACCCAGGCCGAGGCGGGCAAACTCATCGGGGTCAGCCAGTCGCGGATCGCGGCCGCGATCGCCGGTTCCGGCAATCTCGAAGCCGAAGCGCTGGAGACGCTGGCCCGCAAGCTGGGAGCAGGTGACGAGGCGTTCGTGCGGATGCTGCTGGACCTGCGTGAGGACAGCCGCCGGCGCGGTTATTGGACGGCTGGCCATCGGCGGGCATACGTCGAGGAACTGCGGCTGCTGGTCGATCTGGAGGATGTGGCTGACCGATTACGGGAGACCGGGAGCGAGATCGTTCCCGGTCTGCTGCAACATCCCGACTACATTCGCGCATTGCACGAACCGCTGCGACCCGACCTCGGCGACCCGGATGCGGCGACCGTCGAGGACCATGTGCAGGCGCGGATCGCGCGCCAGCAGATTTTGTTCAAACGCGGCGCACCGGAATTCCACGCCATTCTCTCCGAGTCGTGCCTGCGCCGCACTTATGGCGGTGACGCGGTGATGCTCGAGCAGCTCGGTCACCTTCTCGAGCTGTCCCAGCATCCCAATATCCAATTGCAGGTCATGCCGTTCACCCATCAGGCCCCCGGTGCCGGGATGGAGGACCGCTACATCCTGCTGCGCGTTCCCTCGCCCGGTGCTGCGGGCGACCTCGAGATGGCGGTCGTAGAAGCGCAGGGCGACATTCGCTACATCGACGACAAACCCGCGGTCGCCATCCGGGACCGCATCTTCAACCGGTTGGCCATGACCGCGCTCGGTCCCGCCGATTCCCGCCAGTTCATCGAACACCTGCGCCGCGGCTTGCGCAGCCGTCCCACCTTCCACTCCTGATATCCGCTCGTCTCGACCGTATGGGAAACATGATGTCTGCCAGTGATTTCGAGCCACGCCCGATCGACACCCACAAGCCCAGCTCCGCGCGCATCTACCACCACATGATCACCGGCGAGGTGATCTTCGAATCGGATCTGCCTTTCATTCACCGGCTCTACGAGCAGATCCCCTTCTATCCGCTGTGGGCGCGCCACAATCGCCGATTCCTCGACCGCGCGGTGCGCTACATGGTCGGTAGGGGTATTCGCCAATTCCTCGATATCGGTTCGGGTCTGCCCACCGGTGGCAATACTCACGAGGTCGCGCACGAACTCTCGCCCGAGGCGCGGGTGGTCTACGTCGACAATGACGAAGAGGCGATCAATCGCGCCCGAGACCTGCTGCAGCGCCAAGGCATCCACGCCCGCGCCACCATGCTCGACGCCGACCTGCGCGATCCGGCGCGCATTCTCGAACACCCCGACACCGCACGGCTGATCGACTTCACCGAACCCGTTGGTCTGTTGCTGGTTTCGGTACTGCCCTGGGTGCCCGACAGTGACAAGCCAGCCGCTCTGATCGCTCAGCTGCGCGAGGCGCTCGCGCCCGGCAGCCACATCGCCATGACCCACGTATCGCTCGAGGACGCGGGGCCGGAGATCAAACAGCAGGTCGCCGCCGGCGCCGCCATCTTCCAGGACGCCAGCACTCCGGTCACGCTGCGCGACCGCGCCCAGTTCGAAGCCTTCTTCGACGGCTGGTCCCTGGTCGAACCCGGCCTCACTTACGCCACCGACTGGCACCCCGACCATCCCATCGATACCGCCGACACCGCGCGGCCCTGCAACTTCGCCGGTGTCGGCGTCCTGCGCTGACCCGAAACAGCTTGCTCCGCTGGATAATTCGAAAGGATCGCAGATGATCTCGACGCTCACCGCCGCGCAGTTCCGCAAAGCCGCCGCCAGCTCGCCGCAGCAGGCGTGTGTGATGATCTACCGCGACGAGCATCGCACCCTGGTGTGGGATGACAAGCTCGCCGACGCCGCGAATCTCACGGTGCCTGTCGAGCAATGCCTGGTCTTCGATCACGATCGGTTCGACCTTATTCAGTGGGCCTTGCGCACCGGAGCGCCGCTGCCGCCGTGGCTGAGCATCGTTCGTCAGCCCGACGGTCACTACGAGTTCAGTGCACCGCCCCAATACAGGCAGTCGGTCGGCACCGCCACGCTTCGTTTCGACCATGTCGAGTACACGGCGTTCGTTCGAGCTCTGCGCAACCACGAGTTCGATCGATCAGCGTTCCCGGTGCCGGCGATGTAGAGATGGGCCGAGAACACTCCACGTCCTGAGTCCGAGAAGGATATTCAGGAGGCTACTTATATATATACATCTATTTATGAATGCAAACAAAAGGTCCCAGCGAACCTCGCCGAACAGCAAGCCAGGACAAGGGGGCAAATTGCGGCGGCACCTGGGCTGCCACGGACGCCGCCGCCTTGCGGTGCTGATGACTGCGGGCCTCTAGTCGGTAGATGCTAGGAAAAAATTTGTAGTGGAGACTATAGACATTCGGGCGGAGGCTGTGTAATTTCACTGTCGTTCAAATGCGAGATCGAGTGGACTGGGCAGGTGAACTGCCTGGTATGCGGTACCCCGCGCCCCTGCCGAAGCAGGCGAGAGTCCGGCTGGCCTGCTGGCTGCCCGACCGCCGCAGGCAGGGGCGCGGTGCAGCAACGGCGAGACTTTCGGACAAGACCGATACGAATTGGAGGTGGTGGCTCACTGACCAGCCGGCAACCTGTTTCGCGACCCGCGCCTGCCCAGGCACGGTGTTTGCCATCGGCCCGTGGAGGCCGGTGAACAGTTCGACCCTTTCGGATAAGTGTTGTCCGGGCCCCGGCGCATCAGCGCCGGGGCCTCCCGTCGTTTCAGAGTTCTTTGAGAGGTGCTGTGCAGCAATCGGAAACGAATCCGGCCCTCGATACTGATTCGGCCGGGGTGGACCGGCTCGATGACGAGGACTTCCCCGCCTACAGCATGGGCCGCGCGGCGGAGCTCCTCGGCGTCACCCAGGCATTCCTGCGGACTCTCGACGCGGCGCGACTGCTGACTCCGCAGCGCTCCGAGGGCGGTCATCGCCGCTACTCGCGCTACCAGCTGCGAATTGCCGTGCGCGTGCGTGAACTCATCGATGCCGGCAATTCCATGGAAGGCGCGTGCCGGATCGTGATCCTGGAAGATCAGCTCGCTGAGGCCCAAGCGCTCAATGCCACCTTGCAGCACGCTCTCGATGTGCACGACCAACGCGATCAGGAGCGTTGATCCGCGCGCGACCCCGACTCGTGGTCCGCGCGGGACCTGACGAGGATCGGCCCGGCGTGCCCTAGCCGATCGCGTCGATCAGCAATCTCGCTGCCGCTGTGGCCCCGTCGGCCCGGATCGTGCCCGCCACCGCATGTGCCCGTGCCCGGATGGTTGGTGTCAATGCGGATTCGAGCGCGGTAGACAGTGACTGGGGATCGGGAACGCTAGTCGCACAGGCGGTTCCGATGCCGAGCGTAACCACCCGGTCTGCCCAGTACTGCTGGTCGAGCATTTGCGGCACCACGACCTGTGGCGCGCCGGCGCCGGCAGCGGTAGTGGTCGTACCTGCCCCGCCGTGGTGGACGACGGCTGCGACCCGCTTGAACAGCTTCTGATGATTGACCTCGCCGATGGCCATACTGTCGGGAAATTCGTCGACCAACGCCAGTTTCGCCCAGCCACGGGATAACAGCACGCGTCGGCCGAGTGTGCGTATCGCCTCGATAGCGGCTCGGGCGACCTCGTTGCGGACCAGCATGCTGCCGAAGCCGACGTATACGGGAGGTTCTCCCGCGTCCAGGAATGCCGTTACCGCTGGGGGTAGCGGTCGGTGATCGGGAACGACCCAAGCGCCGGTCTGCACCACCTCCAGACCGGGTGATCCCGGCCAGGGCCCAAGCATCGGATCGGCTGCCAGCCAAGGTCGTTCGGTCATGACATGTTCACGCACATCGCTCACCGGCAACAGCCCCAGCGCGGCACGCCCATTGTTCAATGCCGCACCGAATTGCGCGTTCCATCCGAGAGCGTCGATCTCCCATTGCAATTCGTTGCCGATCGTCGCCGGCGCGGGTCGATCGCCCGCACTGCGCGGCATGGGCGGGTGATGCGGTGACGGCAGACTTGTCGGCTGGTAGCTCGCGTACTGGTAGTGGATCCCGAGTTGCTCCGCCGCCGACCGGGCCGCGATCTCGGTGATCCCTGTCGCCACGATCGCATCACATCCTGCGGCCGCCTCGGGAATCGTGTCGAAATGGAACCCGGGCCAGTGGTTCGCGTAGTCGAGTAGATCTGCCAGCGAAACCGGGCCGCCATCGGCGCCCGGTGGCAGTGGCCCCACGGGCACCGATGTTATTCCCAACTCGTCGCAGCGGTCCGCGAAGTAGGGCGGCACGCACAGCCGCACCTGACTCCCGAGCTCACGCAATGCCACGGCGAGCCCCAAAGCCGGCTCGATATCACCGCGGGTACCGCTCGCCGACACCAAAACCCGCACCCGGCCACTCCTCGTCCGCACTCTTCACGTGGACGGTAGTCAGGACACGGAGCGATCGCACGCGTGGTATCCCCACCGATGACCAACGCTGAAGCACGTTGTGTGGGTGGCTGATTCAGCGCCGGGTAGGACCGGTCAGGATGCTTTGCGGTCGTGCTCGTGGTGGGCGATGACAGCGAGGAGTTCTTTCACCCACGGCGGTCGCGGTTCCCCGATGCCGGCCGTGGCGATGTCGTTCTCGATCAGAGACCGGATATAGGCCGACGCCGACATTCCCAGGGCCGCCGCACGCTTCTTGGCTGCCAGGTCGAGCTCATAGGGCATCTTGATCGACCGCGGAACCAGTACCGGCTCGACGTCGGGACCGATGGTGATACCCAGTTCCTCTTCGGTCACGGTCTCACCGGTCAGCACGAGGCGGTCCTTGATCGCCGCGACCTCGTCGGGACTCATGGTTTCGAACGGATCAGTCATTGCGGGTCGCCTCCCAACTTTCGAAAAGTGCGGTCTGCTCGGTGTTCAGGTAGGTCGCGTCATAAATGTAAATGTCGCGCCCGGTGTGCCGGGCGTACACGGCGACCGCTCGGCCCTTGTCGGTGCGGCCCCAGATGACAAAGGACCCCAGCCCGGTCGCGGGATCGATAGCGCGCTCGAGCCGTACCCGGCGCCTGCCGGACTGCCAGGCGTTGACCATGTCGAAGACGTCATTGATGTCCACTCCGGTCTTCGCCAGCATCTGCGCCAACGCCCAATACCACTCGATCGCCACAGCCCCGAGACTACCATCGAGACTACTAGGGTCTTGTTCTCCTGACCAGAGCCAGCCTGTGGTCCCGTGCGGTCGTTCCGATATCGGCCATCGGAACCGGGATATGGCCGGTCGATGCAGGCCGCATGAAAGGTCGATACCGAGTGCTTCCGACAGCGTGGGGTGAATGTATGGCCGAGAAGGACAGAGCCCAGCTTGCTGCGGAACCGTATACGCCGGTGTTCCTTGCGGTTTACGACGTGTGGGTCATCAAACTCAGCGATCGGTTCGCATGGCGTTGCCCAGCGGAACGGATGCTCGCGCCGTACCGAAAGTTCGCCGGTGCCCGGCATCTCGAGGTCGGCCCAGGGTCGGGCTGGTATCTGGTGAATGCTCGGCTACCCGCGGATTGCACAGTCACGCTGCTGGATCTGAATCCGATCCCGATGAAGCACACCCGCCGGCGGTTGCAGGGCACAGTTGGACGGATTCAGGCCGTGGCTGGTAGTGCGCTTGAGCCAGTTCCAGCGGAGGCATGCGACGGTTACGACTCGATTGGCATCAATTTCGTATTGCACTGCCTGCCGGGGTCTTTCGCGGAGAAGGGCGTGGCGTTCAGCCATCTGGCGGCCGTGCTCGCGGAGGACGGCGTGCTGTTCGGTTCGACCATTCTCAATCAGCGTCCGGCCACACTGTTCGGCCGGGCGTTGACCGCGACCTACAGCCGGGTCGGGGCGTTCAACAACCGTGCCGATGATCATGCCGGACTGGAATCGGCGCTGAAGGAGGCATTCGGTGCTGTCGAGTTGGTTGATATCGGCGACGTCACGCTATTTACTGCGCGCCATCCCCGGCGCTGATTTCGGGTTGTCCGGCTGGGCGAACGCGGGCGTGGGGGATGGTGAGATCAGGGGTTACGTGTGGACAGGGTCTGCGGCCGCACATTCGAATCTTCCCTGAAGGAGGGGCGAGCGTTCTCCCCTGCAAGCAGGTGGCCGGTAGTCAGGTGGCGGCGTTGCGGGCGGCGAAACAGGACGCAGGGCGATGACGTGCGTCCGGTCCGACCTCAGTCACCGGCGAGAGCAAGACCGCTTATCGGGCACCGGATCCCGATCTGGGACGCGATCGCGGCAATGGTCGCTGACCCGGTCAGAAGTCGAGGGGCAGCTGTGCAGACTCCGGGCCGATCTGCGGTGGTCGCAGCAGCGGGGTTGATCGGTCGGTGGGTGGTGTGAGGTCGGTGGCGGCTTGGAAGGCGCGTACGCGGGCTGGGTCGGAACGGGCTTGGCGCATGAAGGCTGCGACGGTGGCGTTGTCGTAGCCCGATTGCTGTAGCCAGGCTTGGCAGGTGTTGCGCAGTACGCCGGGGGAGACTTCGATTCCGGCGGCGCGGCCGGCCGCGCGGATGACGGCGTCGATGCTGCGGGGTGAGAGCCGGGTGTGGGGGCGGTCGAGGGAGACGAACAGTGGGCCCAGCGATGTGCCGAGGAGCTGGCGGCGGTGGTTGAGCCAGGTGAGCAGCACGGTGCCCAGGCGCGCGTCGAAGGGCAGGAAGCAGGGTTGTCCATCGGGGCCGGGGCAGCGGATGCGGCCCTGGCGGGCGGTGATCTCGAGGTCGTCGGTGTCGAGATCGGCGAGTTCGGATTTGCGCAGGCCGGTGAAGAGCGGGAGCACGGTGATCGCGTGGTCGCGGGGACCGCGGCTTTCGGCTTCGGTCAGGATGCCGGCGCGTTCGGCCAGGGTGAGGGGTGGATGCACGACGCGGTCGATGCTGACGGTGGCGATGTCGTCGGCGGGCAGGCCGAGCCAGCGGTAGAAGGCGTGCACGGCGGCGCGGGCGAGGTTGACCGAGGCGGTGGCGAACCCGTCAGCGAGTAGGTCGGTGCAATAGGCGGTGATCGCCTCGTCACGGGCCTCGGCGCGGGTGAGTGCGGCCGGGTGGGCGGCCTGCTGGGCTGGGCGGTCGAGCCAGTTCAGGTAGTACTGGGCTTGCTCGCTGTAGCTCTGCTGGGTGCGGCGCGAGAGCCCGGCCACGGCGGCGAGCCACAGCGCGAAGCGGCCGTCGGCCACTCCTTCTGGTGCCGGGTCCGGCCCAGCGCTCGCTGTTGCGGCCACAGCGTCCTCCTCCGGGCTTGTTGGTGTAGTCGAGGATCGCAGCAGGTACCGACAACTTCGACACCCGTGCGCCGATTAGAAGCAACGAAGGCGCGCGCCATGCTGCTTCTAATCGAGTTGTGTCGGAGTGTGATTCGGCCCGTGCCGTCCAAATCCGCAGTGCGCGGTCACACCGATATCGGACGGACGCGTCCGTCCGAGTCGGTTGGTGTCGCAACCGACTCACCAGCACGGACCGCCCGTGTCGTCGCAGGTCCTACTCGTTGGGGCGAATTGCGCTGGCAAATCTGACATCTCGGACAGATTGGCGGGCGATTCGGTACAGCGTCGGCGTTTCGGTGCGCTGGATATTCGCTGGCTCGTATGGTCGCTGGCATGACTTCTCCGACGCGGTGGACGTTGTCCCTGGACGGTGTGACGGTAGGCGGGATGCACTGTGGTGACCGGCAGGGCTACCCGGTGATGGCGTTCCACGGCTCGCCTGGTTGCCATGTGGAAGCTGTTGCCTTCGCGCATGTTCCGGCCGCGGAGGCTGGATTGCATTTCATCGCGGTCGACCGGCCGGGCATGGGCATGTCGGGGATGGCCGAGCAGCGGCAAGTGGTCGATTGGGCCGCGACTGCGGCCGCGGTGGCCGATCACCTCGGCCTGGAGGAGTTCGCGGTCCTGGGGGCTTCCGGAGGTGGCCCGTATGCGATGGCGTGTGCGCATCAGCTGCCGGAGCGGGTGAGCAAGTGCGTGCTGGTCAGCTCGCTGGCACCGTTCACCGACGTCGCGCCGGAGCCGGGGGAGAAGCGGCAGGCGGGCGGGTTGTTGATGTTGCGGCGGTCGCCGTTCCTGGCGCGGCCGGCGGTGTGGCGGCTCAAGCAGGTGGTGGCGAAGCCGAAAGGGCTGGCCGCGGTGATCAAACAGATGTCGGCGACCGATCAGGCGCGGATCGCCGGGGATGATCAGCTGCTGGCCGATCTCGGGGAGAACATCCGCACGTCGATGGCAGCAGGCACCCGGGGGACCGCGGCGGATATGGTGCGGTTGTTCGCGCGGGACTGGGGTTTCGATCCCGCGGACATTCGGGTGCCGACGGCGGTGTGGCACGGCGACGATGACATGAACGTGCCGACCGGTGACGGTCGGCGTCTGGCCGCGACGATTCCCGGCGCGGAGCTGCATATCGTGGAAGGCGCAGGGCATTTGCTGTTCGTCGACCACGCGGCCGCGGTGCTGGAGTCGGTGTGGGCTCACCGCAGCGAGTCCTCTCCGCGGGAGGCGTGAGGACTCGCTCGTCCAGGGGTTCGCGTCCGGCGGTCAGGTGGTGGCGTTGCGGGCGGCGAAGTCCGCGCACATGCGACAGCCACTGACCGCCGGCGAGGGCAGCGGCGCCATCGGGGTGATGTCGATCAGCGCTTGGGGGCGGTCCCCGCCGGAGATCAGCGTCCATTTCGCCAGCAGCGGGATCCAGTCGTCGGCTTCGGAGAACCGCATGGTGACCTGGTGGGTCACGGTCTCGGTAGTGCCGGTGGCCAGCGCATAACACGCTTGTACGACTTCCAGCTTGGACACCGGATCGAACTCCGGATTGTGGTGCCGCCACGCGGTGAGCGGGCTGGTCGGAGACGACGTCAGCCACTCGTGAATGAAACCCGTTTTCAGGTCGGCGAGGGCAAGGGCATGGCCGGGGGTGATCGGCATATGCCGGACCGCGGCCAAGGTGAGGTCGGGCCGGGTGGGGGTTTGGCTGCCGGTGATGTCGGTGACGACCGCGCGCACCACGCGGTCGGTGCCCTGGCCGACGGCGCGGGCGGCCAGGAACAGGGTGTGCAGTTCGCCGCCGTCGTCGTAGCGCAGGCGGGCGGTGCCGTGCCATTGCTGGGCGGGGGTGTCGAGATCGCCCAGATTGAACAGCGACAGGAACCCCGGCCTGTCCTCGAATTCGTCGAAGCCCGAGAGCATTTCGGGCAGGGTGTGCGCGCTGAGCAGGTCGCCCTGAGGTGCACGGAGCAGGAATTGGCCGGCGGGGTTGGCCACGGCCAGTCCCTGGATGGTCCATTCGATCGCGCCGATGATCGGCAGCCGTGGCAAGGGTTCCTCGATACCGCCGACCCAGACCGCGGTGGCGTGGACGATGCCGGTGGGGCCGGCGACGGGGATGACCATCATGCGCCGGACCCGGTCGTCGGAGAGGTGGAAGTACTGGTCGCGGGTGCGGCCGGTGGCGGCGGCGTCGCGAACCAACCCGGGGAGCATGCGGGCGGCGGTGGAGTTGCGGGAGATGCTGGCGCGGTTGAGGCGTGAGAACGCTCTGGGGGCGGGGCCGTCGAGCACGACGGTGAAATCGTCTGGTTCGGTGAGGGTTTCGATGACCACCCACGGCCAGGTCGCGCTGGTCTGTGCGGTGCGGTCGTCGCCGGGGTCGTCGCTGCGGGGCGCGGTGACGGGCTCCATGGTGAACCTCCCAACAGCTGGTTATCGGCCATAGGCCGATGCTGGTTACCGTTCGGTTTCCCTGCTTTCCGGGTGTCGGTTGTAGGGGTGCCCCGGGGTGGACGGCTCCTCCGACCCGAAGCGGTATAGCGGGACGCTATAAAGCAGACCGTACAGCGCCTGTTGGGGCGTTGTAGCTGATCAGAGCGATTTCCGTGATGACGAATCGTGCCAAATATCCGGTTGGTCCGAATCCGCTGGTCGGGCAGCGGAAACGGGCAAAGGGGCTGTTCAGGGGCGAATCGACGGCGTGTCGCCCTGATTGCCCAGCGTGCGCGCCGATTTCGCGCCAGGGTGCCTGTTGCCTCATGTCAAGATGCCCGCGAGGGCGGATTCGTTGCCTCACCCGATTGTGCCCGCGCGGACCTGACCGCCGGATGCCCCGGCGCACGGGGTTTGTCCCTGACCAGCTCCAGCAGCCGCCCCGACAACGCCAGGATCTCGCGCCGCAACTGGGCCGGATTGAGCGTCGCGTACTGACTCGCCAACCCCGCCTTGACCGCCTCGGGCACGCTCGGATCGGCCAGGACCCGCTGGTAGGCGGTCGCGGCGGTGTCGTAGCGCTTGACCACCTTCGCCCCGGCGCGCTGCTTGAACACCAGCTTCTGGTGCGGAGCGAAGAAATTGATCTGCAAACGCAGCTTCGCGTAGATCTCGTTGAGCAACAACAACTCCGGTGCGGTGTCGTAGCGCCAATACCCCACCGTCCGGCGCACCACCGACCAGTTCTTCTCCTCCACGTGCGCGCCGTCGTTGCTGTTTCCCGGCCGCGACCGGGTGAAGGTGATCTGCTCGGCCTCGCAGTACCGCAACAGATTGTGATTGATGAAATCGCCCCCGTTGTCGCAATCGATGCCGATGATCGGGAACGGAAACGCCTCCCGAACCTCTTGCAGCGCAACGAAAACCCACTTCTGCGCGCGGTTGCGCACCCCGCGCAGCTCGGTCCAGCCGGTCGCGACGTCGGTCACCGTCAGCGTGTAGCAGTGCTCCCCGCGCGGATCACCGCCCTCGTGACCGACGGTGTCGATCTCCACGAACCCCGCCTGCGCCTCGTCCCACTGCGCCCAGGTCCGCACCGGGATCGCCGACTTCAACAACGACCCCGGCTTGGTCAGCGTTCTGCCCCTGAGCTGCAACCGTTTCCGCTCACCGGCAAGCCTGC
Source organism: Nocardia yamanashiensis NBRC 100130 (assembly GCF_001613325.1). Classification (GTDB taxonomy): domain Bacteria; phylum Actinomycetota; class Actinomycetes; order Mycobacteriales; family Mycobacteriaceae; genus Nocardia; species Nocardia yamanashiensis. The sequence goes on along the minus strand of NZ_BDCD01000038.1, from coordinate 2,353 downwards.
GATCGATCGTGGCCGCCGACATGCCCGACAACCTCGCCGCGGTCGCATCGTCGATATCGAGCTCCCCGCAGGCCCGCAACCGGGCCACCACCTCGGGCAGGAACGGCGCCAACCGCTTGCCGGCCGGGGCGTCCAGCACCGCCCACACCTTCCGCAACGCGGCCACGACCTCCTCGGAATACACCACCGGCCGCGGAACTCTCTTCTTCACAACAGGTTTCGGCCCCAGCGCGGCCCGCAACTGCTTGCGCGCATGATCACGATGCCAACCCGTCAAAAGGCACAACTCGGTCAACATCGCGGCCTTGCCCGACCTCGACGCCGACCGATACCGCGCCGCCATCGCCTTCGTGACCGCTTTTCGCTGTCCCATCGTCAGCCCAGCCATCCTTCCGGCAAGCAATCACACCGTCACCCACCTGCGCAGACACGCCGGAAAGCGGGCATTTCCCGATGAGGCAACGACCCGGTTTACGCGGGCATTTGTAATGAGTCAACGCGGGGTGTTGCGCGGATCACTTTCCGGGCATACTCTGAGCTCACTCGCACAGAGCAACCCTCGAGCAATCGGGATTGTTGTTCGAAGCGAACAACCCAGAGACTGTGATGGCAGCTCTGATGGCGTGACTGATCACCTTCTGATCAGCGCGTTTTCCTTCACCCCCCTATTTCATTGCGCCCCTTCGGCGTTCGCGAAGCATCCCCTGGTGCTGTCGTGGCCACCCGGGCGCACACCCGAAGGAACCTGCCATGACTACCTCTGTCTCTGCTCGCATCCCTGTCACAGGTCGCTCTCGCCCATCCTGCGCGGTGAGAGTCGCTGGTGCCGGGCCACTTCGCGCTTGCTCGCTCACGGGCGAGGTGGCCCGGCTACGCACTCGCCTCGCGGCTCAGGCCGCCGAAATCGCGGCTCAGGATGCCGAAATCGCTGCGCTGACACGCCAGCTCGACGACCTCCTGGACAGGGAGGCGATGCACGCCCTCGATGCCGGGCGTGAGCATCTGACCAGCGCGGCCGTCATCGACGCTTACGGCGCCGGCCGCGCACTACATGAAATCGTCCAGGACGCGACGCACCCTCATGGGCACCGCGCGGAAGAAACCCCCTCACACACAACCCGTTTCGGGTCGGGGTGGGTTTGCCCGCTGTCGTGGCATGTCCTGGTCACCCGGCTCGCTGACTGCTCGCGGGTACGGGGGCGTCGGCCGGTTCGCATCGGGGAGAACAACACCTCGGCTCCCTTCCTGGTGCGACCGGCCACGCGAATTCCTGTGCATCACACCAAGACTCTGATCCGCCGCGCTCTCGCTCTGGCCGCTGCCGACCTGGCGTTGTGGGTGCGCGCGGTTCTGCTCGTCGGCGCGCTGTCGCCGATCACGCAATGTCTTGCGGCACCAACACCCCGGCCTGTCTCTCGATCGGCGGTGCGGCGATGAACGCGCCGGCGGTGGTTCGGCTGCTGGCGGTGCTCGATGCCGAAGACCGGTGGGCCGCGCGCCTGCTGTGGCGCTACGGCGCCACCCATGTTCAGCCCGTGCACACCCTGTCGCGGCCGCTGGTCGCGTGGACCGAGAGGACGGAAATCCGATGAGCAGCAACCCTTCCCGTACCCGCAAGGTATGGATGGCGATCGGGGCGTGGCCGGCACTGCTCGCGCTGGCTGCCGGAGCAGCACACGCCGCCCCCGGACAGCCCGGCATGGCCGCCCCCGGAGCGGGGCAGCCCGGTGCCAGTGCCGCACCGCAGGCCGCCCCGGTCTCTCCCGTGGTGCCGCAGTCGGCGCCCTCGACTACCCAGCTCGCGGATTGGGTTCCCGAGCCCGAGCAGGTGATGCCGGTTCCGCAGTGGCGGCCGCGCCCGCAACAGCAGCAGACCCAGCCCCAAACCCAGCCGCAGATCCAGACCTGGACGCAGAACTGGTCCAGCGAACCCGAACAGGTCACCGAGACCGACACCGAACCGGCACTCGACGTCCCGGCGGTGCCGCCGCGTGACCCGCACGCCCTGCGCCTGGGCAACGGACAGGTCATGTTGCCCGAGGTGGTGGATGTGCGCTCGCGCGACAAGGTGCAGGCGTATGTCGATTTGGCCGAATGGAACATCGCGGCCGCCGGAGACGCCGCCGGACTACCGCAGGCCGAATCCGACCGCGTCGCAGCCGGAGCACTCGGTGGTGCGGCGATCGGTGCCCCGGTCGCGGCCCTGGCCGCGGCCCCGGTCGGCGCGGTCGGCGGGTGCGGTGTCGGGGCGATCGTGGGCGCGGTCGCGGGCGGGTTGATCGGCGGAATCCCCACTGCCGGTGCGATGGCCGTCCCGGGTGCGCTGATCGGTGGCGCGATCGGGTGCGCGGTC
>NZ_BDCD01000037.1 GCF_001613325.1 Nocardia yamanashiensis NBRC 100130 | reverse complement strand
GGACAGTTCGGCGCGCGCCTCCCGCCCGAGCGCGCACGCGGGTGCGGTGGCGGCCACCAGGCTGCACCGCCGCGGCATCCCGGCGGTGGTCTCCCGCCAGTACCGCTCGTCGCCGGCGAACCGGGTGGAATCCCGGTAGGCCAGCTCCGCCTCGTGCACGTCGAGCAGGGACGCCGCGGTGCCGGGAGGCGCCATCTGCCCGTGCACCGCGGCGTTGTACAGCTCGGCGACCCGGTAGAGCATGGTCACCGAACCGAATCCATCGATGAGGATGTGGTGTGCTCGGGTGTACCACAGGTGATGGTCCTGCCCGACCCGAATGACGGTTGAGATACCGGCTTGTGCCCCTAGCAGGTCGATGGGCGCGGCCGCGTCGGCGCGCATCCAGTCCAGGGCCGCCGCGATCGGATCGGGCCGGTCCCGGAAGTCCAGGAAGCCCACGGCAGGCACCAGATTGGGGTCCACCACCTGGTACGGGCGACCCTCGATCTCGGCCAATCGCAGCACGCCGGAACCGAATTCACGCCCCGCGAGCTTGCCCGCGTCACGCAGCGCCGCCAGGTTCAGCGGCCCCCGCATCTCGATGTACTGCGCTTCGGCCAGCGGCACGCTCGGATCCAGTTGCTGCGCAAGCCACATGCCGTGCTGCGCCGGGGACAGCGGGAACACCGTCGCGGTCTGTTCTGCCGCGAGTTCGCGCGTCATGGCCGGTCACCGTCTGCCGGTCGCGCACGAATCGTCCGGCGCCTCGCGATAGGCCGGAACATAGCTGTCGGGGCGAGAAGTCAAGCGCGCCACCATTACCGAACGGACGTGCGCGGGCAGCATCGGTGCGAACTTGCGCACATATGCGTCCATCCATTCGCGGCGATCGACCAGGAAGGGGAAATCCGTTGTCATCATGCTGCGCACCACCAACATCGGCATCGGCGCGTCCAACGGCCGAAAGTCCTTGTTCCACAGGCCGGGTTGATCGCATCCCGGGTAGAATTGCCCGAACATCGTTCCGCGCTCGACGAATTTGCTCTTGAATTCGTTGTGCATCTCATCGATCAAGGAATAGTCGGTCAAATTCGGGAAGACCGTCACCAGTCCGCGCAGCACCGAAGTGGAACTGCCGTTCCCGGTGGGCAGTTCCGGATACAGCTCCAGTGCGTCCTCGATGATGGCGCGCACCCAGACCCGGCGCGGCGCGGCGGCCGGTACCTGCGCCAACCACAGCAGATCGCGGCGGATAGAAGGACGGACGTACGGACACACGGGCCCGTCGCGTCCCAAGTCGTCATGCGGCTGGGTCAGAAACGAATCTGCCCAAGATCGAAATTCCGCTACCGTGGATCGGGCAGCGGGACAAGAGGATCCGGTGTCCCCCAGTGATACCCATTGCAGCCCCGAGCGGGGGCCGATAACACGCTCGCTCATGACTCACCTCGGCAGATCGACAAGCACCAGCGCCCCCGCGCCGTGCTCGTACATATATAAATAGTGCCCTGGTCATGGGTCGTTAACACGAGTAGCGGCCTACCCAATTTCGCTATACCGCCCCAAATTCGGGGGGCACGCGAATAAAGAAAAGACCGGTCAATCTATGACCGGTCTTTCTGAGACAGCTGGAATTACGCGCCGAGCAGGCGAGTAGCCAGGTAGCCCTCTACTTGATCAAGCGCGATCCGCTCCTGCGCCATCGAGTCGCGCTCACGCACGGTGACCGCGTGATCCTCGAGGGTGTCGAAGTCCACCGTGATGCAGTACGGGGTGCCGATCTCGTCCTGACGGCGGTAGCGGCGGCCGATGGCGCCCGCGTCGTCGAACTCGATGTTCCAGTTCTTGCGCAGCTGCGCGGCCAGATCCTTCGCCTTCGGCGACAGCTCGGCATTGCGCGAGAGCGGCAGCACCGCCGCCTTGACCGGGGCCAGGCGGTGATCCAGGCGCAGCGTGATGCGATCCTCCACGCCGCCCTTGGCCGTCGGCACCTGCTCGACGTGGTACGCGTCGACCAGGAAGGCCATCAGCGAACGGGTCAGACCGGCCGCGGGCTCGATCACGTACGGCGTGAAGCGCTCGCCGGCGGTCTGATCGAAGAAGCTCAGATCCTGGCCCGAATGCTCGGAGTGGGTCTTCAGGTCGAAGTCGGTGCGGTTGGCCACGCCTTCGAGCTCGCCCCACTCGCTGCCCGCGAAGCGGAAGCGGTACTCGATGTCCACCGTGCGGGTGGAGTAGTGGGACAGCTTCTCCTTCGGGTGCTCGTACAACCGCAGGTTCTCCGGATCGATGCCCAGGTCGGTGTACCAGGCCAGGCGGGTGTCGATCCAGTACTGATGCCACTGCTCGTCTTCACCCGGCTTGACGAAGAACTCCATCTCCATCTGCTCGAATTCACGGGTGCGGAAGATGAAGTTGCCCGGGGTGATCTCGTTGCGGAACGACTTGCCGATCTGCGCGATGCCGAACGGCGGCTTCTTGCGCGCGGTGGTCTCGACGTTCTTGTAGTTCACGAAGATGCCCTGCGCGGTCTCCGGGCGCAGGTAGTGCATGCCCTCTTCGGATTCGACCGGGCCCAGGTAGGTCTTCAGCATCATGTTGAAGTCCTTGGGCTCGGTCCACTTGCCCACGGTGCCGCAGTCCGGGCACACGATGAGCTCCATGGACACCGAATCCGGGTCGTCGATCTTGTGCTTCTCGGCGTACGCCTCCTGCAGGTGGTCCTGCCGGTGCCGCTTGTGGCAGTTGAGGCATTCCACCAGCGGATCGTTGAACACCGCGACGTGACCGGAGGCGACCCACACCTGGCGCGGCAGGATGATCGACGAGTCGAGGCCGACCACGTCGTCACGGCTGGTCACCATGGACCGCCACCACTGGCGCTTGATGTTCTCCTTGAGCTCGACACCCAGCGGCCCGTAATCCCACGCCGATCGCGTACCGCCATAGATCTCGCCACTCGGGTACACCAGGCCCCGACGCTTGGCGAGGTTGGCGACGGTGTCCACCTTCGACTTGGGTGCCACTCTGGATATCTCCATCCGGTCCGGAAGATTGCAGGGATGCATCCAGCCTATCTGGCGGGGTCACGTCATTTTTCCCTGGCCCGCCGCAGGAGCGGCGGGCCGGGTATGGCGGGGTGGGCGGCCGATCCCCGCCCGCGGGGGTTCGGGGGCGAAGCCCCTGAGGGGTCAGGGAGTGTCGGATTGACATGCGCACCCTTGCATATAAGAATGGCATCGGTTTCCAATAAGGAGTTGGTACTGATGACCACGGACAGCGGCGCTCCCCTGCGGCGTTCGCACGTTGCGACCGAGGCTCCGGCCGCGATCCCGCACGATCCCTATCCTTACCGGTCTCCGATGCCGCCGGCGGTCCCATCGCGGAACATTCTCGATTCCGCGGGCGAGCTGCTGCGCGCACTGGCCGCGCCCGTGCGCATCGCCATCGTCCTCCAGCTCCGTGAATCCCCGAGATGCGTCCACGAACTCGTCGACACCCTCGGGGTGACCCAGCCGTTGATCTCCCAGCACCTGCGGATCCTCAAGTCGGCGGGCGTGGTCCGCGGCGAGCGCACCGGCCGCGAAGTGATCTACGAACTTGTCGACGAGCATCTGGCGCACATCGTCATCGATGCCGTCGCCCATGCCGAGGAAGGGTGATCCGTGGGAACAACCGAGAAGACGGTCGGCGTGCGCAGCACCCGCCAGCGCAGCGCCATCGCCGCCCTGCTGTCGGATATCGACGAATTCCGCTCGGCGCAGGAGTTGCACGACGAGCTGCGCAAACGCGGTGAGGGCATCGGGCTGACCACCGTCTACCGGACCCTGCAATCACTGGCCGAGGCCGGGCTGGTCGACGTATTGCGCACGGACACCGGGGAATCGGTGTACCGGCAGTGCTCGACCGGGCACCATCACCATCTGGTGTGCCGGCATTGCGGGCGCACCGTCGAGGTCGAGGGCCCGACCGTGGAAGCCTGGGCCGATTCCATCGCGGCCGAACACGGTTTCACCGATATCAGCCACACCATGGAGATCTTCGGCACCTGCCGGGAGTGCTCCGCCGCGCAGGGCTGATACCTGAAAACGAGCAGTGCCCCTTGCGTATCACGCAAGGGGCACTTCGCTTTTCGGGTATGGACCGGCCCGGTCAGGCGGCGGGCACCAACTCCGGCTCCGCCACCGCGGGGGCCGGGCGCGTGGTGCGCAGGTATCCGATGCCGAGCAGCGCCGCCCCGGCGACCGCCCACGCCAGCAGCACCGCGAGCGGGCCGGCGATCGAAGCCTGATCGAAGTAGGCGACCGAGCGGAACAGCGTCGCGGCGGCCCCCGGCGGCATCAACTGGCCGATGGTCCCCCACGGCTGCGGCAGCAGTTCCGGCGCGGACGTGGCCGCGGAGAACGGGTTCGCGACCAGCAGCATGGTCAGCGCCGCGATGCCGATGCCCGCCCGGCCGATGGCGGCGGCCAGGCCCACGACCGTACCGGCGACCGCGAAGGAAACCAGTCCGGCGACGGCGGCCAGGGTCAGGTACGAGCCGGGCAGCAGCGACAACCAGCCCTGCACGATGGTCATGCTGAGCAGGCCGCCGGCGATCGCGAAGGTCAGCAGGCCGGCGCCGCGGGCAGCCACGTTCGGGATCAGCAGGGTCAGCAGGACGCCCGCGGCGATGCAGGACATGACCAGGGGCAGCACCATCGCACCGAAACCGGCGCCGCGCGGGTCATCGGAATCGGCCGCGACCACGTCCTGCACGGCAGCGGCCGGAGTGCCCGAAAGCTGCTGGGCGATGGCCGAAAGCTGTTGCGCCACCATCGGACTGGCAGCGGAGGCGACCAGCACGCGGGGCTGGCCGTCGCCGGTGACGATGGCGCCGTACACATCCCGGGACTCGATGGCGGCCCGCGCCGCGGCGGCGTCCGCGACGGTGCGGATGTCGAAGGCGTCCGCGTCCCGCTCGCCGAGCTTCTGGGCCACCACTCCGGCCTGCGGTCCGGCGACCGCAACGGGTAGGTCACGCGGCCCGACATTGGCGGCGGGCCAGGCGAAGGCGATCAGCATGATCGCCTGGATGAGGGCGGCCACCAGGCCGAGGGCGGCTGCGCGCTGGGTGATGTTCATCAGGCACTCCCCAAGAAAAGCGAATGTTCGTTCTTTGTTGGGACAACCCTGACATCCAGCTGTCACCTTGTCAAGAACGGATATTCGTTTTACTTTGATGGCATGCCCAGAGTCAGTGAAGAGCACCTGGAACGACGCCGGCAGCAGATCCTCGACGCGGCGCAGTCGTGCTTCGCCCGCAAGGGCCTGCACACCACCACCATGCAGGACGTTTTCACCGAATCCGGGCTCTCGGCGGGCGCGGTGTACCGGTACTTCAAGTCCAAGGACGACATCATCGCGGCGCTCACCACCGAGGCCACCGTGGATCTGCGGGCCGCGCTCACCGAAGCCGTCTACAGCGATCCGCTGCCCACTCCCCCGGAACTCATCCGGACCATCGCCACGACCATCGTCCGATTGAGCGAACCGGACGGACCGGTCCGGCTGATCCCGCAGGCGTGGGCGCTGGCCCTCACCGACCCGAATATCGCCGACTACGTGCGCACCAATATCGGCGGCATCCGGCGACTATGGCGGGAGTACGCCGAGCGGATGCGCGAAAGTGGCTGGCTCCCACCCGATACCGATCTCGACGCGGTGTCGATGGCCTTGCTCGGGCTGCTACCCGGGTTCATCCTGCAATATCTCATCCTCGGCGACACCGATCCGGACACCTTCGCGCGCGGCGTCGAACAGCTCTTGCCGGGTTACCGGCATGTCGCGGCTTCGGCGGGTTGATACTGGGCGCATCGTCACATTGAACGGGAGGCAATGTGTTCAGCACACGAACTTCGACCAGGGTGCCCAGGCACCGCCGCGCTGCCCGGTTAGCGGCAGTCTTGCTACTGGGGGTGGCGCCGCTGATATTGGCGGCATGTAACTCCAAGGAAGATCATTCGGGGCATGATCCGAGCGGAACCGCTGCGGCGCAACGGAATGCGAGCAGCACCGCCGGTTCCGGAACCGCGAGCGCCGGTCAGTCGGTGGTGCGCGAAATCGGCAAGACGGGGTGGTGGGACGGGTTCACCATCACGGTCAACAAGGCCACCGTGGTGCCCGGCGGGCCCAACGAGAACTCCAAGCTGCGCATCGATCTGACCTACAAGAACAACACGGGGAAGGCCACCGCCGTGGACTCCTCCATCGTGTTCCTGCAGATCGGCGGCAAGGTCGACAATGTCGCCAACTACGACATCCCCACCGTTCCCGGTAAGGGTTCGGCCGCCGGAACCATCTCCACGACGGTCCCGCAGACCAGCGACTTCGAGCATCTCCTCGATACGGTGAGCGTGGTGTTCGGCCAGGGCCAGGACAATCAGACCAAATTCCCGCTCGCGGCGTCCGCCAAGGCCGAGAGCATTCAGCCCAAGGCCCTGACCGTATCCGGGAAGCTGGTGCAGGCGCCGATCACCGTGGAGATCACCGGCGGGGAACTCGCGCCCAGCTACAAGAAGGGCGAGAACGGGAAGATGACCGTCGCGCTCAATTTCAAGCTGACCTGCGGAACCGGTTGCGCGGCAGGCGGATACAACGTGTGGGACGACGACTTCAAACTGGAGACCTCGGCGGGGACCATCGCGGCGGACGACCGCAGCAATGTGAACGAGCTGCTGTCCTCGGAGAGCCGGACCATCGAGGTGCTGACGCCGGTGGTGTTCGTGCTACCCGCGCCGGGGACCGGGACCTACACGCTGAGCTACAACAACAAGGCGCTCAGCAACGGCGGTGCGACACCGGCCACCCTGGTGATCAACGTCGCCTGAGTGCACGGCGGGTGTGGGGCCCGCGCCCCACACCCCGAGGGCGCGAACCCTTTACGGCACCAGGCCCTTGCGTGCGCGGGCGACGCCGGACAGCACCAGCAGCAGCATGGTGGCCAGCGCTTCGTCGTCCAGGCCGGCGGCAGGGAAGGTGTAGCGCAGCATCACATCCGCCTGCTGGCCGCGGGTGATGACGGTGATCGAGCCGAACTGCAATTCCGCATTGCGGTCGGCGACCTTCTTGTGCAACTGCGCCTTCAGCGGCCGATCCCAGGCCAGCACGCTGGTCAGGGTCAGCACATCCAGGCCCGGAGCCAGATTCACTCCGCGCAGCGAGCACAGCGCGCCGTCGAAGGTGAAGTCCAGCCCGCCGCCTTCGACGCGAACGTTCACGTCGTAATTGGCCAGGACGGCTCCGGCGCGCGCCTGGAGTTCCTCGGCGGAAGTGGGGGCGTCGCTCACTTCACGCCTCCGAACCGGCGATCCCGCTTGGCGTATTCCAGGCAGGCGTCCCACAGGTTCCGGCGATCGAAGTCCGGGAAAAGCGTGTGCTGGTAGACGAATTCGGCGTACGCGGCCTGCCAGATCAGGAAGTTCGAGCTGCGCAGCTCGCCCGAGGGCCGCAGGAACAGATCCACATCCGGCATATCCGGTTCGTCCAGATACTGCGCGAAGGTCGTCTCGTTGATCTTCTCCGGATCCAGCTCCCCCGCCGCCACCCGCCGCGCGATCTCCCGTGCGGCATCGGCGATCTCGGCCCGCCCGCCGTAATTCACGCACATGGTCAAGGTCATCACCGAATTGTCCTTGGTCAGCTCCTCCGCGACCTCCAATTCCTTGATGACGCTGCGCCACAGGCGCGGTCGCCGCCCCGCCCAGCGCACCCGCACCCCCATCTCGTTCATCTCGTCCCGCCGCCGCCGGATGACATCCCGGTTGAACCCCATGAGGAACCGCACCTCATCGGGTGAGCGCCGCCAGTTCTCCGTGGAGAACGCGTAGGCGGACAGCCATTTCACCCCGATCTCGATGCACCCCTCCACCGCGTCCATGAGCACGGCCTCGCCCCGCTCGTGCCCCGCGGTGCGCGGCAGCCCGCGCTCCTGTGCCCAGCGCCCGTTGCCGTCCATCACCAGCGCCACATGCCTGGGCACGAACTCCGCCGGAATATTGGGCGGCGTGGCCCCCGACGGATGCGGCGACGGCGGGCGCACGGTACGTGTCGCCCCGGCTTCGGACTTGCTGCGGTTACCGATCACGCCCCTATCCTGCCCGACGCCCGCCCGCCCTCGGCCCCGACCACGGACTTCCCCCGCAATCTCCACACTCCCCCGACATCCCGAGTCCATCCGCCCAGGTCGTCCCAGCCGCGATAAGCACGGATGACCACTACCCCAGGGCGGCGGCGGATTCGGCGCGTTCGGCCAGTTCGTGCGGGCGGGTGCGTTCGATGAGCGGGAGGGTGCGGAGCTGGCGTTCGAGGTGCCATTGCAGGTGGGCGGCGATGAGGCCGCTGGCCTGGCGGCGGTGGGAGTCGGGGACGGTGTTGACGCCGGACCAGTCGCCGCGGTTCAAGGCGCTCATGTGGTCCAGGACGCCGAGCATCGGGGTGGCCGCGCCGGGCGGACGGCAGTGCACGCAGACCGCGCCGCCCGCCGAGACGTGGAAGGCGCGATGCGGGCCGGGGGTTGCGCAGCGGGCGCAATCGTCCAGAGCCGGGGCCCAGCCCGCGAAACCCATGGCGCGCAGCAGGAATGCGTCGAGGATGAGTTCGGGCGGCCGTTGGGCCAGCGCGAGCGCACGCAACGCACCGGCGGTGAGCGTGTGCAGCCGGGGCGCGGGCGCGCGTTCCTCGCCCGCCAGCCGTTCGGCGGTCTCGAGCACCGCGCAGGCGGTCGTATAGCGCCCGTAGTCGGCGACGATATCGGCGGCGAAGGCTTCCAGCGTCGACACCTGGGTGATGGTGTCGAGATTGCGTCCGGGGTGCAGCTGCACATCCACATACGCGAACGGCTCCAGCCGCGCCCCGAACTTGGACCGCGTCCGCCGCACCCCCTTCGCCACCGCACGCACCAGACCGTGCTGGCGAGTCAGCAACGTGACAATGCGATCGGCCTCGCCCAGCTTGTGCTGGCGAACCACCACCGCATGATCCCGATACAACCGCACCGCAACAGTCTTGCATGCCGTACCGACCGGGTGATGCCGTGTGGGCCGCGAGTTCGCGCGCGGTCGCGAGTTCGCGCCCGGATCGGGGTCAAGTTGAGGCCGACTCATGTTGGACGTGTGACCAGAATCGCGCTACGTTTTGCTGCGACGGCAGGGAGACGGGACTCACATGACGATGGCGTCGATCAGCGAACTCGGGTTGGCCGAGCTGGCGGAGGCTTTGGCGGCGGGCAAGGTCAGCTCGGTGGCGGTGACCACCGCGGCCTTGGATCGGATCGAGGCCAGTCAGGCGGGACTCAATGCCTTCCGGATCGTGCGGCGGGCCGAAGCGCTGGCCGAAGCGGCGGAGGCGGATCGCAAACTCGCCGCGGGTGAGCGGGCTCCGCTGCTGGGCGTGCCGCTGGCGATCAAGGACGACACCGATTTGACCGGTACGCCAACGGCTTTCGGGTGCGGCGGGGATTTTCCGGTGAAGACCGAGGACGCCGAGTCGGTGCGGCGGTTGCGAGTCGCCGGTGCGGTCATCGTGGGCAAGACCAATACCTGTGAGCTCGGGCAGTTGCCGTTCACCAGCGGGGATGCTTTCGGCCACACCCGGAATCCGTGGGGTGCGCAGCACACGCCGGGTGGATCGTCGGGTGGGTCGGCCGCCGCGGTGGCGGCCGGATTGGTGCCCGCCGCACTGGGTTCCGACGGTGCGGGGTCGGTGCGCATCCCGTCGGCGTGGAACAACCTGGTCGGGATCAAACCGCAGCGCGGGCGGATCTCGACCTGGCCGCTGCCGGAAGCCTTCTACGGCCTGACCGTCAATGGGCCGCTCGCCCGCACCGTCGCCGACGCGGCCCTACTGCTCGATGTCGCCGCCGGACCGCATCCCGGCGACCTGCACACCCCACCGGCGGTGAACGCCTCCGCCGCGGTCGGGCGCGATCCGGGCCGCCTGCGCATCGCCCTCTCCCTGCGAATTCCGTTCACCGCCACCCGAACCAAGCTCGATCACGAGGTCGAGGCCCGCGTCCGCGCCACCGCGAATGCGCTGCGCGGACTCGGGCACGAGGTCACCATCGCGGACGTGCACTACGGCGTACTCGCGGGCGCGACCTTCCTGCCGCGTTCGATGGTCGGCATCAATGAAGCGCTGCAACGGCTTCCAGGCGCGAAGGTCGATCCACGCACCGACCACAACGCGCTGGTCGGCCGCATCCTCGCCCCGGCGCTGTTCGCCGCGCGCCGGGCGGAACCGTTGCTGCACAAGCAGATCGGCGGGATCTTCAAGGATTTCGACGTGGTGCTGGCCCCCACCACCGCCACCCCGCCGCCGCGCGTGCACGAGATCGACGGGATCGGCTCCTGGGCGACGGACGAACTCATCACCGCCGCTTGCCCTTACACCTGGCCGTGGAATGTGCTGGGCTGGCCCGCCGTGAACGTTCCGGCCGGGTTCACCGAGACGGGACTTCCGGTCGGCGCGCAGCTCATGGGTCCCGCCAATTCCGAAGAACTGCTGGTTTCCCTTGCCGCGCAATTGGAATCGGATCAGCAGTGGTACCGCCACCGGCCCGCCGCCTGGTGGAACTGATCGGCGGGCGAGTGGGCGCCGCACCCCGGCGCCCACTCCCCGGCCTCAGAAACCGAGCTTGCCCAGCTGCTTGGGGTCGCGCTGCCAGTCCTTGGCCACCTTCACGTGCAGGTGCAGGTAGATGCGCACACCGAGAATGTGCTCGATCTGCTTGCGCGCGTTGGTGCCGACCTCTTTGAGCCGATTGCCGCCCTTGCCGATGATGATGGCCTTCTGGCTGGGGCGTTCGACGTAGAGCAGCGCGTGGACGTCGAGCATGTCCTCGTTCTCCTCGCGCGGCAGCACCTCCTCGATCACCACGGCGAGCGAATGCGGCAGCTCGTCGCGCACGCCTTCCAGGGCCGCCTCACGAATGAGCTCGGCCATGAGCGTTTCCTCGGGCTCGTCGGTCAGCTCGCCGTCCGGGTAGAACGCGGGACCTTCGGGCATCTGGGAGGCGATGACGTCGATGAGCGTCTCGACCTGCTCGCCCTTGACCGCCGACACCGGCACCAATTCGGCTTCGGGACCGAGCAATTGGGACACGGCCATCAACTGATGCGCCACCTGGTCCCGGCTCACCTTGTCGATCTTGGTGACCACGCCGATGAGCTTGGTCTTGGGCGCCATGGTCTTGATCTGCTCGACGATCCAGCGGTCACCGGGACCGATCTTCTCGTCCGCCGGAATGCAGATGGCGATCACGTCGACCTCGGAATAGGTGTCGCGCACCAGGTCGTTGAGCCGCTGCCCGAGCAGCGTGCGCGGGCGATGCAGACCGGGCGTGTCCACCAGGATCAGCTGCGTGTGCGGACGGTGCACGATGCCGCGGATGGTGTGCCGGGTGGTCTGCGGGCGCGAGGACGTGATCGCGATCTTCTGCCCCACCAGGGCATTGGTCAGCGTCGACTTGCCGGTATTGGGCCGGCCGACGAAACAGACGAAGCCGGAACGGAATTCGCCGTCGCCCTTGTTGCCCAGGCTGTCGTTGCTCATTCGAACACCTCCGATTCGGTATCGAGATCGAGTGCGGCCGGAACGTGACGCTCCCCGGCGAGATTGCCGTTTTCGGGTCGCCGCGCGCTGATCGGGTTCTCGACCCCGTATTCCTCCACGGTCTCGAAGACCTTGCCGGTGCGATCGGTGAAGATGACCTTGGCGCCGGCGGTCACCTCGCGCACGGCGAACACGCCCGGATCGGAGAACTTGCCGGCGACCACCACGGCGGCCTCGAAACCCGCGGCGCCGCTGGAGATCGCGGCCGCGACCGCCGCCTGCAATGCGGTCAGCCGCAGCGAATCCAGCGTCACCTCACCGGCCGCGTAGGTGCGCCCGTCGGTATCGCGCACCGCCGCACCGCCATTGCCGCCGGTGCGCCCCATGGCGCCGCGCGCCAGCACCAGCAGCTTGTTGTCCTCGGCATCCAGTTCAGTCATCGCCTTCTCCGTCCTCGTGTGCACCGTTGCCCGGCATGTCTTCCGCCGGTTCGGTTTTCGTCTTCTCGGGCAGCGCCTTGCGCACCACGACCGTGTGCACCCGCACCCGGCCGCGGGCGTCCGCGCCGCCCTCCCCCTTCAATTGCAGGCCGTGGATGACCGCCTTCGAACCGGGCAGCGGCACGCGGCCCAGCGCGTGCGCGAGCAGCCCGCCGACGGTGTCGACGTCCTCGTCGTCGATCTCCATGCCGAACAGCTCGCCCAGGTCCTCGACCGGAAGTCGCGCCGAGACACGGTATTTCCCGTGCCCGATATCCTGTACCGGAGCGACCTCGTGGGTGTCGTACTCGTCGGCGATCTCGCCCACGATCTCCTCGAGAATGTCCTCGATGCTGACCAGTCCGGCGATGCCGCCGTATTCGTCGACCAGCAGCGCCAGGTGATTGCGGCGGCGCTGCATCTCGTCGAGCAGATCGTCGAGGGGTTTGGAGTCGGGCACGAAGACCGCGGGGCGCATGACATCGCGCACCTTCACCTTCTTGCCCCGATCCGCGTACGGGACAAGGTCTTTCAGGTAGACGACGCCGAGAATGTCGTCCACGTTCTCCCCGATCACCGGGATGCGCGAATGCCCGGAGCGCACCGCCAGGGACATGGCCTGGGCGGCGGTCTTGTTGGCTTCGATCCACACCATTTCGGTGCGCGGCACCATGACCGCGCGGGCGGCGGTGTCGCCGAGTTCGAAAACGCTCTGGATCATGCGGCGTTCCTCATCGGCCACCACGCCGCGTTCACCGGCCAGGTCGACCACTTCGCGCAGTTCGATCTCGGAAGCGAAGGGACCGTTGCGGAAGCCCTTACCGGGGGTGATGGCATTACCGATGAGGATGAGCAGCTTGCTGATCGGGCCGAGCAGCCGCCCGATGGCCAGCAGCGGCAGCGACGCGCCCAGGGCGAGGGAGTACGCGTGCTGGCGGCCGAGGGTGCGCGGTCCGACGCCGATGACCAGGTAGTCGACCAGCACCATGACCGCGGCCGTGATGATCAGCGCGGGGGCTTCGCCGAGCCAGTCCAGCAGCACCGCGGCCAGCAGCACGGTGGCGCTGATCTCGCAGGCCAGGCGCAGCAGCACCATGAGGTTCACATAGCGCGGCCGGTCGGCGATGATGCGCGCCAATCGATTCGCGCCGGTGCGCTCGGCGCGCACCAGATCGTCCACCCGGGCCGGGGAGATGGTGTTGAGCGCGGAATCCAGCGCCGCGAACACCCCGCCCGCGGGCACCAGGACAATGGCGAGCAGGAGCAGGACGAACGAATTCACGCGGGGTCCAACGGATCACCGGAGTCGGTGAATCCGGTCTTGCCCAGCAGCCGCCGATCGCGTTCGGCGAGTTCGGCGCGGCGCTGTGCTTCGCGCAGGCTCTCGTACCAGCCTTCCAGGAGCGAGGCCTGGAGGGCGAACATCTCCTTCTCCTCCTCCGGCTCGGCATGGTCGTAGCCGAGCAGGTGCAGGACGCCGTGCACGGTCAGCAGGGCCAGTTCGTGATCCATGGAGTGCCCGGCCTTTTCGGCCTGCTGCGCGGCGAACTCGGGGCAGAGCACGATATCGCCGAGCATGGAGGGGCCGGGTTCGGCGGCGTCGGGCCGCCCGCCGGGCTCCAGCTCGTCCATGGGGAACGACATGACGTCGGTCGGACCGGGCAGGTCCATCCAGCGCTCGTGCAGTTCGGCCATGGTGTCGAGATCGACCAGCACCATGGACAGCTCGGCCGCCGGATGCACATCCATCTGACCGATCGCGAAACGCGCGACGCTGACCAGTTCTTCTTCGGATACCTCGATACCCGACTCGTTGGCGATCTCGATACTCACCCGGTAAGCCTAAACGGCGTTGTCGGGACGGCCGTCCGCAACCCGCGCACGGCCGTCCCGGCGCTCAGTGCCGCGCGGCCCGGCCCGCGGCCCGCCGCTGTGCCCGGTTGCCCGGGTAGTGGACCGCCTGGGGCGCGGATTCGGCCTCGAAGCGGTCGTAGGCGTCGACGATCTCGCCGACCAACCGGTGCCGCACCACATCGCTGCTGGTGAGGTAGGCGATGTGGATGTCGTCGATATCGGTGAGGATCTCGGTCGCCGCCCGCAGCCCGCTGCGCGAGTTGTTGGGTAGGTCGACCTGGGTGACGTCACCGGTCACCACGATCTTGGAACCGAAGCCGAGGCGGGTGAGGAACATCTTCATCTGCTCGGCCGTGGTGTTCTGCGCCTCGTCGAGAATGATGAACGAATCGTTCAACGTGCGACCGCGCATGTACGCCAGCGGCGCGACCTCGATGACGCCCGCGGCCATCAGTTTCGGGATGGCTTCGGGGTCCATCATGTCGTGCAGGGCGTCGTAGAGCGGCCGCAGATACGGGTCGATCTTCTCGTTCAGGGTGCCCGGCAGGAAGCCCAGCCGTTCGCCCGCTTCCACGGCGGGACGGGTCAGGATGATGCGATTGACCTGCTTGGTCTGCAACGCCTGCACGGCCTTGGCCATGGCGAGATAGGTCTTGCCGGTACCGGCTGGACCCACGCCGAAGACGATGGTGTGGGCGTCGATGGCGTCCACGTATCGCTTCTGGTTCAGCGTCTTGGGCCGGATGGTCTTGCCGCGCCGGGACAGGATGTCCAGGCTCAGCACTTCCGCCGGCGAGTCCGAGGACCCCTCGGTGAGCATGGAGTACGTGTGCCGCACGGCTTCGGGGGTGACCACGCGATTGCGCGCGGTGAGCGCGACCAGCTGCGCCACCACCCGCTCCGCGAGGGCCACTTCGGCGGGCTTGCCGGTCAGGGTGACGGAGTTGCCCCGCACATGGATGTCGGCATCGAGGAGACGCTCGAGTTCACGCAGGTTCTCGTCAGCAGAACCCAGGAATCCGAACACCGACTCCGGTGCCAATTCGATGCTGGAACGAACGGTCCGCCCCGCCGGTCCGGACCCGTCGGCGCCGGCCCCGATGCCGGCGATGGGAGTGTTCTGGTCGCCGATTTCGCCTGGTGTTCTCAAAAGTGGCTATAGCCTGCTTTCCGGTCTCGAGCGGTGCGTTATTGATGAAAGTTTAGCGCCGCACACCGACAGCGCCCAGTGAATATGCCGCTACCAGCTGCGCAAACGCGCCGATGGAACACAACCGCCGCGGGCCCGCCGCCATTCCGTCACACACTTCGCCGACGTCGGAACCGGGGATGTCGCTGGGCGGACCTGACGGCAAGCGGCAAGCCGGAGGGGTGCGCGCGGTGCCGGGCGGCCCGCTCGAGCGCGGGCCGGTATACGGACTACCAGCGCGGGGTGAGGGCGCCCAGGGCGCCGAGGGCTACGGCGGCGGCGGTGGAGGTGCGCAGGACCGTCGGGCCGAGAAGCACGATGTCCGCACCTGCGTCGGCGAGGGCCTTCAGTTCCGAGTCGTCCAGGCCGCCTTCGGGGCCGACGATCAGGACCACTTCGGGGACGGCCGTGAAGTCGAGTTCGGTGAGGCGGGCCGCGCCGGATTCGTGCAGGGCGGCGACGATCGCGCCGTTCGCCTTGGCGGTGCGGACCAGCTCCAGCAGTTCACGCGTGGAGTGCAATTCGCCGACGTCGGGGATGTAGGGGCGGCGGGATTGGCGGGCGGCCTGTTTGGCTGCGGCGCGCCATTTCTCGACGCCCTTGCGGGCCTTGGCCTCCCAGTTGGAAACGCAGCGCAGCGCCTGCCACGGGACGATGGCGTCCGCGCCCGCTTCGGTCATCAGCTCGACAGCGAGTTCCGACCGGTCGGACTTGGGGAGCGCCTGGACCACTGTCACCTGCGGGGTGACCGGGTCGGCGGTCCGGCGGTTCAGGACCTTCAGTTCCAGGCGATCCTTCTGGGCCGCGACCACTTCGGAATCGGCGAGAATCCCGTGCCCATCGGAGAGGGTGATGGGCTCCCCGACCCGGATGCGGCGGACGGTCGCGGCGTGGCGGCCCTCCGGGCCGTCGAGGACGGCCGTGGCTCCCGGTTCGGGGATCTCGTCGAGGTAGAAGACGGTGGCGGCCAAGGGATCAGCGCCCGCTGAAGGAAGCGCGCAGGCGGGCGAACAGGCCGGAGTTGTGCTCGGACTGGGCCGAGAGCACCTCGGTGCGTTCGTTGCCGCGCATCGCCTTGTACTTCTCCAGCAGATCCGATTGCTTGGAGTCGAGCTTGGTCGGCACCACGATGTCGAGGTGCGCGATCAGGTCGCCGCGGGAGGTGGCGCGCAGCTTGGGCATGCCGTGACCGCGCAGCACCGATGCCTCGCCGGGCTGGGTGCCGGGCGGGATGGTCAGCTCGACGGGACCGTCGAGGATGGTGTCGACCACGACGGTGGTGCCGAGAGCGGCGTCGACCATGGGCACCCGGATGGTGCAGTGCAGGTCGTCGCCGTCGCGCACGTAGGTGTCGTGCGGCTGTTCGACGATCTCGATGTACAGGTCACCGGCGGGACCGCCGCCGGGGCCGACCTCGCCCTGGGCCGCGAGGCGCACCCGCATGCCGTTGGCCACACCGGCCGGAATCGGCGCGGCGATCTCGCGACGGGCGCGCACCCGGCCGTCACCGCCGCACTTGCGGCAGGGATCGGGAATGGTCTCGCCCGCGCCGCGGCAGGTGGGGCACGGCCGCGAGGTCATCACCTGGCCGAGGAAGGAACGCTGCACCGTCTGCACTTCGCCTGCGCCGCCACAGGTTTCACAGCGCACCGGCTTGGAATTGCCGTTGGTGCCCGCGCCCTGGCACAGATCGCAGAGGATGGCGGTGTCGACGGTCAGATGCTTGGTGACGCCGACGGCGCACTCCTGCAACGACAGCCGGGTGCGCAACAGCGAATCCGCGCCGGCCTGCACCCGCCCGCGCGGCTTGCGCGCACCGCCGCCCTGGTTCATGCCGCCGAAGAACGCCTCGAACACGTCACCGAGGCCGCCGAAACCGGCGCCGGAGAACCCGCCGCCCATGCCGCCGCCCGATTCGAGCGGGTCGCCGCCGAGGTCCACGATGCGGCGCTTCTCCGGGTCGGACAGCACCTCGTAGGCGCTCGACACCTCCCGGAACTTCTCCTGCGCCGACGGATCGGGGTTGACGTCGGGATGCAGTTCACGTGCCAGCTTGCGATAGGCGCGCTTGATCTCCTGGTCGGTCGCGTTACGTGCGACGCCGAGCAGTGCGTAATAGTCCCGTGCCACTTGCGCTCTCTAGTCCTGTTTCGTCTCTCCGCGGCTCACCGTTCGGCGAGCACTTCACCGATGTATCGGGCCACTGCCGCCACCGAGGCGATGGTTCCCGGGTAGTCCATCCGGGTCGGCCCCAATACCCCCATGCCTCCGAGCACCGTACCGGTCACCCCGTAGCCCGTAGTCACCACGGCCGTTCCGCGCATCTGCTCGAGCTTGGTTTCCTCACCGATCTGCACCGTCACGGTACCGGGTTGCTGGGCGGCGGCCAGCAGCTTCAGCACGATCACCTGTTCTTCGAGTGCCTCGAGTACCGAACGCAGAGAACCCGGGAAACCATTCCCCGCGAAATCACCGGCATTGCGGGTGAGGTTCGCGGTGCCGCCCAGCACCAGCCGCTCTTCCGGATGCTCGACCAGGGTCTCCACCAACACCGTGGACACCCGGATCAATACCTCGCGCAGCCGCGGCGGCGCGTGCTCGGGTAGCTCGGCCACCGACGCCGACGCCAATGCCAGCCGTTTGCCGTCCATCGCCTTGCCCAGCATGCCGCGCAGCGCGGCCAGGTCCTCTTCGCTGATCAGATTGCCCAGATCGACCAGGCGCTGATCGACCCGCCCGGTATCGGTGATGACGACCAGCAGCAGCCGCGCCGGATTCAACGCCACCACTTCGATATGCCGCACGGTGGACGCCGACACGGTCGGGTACTGCACCATGGCGACCTGCCGGGTCAGCTGCGCCAGCAACCGCACCCCGCGCCGCAGCACATCGTCGAGGTCGACGCCGCTCTCCAGGAACTCCATGATCGCCCGGCGTTCCGCGTTCGACAGCGGCTTCACCTCGGAGATGTGATCCACGAACTGCCGGTAACCCTTGTCGGTCGGGATCCGCCCGGACGAGGTGTGCGGCTGGGTGATGTACCCCTCGGCCTCCAGCACCGCCATGTCATTGCGGACGGTGGCGCTGGAAACTCCCAGATTGTGCCGTTCCACCAGGGTTTTCGACCCGATCGGCTCTTTCGTCGAGATATAGTCCGCGACGATCGCCCGCAGGACCTCGAGCCGTCGCTGTTCCGTGCTCGACATGGGCCCACCTCCTCGTTCGCCTTCGGGATCCGCCGCGGCCGCCACCGGCTACCGGCACAGGCGTGACCACGCGGATTCCCGGACATCCGAGATCCAGTCTAGTGGCCCGCTTTCCACTTGATACCGCAGCCGATGCTCGGGGTGTGCGGTTCGGGCACCGGCTCGCCGGCCAGCACCAGTTCCACGGCCGCGCGCAGCACCGAACCGTCGGCCGGCAGGCTGTTGCCGGGGCGGGCCTTGTCGAATTCGCCGCGATAGGCCAGCCGGCGCTCGGCGTCGAAGAGGAACAGGTCCGGGGTGCAGGCGGCCTTGTACGCGCGAGCCACCTCCTGGTCCTCGTCGATCAGGTACGGGAAGGTGAATCCGGCCCGCAGCACCTGTTCGCGCAGATGCTCGGCGTCATCGTCCGGATAGTTGACGATGTCGTTGCTCGCGATGCCCACCGTGACCAGGCCGCGTTCGCGCAGTTCGGCCGTCACCTCCCCGAGCCCGTGCTCGATGCGCCGGACGTAGGGGCAATGGTTGGACAGGAACACCACCAGCAGGGCCGGAGCCGCGGCGAAATTAGCGAGGCTGACCTTGGTGCCGTCCACCGCTTCGAGTTCGAAGTCGGGGGCGGGAGAGCCGATCGGGGCCATGAACGATGCGAGCGCCATGGCTCCGATTGTCCGCGAGAGCGCCTGTCAGGCCATCAGTTCGGCGCAGAATGCGCGAATGTCGGCGACCAGCTGGTCCGGGGTCTGCATGGCGGCGAAATGGCCGCCGGAGTCGTAGTCGGTCCAGCGGACGATGGTGTTGAGCTGTTCGGCGAAACGGCGAATGGCCGGGTCGCCCTCGAAATTGGCCACGGCCGTGGGGGTTTTCGAGCGGGTCGGGGTGTGGCGGGAATGCAGGGTTTCGTAATACATCTGCGCGGCGGAGGAACCGGTGTTGGTGAACCAGTACACCGAAACGTCGGCGAGCATGTGATCGCGGTCGATGCGGTCTGCGAGCGTGCCCGTCGTGCCGGTCCAGGCGTGGAACTTCTCGACGACCCAAGCCAGTTGCGCCGCAGGGGAATCCGCGAGACCGAAGCCGAGGGTGTGCGGGCGGGTGCCCTGGATGCGGAAGTATCCGCTGCCGTCGGAGAGGAATTCGCCGAGGCTGGCCAGGCGGCGCTGCTCCAGCGGGGTGAGCGTCGCGGCCACCTCGTCGGGCACCGGGCCGTAGGGGATGAACCCGCCGGTGGCGGCGTTGACGTGCACGCCCAGCACATGTTCGGGGTCGATGCGCCCCAGATCCGGGCCGATGAACGCGCCGTAGTCGCCGCCCTGCACCAGGTAGGCCGGATACCCCAGCCGCCGCATGAGTTCGGCGTAGGCGCGGGCGGTGCGCATACTGTCCCAGCCGGTATCCGGTGCGGGACCGGAGAATCCGAAGTTCGGATGCGAGGGAATGATCAGATCGAAGGCCTGGCTGCCGTCTTCCGGATCGCTCAGCGGCTCGATCACCTCCAGGAATTCCAGCACCGATCCCGGCCAGCCGTGCAGCATGAGCATCGGGGTCGCGCCGGTGCGGCGAGATCTGATGTGCAGGAAGTGAATTCGCGCCCGATCGATGACGGTCGTGTATTGCGGGTAGGCGTTGAGCCGTTTCTCCCAGCCCCGCCAATCGAACCGGTTGGCCCAGTACAACGCCAGCTCCCGGATATCGTCGACGGGCGCGCCGCGCGTCCATCCGACATCGGGAAGCTGTGTGGGCCAGCGGGTTTCACGCAACCGGCGCTGCAGCTGCTCGAGCTGGGCGGCCGGGATCTCGACCCGGAACGGGACGATGTCATCGTCGAACATGACGACTTCCTCTGGGAGGTGGAGTTTGTCTCCACTATCGTCCGCATCCGGTCGGAAAACTGGCGAACGGTCCCGGTTAGGGGAGCAAAACTCCATTCACCCCAGTAAGTCCCTGACCACGGCGTCGGCCAGCAGCCGCCCGCGATCGGTGAGCACCAGGTTTCCGTGCCGGTTCTCGGCCAGTCCGTCGGCGATCACGGCGTCGACGGCCAGTTTCGCGTCCGGCGCGAGGTCGGTGAGCGGCAGCCCCGTGCGCAGGCGGGCGGTGAGCATCACGCGCTCCATGTACCGCTCCGATTCGGTGAGCGTCTCCCATCCCGCGACCGGCAAACCCCCGAGCGCCACCCGATCCGCATAGCGCGCAGGATGTTTCACGTTCCACCACCGCACTCCGCCGACATGACTGTGCGCTCCCGGCCCGGCACCGAGCCAGTCGCCGCCATCCCAGTAACCGAGATTGTGACGGCATCGAGCGGCATCGTTCGCGGCCCAGTTGGACACTTCGTACCACCCCAGCCCCGCCGCCTCGAGCCGCTGATCGATCCGCTCGTACCGCGCGGCCAGCACATCGTCGTCCGGCGCCGGCAATTCCCCCCGCCGCACCCGCCGCGCCAGCGCGGTCCCGTCCTCCACGATCAGCGAATACGCCGACACATGATCGACCCCCGCCGACAGCACCGCATCGAGCGAAGCATCCAGATCCGCATCCGTCTCCCCCGGCGTCCCATAGATCAAATCCAGATTGACGTGCTCGAACCCCGCCGCCCGAGCCTCCTTCGCCGCCGCCACCGCCCGCCCCGGCGTATGCGTCCGATCCAGCACCTTCAACACATGCGCCGCCGCCGACTGCATCCCCAGCGAAATCCGCGTGAACCCACCCGCCAGCAAGGTCTCGAAGAACTCCGGCGAAGTCGACTCCGGATTCGACTCGGTGGTCACCTCGGCCCCGGCCGCCAGCGTGAAGTTCTCCCGCACCGCCCCCAGCACATTCGCCAGCCCGTCCCCACCAAGTAGCGACGGCGTCCCCCCACCCACGAAGATCGTCTCGACCTCCGGCGTAGCACTCGCCAGCCCAGCGAATTGCTCAGCGGCCGTAGCCAATTCCCCCCGCAACGCCTCGAACCACGACTGCGGCGACGCGGAAGTCCCGAGTTCCCCCGCCGTATAGGTATTGAAATCGCAATACCCACACCGCGTCGCACAGAACGGCACGTGAATGTAGATCCCGAACGGCCCGCCGCCGAAATCGCGCAGCACCAGTCCCGGCTGGTCGGCGACAGCAGATTCGGCGGTCTTCGTCATCACACCAGTGTGACGAGTAGCGGTCGTCACACCGCACCGACCCCGGCCGTATCAGCGAGATGGCCGACAACGGCACCGATATCGAACGCGCTGGCGAATACGCTCGCGGGCACATCGCTCGATGGCATCGAATATGTGCTGGTACGGGCACGTGTTCAAGAACTCGAGAAGAATGGGCAAGTCGTCGGCGAACAGTACGGCGGGTACGCGACCAAAACGTTCGACCTAGGGAAGTGAGGAAGACCGTGACCGAGGTGAAGCGCCACCCGATCGAGGTGACGATGTTTGCGGGGCGCGAGCGCGAATATCGCGGATACCTCGCTGAACATCTTCCACGCCTGCCCGAGCGACCCGACAATCTGTACTACGTCCATACCCTCGCCAAGGCCTTGCTGGGTGTGTTGCTGATCGAGGATCCGCAGGCCGGCACGGACGCTACCCAGAGGGCCGCGCGGCTCACCGAACAGGTTGCGACAGGACAGTTCTGGGTGTCCGCAAGCTACTTCGAAAACGGCGCGGAGCCGATCGAGCTGCGATTCGGCGACACCGTCCACCGGATTCCATCGGGTCTCGACAAATCGGCCGATACCGGTGGATGGTTGACGGCGTTCTGGTGGTCGATGATCGCACGCGACGCCGCGTCCGCCGACATGCTTGCCCACTATGACGTGGCCCGCCTGCGAAACACCGGTGGCGTTGCCGATGAATTCCAGTACGAGTGGGTCGCTTCGCTGCAACAGGCACACCTCAGCAGCCCGCTGGAGGTCGCCGATCGGGTCCGCGCGATCGAAACCACCAGTGCGATCGGCGCGCAACAGGTAGTCGACAATCTGATCGAACCCGCCGTCGCCGTGTTCCTTGCCATCGCCGACAGCGATCAGAAACGCTTCGACGCCCTGCTTGCACAAGCGCTGAAGCGACATCGAAAGTACTTCGGGGCCGGCAAGAAACGCACCAGCCTCGACGGCTTCCTTTCCGTTCCGTTGCTCGGTCTCGCATGCTGGGCCCGAGACCGCGGACTGCAGGTGGACGTCGAATCGGAATACATCCCGAAAGGGTTCATCGAGAACCCTAACTGGATGCGGACTTTGGATACTGTCGCTTCGTAGAGCGAGGGCGAGGGGGGACGAATGATGCGGGTCGAGCGCCATCCGACCGGTATCGTGCGGCCGGAGAACAACGGCCTGCTGGTCGCGCGAATGGCGAGTACCTTGCCCGAGATGCGCTCGGATTAAACGCATTTCGTGGATACGCCGGAGCGGGAGGGGCTGGCGGAGCGGTTGGTGCTGGATGATCCGCGCGGGATGGGAACCGGGACCTGGGTGGTGGCGGGCCGGCATGCGGGGCGGTTGGCGGCGGGATATCTGACCGGGACGCCGGTGTCGGGAAGCGATGCGGCTGATCAGGTTCCGGGGTGGGCTAGTGCCTTCTGGTGGGGGTTGATCGCTCGGGACACGGAGACGCTGGTAGCGCTGGCGGGGTATCCGGTGGATCGATTGCGGGGGTTCGACAGCACCGGAGTATTCGGCGAGTTTCAGTTCGAGTGGTTGGAGCTGCTGCAGAGCGCCTGGCTGCACGGGCCGGAAACGGTGGCGAACCGGGTGAACGAGCTGCGGACGGTGGGCCGGGTGGGAACTCAGGAGCATCTGAATCTGCTGTTGCACCCGGTGATCGAGGTGTTCGGACGGTTCTGTGCCGGAGATGAGGCCGGGTTCAATCGGGCATTGGTGACGGCCTTGCACCGACATCGAGAGTTCTTCGATACCGATCGCTGGAGGCAGGAGCTCGACGGCGTCATATCCGCACCGCTGCTGGGGCTGGCCTGCTGGGCACGCGATCGCGGAATACACATCCAGGTCGAATCCGATTACCTCCCTTCTGGATTCCTCCAGCGCCCGGATTGGGCGCGGTCTGCGGAGGTAGCGGCGGCGGAGCAGGCTGAGGCGGCCGCCACCGAGCGAGCATTGCGTCCGTCGCTGCGGGACGAGGCGTATCAGCGCATCAACGCGGTATTGGCCGCCACCGCACCGGCCGATCGCGGCAGCGCGGAGGTGACCGCGACCAGACATGGCCACAAACTGCTGCTGGCCCCGCGCTTCCGGCCGAATGACGGTGAGTCACAACCATTCACGCCGCCACCGGACGCGGTGCGGGAACTGGCCGCCGGATTGTCCCGGCTCTACGCGGACACCAGGGCCGCCGGTGAGCAGTGGCCCCGCAAGTGGCGCTGCGAACTGACCGACGACACCTGGACGGTATGGCACGATCGGCTGTCGCAGCGGTCGAGCCTCCGGAACACTCGCTTCGTTCCAAGTCACGTGGGCAAGGTGGAAGCTCCTAGCCGTACAGCGTGCTTGGACCATTCGACGGCTGCCAACCTTCAGCGGCCGGGCACTAGCACGTTCCCGAGCCACCCCACCCAAACGGACGCCGTCGAAAAGGCCTACGCGCAAGCGGGGTTCGCCACGCTCAGCGATGCACACGGGCGAACGGCGGCGGTGCGGGACGCGATCCGGACGGCGGCGGCAGTTGCGGCGGCCAGGCTGGAGGCGAATCGGACTCCGGCACAGGGGCATCCGGGTACGCCGCCGATCGGTGAATTCTTCGATGCCCTGTGGCCCGCGGTGATCACTCGCGATCGCCGGCTCACCGACTTGCTACTGGGCACCCGCGCCCACACCGGATTCCCACTCGGCGCGGCCGGTGACGATCCCGGGATCCGGTGGGCCGAAGCGTGGAAATCCGTGTGGGCCGAGGGTTTCCGGGCCCAACCGGAGGTCGAGATCGCGCTCGCGGTCGCGGAGGCGGGCGACGACCATGCCCGGCTGATCGTCGCCCCGGCGCTGCGGGTGCTGCACGCCGCGCTGTTCACCTACGGCTCGTTCTACGGCGAACAGCATGTCCTCGACAGCGCCATGGCCGAGGCCCTGGAACACCACCGCGCCTACTGGTCCACACCCGAACGCCGCGACGATCCGCGCGGTTTCATCGCCTGGCCGCTGCTGGCCGTCGCCTGCCAGGCCAGTGACCGCTACCGCGCGCTCGCCGTGGCGTCGGGTTATCTGCCCGCCACGCTGATTCCCGCCGAATGGACTCGCTGGTACCAGCGGGCCTAGTGGTCGACGACCGGGGTGTTCTGGCAGAAGGTGAGCAGCCAGCGGCCGTCTTCCTTGGTCAGGCCGTAGAGCGGGGAGCCTTCGGACTGGAGTTCGCCGTCGTGGTTGAAGTACTGCTGCCGCACCTTCGCCACGGCCACGTCGTCACGAATGAACCGCACGAAGTAGGGCGTGTAGGTGGCGTAGCCGTCCTTGGTCGCGCCGGGCATGACCTGCCGCGTGAAGGCGGAGATCTCGGGGAGTCCGTTGAGGAATTTGCCGCCGCCGGTGGTCCAGATGGCTTCGGGATGGAACAGCGCCAGGAAGGCATCGGCGTCCTCGGCGCGCTGTGCGGCATCGACCGCCGCCACGATGGCGTGGATGGCTTCGATTTCCGCGCTCTGAGCGGCTGTTGTGGTTGTCATGATCAAATCTTGGAACCTGAACCGGGGTATAGGTCAAGCGTCCAGGGGCCATCACGTTCCGATCTATGACTCCTGTCACAAACCGGGCGTGCTATCCAGGGGATTTCCCGGAAAAGTCCGGAAAATCTTGTCGGGCGGTCGGAACGACCCTTCTGACGTGGCACAATAAGCTCCATGACTGGACTTGGAGTACGACTCGTGGCGCGACGCCACGTCGACTTCAAGCGTGTCTGCAGCGCGAGCTGTCTGCCGGGACGCCTCCGGTAGATCGGCTCCCATTCTCTCCGGATACGGCGGACGCACCGCGTCGCCGCACGAGCCGGTTCTGATCTCGGAGGCGTGAGCCAGCCCCTCCCGCCTGCCCGCAAGACCTTCAGGAGCGACCCCCATGACGTCGAGTACCGACGCCACCAGTTCCGATTCCGCTCAGCCCGCCCGGCCCGTCCGACCCGCCTCGGAACGCCGGGTGCGCGCGGACCGTCCGCGTTCGGACGCGCCCGTCGCGCCGCGTGAGCGCACCGGGAAGCCGGTGCGCCGCAAGTCCGAGGGCCAGTGGGCGCTCGGCTACCGCGAGCCGTTGAACGCCAACGAGCAGAGCAAGAAGGACGACAACCCGCTCAATGTGCGGGCGCGCATCGAGAACATCTACTCGAAGGCCGGATTCGACTCCATCGACAAGAGCGATCTGCGCGGGCGCATGCGCTGGTGGGGCCTGTACACCCAGCGCGAACAGGGCTACGACGGCACCTGGACCGGCGACGAGAACATCGACATTCTCGAGGCCAAGTACTTCATGATGCGGGTGCGCTGCGATGCCGGCGCGCTGAACGTGAACCAGCTGCGCACCCTCGGCCAGATCTCCACCGAGTTCGCCCGCGACACCGCGGATCTGTCCGACCGCGAGAACGTCCAGTACCACTGGATCGAGATCGAGAACGTGCCGGAGATCTGGCGGCGGCTCGAAGCAGTCGGCCTGCAGACCACCGAAGCCTGCGGCGACTGCCCGCGCGTGGTGCTCGGCTCACCGCTCGCCGGTGAATCGTTCGGCGAGGTGCTGGACCCGACGCCCGCGATCGAGGAGATCGTCAAGCGCTACATCGGCAAGAAGGAATACTCCAACCTGCCGCGCAAGTTCAAGACCGCCATCTCCGGTCAGCAGGACGTGGTCCACGAGATCAACGACGTCGCGTTCATCGGCGTCGAGCATCCGGAACACGGTCCCGGCCTTGACGTCTGGGTCGGCGGCGGCCTGTCCACCAACCCGATGCTGGCGCAGCGCCTCGGCGCCTGGGTGCCGCTCGACGAGGTGCCGGACGTGTGGGAAGCGATCGTGTCGCTCTACCGCGATTACGGTTACCGCCGCCTGCGCACCAAAGCGCGCATCAAGTTCCTGGTCAAGGACTGGGGCATCGAGAAGTTCCGCGAGGTGCTCGAGACCGAGTACCTGAAGCGGAAGCTGATCGACGGCCCCGCGCCCGAGAAGCCGGAGCGCCCCATCGACCACATCGGCGTGCAGAAGCTGCGGAACGGCTTGAACGCCATCGGCTTCTCCCCCATCGCCGGTCGCGTATCGGGCACCATCCTGACCAAGGTCGCCGACATCGTGGAGTCCATCGGCTCGGATCGGGTGCGGTTCACCCCGTACCAGAAGCTGATCGTGCTCGACGTGCCGGACGACAAGGTGGAGTGGCTGATCGAGGAGCTCGAGCCGCTCGGCCTGCACGGCCGTCCGTCGCACTGGCGGCGGAACCTGCTGGCCTGCAGCGGTATCGAGTTCTGCAAGCTGTCGTTCACCGAGACCCGCAAGCGGTCCCAGGTGCTCGCGCCCGAACTCGAGACCCGCCTCGCCGATATCAACGCCGACCTGGATGTGCCGATCACGGTGAACATCAACGGCTGCCCCAACTCCTGCGGCCGGTCCCAGATCGCCGACATCGGCTTCAAGGGCCAGCTCGTCGACGACGGCGACGGGAATCAAGTGGAGGGCTTCCAGGTTCACCTGGGCGGCAGTCTCGGGCTCGACAGCGGTTTCGGCCGCAAGCTGCGCCAGCACAAGGTGACCAGCGAAGAGCTCGGCGACTACATCGAGCGCGTGGTGCGCAACTTCGTCAAGAACCGGGACGGCGGAGAGCGTTTCGCACAGTGGGCGGTTCGCGCCGATGAGGCCGACCTGCGGTAGTTGGAGGAAACAGCAATGACCACAACCAAACTCGCCGAAGCGGAACTGCGGGCCATCGCGGAAAAGGGCGCGGCCGAACTCGGGCCGGACGCCTCCGCGCAGGATCTGCTGAAGTGGACCGAGGAGAACTTCGGGTCCGGCTACATCGTCGCGTCGAACATGCAAGACGCCGTGCTGGTGCAGTTGGCCTCCCAGGTGCGCCCGGGCGTCGACGTGCTGTTCCTGGACACCGGCTACCACTTCGCCGAGACCATCGGCACCCGCGACGCGGTGGAGCTGGTGTACGGCGTGAACATCGTGAACGTGACGCCGGAACACACTGTGGCCGAACAGGATCAGCTGCTCGGCAAGGACCTCTTCGCCCGCGATGCCGCCCAGTGCTGCAACCTGCGCAAGGTGGTGCCGCTGAAGAAGTCGCTCACCCCGTACAACGCCTGGGTCACCGGCATCCGCCGGGTGGAGGCCCCCACCCGCGCCAACGCTCCCCTCATCTCCTACGACGAAGGCTTCGGCCTGGTGAAGATCAATCCGATCGCCGCCTGGTCGGACGAGGAGATGGCCTCCTACATCGAGGCCAACGGCATCCTCGTCAATCCCCTTGTGGAAGAGGGATATCCGTCCATCGGTTGCGCTCCGTGCACGCGGAAGCCGGAACCGGGATCCGATCCGCGATCCGGCCGCTGGGCCGGGCTCGCCAAGACCGAATGCGGGTTGCACGCCTCATGACTTCAACAGAGACCGAATTCGACACCCTGGCCGCGCTGGAGTCCGAGTCCATCCACATCTTCCGGGAGGTGGCGGGCGAGTTCGAGCGGCCCGTGATCCTCTTCTCCGGCGGCAAGGACTCCACGGTGCTGCTGCACCTGGCGATCAAGGCGTTCTGGCCCGCACCGCTGCCGTTCGCGCTGCTGCACGTCGACACCGGGCACAACCTGCCCGAGGTGCTGGCGTTCCGCGACAAGGTGGTCGAGAAGTACGGCCTGCGTTTGCATGTCGCGAATGTCGAGGACTACATCGCGGACGGCCGCTTGCAGGAGCGTCCGGACGGGATCCGCAATCCGCTGCAGACCGTGCCGCTGCTGGACGCCATCAACGAGAACCGTTTCGACGCGGTCTTCGGTGGCGGCCGCCGCGACGAGGAGCGGTCGCGGGCCAAGGAGCGCATCTTCTCGCTGCGTGACGCGTTCGGTCGCTGGGATCCCAAGCGGCAGCGCCCCGAGCTGTGGAACCTGTACAACGGCAAGCACGCGCCGGGCGAGCACGTGCGCGTGTTCCCCATCTCCAACTGGACCGAGCTGGACATCTGGCGCTACATCGCCCGCGAGGACGTGGAGCTGGCCTCCATCTACTACGCGCACGAGCGCCCCGTGTACCAGCGCGACGGCATGTGGATGACCCCCGGCGTGTGGGGCGGGCCTTCGGACGACGAAGAGCTGCTGATCAAGTCCGTGCGCTACCGCACCGTCGGCGACGGATCCACCACCGGCGCAATCATTTCCGACGCCGCCGACAACGAGGCCATCCTGGCCGAGGTCGCCGCGTCCCGGCTCACCGAACGTGGCGCGACCCGCGGCGACGACCGCGTCTCCGAAGCCGCCATGGAAGACCGCAAGCGAGAGGGTTACTTCTGATGTCCGACCTACTCCGACTAGCCACCGCCGGATCGGTCGACGACGGGAAGTCCACCCTGGTGGGCCGGCTGCTGTACGACACGAAATCCGTGCTGGCCGACCAGATCGACGCCGTCACCCGCGCCTCGGTCGACAAGGGCCTGTCCACCCCGGACCTGTCGCTGCTGGTGGATGGCCTGCGCGCCGAGCGTGAGCAGGGCATCACCATCGATGTGGCGTACCGCTACTTCGCCACGCCCAAGCGCTCTTTCGTGCTCGCCGACACCCCGGGACATGTGCAGTACACCCGGAACACGGTGTCCGGCGCGTCCACCGCGCAGCTGGTGATCCTGCTGGTCGATGCCCGTAAGGGCGTCATCGAGCAGACCCGCCGCCACGCCGCCGTCATGGCGCTGCTGGGCGTGCCGAAGCTGGTGCTGGCCGTCAACAAGATCGACCTGGTCGATGACGCGGCCGGTGTGTTCGACCGGATCCGCACCGAATTCGCCGAGCTCACCGCCAAGCTCGGCTGGGCGCCCGAAGACGTGCAGGAGATCCCGGTCTCCGCGCTCAACGGCGACAATGTGGCCTCGCGCTCGGACAACACCCCGTACTACGACGGGCCGTCGCTCATCGAGCACCTGGAATCCGTTCCGGTGGACGCGGATTCGCACGGCCGCCACGAAATCGGCCTGCGCTTCCCCGTGCAGTACGTGATCCGCCCGCGCACCGCCGAATACCCCGACTACCGCGGCTACGCGGGCCAGGTCGCGGCCGGTGTGGTGAACAAGGGCGACGAGGTCGTGGTGCTGCCGTCCGGCACCCGCACCACCATCGAGCGCATCGACACCCCGGGCGGCGAGCTGGCTTCCGCTCAGCCCGGCCGCTCGGTCACCCTCATCCTGGCCGACAATGTCGACGTCTCCCGCGGCGATGTGATCGCCTCCGCGGCGGGCGCGCCCGAGCCCATCGACACCTTCGACGCCACCGTCTGCTGGCTGGGCGACAAGCCGCTGCGCGCCGGCGCCCGCCTGCTGCTCAAGCACGGCACCCGCACCACCCAGGCCATCGTGGGTGCGCTGGTGGAGCGCTTCGACGAGCAGAACCTGGCCGCCGATCCGAGCCCGGAGTCGCTGTCCCTCAACGACATCGGCCGCATCTCGATCCGGGTCGCCGACCCGATCGTGGCCGACGACTACAGCGTCAACCGCCACACCGGTTCCTTCCTGCTGATCGATCCGGCCGGTGGCAACACCCTGGCCGCCGGGCTGGTCGGCGATGCGCTGACCGCGGTCGAGGTCGGCGCGGAAGTCGGAGTCTGAGGTGAATCCGCCCGGCAACGGCGCAGTTCCGGCCGTCCTGCCGGGCGGAATACGCACCGCCGCAACCACTTCGAGTAGCGCCGGCCCCCGCACGGCCGGATCCCGCGCGGGCGTCGGGTCGCTGTTCGCGGCGGGACCGCTCGCCGAGACCGGCCCCCGCTCCCCCGCCCTGATCGCGGTAGCCCACGGCAGCCGCGATCCGCGCTCGGCCGCGACCATGTACGCCGTCGTCGAGCAGATCGCCGCTGCCCGCCCGGATCTGGACGTCCGCCTGGCGTTCCTGGACCTGAACGCGCCATCGGTCGATCAGGTCGTGGATTCGGTTGCCGCCGACGGCCATTCCCACGCGGTGGTGGTCCCGCTCCTGCTGGGCAGCGCCTTTCACGCCCGCGTGGACCTGCCCGGCATGCTGGACGAGATCCGCGCCCGCCATCCGCGCCTGCGCCTGACCCAGGCCGATGTGCTCGGGGCCGATCCGCGTCTGATCACAGCCCTGCGTGATCGCGTCCTGGAAATGCTCAGCGATCCCGTTCGCAAGGCTGCGCGGCGCATTGGCATCGCGGTGGCGGCGGTGGGTTCTTCGTCCGCCGCGGCGAATGTCCGTACGGCGGAGGTGGCGCGCGCCCTCACGGACCTCACCGGCTGGGATGCCGAGACCTGCTTCGCCACCACGAATCCGAACCTCCCCGAAGCGGTTTCGGCACTGCGAGCCCGTGGCGCGGAACAGGTCATCGTCGCCCCCTGGTTCCTCGCTCCCGGCCTGCTGACCGATCGCCTGATCGCCGCCGCCCCCGACGTCACTCACGCCCCCACCCTGGGCGCGCATCCCCATCTGTCCGAGGTAGTGCTCGATCGCTACCTCGCGGCCACGATCGCCCCGCTGCGCCTCTCGGCCTGACCGCCCGGCGATCTGAAATGCCATCCCGGGAAATCCCTGCTCTTCATGATCAGTGGCACATCAGTGCGGCGACGCGCCGACGGGTCCCACGCTCAGGTGCCACTCGTAGCCCGGCACCGGTAGACGGTGATCGGTTCGTGGCCGACTTGCCATCCGCCGGCTTCCATCGATAGTTTAGGCTTCCCTTACCTGATGGAAGGCCAGACATGCTCCACCCCGGCACCGTTCGCCCGAATACGTGGCTGACGCGCGTTCCCCATGATTCGTGGCGGATGCTGATCGCGTACGGGGTGCTCGCCACCGGCACACTGGCGGGAGCGATTTGGATCGCGGCGCATGCCGCCATCACCCCGGCCGTGCACACCACCGGACTGTTCGTCCACCTCGCTTCACTGGTGCTCGGCTTCGGCGGCGTGCTCGTCGCGGACTCGTTCGCATTGCGCTGGCTGACCGGCCGGGCGAGCCTGGGCGATACCCTGCGGATCGTCAGCGCCCTGCATGTGCCGATCTGGCTGGGGCTGGCCGGACTCGTCGCCAGCGGATGCGTGCTGGAGCCGAACCTCGCCTCCCCGATGACGCAGACCAAGATGGGGCTGGTGCTGGTGTTGACGCTCAACGGCATTCAGGCCTGGGCCTTGGGGCGGCGACTCGATCGGCGCGGTGATGTCCCGCTCACGCCGAAGCTGCTGACCTGGGGCGTCGCGACCGGGGTCGTCTCGCAGGTGTGCTGGTGGGGCGCGACCGCGATCGGGTTCGTCAACGCCCAGCACTGAGCAACAGCCGCACGGCGGGTCGATACGCTGGGCCGATGATCAAGGCTGTGGTGTTCGACGTGGGCGAGACGCTGATCGACGAGACGCGGATCTGGAATCGGTGGGCGGAGCGGATCGGGGTGCCCGGGTTCGCCTTGCTCGGCGCGATCGGCGGGATGGCGGCGACCGGGCGGCCGTTGACCGAGGCGTTCGAATTGCTGCGGCCCGGAATCGATCTGGCGGCGGAGGACGCGGCATGGGCGGCCGCCGAACCGGACAGCCTGCGCAACAACTTCGATGCCGACGATCTGTATCCGGATGTGCGGTCCGCGCTGGATGAGCTGCGGCGGCGGGGGCTGCGGGTGATCATCGCGGGGAATCAACCGCCGCAGGCGAAGTCGGCGCTGGAGCGGATGGAGCTGCCGGTGGATGCCATCTACACCTCGGCGGAATGGGAGCTCGAGAAGCCGGATCCGAAGTTCTTCGTGCGGGTGGCGGAGGTGGCCGGGGTGTCAGCGGCGGAGATCTGCTACGTCGGGGACCGGGTCGACAATGACGTGCTGCCGGTGCTGGCGGCGGGGATGCGGCCGGTGCTGATCCGGCGCGGGCCCTGGGGTTATCTGAGCTCCGAGCTGCCGGATGCCGCCCGGGCCATCGTGATCGACAGCCTCGACGAGCTGCCGGAGCTGCTCGCACCCGCCTGAATCCGAGATACTTGATACGTCAAATGTGAAGGCCGATTACCGCCAGCGACACCCCTCGCGTCCGCGTTGAATATGACATGTCAACGAAAATCGGATCTACCGCAAGGGGAAACGCAGTCATGGGAAATCGCTTCGCGTCCAAGGTTGTCCTGATCACCGGCGCCACCTCGGGAGTCGGCGTCGCCGTAGCGCGGCGCATTGCCGCCGAGGGCGGTGCGGTGGTGCTCGGCGCGCGCGGCAAGGAGGCCGGTGACCGGGTCGCGGAGGAGATCCGCGGCGCGGGCGGCAAGGCGCTGTTCGTGCCCGCCGACGTCACCGTCGAAGCCGATGTGGCGCGGCTGACCGCGGCCGCCGTCGAGGAATTCGGCCGTCTGGACGCCGCTTTCAACAATGCCGGTGCGGTGAACGCGTTCGGCAATGTGGAGACCATCGACGAATCCGGGTGGCGCGCCGACCTCGAACTCAACCTCACCGCCGTGTACTACGGTCTGCGGCATCAGGTTCCGGCGCTGGCGGCATCCGGCGGCGGGGCCATTCTCAACAATGCCTCCAACCTGGGTGTGGTCGGCATGGGGCAGGTCGCGCCGTACGTGGCCGCCAAGCACGGCGTGGTCGGGCTGACCCGGGCCGTGGCGCTGGAGGCCGCGGACCGCGACATTCGGGTCAATGCGATCGTCTCCGGCGCGGTCGACACCCCGGCGTTCCGTAATTCCATGGGCGCCACCCCCGAAGGCGAGGCCGCCATCGCCGCCCTGCATCCCCTGGGCCGCATCTCCCAGCCCGAGGAGATCGCCTCCTTCTGCGCCTACCTGCTCAGCCCGGAAGCGAGCTTCATCACCGGCGCGGCCCTGGCGATCGACGGCGGCTTCACCGCCCGCTGAATCCCCCACGGCCGGAAGGGTATTGAAGCGACCAAGCCCACCACCGCGCTGGGCACATTAGGCGCGGGGTGGGCCGGTCACTTTCGACGCCGGGCTCGATGGAGGGATCGGCTCCACCACCCGTTCGCCGTCTCAGGGGCCGCGACCGAAGTCACGGCCGATCCGGGAAGTCAACGGCCACCACCGTTCACCGCCCGCTCGGGAAGCCGACGGCTACTGTCGTGGTCTGCGAATCGGGTCGCGTACCGCAATGAGCCGTCACCTCCCATTCCGGAAGCCAGCGGCCGCGGGCCGCGACTTCGAGCTCCGAAAGCCAACGGCTGCGGCCGTCACATCCCGCGCGCGGGGCTGACGGGCGCGGCCGCCTCATCCCACGCGCGGGGATAACGACCGAAACCGTCGCTCCCGCAATCGAGTTGCCGGCCGGAGCCGACACCCCCGTATTCGGATTGCCGACCGGGGCCGGCATCCTGCTGTGCGGAGTATTAACGGTGACCACCACCGCCGCCTCCGCCCCCTCCGCCGCCTCCACCGTGCGAACCGCCGGAAGAGGAACCGCCGGAGGAAGATCCACCGGATTTCGAGCCGCCGGAACCGGCGCCGCCCGAGGATGCGCCGCCACCGGAGGAGGCACCGGCGCGGGAACCGCCGCCGGACGCGCCGCCGCCTGCGCCGCCTGAAGCACCGCCGCCGTTGGAGGCTCCGCCGCCGGATGATGCGCCGGCGCCTGCCGAACCTCCGGAAGCGCCGCCGGAGCCGCCCGCACCGGAGCCGCCGGAAGCGCCTCCGCCAGTGGCGGATCCGCCGGACGTGCCGCCACCCGTCGAGCCTCCTGAGGTGCCGCCACCGGTGCTGCCGCCCGTGCCGCCGGTGGAGCCACCCGAAGCGCCACCACCTGTCGCGCCGCCGGACGTACCACCTCCGGTGCCGCCCGATGCGCCGCCGCCTGTGCCGCCACCCGTCGAACCGCCGGAGCCACCGCCTGATCCATCCGAAGCGCCGCCTCCGGTCGAGCCGCCCGAGGTGCCGCCCGTCGAACCGCCCGAGGTGCCACCGCCCGTAGAACCGCCCGAGGTGCCGCCTGTGGAGCCGCCCGTCCCGCCACCGGTGCTGCCGCCAGTGCCGCCGGTGGAACCGCCGTCGGAAGTTCCTCCGCCGGTGGTTGTTCCACCCGAACCGCCGCTCGTCGAGCCACCCGTGGTGCCGCCCGCCGGATCGCCGGTGGTGCCGCCGGGAGTGGTGCTGCCGCCCGTGCCACCGCTCGGGGCCGGTTCGCTGCCGCCCGTGCTGCCGCCTGCGGGATCGCCGGTCGTTCCGCCGGTCGTCCCACCCGTGGTGCCACCGGTCCCGCCGGAAGTCGTTCCCCCGCCGGTGGTTCCCCCAGCGGGGTCACCCGTCGTGCCGCCCGTGCTCGGGGTGCCACCCGCCGGATCGGTTCCGGGAGTGGTCGATCCGGGCTGCGTACCGCCCGGAGTGGTGCCGCCGACGGGCGTGGTCCCGGTTCCCGGCTGGCTGATCGATCCCACCCCGGTGCCAGGCAGGCTCACCGAGGGAATCTGGCCGGGCTGGACGGTGAAGGAGAAGGAGCTGAGGGTGGAGGTGGTGGGGAAGGGCAGGGGATTGGTGAACTGCGCGGGGTTCGCGTAGGTGAGATTCTCGGTGGGGCTGCGGGTTTCGCAGGTGTTGCCGGTGCGGGCGCGTTCGGTGGCGCTGCCGGGCACGGTGCGCGCGATCATCGGGCCCATACCGTAGGGGCGGACCGCGGCGGCGGTGTTGACGGCGTGCACGCGCCCGCCGGAGGTGCCGGCCACGCCGGGCGTGCCGACTTCGTCGAGGAGCAGGACGTCGCCCGCGCCGCTCGTACCGGGGGCGCCGATATCGGCGGGTCCGGGAGCGGCTTGCAGGCCGGGCGGGATGCCCACGGGTCCGCCCAGCACGGTGGCGGCGGACATGGCGAGCGCGGAAGCCACCGCGGCGCCGGAGAACACGGCTGCGCGCGGGGCATAGCGGCCGATGGCCGAACCGGTGTCGGCGCTGCGGTAGGCGGCGATGGCCGCGCCGACCGCCACGGTGTGCGCCGGATCGGGCGACATGATGACGGGGCGGCCGAGATCGGCGAGCACGCGCGCGACTTCGACGGGCCGCGCCGCGCCGCCGATCAGCAGTATTCGGTCGATCTCCCCCATGCCGACGCCGGATCTGTGCACGCAGGCGCGCACCACCCGTAGCGAGTTGCGGATATGCCAGGTGCGCAGCCGGCTGGTGTCGGACGCGGGCACCACGGCCGAAACCGGTTGCGCCGCACCGGGAGCAATACTCCGGGCATAACGGGCGAGAAGGGTACCGAGCGGTCGGCCGCCGTAGTCGTAGGACCGCTCCGCACGACCCAGAATGCCGCGTTCGTCCCGATCCGCCTCGGTCCGCACCACCGCGATATCGAGACTGTTGCCGCCCAGGTCGTAGACCAGCGTCAGCCCGCGATCGGAGATGCCGTACTCGTTGTCGAGCCATTCGACGGCCGCCACCGGTTCCGGCATGAGCAGCACGTCCGCGGCCCCGGACCAGTCCAGCGCGCGCCGCAGGCGATGAATGTGCTTGTCGGAGTAGCAGGCCGGATAGGTGTTGACGGCCGGCGCTTCGGGGGCGTTGGCATGGATGAGCCCGTTGACCACGGCGGCCACCAGGTCGGCGGGCGACCAGATGCGGCCGCCGATGACGACCGGGTCCGGATCACCGGTGAGATCGGCGAAGTCGGTGACCACGGGGGCGAAACGGGGAATTCCCCCGATACTCGGTCCCCCCGCCCGATCGAAGGTGATCGCCGTACGGCGGACACGCACGGCCGGACGTGAACGTTCGCCGGTCGTAGTCGCCCATACGGAGTTCACTGTGCCGATGCTCATGCCAAAGCCAGCAGTCATTCGCTATCCCGTCAACGCACCGAGACCACGGCCCCGAGGGCGTCCCAGCCAGGCGGTCGCGGTCGTTTACCAAACAGCGCGTTCAGGTTAACTGGCACATGCCGGACTCGAATATCGATTTGGGAGAAAAGATTTCGCGTCCAGTAGCGAAGTTGGCGAATCTACAGGTCAGAGAACTGCTCGACCAAGATCGAATCGAACTGGACACCAGCACCATTCGCCGAACCCTGGTTTGTAGCTACAACACAGCGAACGCCGAAGTAATACCAACCGGTATGCGAATGGGGTCCGAAAAAGAAAACCGCAATGTCAGTATGTGCGCGCGGATTACCGATCACTGGTCGGTTGCTGACCCCGAGATCCCAATCCTCGGTGGGTCGCGCCGTCCGTGAGTCGCGGTGTTTTCGGCTCTACTACGCGGGTTGTCGTCGCGAGCAAACGGAGCATTACAACTCGCACAACACATTCCATCGATCGCCTACGAGGGGACGCGTACGGGATCTAACCCATTCGCAGCCGACCGGCTTCCGGATAGGTAGTGACACAAACGAAACCGCCGTCGGCAACAGAGTTGCCGACGGCGGAGGGGATGAGCACCCCGGAAAACGAAACCGCCGTCGGCGATCCGCAGGATCGCCGACGGCGGGGATCGGTGCGCGCTGCCGGCACCCCCGGCAGCCCGACCGATCGGTCTGGGGCGCGGCTCAGCGGCCGCGCACGAGCAATGGCAGGCGACGCCGGGGCGTCTTGTTCACCGCGCCACCGCGGATGGCATGGGGCTGACGCTCACCGACCAGTCGGTCGAATTCACCGGCGGAGCGGGCGGGACGATTCAGGCGGCCCGCGTTGAAATCGTCGACCAGCTGGCGCACGGTCTGCTGGGCGCAGGACTTGTTGGTGCCGATGAATCCGGTCGGACCACGCTTGATCCAGCCGGTCACATAGGACCCCGGGACGACGGCGCCGCCGGATTCCTCCAGCACTCGGCCGTCCAGATTCGGCACCACACCGGCCTTCTCGTCGAACGGCACGCCCGGCAGCGCGACGCCGCGGTAGCCGACCGACGTCAGCACCAGGCCCGCGTCCAGGGTCTCGACGTCCTCGGTGGCGACCGCGTGCACGACCCCGTTGTCACCGGTGACGAGCTCGTTGCGCACCACCTCGACCCCGGTCACCCGATCCACCCCGGTGAACGCCACCGGCGAGGACAGGTACCGGAATACGATCCGCTTGCGCCCGCCCACCGGCCGATCGGCCAAGCCGCGCAACAGCTTCAGCTTGTGCTCGACCTTCTGCGACATGCCCGCGACCGGTTCCGGAACCTCGCCTTCGACCACGATGTCCACGTCCGAGCCCAGCAGGCTGACGAACTCCGGCACGGTGAAAGCGGATTCGGCCGGACCGCGACGGCCCAGGATCACCACTTCCTCGATCTTGCTGCGCCGCAGCGCGGACAGCGCGCGAGCCGAGATATCGGTGGCGGCAAGCTCTTCCGGGTCGGTGGTGAGAATGCGCGCCACGTCCAGCGCCACATTGCCGTTGCCGACGATCACCGCGCGCGGCTGCGACAGATCGAAGAACCGCCCCGCGTGATCGGGATGCCCGTTGTACCAGGCCACGAAATCGGTGGCGGACACGCTGCCCGGCAGGCCCTCGCCCGGCACCCCGAGCTTGCGATCGCTGGACGCGCCCACGGCATAGATCACCGCGTGATGCGCCGCCAGCAGCTCTTCGTGCGAAACATGCTCGCCGACAGTCACATTCAGGTACGAACCGAACCCGGCCTGCGCCGAGATGACGTCGAACAGCTCACCCACCTGCCGCGTCCGGGTGTGATCCGGCGCGACGCCGAACCGGGCCAGCCCGTAGGGGGTGCTGAGCCGATCGAACACCGTCACCGAAACGCCCGGCTGCGTGAGCAATTCGTCCGCCGCGTACATGGCCGACGGCCCCGAGCCCACGATGGCGACCCGCAGCGGCTCGCGCCCCGGCTTCACCTCGGCGGCCGGAATCGGCTGCGCCAGTAGCGGTCTGGGCCGCGCCTGCCGGTAGAAGTCGGCATTGATCTCGATGAACGGCTGCTGCGCCTCGGTCAGCTTGGTCGAGGACATGATGGCGTCCACCGGGCACGCCGTGGCGCAGGCGCCGCAATCGACGCACGCCTGCGGGTCCACGTACAGCATCTCGGCCGTCAGGAAGTCGGGCTCATCCGGCGTGGGATGGATGCAGTTGACCGGGCAGGCGTAGACGCAGGACGCGTCGCTGCAACAGGATTGGGTGACGACGTACGGCACTGTACGTTCCCCTTCTCTACGCGACCTTGCCGGAGCGGATGGGCTCCGAGCGGTACCGGGACTTCGGGCCGTCGATGCCGAGCAGCTTCCAGACCCGCTTGGCGACCGGGTTCATCAGGCCGAGTTCCTCGGCGAGCGCGCGCACGTCGATGAAGTAGTCGGCGAAGACCTGCTTGGCTTCCTTCGACCCGTAGAACAGTTCCTTGCGGACCTTCTCCGGAATGTCGAACTCGGCGAAGAACTTCTTCG
This sequence comes from Nocardia yamanashiensis NBRC 100130, assembly GCF_001613325.1. Classification (GTDB taxonomy): domain Bacteria; phylum Actinomycetota; class Actinomycetes; order Mycobacteriales; family Mycobacteriaceae; genus Nocardia; species Nocardia yamanashiensis. The sequence goes on along the minus strand of NZ_BDCD01000037.1, from coordinate 61,944 downwards.
GCGGCGTCGCGATGGAGCGGCCCAGGATGAACATGACGATCGGCATGGCGATCGAGAGCACGAAGCGGTTGGCCACATTGCCCTCGGGCACATGGTGCTTGAGGAATTCGTGCGCGAAGGAGATGTGGCGGGCTTCCTCGGCGACGTGAATGCTCATGACGCCCCGCATGATCGGGTGCACGTCCTCGCCGGAGCGCAGGATCTGCTTCTGGATGTGGTCGATCGGCTCCTCGCCGGCGAGCACGGCCATGAAGAAGAAGTTGGGGAACAGCACCGCGACGGGCACGCCGAGCAGGCGCAGCTGGCGCACCAGCGGGCCCATGCCGGGGACGTCGATGCCGATGCGGTTGACCATCTCCTGGAACATCAGGGTGTGGTTGAGCTCTTCGCTCATCTCGTGGGTGCAGTACCGGAATTCCGGGTCACCGTTGGGGAGCGTGAACGAGGTGTGGTTGACCATGCCGCTGATCAGGATGGACTCGAACTGCAGGCCGACCTTGGCGACGTTGGCCTGGCGGTACTTGCCGACGGCGATCTTCTGCTCGTCGGTGAGCGCCTGGTACCAGGGGTGGCGGCCGAGCGGGTCGGCGGAGGCGGGGAGGATCCAGCGTTCGGGCTTGGAGTTCGCGTCGAAGTCCGGGTTTTCCCAGTCGATGTCTTCGTAAGGATCGAAGCTCTTGTTCACCGAGCCTTCAGAGAGCAGGAGCAGCTTGTTGGCGTACTCCATGGCTTCGGCAACAACCGGGTCGTCAACGGGTGTCGTAACCGGGGACATCGTCGTCACCTCTCAGTCAGTGGCGTTGTATCTGTGTCCAATGGTTACACCAAACACGAGTTACGTCAACAACTGCTAGCAGCATGCTTGCACGAGTGAGCGTGGACTGTCGTCCCGATCATGGGGAACCGACCGGTAACCGGGCCAGATATATCTCCGGACCGGGGTGGGCGCCGACGGGGGCCGAGGCTCGGGGGGAGGCTCAGCCCTCGCGGGCGGGGGCGGCGCGTGGCCTCGAAAGGGGTGCGGGGATCGGTCCCCGGCCCCTCTCCTCTCCGAGGGCGGGCCGCCTTGCTTTCTAGATGGCCGCTACCCGGGTGACCCGGCGGAGGAAGCCGGTCAGGGAGTGGGGGCGGTGGGAGGCCGATTCCTGGTCCAGGAGGGCTTGGCGGGCGGCCAGGGCGGCGCCGTCGGCGATGGTGCGTTCGGGGTCGGCGGCTATCACCACCGGGCGCGCGAGTTGTTTGGCCAGGACCTGGGCCACTTCGGGTGGGCGGGCCGCGCCGCCGACCACGAGGACGCGGTCCACGTCAGCCATGGTGACGTCGGCTATGCGGAGGCATTTCCAGACCAGGGCGAGGGAGCGGCCGATGTGTTCGGCGCGCAGTTCGGAAGCGTCGGCGTCGGAGACGGTGCGGGCGACGACGGGGGCGCTGGGTGAGCGCCGGCCGCGGGCGGCGACCAGGCCGCCGAAGGCGCGGCCGCCGTATTCGGCCGAGTGCAGGGGCAATCCGACGATGGGATTGCTGGGGGCACCCGCGCCGACCCGGACGAGGGTGACGTCGAGACCGGAACCGCCGAGGTCGTAGACCAGGGCCAGGCCGGGAGTGAGCGGGCCGCGTTCGGCCTGCAACCAGGTGGTCGCGGCGATGGGTTCGGCCAGCAGGGCGGCTTGGCTCAGCCCGCTGCTGTCGAGCGCGGAGCGCAGGTCGGCCACCAGTCTCTCGGAGTACCCGGCCGGATGGGTGAGGGCGATGCCGGTGTCGGCGCGCCCCTGCTGTCCCGCCGGAGCCTTCCCCAGCACCTCCTCGAGCACGCTGACGGCAACGGTCGCAACGAGATCCGCGGCCGACAGCGCCCGGTGACCGACCCGCGCGACCGGTGCACCCCGTTGGGTGAGATCGGCGAACTCGGTGATGACACGCCCGTGCCGGGGTATGCGGCCGACGCGGGCGGTGCCGGAACTGTCGAAGGTGAGAGTGGTGCGCCACGTGGTGGGCGGTGAGCTGCCCCGGCGAGCCGCGAACGGGACCCCGCGGCCCGGCGGATACTTTCCGGATCGATCGGCGGCTGTCGCGCACACCGTATTGACCGTGCCGATACTCAAGCCCACGCCGAAAGCCATCACATCCACCTCGATCGACGAGTCGTTGACGTCAGACTTCCTGACCCGACCCGGGATTCATGGAACTCCTGCGCCGGATGCTTGCCAACCACCGGACACGAGGTTGTCCGCACGTGCGCCTGTCCGCCGGGAGAACCTCGCTGTCCTGCGCGGGCCCGGTACGGAGCCCGGACACCGGCTCGATCGCGACATGTTTGCCCGACTTCCGTTCTTCGCCGGATCCGGGACAGGTGATGCCGCGCGGTACGGATGACAACTCTCGTAGCTCTCAGGGGTTCCCCCTGAAACCCCACGACAGCAGAGGTATCGAGCCGCACGTGAACCCGAACAGACCTCGCCCGAATCGACCGGCTCCGGGACGATTCCGCCGCGCCGCTCCGCCATTGCGGCGTGCTCGCCAATCGCGCGGGGCGGCGAAAACGTGAGCAGGCGCGCACGGATGCGCGAAACTCCGGGTCCCGCAAGGGATCCCGGAGTTTCGCGGCGATGCGACTACTTGGTGGGCGAGGTCAGGACCGAGGACGACAGCACGGAGACGACGCTGTAGGCCAGGTTGACCAGGTCGGCGGCGACGCCGTTCTGGCCCATGAGCAGCTTGGCGAGCGGGCCCATGAACTGGAGGGCCGTTTGGACCAGGCCGGTCATGGAGTCCAGGTCCAGGTCACCGGTGCCGGTCTTGCTGTTGCCGCCGGGTGACTGGGTGCCTTGATTGTTGCGTCCGCCAGGCGATTGCGTGCCCGCGCCCTGGGACGGTGCGCCCGAGTTGGCGCCCGGGGTGCCGGTACCCGGGGATTGCGCGCCCGGCTGAGCGCCGGCGCCCGGGCTTTGGTTGTGCGGGGCCGCAACGGGCTTCACGGCTCCGGGGACGGTCACGGGTCGGATCTGTTCCGAGGCGGCCGGTTGCGGGACTTCCGGGGCGGCGGGTTGCGCACCCGGCGCGGGTTGCGCCGCGGGCTGTCCGGCGGACGGTTGCGGAACCTGCGGCGCCGCAGCCTGTTCCGGCGCAGCCTGTTCCGGCACCGCCTGCTTCGCATCGGCCGGCTGGGTGGCCGGTTGCGGCGCCACCTGCGGCTCGTTGCCGGACTGCGGTTGCGTTTGCGGCAGTGGCGATTCCGGCGCCGCCTGCGCCGCCACCCCCGGAGCCTGCGCACCGGGCTGTGCGGCGACCTGCGGTTCCACCGGCGCTACCGCACCCGGAACAGCCTGCTGCTCAACCGCATTCGTATCCGGCTGCGTCGGCAGCGCCTGCGGTGCGACCTGATACTGCGCGGGCTGCACCGGCGCGGCGGGCGCACCGGCGGCGGCCTGTTCGGAATCACCGGGGACCGGCACGCCCAGCAGGTAGGACACCACCCCGGTGGTGATGGTGACCGCGTGCTGCAACTGCCCCTCGGGCGATTCGAGAATCTTGGCGTCCTCGGCATTGGCCCCATTGCCCATTTCGAGGAAGACGTCCGGCACGTGCGTCAGCGCCGGTCCCGCGACATCGTTGCGGGTCTGCAGCCCATCGGCCGCGCCGTTGTAGGTGGCGGCCGGGAATCCGGCCTGCAGGTACGCGTCGCGCATGGCCCGGCTGGCGTTCAGCCCGGCCACCGACTGCACCTCGTTCGCCTTGGCGTCCGGTATCGGCAGCTGCGGCACGATGAGGTGGAATCCGCGCGCCGCGCCGGGCGCGCTGTCGGCGTGAATGCTGATGGCGATGTCCGCACCGGACTGATTGGCGGCGGCCGCCCGTTCGTCGATGCACCCGCCCCAGCCGGTGTCGTCCGGCCGGCTGAACACGACGCGCGCCCCGAGCCCCTCGAGCGAGGTCCGGACCAGTTGCGCCACATTCCAGTTCACGGTGTGCTCGGGCACCCCGTTGAGCGTGGACATGCCGGTGGTCTGGCACGGTTTGGTGCCGCCGCGGCCATCGCTGACCTGCTTGGCGACATCCTGATTGTGATTGGGCCCCTGATGTCCGGGGTCCAGGAAAACGGTCTTGCCCAGCAGTCGCTGGGGCAGTTCGGGCAGTACGGGTGATGCCAGTGCGGCGCCCGGAATCAGTCCGGCCACCGTCGAGAATGCCGCGGCCGTGACGGCGGTGCAGATACCGGCCTTGACCATGCTCGGCTTCATATGCGGACGGCGCCTCCGGGAAGAAGCGCCCCTCCCTTCCCACTAGTAACACCAACCCCAAGTGACCACTCTGGCAACATCAGTTACATTCTGGCAAGCGACGTGATCGAACTGTTATCAGTGGTCAGCGGGAAATCGCACTGGCTCAAGGGTGCCCGACAACCGGCGAGCAACCCGTCATTCGACGGATGACGCGCCGGTCGGCAACCGAAAGCGGAGTGGGCTCAGGCCGAGAGAATCCGATCCCCGTCCACGGTGATGGCCCTACCGTCCAGCGCCCGCGGCGCGGGCCCGCCCGCGACCGACCCATCGAGCCGGAAGGTGCTGTTGTGGCACGGGCACTTGATCAGTCCGGCGCTCACCTCGCTGACCTTGCAGCCGAGATGGGTGCAGGTGCTGGAGAACGCCTTGTACTCCCCCGCGCTCTCCTGGGTGATCACAGTGTCCCCGCTGATCAGCCCGCCGCCGACCGGCACATCGGCGGTCTTGGCCAGTTCGGCCCCCTGTTTCTGCTCCTTCACCCCGCCCTGCGGTGCGGCGGAAGCCTTCTCCTCGGCCCCGTAGCTGCTGCACGCGGCGACGGTGAGGGCGGTGGCCGCGACACCCGTGGCGGCCAGGGCGGTCCGGCGGTCGAGCCGGAGTCCGGTGGGCTGTTGCTCGGTCATGGGTTCACTCCTCTATCGCGACGGACCGCCACGGCCCGCCCTTGCTTTGTTCGACGTGTTCGCCGGGCGCCCGGTTCAGCGTTCCGGCGGATTGCTCAGGCACCGAAGCCCTTGACCCGGAAGAACCACACCGCCGAGCTGAACCAGAGCCCGACGAATCCGGTGAAGAGCAGCCCGCCCGCGACCGGAATCACCCAGCCGGGCAGCCCTTTCCGGGTGAGCAGCAGCATCTTGGTGACGAAGATGCCGTAGACGAGGCAGCCGAGCAGCGAATGCACCAGCACCCGGTTGTCGTAGTCGGCGAAGCCGAAGGCGTAGAGGCAGTGCACGGCCACCGGAATGCTGATCAGCACGGCGGCGCGCCCGGACCAGACGTGCCAGCGCCCGGCCCATTGCCCGGGGCGGATTTTCGGCAGCAGCCCGTACATGGCGAGCGCGCTCACGTCCTGGCTCGCGGCCAGCAGCACCACGATGGTGGCCAGCCAGGATTTCACCGCGCCCGGGCTGGAGAATCCGGCCACGCTGATGGCCACGCCGGCCGGGGTGTGCACGCGGCCGTAGATCCCCAGTGCGATGGCCGTGGCCGCACCCGCGCAGACAATCGCCGCCAGGCTCCACGCGGTCGCGCGCCGCGGTTCAGAAATCGTTGTCATCGCCGTGCACCTTCCGTGCATTGGGGGCCAATTCCGGTGCGGCGGCGGTGCTTCCGTCCGGTTTGCGGCGCACCCCGGTCACCGATCCGTCGGGCGCCACGATCCAGCTGTCCCGCCCCGCGCTGGTATTCGCGATGTACAGCCCCGCCGGGGCTTGCGCGGGCGGCGCGGTGAATTCGTACTTCTGCCCGCCCAGCACCAGTGAGCCGCTGAGGGATTCGCCGGCGAGCTGCGCCTCGACGCGCGAATTGCCGCCGCTCAGCACGGCGTGCCCGACGTCGGCCGCGCCCTTGAGCCAGCTCTCCACCGCCGCGCCGTCGCAGGCGTACCCGACGGCCTTGGCCCCGGTGATGGTGATCGACAGCGTGATCGGCCGCGCGGCGGTCTTGATGACGGTGACGTAATCCGCCTGGTCGGGAAATCCGGGCTGGGTGGTGACCGGCGTGGTCGTGGTGGTGGCCGCGGTGCGGGCGGTGGCCGTTTCGCTGCCGCCGTGGGTGGCGGTGTTGGCGATCAGCAGGCCGCCGCCGAGGGCGGCCGCGGCGGCCAGGGTGAGGAGGGGTCCGGCGCGTTTCATGGCGGCTCCTGAGTGGGACATATCGGGGCAAAAGCAATGGTGGGAGCCGTGAAGATCAGCCGGAGCCGATTCGGCGGATCAGGCGCTGATGGGCAACCGGCGCAGCGAGCGCAGCGCATAGTGCACGCGGGTTTTGACGGTGCCGACCGGCACCCCGAGGTCGGCGGCCACCTCGGTGTAGGCCCGGTCGCGCAGGATGACCTGGACGACCGCGTCGCGCTGCGGCGCGGGTAGCTGTTCGAGCAGTTCGGACACCAGCAGGCAGTCGCTGAGCGCATCGGTGAAATCCGGCCCGCTGCTGCGGCCCTCGGTCTGTTCGCCGAGTTCGTCCCAGTTGGTGTCGCCGGGGCGAGCGGCGCGCACCCGGGCGATATCGGTGAGCACGTTGCGTTCGATGGTCAGCAGCCAGGTGCGGACGCTGCCGCGGGCGGGGTCGTAGGTGGCGCAGGCCCGCCAGGCCCGGATGAGGGTTTCCTGGACGGCGTGTTCGGCGAGTCCGGAATCGCCCAGCCGGCGCACGGCCCGCCAGTGCAGCAGGGCCTTGTCGGCGGCGAGCACGGCGGCGATACCGGTGTCGGTACAGAGCCGGGCGCAGTGGCTGGTACAGCCGGGCGGGCCGGTGGGGGTGCCGTCCGCGAGGGGTCGAAGTCTTCTCATGCCCTGAATATCGTCGGCGGACCGGCGAACAGCATCGGTGGTTTCTGCCTATTTCCAACATTCCGGCCAAACCGCTCGGTGTTTTCTGATAGACCCGCTCTCGGGAGATTCGGGGATCTCCGGAACCGTGGTAAGCGTTAACGCCACCACGGCAGGCAGGGAACATAAATAAGGGAGGAAGATCGTGCGGTCACGCGCGTTCGCGATCGCGGGGGCCTGCGCCTCCGCGCTGACATTGACACTCGGCGCCACCGCCGCCGCCGAACCGGCCACCGAGATCACGGTGGACGGTTTGTACCTGGTGAACACCGATATCAGACCGGGTACCTATGTCGCCGACGGGACTCCCGATCCGGCCGTGGGATGTTTCTGGCGGCGCCTGTGGAAGGTGCAGACCGATACCGATTACAACGATCCGAACTTCTACATCATCGCCAGCGATTACACCCGCACCAAACCGGTGCGCGCGGTCATCAAATCCAGCGATGTGGCATTCGAAACCCAGAATTGCGGCGCGTGGCGGCTGGTTCCGGATACCTCCACGGGTTCCTTCGGCGGCTGATTTCGCATTAGGGTGGCGGGCATGACGAGGCGCAGAATTCTTATTACCGGAGCGAGTTCCGGGCTCGGTGCGGGCATGGCGCGTGAATTCGCGCGCCGGGGGCGCGATCTCGCGCTGTGCGCGCGGCGGGTGGGCAACCTCGAGGAGCTGCGCGCCGAACTGCTCGCCGCCCATCCGGGCATCACGGTCGCGGTGCGCGGGCTGGATGTGGACGATCACGCCGCCGTTCCCAAGGTGTTCGCCGAATTGTCCGGCGAGCTGGGCGGTTTGGACCGGGTCATCGTGAATGCCGGTCTGGGCAAGGGCGCGAAGCTCGGCACCGGCCGCGCGGACGCCAATATCGCCACCGCCACCACCAATTTCGTGAGCGCGCTGGCGCAGGCCGAGGCGGCGCTGAGCATCTTCCGGGAGCAGAACGCCGGGCACCTGGTGCTCGTCTCGTCCATGAGCGCCGTGCGCGGACTGCCCGGGAAGAAAGCGGCGTACGCGGCCAGCAAGGCCGGATTGACCGCGCTCGGTGAGGGTCTCGCGATCGAACTGCGGCGCTCCCCGATCCGCGTCACCACCGTGCAGCCCGGATACATCGCCACCGAGATGTCCGATCGCGCCGGGGACGTGAAACTCATGACCCCGCTCGACAAGGGCGTGCACGCCATGGTGGCGGCCATCGAGAAGGAAGCCGTGCGGGCCGACGTACCGCAATGGCCGTGGCGCGTCCTGGGCGCGGTGATGCCGCTGCTGCCGCGCGGGATTATGGCCCGGATGAGCTGACCCGGCACTACCATCGGCCCGATGGCGAAGTTCACCACGTGGGATGGGTTGCGGCTCAACTACACCGCATGGGACGGCGACGGCGTGCCGATCGACACCGTCGCGGGTATCACCGTCCCGGCCCTGGTGCTGGCGGGTACCGAGGATCAATACGCCAAGGAGCCCGGCCGGCTCGCCGCTGCTTTGCCCGACGGCAGCGTCGTCCAGGTGCCCGGCGATCACCTCACCGCCGTGACGGATCCTGGATTCCATTCCGCGCTGGTCGAACTCCTGAGGTGAGATTCCGGCCAGAAACACGCCGGAATGACGAGGGGGTGAAAGCACGCCGGAATGACGAAGTGCGCTAGTACTGGCGGCGGTGCGGCACGAATTCGAGGGTGAGTAAGGCCGCCGCCGCGATGAGCACTTCACGCCAGCGGATCAGTACGAACCGCTGATCGCTGAAGGCATTGAACTTGCGCAGGAATCGGTAGAGCGATTCCAGCCGGATGAGCGGATCGCCCAGTCGCACCGCCACATACACCAGTTGCCCGAGCCGCGAGCGGTGCTTGTCGGCGAACAGCTCCGGAAACGCCGCGAACGCCAGTGAGATTCGGGTGACCCCGTGCGCTCGCGCGTACTCGACCAGGTCGACGATCATCCGCTCGTCCAGGCCGTTGGGTGCGTCCTTGCGCCGCCACGGCACGTCGAGGCTGAGTTCCCTTCCGCTGCCGGAGATTCCGTACCGCTGGAACCCCGCCACCTGCCCGTTCGCGTCCCGCGCCAGCACCACCAGCATCCCGGGATTCCGCCCGTCCAGCAGGTGATCGAGGATCATGGAGAACCCGCGCGTCTGCCGCCCGCTCCCCCATTCGTCGACGATGGCCAGCAGCGTCTCGCGCTCCGGTTCGGTCAGCGCGGCTTCCGGCACGATCTCGGTGGTGACCCCGAAATTCTGGGTGCGGCTGACGGCTTGGCGCAGATTGCGGAACCGCCGTCCCACCATGTCGAAGCTGTCGACCTCGAGCACCACGTCCCGCCCGACCGCGACCGGATGCAGCCCGCGATGCTCGAACGCGCGCCGCTGCCAGGTCTGCACCATTTCCGGGCTCGCCCCCAGCACCGCGATCCGCCAGCCGTGATCACTGGCGAAAACCGAGAATTCCGAAATCAATTCGTTGAACGCCCGCCGATCCCCGATGGGATCCCCCGCCACCACCGCGATCCCGAACCGCGCCCGATACGCGATGGCCGCCGAGGCGTCGGCATTGAAGTAATAGCTCTTGGCCGAATGCAATGCGAACGGCGCGAGCGGATCGATCTCGGTGCGCCGCACCAGCTCCGCCACCCGCGGCAATTGCTCGGGCTGCGGCTTGCTGCTCTGCGGCAGCATCAGCACCAGCCCGCTCACCGCGAGGAACCCGAACCCGACCCCGGGATGTTCGGCCCGGTAACTGAAGTTGGCCACCACCAGCAGCATGGTCGCCCCGGTGAGATGCGGGAGCGTGACCGGCCGCCGCAGATGCAGTCCGCGCGCCACGAACAACCCGGCGATGGACACCGCCACGAACCATCCGTGATCGGTCCCTTCCCGCGGCGCGCGTTCGGCGGCCCACACCAGGACCAGGCTGCCCAGCACCAATACGCCCATGAGCGGCACCCGGGTGCTCGGTCCGGCGGTGAACGCGGTGTCCCGGTAGGCGGTCAGGCCCGCCCCCCGCACCGCCATGCGCTCGTCAGCCACGTGTCCCCCGTTTCACCGCGTTCGGCCCGCTCACCGGTCGTTTCCCCATGGTGACCTCCCTCAGGTCCTCTCGACACACTATGCCGGAGAGACGATTCGGGGCATACGGTTATTCCGGCCACCCCAATCGTGACGTCTCCAGTACCGGATCGGTGATGCCGCCGTGACAGGCCAGATCGTCGGCTTTCCACCCGGCCAGCTGGGCCCCGTCGGAGTAGGCGGATTGGAAGAACCCCATCACGGTCTCGATGGGGTCGGCGGCCGTGCGCGCGGCGTCGTAGGCCAGGTAGGCGTTGTGCCCGGACCCGGATTCGGCCCAGTGCGCGGCGGCCGGGGACAGCGGCAGCGAGGCCAGTCCGGCGGGTTCGGGTGCGGTGTAGGAGTAGAAGGTGGGTTCGGGGACCTTGTCGTCGCCGAACCAGAATCCGGCGCTGATCACCTCGCGCGAGTACGCCTCCCGGGTGACCGGATCCACCGCGTCGGTCATGTCGATCTTGCGGTCGGAGAAGCGCTGCACCGCGAGATCGAAGGTGTGCCAGAACAATTGGACCGGGCTGATCTTGCCGGAGTAGGTGGAACTGAACCGTTCGAGAATCCGCCCGACCTGGCTGTGCACGTGGAAGGCGCGCAGCGCGGCGGCCGGGTCGTAGTGGTGGTGTTCCTCGTCCTCGTCGAAGGGCCGGCCGTGATCGGGCAGGTCGAACGGCGTGGGATGGGCGATGACGACGTGCACGCCGAGTTCCTCGAACGCGTTCATGGTCTCGATGTAGAAGCTGGCGACGGACTGCCCCGCGAGCGGGACCTCGGCCTGGATGCCGGTGGTGGTCGAGATCCGCAGCACGTGGTCGAAGAAGTCGAACTCGCAGGTGAACACGGGTCCGTCGGTGGCGCTGCCGAGCGGGACGGTGGTCCAGCCGCGGGCGGTGAGCCGATAGGTCATATGCCACCAGTGATTGCGCCGGATGCCCTTGGCCAGCGCCACCTTGCCGATGATCTGGGCGTAGCGGTGCAGGGTTTCCTTGGTAGGCCGCCAGGCGTCGAGCGGGATGGCGGGCAGTAGGTCCGCGGTGTGCTCGGTCATCTCTCTACCCGCCTTCTTTCGAGGGACTTGCGGCCCTTGTCATGCTACCCAGCTATTACGTGGCTATGACGTCTGTGCGGCGGTTCGCGCCGCCGCGGTCACCGGCGAGGAGCTGCTCGAACGGCACCGGCTGCTCGTAGGGATCGAGCTTGGCCGCGCTCGGCCGCATAGCCACCTGATCGGCGAATTCCCCGGCCGCGCGCAGGATCCGGCCGCTCAGCCCGCTGTCCACGCCGCCGCCCGTGCCCCAATCCTCCGAGGCCGCGTACACCGTGGTCGGCACCACGACGGCGCGCAGGTAGGCGAACAGCGGCCGGACCGCGTGCTCGAGAGCCAGCGAGTGCCGGGCGGTGCCGCCGGTGGCGGCTGCCAGCACCGGCTTGCCGATCAGCGAATCCGGTTCCAGCACATCGAAGAAGGTCTTGAACAGGCCGCTGAACGAGGCGTTGAAGATGGGCGTGACGGCGATGATCCCGTCCGCGCCCACCACCTTGTCGATGGCCGCCCGCAGGTCACCGGAGGCGAAGCCGGTGACCAGGTTGTCGGCCAGGCCGTGGGCGTGATCGCGGAGTTCGATCACGTCGAATTCCAGCTCGGTGTCGGGCAGTGCGGCCCGAGTGGCGGCGATCAGGCGATCGGCCAGCAAACGGGTCGAGGAGGGCTGGGAGAGCCCGGCCGAAACCACGGCGATGCGGGTCATGCGGTTACCTCGTCCTTCTTCTCGTCGTTCTCGTCGGCGGCGGCACGCGCGGCCACCAGGCTCGCGTGCGTCGGCCCGTCCGGCACGTGCGCCGGGCGCAGCGCGTCGAATTCCTTGCGCAGCACCGGAACCACTTCCTCGCCCAGCAGGTCCAGCTGTTCGAGCACGGTCTTCAGCGGCAGGCCGGCGTGATCCATCAGGAACAGCTGGCGCTGGTAGTCGCCGAAGTACTCGCGGAAGCTCAGCGTCTTGTCGATGACCTCCTGCGGGCTGCCGACGGTCAGCGGCGTCTGCTCCATGAAGTCCTCGAGCGACGGCCCGTGCCCGTAGACGGGCGCGTTGTCGAAGTAGGGCCGGAATTCCTTGATGGCGTCCTGCGAGTTCTTGCGCATGAACACCTGCCCGCCCAGTCCCACGATGGCCTGGTCGGCGCTACCGTGCCCGTAGTGCTCGTAGCGCTGCCGGTACAGCCGGATCAGCCGCTGGAAGTGATGCTTGGGCCAGAAGATGTTGTTGGCGAAGAAGCCGTCACCGTAGTAGGCGGCCTGTTCGGCGATCTCGGGGCTGCGGATCGAGCCGTGCCACACGAACGGCGCGACGCCGTCGAGCGGGCGCGGGGTGGAAGTGAAGCCCTGCAACGGGGTCCGGTACTTGCCTTCCCAGTCCACCACGTCCTCGCGCCACAGCCGGTGCAGCAGATGGTAGTTCTCGATGGCCAGCGGAATGCCGTCGCGAATGTCCTTGCCGAACCACGGATATACCGGCCCGGTGTTGCCGCGTCCCATCATCAGATCCACGCGCCCGCCCGCCAGATGCTGGAGCATGGCGAAGTCCTCGGCGATCTTCACCGGATCGTTGGTGGTGATCAGCGTGGTGGCGGTGGACAGGATGATGCGGTCGGTCTTGGCCGCTACATAGCCGAGCATGGTGGTCGGCGAGGACGGCACGAACGGCGGATTGTGGTGTTCGCCGGTCGCGAAGACGTCCAGGCCGACTTCCTCTGCCTTCTGGGCGATGGTCACCATGGCCTGAATGCGCTCGGCCTCGCTCGGGGTCCGGCCGGTGGTCGGGTCCATGGTGACGTCGCCGACGCTGAAAATTCCGAACTGCACGGGGTCCTCCTCGAGAGCCATCCGCCTTTGGTGGATATGTCAACCTCCTGAACATCCTAGGACGCGCAGGTATTCCGACTTGCCCCAAGGTGACCCGCAACACTGTTGCGGGTGTCACAATTAGTCGCAACCGACCTGGTACAACAGTGAAACGCCCAGTAAGGCAAGATCTTTCGAAGTATCCTGAACATTCCCCGTGCAACGCCGGAGATCTCCGGGCCGGGGAGACGGCCTCGAGCATGGACAGGGGGTAGGTCCGTATGGCGGACAACACCGTCGGGACGGCATACGCCGTGGTCGTCACCGCGGTCTCCGACCCGATGCAGGTGGAGGGTCTGGAGTGGGAGGACGCCGTCGAGTACCTGCCGAGTATCGACTCGCGCGCCATGCAGAGCTGGGTCCGGTCGCAGGAGGCCAAGGGGCAGGCGCCGCGCACCGGCGTGGTCATTCCGGGTCCGCAGCGGCGGGTCGGGCAGCGCCATCCGTATCGGGAGGTGTGCGTGCCGTCGGCGGAATATCAACTCTTCAGCGCGGCGGTGCGAACGCGCCCGCGACCGGCTCCGGAAATCACTCGGACCGAGGACGATTCGCGTCAGCGAGCCGGATTGCTGACGGCGTGAGACATTACGAAGCCCCGGTGGAGTCAGGTCTCCACCGGGGCTTTCGGAGTAAGGTACGGGACAGGCGGCCGGCGCGATGGCGGGGCATTGATCTTTCGCTTAGCAGGCGAATTCATTTGCTTCATGTGGAATGAAGTTGGATCCCGTCGTGCCCGGCTCAGTTCCCGTACTGCTATTCAATCCTTTATTGCGTTGGCGCGCAATCTATTTAATTCACCACCGCCCGGGCACCCAGTCGACCGGGAAGATCGAGGCGTAGACCAGGCGCTCGTGCTCGCGCACCAGCTGACCGGTGATGCCCTCACCGTAGACGGTGGACAGGTGCAGGTCGAGGTAGCTCTCCTCGTCCTTGCTGTTCAATCCGCTCGCCGGGGGCATCCAGGACAGCACCTCGTCACGCTGCCGCGCTCGCGAGTTCGCCAGTTCCGCACGCAGCCCGGCGATATCGCCGGCCTCGAGGGCCTGCGTCGCGGGCAGCGGCCGGTGCTCGTGCCAGGCGGAGACGCCGTAGGCGAAGCACACCAGCGGCATCCACATCTCCGCGAAGTACCGCGGATCCGGCGCGATCTCCAGCCCCGCGAAGCGCTCGCCGAGGAAGAACAGCGCCCCCAGCTGGCCGGGCAGCAACTCCAGGCGATTGCGGAACTGGGTCAGCACCGCGCGCTCGCGGGTCAGGATCTGCTCCAGATGCCCGCGGGCGGGCAGGCGGTACCGGGCGTTCAGCACGGTGATGTCCTGCCACAGCTTGGGAATACCCGGGCTGCCCGCGCAGCGCCAGCGCCTGTGCCCGCAGCTCCAGCGGCAGCACGAAGAACCACTGATCGCGCCCCTCCAGGTAACCGCCCTGCGCCGCCTGCACGCAGCAGGCGTCGTCGAAGCGGCGGGTCTCGCCCGCGCCGAGCAGGGCGGCCGAGCACAGCGCGTGATTCTGCGCGCCCTCCTGGATATAGCCGATGTGCAGCGGCACGATGGCCACGCCGGCGGGGGCGGGATTGCGCAGCTCGACGCTGCCGTAACCCACCACCTGCTTCAGCTTCAGCCCGGAACGCGGCGGCACGATGCCGGGCCGTTCCGGTCCGTGGATCGGGACTATGGTGAGCACGCCCGCGCGCTGCGGGTCACCCAGCCGGTACCCGGTCAGGTCGACCGGGGCGCGCACGAGGGTATCGAGTCTGGTCATGCGTTCGCTCCTTCCAAGCGAGCGTCGAGGAAGCGCAGCGCCGCGGCCCGGATCCATTCCGCTCCCGACGGCCCGTGCGCGAAAACCCACGGCAGCAGCCCGCCGAAATCGTCCTGGTGCCAGAACCCCTGCCGCGGCAGCTCCGGTGCGGGATTGCGCAGGGTGAGATCGTCACCGCCGGTGAACATGGCCTGCGCCAGCAGGATCGGCGTCGTGAACTCGAGCCGCCGCAGCGCCGACGCCACCCGCGCCAGATCGCCCGGCATCCGGTTCTCGTAGCCGTCGGTGACGATCACCACCACGTCCGGCGCGCCGCCCACGTCCGGCCCGGAAACCATTGCGGTGGAGTCGGTTCCGGCGCGCGACGTCAGCTCCATGGCGTCGAGCAGACCGGTCGCGAGATCGGTGGGCGCGGTCTGGCCGTGGCCGACCTCGATGACGGTGAGCCGCTCGCACAGTTCGGCGAGCACCAGCCGCAGCGCTTCGGCCTGGGACAGCAGCGCCCACTCGCGCTCGCCGTAGCCCCGCATGGACTCCGAGGTGTCCAGTACCAGGGCCACGTGATCGCGATTGCGCGGCAGGTCGCGGGTAGCCGCGGCGACGTAACCGGCCAGCGCGGCGCCCAATTCGGTCCCCGATCCGCCCCGGTAGACGTGCACCAGGGCGGCGGCGATCTGTCCGCGATTGCTCACGGTGACGATGGGATCGCGCGCCGGGGCCGGCTCCAGCGGAACCGCCGGCTCGGTCAGCGTGGGCACACCGTGCACGCCGGGCGCGTACAGCTGCGCCACCCGTGCGATGGCCACGCCCGGATTCGCCGTGAACCGCAGCAGCTTTCGCCGCAACGCGGCCGAACCCACGTCCCCCTCGGCGATCATGCGCGCGCACCCGCGCGCCGTCGCCTTGCCGAGCGCGTGCTCGAAGCAGTCGACCAGCGCAGGACGCCGCGCCGGAATCAACAGCTCGGCGTCGGGATGGTCGAGCACGAACGCCAGGACGGCCCGGGTGACGTGCTTGTGGTTGGCCCGCATCCGCCGCAGCGCCAGCAGCACGGTGATCACCAGGTCCGGGCGAACGCCGAAAAGCAGCGCCCGCGTGGCCTTGTCGACGTTCTTCCGCGTCGCCTCGTCCAGTCCCGCGCGGGAGGTCTTCAGCACCTGCAACAGCACGCGGGCGCGCTGCGTCTCCCGCACTCCCGGCACCAGTGCCAGCAGTGCGTAACTCTCCGGGTCGGCGCTGTAGGCCGCTCCGTGGAATTCCGCGTCGTCCCACTTCACGACGCCGGCCCTGGACAGGGTCAGCGCCGTGTCGTGGGTGCGGAGGTGATCGAGGATTCGTGCGGTGTTCATCGACCGAGTGTAGGAATGGTCACACTCGATCAGCTATTGATTTTCCTTGGGGGCCAGGAGGTCTCGCCGCAGCGAGAAACGAGATAGTGGGGTCGCTTCGCCTGCCGTCCCCGGCTGTGGTCCCCCGGCCGGGAGCCGCTATCTCGCTTTCCGGCGTCGTTCCGGCCGTTGTCGCGTTCTCGAGCGGCGACGAGTGGCACATGAGTGAGGGGGTTGTCGGCGTGTCGCATCATTCATGCGCCGTTGATCATGAAGTGGGCGCGTCAGGGGGTGTTCTGGCCGAAGACGATGATTTGACGGACGGCTTTGCCGTCGGCGAGCAGGTCCATTGCCTCGTTGATCTGTTCCAGTTCGATGCGCGCGGAGATCAGGCGCTCGACCGGCAGTCGTCCTTCCCGCCACAGCTGCTCGTAGCGCGGGATGTCGCGGGCCGGGACCGCCGAACCCAGGTAGCTGCCGACAATGGTGCGGGCTTCGGCGGTCAGGGTCAGTGGCGGCAGGGTCACGGTGGCGTTCGGGGCGGGTAGGCCGACGGTGATCGTCATGCCGCCGGGAGCCGTTGCGGCGTAGGCGGTTTCGAATGCGGCGGGGTGGCCCGCGCATTCCACCACGTAGCGTGCGCGGATGCCTTCGGCGCGGACCTGTTCGGGCGTGTAGGTCTCGGCGGCTCCGAGTTCCTTCGCCATGGCCAGCTTCTCCGGCATCCGGTCGACGGCGATGACCCGTTGCACGCCGACGGCTTTGGCGGTGAGCAGCGCGGCCATGCCGACGCCGCCGAGGCCCACCACCATCAGGCTGTCCGCGGCGCTCGGGTCGGCCACATTGAGCACCGCGCCGCCCCCGGTGAGGACCGCGCAGCCGAAGAGGGCGGCCACCTCCGCCGGGACGTCGTCGCCGACGGCCACCACGGAGGCCCGGTCCACCACGGCGTGCGTGGCGAAACCGGAGACGCCGAGGTGATGGCGGACGCGGTCGCCGCCGCGAGACAGGTGCCCGGCGTGGTGCAGCAGCTCGCCCGCGGTATTGCTGCGGGTGCCCGCGGAACAGGGCAGTTGGCCGCCCCGGTCGCAGGCGTCGCAGTTTTCGCAGCGCGGCAGGAAGGACATGACGACTCGTTGTCCCGCAACGAGATCCGCCACCCGCTCCCCTACCTTCAGGACGGTGCCCGCCGCCTCGTGCCCCAGCAGCATGGGCAGTGGACGGGGGCGATTGCCGTCCACCACGCTGAGGTCGGAGTGGCAGACGCCGGCGGCCTCGATGGCGACCAGGACCTCGGTGGGTCCGGGATCGCCGAGTTCGAGGTCGCAGACCGTGATCGGCACGGTGCCGGCGTAGGGCCGCCCGCGTCCGATCTCCTCCAGCACCGCGCCGCGAATGCGCATCAGATTTCGACCATCTGGTGATCGGCGACCTGACCGGCGAGGTAGCGCAGGTGATCGCTGGAGTCGCCGAGCGTGTGCTCGATGGCGGTCAGCCGCGCGGTGTAGTGGCCGACCGGATATTCGGCGGTCATGCCGATGCCGCCGTGCAGCTGGATGGCCTCCTGGCCGATATGCCTGCCGGAGCGCCCGATTCGCAGTTTGGCGCGCGAGGCGACCAGCGGATCGATCATGCCGTCGGCCAGCGACATCGACGCGTACAGGCTCATGCTGCGGGCCAGTTCGAGCGAGACGTACATATCGGCGGCGCGCTGGGTCAGCGTCTGGAAGGTGCGCAGCGGGACGCCGAACTGCTTGCGGGTCTTCAGGTATTCGGTGGTGAGCCGCAGCGCCTCGGACATGGCGCCGACGGCTTCCGCGCCCAGCGCCGCCTGGGCGTGAATGGCGGTGGCGGCGATGAGGGCCGAGCGGTCCTCGGCGGCGCCGAGCAATTCCGCTGCCGCGCCGTCGAATTCGATATCCGCGCCGCGCTGACCGTCATGAGTGGCGAAGGCAGTGCGGCGGACGCCGCTGCCTTCGGGATCGACCAGGAACAGCCCGACGCCGCCCTCCGGCAGTGCCGCGCTGACGATCAGCAGTTCCGCGCAATCGCCGTGCGAGACCGGGTTCTTGCGCCCGGCCAGCTGCCAGCCCTCGGCCCGCGCGATGGCCTGGGTGCCGATCTCGGTGGCGGGCCAGCGCAAGCCGGGTTCGTTGTGCGCGAACGCGACTCGCAGTTCGCCCTCGGCGATCCTGGGCAGCAGGTCCTTGCGCTGCGCGTCGGTGCCCGCCTGGCCGATCAGCCCGCCGGGCAGCAGGGCGCAGTCCAGCAGCGGTTCGGGGGCCAGCCCGCGGCCGAGCTCCTCGAGCACCAGCATGGCCTCGATGGGCCCCGCGCCCATACCGCCGTCCGCCTCGGCGAAAGTCAGCCCGAGCAAGCCGATTTCGGCGAAGGTGGCCCACACCTTCGGATCCCAGCCGAGTTCGGTGGCGATCACCTCGTTGCGGCGTTCGGGGGTGTAGCTGCGGCCGAGCACATCGCGCACGGTGTCACGCAGCATTTCCTGTTCGGTGGAGAGTTCGAAATCCATGGTGTCGCCTCACAATCCGAGGATCGTCGAAGCGATGATGCCGCGCTGCACCTCGTTGGATCCTCCGTAGATCGATGTCTTGCGGTAGTTCAGGTAGGTGGCGGTGCTGCGGTGCGCCCAGTCCGGCCGCGATTCGTCCTCGCGCACCAGCGAATCCGGTCCGGCGATGTCGACCAGCAGTTCGGTGACGGCCTGCTGGAGTTCGGTGCCGCGCAGTTTCAGGATCGAGGACACCGGGTTGGGCTTGCCGTCGGCGGAACCGGCGGCGACCCGCAACTGCACGAGTTCCAGTGCCAGCAGCTCGTTTTCGAGTTCGGCCAGGCGGGCGGCGAACATGGGATCGTCGAGCATGGTGCCCGCGCCCAGGCGGGTCTGCTTGGCGTACTCCTTGGCCAGCCACAGCCGCACCTTGGTCTGGCCGACCGCGGCGATGCCGGTGCGTTCGTTGCCGAGCAGGAACTTGGCGTAGGTCCAGCCCTGATTCTCCTCGCCCACCAGCTGATTCGCGGGCACCCGGACGTTCTCCAGGAACACCTCGTTGACCTCGTGGCCGCCGTCGATCAGCTTGATCGGCCGCACGGTGACGCCGGGGGTATCGAGCGGGAACAGCAGCATGGAGATGCCGGCCTGCTTCTTGGGCGCGTTCGGATCGGTGCGCGCCAGGCAGAACATCCAGTCGGCGGACTGGGCGGCGGTGGTCCAGGTCTTCTGGCCGTTGATCACGTACTCGTCGCCGTCGCGCACCGCGACGGTGCGCAGCGAGGCCAGGTCGGAGCCGGCGTCGGGCTCGGAAAAGCCCTGGCACCACCAGATGTCGAGGTTCGCGGTGGCGGGCAGGAAGCGTTCCTTGAGCTCCTGCGCACCGAAGTGCGCGATGACCGGGCCGATCATATTGGTGTTGAAGGTGAGCGGTTCCGGCACCGAGGCCAGCTGCAGTTCGTCGTGCCAGATATGGCGCTGAACGGGGGTCCAGTCACGACCGCCCCATTCGACCGGCCAGTTCGGCGTCGCCAGCCCGTGCGCGTTCAGGATGCGCTGCGCGGTGACGATGTCGTCCTTGCTCAGTTCCTGCCCGTGCCGGGCGCGATTGCGGATCTCGGCCGGGATCTCGCTGCGGAAGAAGGCGCGCAGCTCGTCCCGGAAGGCCAGCTCGTCCTCGGTGAGTGCCAATTGCATGCCGGGTATGATACACAGAGATTCCAATGTCTCAAATGGCATCATGGACGCAGACATCGAAGGGAGGGCGGGTGCCCGAGCAGAGCAAGGCCGTCGGGGTGGGCGAGCTGCTGGCCTGGCGGCGGCGCACCGACAGCGTGCCCGGCCGCCGTCGCGACGAACACCGATTGGCGCTGGTCATCGAGGGTGGATCGTCGCGCGGGGCGTTCTCGCACGGGATGGCGATGGCCATCGAGGAACTGGGTCTGCTGCCGAGTTTCGACGCCGTGTACGGGGCGTCGGCGGGTGCGCTCAATGGCGCGTGGCTGCTGTGCGGGCGGGCGCGGGAGTCGCGGCGGGCCTGGAATCCCGAGGTCATCAATCGGGTGATCTCACCTACCCGGGCGCTGCGCGGCGGGCGTGTGGTGGACACCGACTATCTGGTGCACACCGTGTACGAGCGCATCGTGCCGATGGACTTCCCGGCGATCCTGGCCAATCCGGTCACCTTCCATCCGATCGCCACCGACGCCGATACCGGCGAGGCGGTGGATCTGCATCCCACGCTCACCAATCCCCGTGCGGTACAGGCGTCTTTGCGCGCCTCCACCTGCCTGCCGCTGCTGGCGGGTCGGCCGGTGCGGATCGGCGAGCGGCGGTACGTGGATGCCGGGCTCTCCGAATCCGTGCCCATCCGAACGGCTTTGGCGCAGGGGGCGACCCGGGTGCTGGTGCTGCGCACCCGGCGCGACGACGAGATCGCCCGTCCCCCTTCGTCCTTGGAGAACCGCGTGGTGACCCGCTTCCTGGCCAAGCACGCCCCCGGCACGGTCGAACCGTGGCTGGCGCGCGGGGCGCGGCACACCGAGGACGAGCGCGAGTTCGCCGGCGATCCGGCGGTCATGCAGATCCGCCCGCCGCG
This sequence comes from Nocardia yamanashiensis NBRC 100130, assembly GCF_001613325.1. Lineage (GTDB taxonomy): Bacteria > Actinomycetota > Actinomycetes > Mycobacteriales > Mycobacteriaceae > Nocardia > Nocardia yamanashiensis. The sequence continues at coordinate 41,470 of NZ_BDCD01000037.1, read as the reverse complement.
TGGCGCGCCCGATATCGGACGCATCGCCCGCGATCCGGACGTGCTGCAACAGGCCCTGGACCTGGGTCGCGCCGCGACCACGCGGGCCTTGTCGCCGTTCCTGACCCCTATGCTTTCCGCGTGACGCGCGGCGAGGGAACCAGGGCGCCCGGCCGGCCGGCCACGGCCAGCCGGGAGGAAGTGCTGAAAGCGGCCATCGCGGTGTTCCTGGAGGGCAAGCGGCTGGATGTGAACGCCATCGCCGCCCAGCTCGGGGTGGGGCGGGCCAGCATCTACCGCTGGTTCGGGTCGCGGGACGGGCTGCTCGGCGCGGCCATCGCACGGCAGCTGGATCGCATGATCGCGCATACCGATCGGCGCTCGCGGGCCACCGGCGGCGCCCGCCTGCTGGAGATTCTGGACCACACCATTCACTGGCTGGTCGAAGACGATTCGCTGCGCACCTATTTCGACAACGAGTCGACGGCGGCGCTGCGCTTGATCACCCGCAGTGACGGGCCGGTGCACCAGGCGGCGGTGGCCGCGGTGGAGGGGCTGATCGAACGGGCCGAGGAGCAGGGGTATCAGCCGCCGATCGAGCGGGCCACGCTGGCGTACGCGCTGGTGCGGTTGTGGGAGGCGTTCCTCTACAACGACGCGGTAGCCGGGTTCCGGGGTGATGTGGAACGGCTGCGGCAGGTGCAGACGGCACTGCTGCGGGTGTGATCCGGCGGTGTGATGCGAAAAAAAGCGAACGCCCGCCGGTCCGAATGGACCAGCGGGCGTTTCACGCGTTCAGGCGCTGAATCAGGCCAGGCCCCACGACTTCAGGATGTAGGTGATGTTCGCGGTGATCGAGGTGATCGTGCTCGCGAGATCCAGCGCGGCGGAGCCAAGGTTGATGATGGGCATGACGCAACTTTCCGTTCGGTTTCGGGGTTCGAATCCACGGTAGTAATGCGTCAGCCACCTGGCATCATGAAGATGTTCACGGCTGTGAGCTGCTGTTACGCAGGCCACAAACCGGCGAGACCGGCGTATTTGTGAATCTCAGTTCCGCTCGGGCAACTTCAGCCCTTTCAGCGATATCGCATTGAGCGCGACGATGATGCTGGACCCGGACATGGAGATGGCGGCCATCTCCGGGCGCAGGGTGAAGCCGAACGCGGGCTCGAACACACCGGCGGCGATGGGCAGGGCGAGGGTGTTGTAGCCGACCGCCCAGGCCAGGTTCTGATGCATCTTGCGCAGCGTGCCGCGGCCGATGCGCAGCGCGGTCGGGATATCGAGGGGGTCCGAGCGCATGAGCACCACATCGGCGGTCTCGATGGCCACATCGGTGCCCGCGCCGATGGCGATGCCCAGATCGGCCTGGGCGAGCGCGGGGGCATCGTTGACGCCGTCGCCGACCATGGCGACCTTTTTGCCGCCCGCCTGTAGTTCAGTGATCTTGTCGGCCTTGTCGCCGGGCAGCACCTCGGCGATGACGGTGTCGATGCCGAGTTCGGCGGCGATGCGCTCGGCCGTGGCCTGATTGTCACCGGTCAGCATGACCACTTCGATGCCCATATCGTGCAGGTCCGCAACGGCTTTCGCGGAGGTCTCGCGGGGCGCGTCGGCGATGCCGATGACGGCCGCGGGCTTGCCGTCGACGGCGGCCAGCACGGCGGTCTGGCCGGCGCCGGCGATGCGGTCGCGGTCGGCGGCCGAGTCGCCGAGGGGAATGCCCTCGCGCTCGAGCAGCCGCCGGTTGCCGATCACCACGCGGCGGCCGGCGACGGTGGCAATGGCGCCGTGGCCGGGCACGTTCTGGAAATCCTGGGCGCGATTGTCCGGCGCGCCATGCTGTTCCGCGTATCGCACCACGGCTTCGGCGAGCGGATGCTCGGATTCGCGTTCCACGCCCGCCAGCAGCGGCAGCAGTTCGGCTTCGGCGAAGCCGTCGGCGACGGCGATCTCGGTGACTTCCGGTTCGCCCTTGGTGAGGGTGCCGGTCTTGTCCATGACGACGGTCTGGATGCGGGCCGAACTCTCCAGGGCCATGGCGTTCTTGAACAGCACGCCGCGTTTCGCGCCGAGTCCGGTGCCGACCATGATGGCGGTCGGCGTGGCCAGGCCGAGGGCATCGGGGCAGGTGATGACGACGACGGTGATGGCGAACAGCATGGCCTTGGCGAAGGTCGCGCCGGCCAGCAGCCATACCACCAAAGTCAGTGCGCCGCCGACCAAAGCCACCAGCACCAGCCAGAAGGCCGCGCGGTCGGCCAGTTTCTGGCCCGGGGCCTTCGAATTCTGGGCCTGCTGCACCAGATTCACGATCTGGGCCAAGGCGGTGTCGGAGCCGACCTTGGTGGCGCGGACCCGCAGGGTGCCGTTCTTGTTGAGCGTCGCGCCGATGGCGGTGGCGCCGGGTTCCTTGTGCACCGGCAGGCTTTCGCCGGTCACCATGGATTCGTCGACTTCGCTCTCGCCCTCGACGACCTCGCCGTCGGTGGCGATCTTCGCGCCGGGGCGGACGAGCAGGACATCGCCGACGACGACTTCGGCCGTGGGGATTTCGACTTCCTTGCCGTCGCGGATGACCACGGCCTGCGGCGGGGCGAGATCGAGCAGGGTGCGGATGGCGTCGTTCGCGCCGCCGCGCGCCCGCATCTCGAACCAGTGGCCGAGCAGTACGAAGGTGGCGAGCATGGTGGAGGCTTCGTAGAAGACTTCGCCGCCACCGGTGAGGGTGATGGCGAGCGAGTACAGCCAGCCCGCGCCGATGCCGACGGCTACCAGCACCATCATGTCGAGGGTGCGGGCTTTGAGGGCCTGCACGGCTCCGGTGAAGAAGATGCTCGACGAATAGAAGATCACCGGCAGGCTCAGAATCAACGCCCAGATGTCCTGGCGTAGCCCGAACGGCGTGGGCAACTCCAGCCCGAACATGTCCGAGGCCATGGGCGACCACAGCATGACCAGCACCGAGAACACGGCCGCCACCAGAAAGCGATTCCGCATGTCCCGCGCCATGTCGTCCATGGACATGCCCGCGTGCCCCGCATGCCCACCGTGCCCGGCGTGCCCCGCCGCACCGTGATCCATACCCGCATGCCCCGCGTGATCCGTCCCCGCACGGGCGGCATGGTCCGTGCCCTCGTGCGCAGCGTGGTTCATACCCTCGTGCCCGGCGTGGTCCATGCCCTCGTGCGCAGCATGGTCCATGCCTTCGTGCCCGGCGTGATCCACATCCGTATCCGTATGCGCGGCGTGCGCCGTGTGGTCCATTGCTGCGTGCCGCTGCGCACCGGGCTCCGCCATCGGGTCGCAGATGTGGATGGGCACCGATTGCCCGGCGCAGTGCAGGCCGCATTCGCGTACCCACTCGCGCAGGTCCGCCACCGAGGTGCGCGCCGGATCGAAGGTCACCGTCGCGGTTTCGGATACCGGGTTGGGGTCTACGGAGAGCACCCCGGGCCGTCGCCCCAGCACCGCGCGAATGGTGTTCTGCTGGCTGGCCCAGCGCAATCCGCGCATGTCCAGCACCGCGACGCCGTGCCCGTTGTGCTCGTCCATACCGCGCTCCTCACGTCCACGAGATCCCCATCGAAGATATACCCTTCAGGGGTACCGTGTCTGTCGAGCCGGTCGGCGAGCCGGATGCCTAGCGAATCCCCGGGGTGGCGGGGTCGGAACTCAGGCAGCCGAGAATGAAGCAGCCGGCGGGCCAGTTGGAGAACGGCGGCGACATCGGTTTGCCGAGGCATTCCAGCACCCCGCAGCCCGGATACGCCATCGGTCCCAGGCCGAGCGCGGCCAGCGCGCCGTCCGGGTTCGAGATCGACGGATCGCTCACCTGGATGTCCTCGCGCGGGATGAACGGCCCGGGATCGTTCAGCTTCGGTGACACGAAAGCCAATTGGATGGCGCGCAGCACGTCGTACGGGAAGCTGACCGAGCTGCCCGGCACCGCCACCCCGGTCCAGCTGACCACCAGCCCGAGGCTGGGCACGATCACATTGTCCTGCCGCCACATTCCCGACATCTGCACCGCGTCCTCCGGCAGCCCGGGGAACACGTCGACGCAGTCGGGGTCGCGATTGACCACCATCAGGAACCCGTAGCAGGGGTTGGCCGCACGTTGGGAGGCCGTGTTCAGATAGCTCTGCGAGATGATCCGCTTGCCGCCCCAATCACCCCGGTTGGCCACCAGCAGACCGAGTTTCACGTAGTCGTCGGGCGGCAGCACCAGATGCGCGTGCCCGTAGGTGTTTCCACTGCGATCGCGGGCCCAATGGTAGTCGGTGCGCTGAATTCCCAAGGGATCGAACAGCCTTCGCTGCGCGAACGCCTGGAAGTCCTCCCCCACCGCCTGCTGGATCACGTACGCCAGCAGGTCCACGCCGCGCTGGCTGTAACCCCATTTCTCGCCCTGCGGGTTCACGATCGGCATGCCCAGCGCCTGCGCCACCACGTTCGGATCGAGGCCGATCAGCCCGGTGATGCCCTCGGAGGCGACCGCGACCTGCATTCCCGAGGTCTCGGTCAGCAGGCTGCGCACGGTGATCGCCCGATGGTCGGCGTCGCCCAGGCCCTCGGGCAGGTAGTTGCCGATCGCCGCGTCCAGCCCCAATTTCCCGTCGTCGACGGCGATTCCGGCGAGCAGCGCCACCACGCTCTTGGTGCCGCTCCACAGATTCCACGGCACCCCACCGGCTTTGGCGTTGTTGGGCCCGCCCGCGATGAGGCAATTGTTCCGGAAGATCTGCAAGGTGAACCGGGTCGGATCGGCGGCGAAGGCCACCGCCTTGTTCAGCAGTTCCGAATCCACGCCCACCTCTTCGGGTTTCGCGGTTTCGGGCTGGCGTCCCGAGCTGACCTGGCATTGTTTGAGCCCGGTGGTTTCGGCGCGGGCCTGCGGACCGGGTACGCCGACCAGCAGCATGGCCGCCGTAATCATCACCACCACAAGGCTTGTCATCGCCCGAACCGACACCAGGTCTCCTCCTCTGTGCACCTACCCCTGCACATCGGCCCGCTGACCTGCCCGTTATCGGCTCGTGACCCCCGACTTCCCCTGCCCCCATCGCTCGGGGCAGGGGAAATACCTGCTTACGGAACGTCGATCGTGCCCGAGCAGCTGACCGCCGGCACCGGCGCCAGACCGCTGTTCACCACCGTCAGATCGAAGCGCACCGGCCCGCCGCCGATGCCCCAGGCGTCGAAGTTGTTCTGCGCGCCGGTGCCGAACATGGACGACACCGGCGCCGAACCGCTGGCGGTCCCGGTCACGCCGGTGTTCAGATTGGTCCAGGTGATGGTCGGATTGGTGGTGTAACCGCCCCAGATGCTGGCCCCGGTGTGCACCGTCACCGAGGTCCACCCCGGCCGCCCCGCGTTGTACTGCCCCAGATAGACCTTGCCGGAATAGGGCACGTCCACGATATTCGGGCTCAGCCCGACGCAATTCATCGGCACTTCGGCGGAGAAGTCCGCGGACGCCGTGCCCTGCCCGGCAAGCAAACCCGCCGCGACCACGGCCGAAGCGACCGCTGCCCGGCCGATTACCGAATTCCTCGATGCCTTCTCACGCTGCGGCATAAGTCGACGTCTCCCCTCGTAATCATTGATCTCGATGGATATTCGACGCTAACAGCATTCCCGGCAGCGCAGCGTATTCCCCGCTAGCCATCCCGCTGTGCCGCTACGGCACCGCCCGCCGCTCGCGCGGAACCAGCAGCAGAAGCAGCGAAATCACCAGTCCCCCGCCGACCAGATACAAACCCCAGGCTCCCGAGACGAGATCCCGCCACCCGTCCCGCAACTGCTGATCGAACCGGTCATCCAGCCGCCACGCCAGCACACCCAAAGCCGCCAGCCCGACCAGCACCCCCACCCATCCCAATGCCCGCGACCCGGTCAACGCCGACAGCAGGATCACCACCGCCACCCCCAGCAAAACCATGATCAACGTCGTCGGAAACGACAGCTCCTCACCCCCGACCTGCCCCAGCGAAAGCCCCGACCCGAAACCGTCCCGCAAATCCTCGAACCCCACATTCCGGGCATCCACCGTTCCCACCAACGGCCCGAACGCCCCCACCCCCACGGCGATTGCGCAAGCGAACAACAACAGGTGCACGAAAGTACGCATACTCCACGGTATTGCGCCCGGCCCGATCGCGCACTCGTCCGGAGCACATGGCGTACGGCCACCGGGCCACCGCTTTGTTACCTTCTCTCGTCGGCCCTCGTCATAGGTGAGACGACCGAATACGCGGTCGCACCGATGCGCGAAGTGGAGAGCAGGATGCTTACCAACATCATGTACACGACGATCTACGTGACCGATCAGGACCGGGCGTTGCGGTTCTACACCGAGGGGCTGGGGCTGGAGAAGCGGATCGATGCGCCCGGGCCGGAAGCGCGGTTTCTGACGGTCGGGGTGCCGGGGAGCGCGGTGGAGATCATTCTGTGGGCCCACGCGGCGGCCGCCGGGCAGCCCGCGCAGGTGGGCGAGATCGCTCCGCCCGGGCCGGTCATTCTCGAATCGGAGGATCTGCGAAAGGATTTCGAGCTCATGCGGGAGCGTGGGGTGGCGTTTCTGACGGACGAACCCGAGGTGTACCCGTTCGGGGTGCGTATCGAAGCGATCGATCCGGATGGGAACCGGATTTCGCTGCGTGAGCAGCGGAAGTCGTGAGCGGGGATTCCAGCGGCCTCGTCACCGAGGTGTTCGAAGCCCAGCGCGACCGGTTGCGCGCCGTCGCGTACCGCGTGCTGGGCTCGCACGCCGATGCCGAGGATGTGGTGCAGGAAGCCTGGTTGCGGCTGATCCGGCAGGACGCCGGAACCATCGCCAATCTGCCGGGCTGGCTGACCACCGTGGTCGGGCGGCTCAGTCTGGATGTGCTGCGCTCGCGGAGCGCGCACCCCGAAACCGTTTATGGACAGGAGTTTTCACCGCTGGTGGTGACGCCGGACGACGAGCCCGCCCCGGATGAGCAAGCGGCCCTGGCGGATTCGATCGGGCTGGCCATGCTGGTCGTGCTCGATTCGCTCGCTCCGGCTGAGCGCCTGGCTTTCGTGCTGCACGATATGTTCGCGGTGCCCTTCGATGAAATCGCCCGGATACTGGGCAAATCCACGGCCGCCACCAAGATGCTCGCCAGCCGCGCCCGCCGGAAAGTTCAGTCGCCGGAGCGCCCGGCCGAACCCGCTCGCGATCACCGGGAGGTCGTCCAGGCCTTCCGCGCCGCCGCCCTGGGTGGGGACTTCGAAGCCCTGCTGCGCGTCCTGGACCCGAATGTCCGGCTGACCGTGGACACCCCGGACGGCGTGGTCGTCACGCTCGGAGCCACCGCGGTCGCCTCTGGCGCGCGCATGTTCTCCGGTGAGGTCGCCCGATATCGCCCCGTCCTGGTGAACGGCATCCCGGGCCAGATGTCCTGGCGTCCCGACGGAACTCCGTTGTCCGTCATCGCTTTCCAGGTCACCGGCGAGCGGATCACCGCGATTCACATCGTGGTGGATCCGGCCAAGCTCGCCGCGATCCGGCTATGAGTCGACAGCGGAAAGGAAGGTAGCCCACTCCCCGGCGCTGAAAACGAGCGCCGGGCCTTTCGCGTCCTTCGAATCACGGACTCCGACAAGGTCGTTCGCGAGGAAGGCGACTTCCACGCACTGACCACTGCTCTCGCTGTACGTGCTCTTGATCCAACGTGCGCCGGACAGTTCAACGTTCACTGTCGTATCTCCTTGCTACCTGCCGCAACAGGTCTCGGGTCAGGGTCTCGTCCAGCGTGGTCCGCCGCACGGCATCGGCGAAGTCATGGTATCGCTCCACGACGTCACGTTTCTCGATGTATAAGTCGCTGCTCATCGCACCGTCGAGGTAGACGATCGGAGGCTCGTTCGCCTCGCCCCTGCCGTCGATTCCGAAATCGAGCAACACGAAAGGCACTGCGGGCAAGCCCCATACGAATCCGGCCGAGAATGGATGCACCCGCAGACTGACATTGGGCAGTTTGCTGATCTCGGCCAATTGCCGCAGCTGTGCGGCCATCACAGCCGGGCCGCCCACCATCCGATGTAGTGCCGACTCGTGCAGCAGCACCTCCAACACGAGTGGGCGCGCCTTCCGGGTGACGATGACCTGTCGATCCATCCTGACCTCGACTCGGCGATCGATATCGTCAGCGCTGCCTTCCACCAGAAACGAGCTGATCATCGCCCGCGCGTAGGCGGCCGTTTGCAACAAGCCGGGCACCATCTCCTGATACGAGATCAGCTTCCGGGCCGCACATTCCATGCCGACGTACATATTGAACGCGTCCGAGAACAGTCCGCCGAAGGACGTGACTCCGTCCTCGCCTTTGGCGGCTGCCGCACGCGAGGCGAGGCCGACTGCTTTCACTGTTTCATCGGCTTCGACTTCGTACAGCGAGCAGAGTTCGCGCACATCCTGCCGCCGTGGACTGACCGTCTTCCCGGTTTCGAGCCGTTGCAGGGCATTGAAACTGAGCTGCACTTCCCGCGCCGCGGTGACGATCGACAGGCCCCGTCCCTCGCGAGCCTCGCGTAGAAACCGCCCCAACTGCCGCCGTATCAGGGTCGGCGAGGTGGTTTCGTCCGTCTCGGCCATGAATGCTCCCCTTCACTCGAATGCACAGCCGCAGGAATCCGCCTAGTAATCGTCCCGGAATCCGCATCTCGTCATGGCGTTTCCGGCGAACCTGTCTGAATATTCGGATTCCACATATCCACTGGTACGCCGGTGGTCTGCTGACTGCATGGACAGCATGCGCGACACCGAGATTCGCGTTCTGCGCGAAGTCATAGAAGCCGTCGAAAGCCGACTGGTCACCCTCGAATCCGCCGGGGTCACCGTCATCGCCCCGCGGGCTCATATCTACGCGGCCACCATCCAGGCCCTGCTGGCGAGCGCCCGCACCACGGGGCATTACGGGGCGGGCAGTCTCGTGCGAGCCCCGCTGCTCGACGCGATTCTGCCCGGAACCGACGCGGCACCCTGGGACGCGGCGATTTACACGCTGCTGCTCGGCAGCGTCCTGGTCGACTGAACGCCGGTTACCCGGTGAACTCGACGGCGGCGACCATCGCCCGGGCGAGGGTCTCCGGGTCTTCGCCGGCGAAGGACGAATCCACCAGCGCCCCTTCGCGCCAGAGCGAGGCGAAGCCGTGGACCAGGGACCAGGCGGCCAGGGACGCGGCGGGGCGGGAATCGGCGGAGATCTCGAGTCTGCCCACGCCGGAACGGAGTTCGGCGCCGGAGTCGCGGCGGGCGGCGGCCAGGCGTTCGTCGTCGGCGCGCAGCAGGTCGTGGCGGTACATGACGTCGAAATGGCCGGGGTGGGTGCGGGCGAAGCGAATGTAGGCGAGCGCCACCTCGCGGAAATCGCCGGTGGCGGAACGGAGTTCGGCCGCGAGCAGCTCGAAGCCCTGAATGGCCAGCTCGGTGAGCAGCCCCTGGCGATTACCGAAGTGATGGGCGGGGGCGGCATGGGAGACGCCCACGCGCTGAGCGAGCGCGCGCAGCGAGACGGAGTCGATGCCCTCGGTGGCGATCTGCTCGGCCGCGGCATTCAGCAGGGAGGCTCGCAGGTCGCCGTGGTGGTAGGCGTTCTTGGTCACGGGTCGATCGTCCCGCAGAATCTAGACATTGACAAGTTCCCCGGTCGGACCTAATCTTTCCACTGTCAAGATGCTTGCTCGACCCTCAGGAGCCCCCCATGGCACCGCTCATCGCTCTCTTCGTCGTCACCGGAATCGCCCGTATCGCGGGCTGGGCGGGCGTCGACTGGCTGGATTCGTGGCCGCACGCCGTGCGCATCGGCCTGGCGGTCATGTTCGCGCTCACCACGCTCGCCCACTTCCAGCAGCCGCGGCGGAACGGGCTCATCGCGATGGTGCCGCCGCAGTTCCCGAATCCGGCGGCCATGGTGACGCTCACCGGCATCCTGGAAGCGGCCGGCGCGATCGGACTGCTGATCCCGTGGGCCGCCCCGCTCGCCGCCGCCTGCCTCGCCCTGCTGCTGCTGATCATGTTCCCCGCGAACGTCCGCGCCGCCCGCCAGGGCATCGGCATCAAGACGATGCCGCTCCCCGTGCGCACGGTCGTGCAGGTCGTCTTCATCGGCGCATGTGTACTCGCCGCGTTCTAGCCGGTGGTCGGCGGGAACTCCCCGTTGGCCTGGATCTTGGTGCCGTTCAGCGTGAACACCACATCGCTCGGGCCGCCCGAGGGGCAGCACAGCGCGTCGTTGGACTTGATCCAGCGATAGCGCAGCGTGACGCTGGTGCGGGTCTTGCCGAGCACCTCGGTGTAGGTGAACGGGTTCAAGCTCGCGGTGCCGAGATACTTGCCGCCGGTGAAGTACAGGACGTGGTAGTACGGGTGGATATTGCCGGAGCTGACGTACATGTACGACAGGACGCCATCGCAACCGTCGGCGATGGCGTCGCCGCTACCGCCCTCGACATTCCAGCCGCCGGAAGTCGTTGCCTTCAAAGACTTCACGGCCTCGTTGGCCAAACCGGAATTCACATCGAAGCACAGCCCGTGACCGCTCCCGTTGGGCGCGGAGACCGGGGACGCCGTCTGCTTGGTGGTGGCCGGCACGCCGCCGGACTGCTCACCCTGGGTCACCGGCGCGGACCCCGCACCATCGGAGCCCGATCCGCCCTGTCCGGAACCGGAACCACCTGCACCGGAACCACTTCCATCGGATCCGGATCCGCCCTGCGAGCCACCGCCGACTCCACCCTGCGAGCCACCACCGGTCCCGCCCTGGGTCCCGCCGCCGTTCCCACCGGCCGCGCTGGTCGCCACCACCGAGGTCCCCTTGCCGCCCGCGGAACTCGTCCCGCCCGCCTGCGACGCGGAGTTGTCACTACACCCGCTGACCGCCATCACACCGGCCGCGAGCACGGCGAATACCGCTGACTTGCGCTTCATCGAAGAATCCCCTCGGGTTCTGCCAACCACATCGGATACCGCTGTCCTCCACCGCGAATCCGATCGACAGCGGGACCCCCGTCCCGTGCCTCCGGGAGGACTACCCGGGTATCGCCGACCCGCCGAATAGTTGTTACGGCTAACGACTGCCCCCAAAACCTCGGCTACCGTGGAGCACGTTCATCCGATCCAACCGCGGGGAGGACCCTTGCGCTCCATCACACGCGTACTGCTGGCCGGGCTGGTCATCGTCTGCGCCGCCGTACTGCTGCCGGTCCGCGCGCACGCCGAAGCGAACATGGACGACGCCACCGCCCGCAAGGTGGACGAGCTCATCGCCCTGCGCGCGGCCGCGGCCGGAGCGAGCAAGGGCGAACTCACCGATCTGCTCTCGGGCCAGTTCCTCGGCACCCCGTACGGCGCGAACATGCTCGTCGGCTCGGCTTCCCAGGCCGAACAGCTGGTCATCGATCTGCGCCGGGTGGACTGCTTCACCTTCCTCGACTACGTGGAGGCGCTGACCCGTTCGAGCGACCGGAACCAGTTCGTGGCGAACCTGATCGACACCCGGTACGCGGGCGGGCAGGTCGACTTCACCCATCGCAAGCACTTCTTCACCGACTGGGCGCAGGTCCCCAAGACCGTGGCGAGCGATATCACCGGCACGCTGACCGGTGCCGCGGTGACGGTCGGCAAGCATCTCAATGCCAAGGCCGACGGCGGCAACTATTTGCCGGGCCTGCCGGTGGTCGACCGCAACATCACCTACATCCCCAGCGCCGCCGTCACCGACCAGGTGATCGGCGGGCTGCGCACCGGCGACTACGTGGGCGCGTACACCGACCAGCCGGGGCTCGACGTCACCCACACCGGGATCATCGTGCAGACGAACAGCGGGACGGTGTTCCGCAATGCCTCGTCGCTGGCGGCCAACAATCAGGTCGTCGACACACCGCTGCGGGAGTACCTGAACACGGTGCCGGGCATCGTGGTGCTGCGGCCCTGAGAATCGGCGTTTCCGCTGGCTGCGGGGACTCGCACGGCATGCCATCCTGAACAGCATGGGCAGCGAGCGCGACCGGAGCCGGACCTTCGATCTGCTGGCCGTGGCCGGTGCGATCGCGACCCCGGAGGCTGAGCGGGCGGCGGCATTCGACACGCTCGCCCGCACCGAGGACTACCGGAGCATCGAACCGCTGACGGCCATGGTGCTCGATACCCGGTTGCCGATCGACGTCCGCACCCGCGCCTCCGAGGTGGTGTCCGGATTCGATGACATCACCACTGGCGAATCGCGCCGAACCTGGTGGGCGAGTGGCGATCCAGTGGTGCGGCGGCACGCGCTGGGCCTCATGCTCCGCGGCGAGGCGGACATCGTGATCCCGGTGGCCGGGGACGACGCCCATCCGCTCCAGGCCGCCGCCTTGGCATCGATGGCATTCGGGTTCGGCGAGGCCGGATTCATGCCCACCCTGATCCGGGCGCTGCGACACCGGAATCCGGAGATCCGCTGGACCGCGGCGCGCACCCTGCTGTGGGAAGAACCCGTGGCAGCCGAGGACGGGCTCCTCGACGCCGCGCACGACGCCGACCACGAGGTGGCGGCCGCGGCGCTCGACACCCTGCGCTACTACCCCACCCGGCGGGCACTGCGGACGATCGCCGAACTGCGCGGGCACGATGACGAACGGGTGCGCGCCGCCGCCACCGACTCGTTCGAGGAATTGAGCTGGCATTTCGAGGACGCCGCCGTAAATTCGGAAAAGCTTGCGCCACTGCGCGACTGGCTGCGGCCGACGGACGACCTGATTCACCCGGAACCGGAGGAATCGGACGAGGAACCCGGCACACCCACTCCCCTCACCCGTTCCACGCCGTACACCCTGTCGGAAACCGCGCTGCTGGAACTGCTCGACGATCCGGACGGCGATTGGCTCGGCCGCGATCGCACCCTGCGCGGCCTCGACTGGAACGCCTTCACTCCAGATGCCCGGCCGCGCTTGACCGTTCGGCTCACCACCCACCCCGATCCCCTGGTCCGCGAGATCGCAGCCACCGCTTTGTCCGATTGGTCCGCTACCGCAGCGCTCCTGGAACTGACCCGCGACCGCAGCTTCTCGGTCCGCAAATCGGCCGTCTACCACCTGGCTTCGGTACCGCCGGACCCCGCCGTGGCCGAATGCGCCTGGCGATACCTGTCCACCGCGACCGGCATCTCCGCCCAGGAGGCCCTGCGCACCTACGTCGCGCACACGCCCGGCAACGGATTGCGGGAGCAACTCGTCGACCTGGCCCGCACCGACAGCCGTGAAGACGTCCGCTACGAAGCCATCCACGATCTGGTAGATCTCCAGGCGGTCAACGAGATTCGCGCCCTCACGCCGATCCTGGACGAACCGCCCGCCGTCTCCTGGGCCCTGCACCTAGCCCTACTGGACGGTCTCCGAAATCTCGAACTACCCATCACCCCACCGGCCCACCTCGCCACCGTCGACAACCTGGACCTCGCATACAGTCTCGCCAAACTGACGGTTGCGAGAAATTGACCCGCGCCCGGACCCGGCGTTTTCCGTAGCGCAACCTGGCCCGCAACACCACCGACCACCAGCAGGCCGTCATCACTGGATGCGGTCGATCTCCGGCTGATGCCGGAGTTCCGCTCCGGAATTCCGGAGCGGAGAGCGGTTTTCCGGTCCGGAAATCCCTGTCTGCCTGCATGATCCGCGCGAGCACCGGCGGCGCTGGGCCGAGCGGGCGCGACGCCGCCGGAAAGGTGCGATCATGCTGGTGGGAGACCGTGACCGCACGCTTCGGATGGGGATGGACGCTGATGGCGAAACCGGTTCCGACTTCGCGGTTCGCCCGCGGCTCCAAGCTCGGTGCGGCGGTGGCCGCGCAGGCGATGCGCAAGCGGCGCACCAGGATCGCCATGCTGGGGCGATCGGCGGCGGTGCGCGAGCGGCTGGCCGATGAATCGGTGCTGCGGATGGCGCAGGAACTGGTGGGGGTGTTCGGGGAGCTCAAGGGCTTGACCATGAAGCTGGGGCAATTGCTGTCGCTGCTGGACGTGGATCTGGTGCCGCCGGAGCAGCGCGAGGCGTTCCAGCGCACGCTCGCGGTGCTTTTCGATCACGCCCCGGCGGCCGGCTTCGAGGAGATGCGCGGCGTGGTCGAGGAGGACCTGGGCAAGCCGCTGGCCGAGCTGTTCGCCGAGTTCGAGCCGGAGCCGATCGCCGCCGCGTCCATCGGACAGGTCTATCGCGCAAGGCTTTTCGACGGCACCCGGGTGGCGGTGAAGGTGCAGTACCCGGGCATCGATCAGGCGGTCCGGGCGGACCTGCGCAATCTCGGTTTGCTGCGAGTCATGTTGCGGCCCTTGCTACCCGGGTTCACCACCTCCCTGCTGGAGGAACTGCGCTCGAGCCTGTCGAAGGAACTCGACTACGTGGAGGAAGCCCGCACCCAGCAGGAGGTTTCCAGGCGCTACGCCGACCATCCGTTCATCGCTGTGCCGCAGGCGTTTCCGGACTCGAGCACGGCCCGGGTGCTGGTGACGGAGTACGCGCCGGGGCTGGACTTCGACGCCATCCGCGCACTGCCCGACGCCGAACGCAATCGGGTCGGCGAGATCATCTACCGCTACTACATGGGTTCGCTGCACGAGTTCGCGGAGTTCTGCGGCGACCCGCACCCCGGCAATGTGCTGCTGCGGGCGGACGGCAAGGTGGTGTTCCTGGATTTCGGCCTGTACAAACGCATGTCGGCCGAGCACATCGCCTTCGAGGCCGAATGCCAGCGCGCCACCGCCGAGGACCGCGCCGACGATCTGTACCGGCTCATGGCCGAGCGCGGCGTGATCAGCGACGCGGACAGCGTCACCCCGCGCGCCTGCTACGAGTACTTCCTCGCCGCCGGCGAATGGTGCCTGATCGACGAGGAATTGGCGCTCGACCCGGAACTGGCGTGCGGGGCGTTCCTGCACGCCATCGATCCCCGGCTCTCGGAATTCGAGGGCATGCACCGCCAGCTGCTGCCGCCGGAGCACCTGTTCACTCGCCGCACCGACTTCTGGACCTGCGGCACGCTCGGGCAGCTGCGCGCCACCGCGAACTGGCATCGCATCGCCCGCGAGTGGATCTACGGCGACCCGCCGGTCACGGAACTCGGCCGCCTGCACCGGGATTGGCGGCTGGCGCGGCAGCCGTGACACTAACGGGTGTCGGGCACCGGCAGATCCCGCCAGACGCGCCGCTTCTTCCACCGCACCTGGATCTCGCGCACCAGCCGGGTGGCGTCGATGTAGGAGACCACCGCGTCCTGCGGCGAACTGAGATCCCACAGCGCGCTGATCCGCTCGACCATGTCCTCCTCATCGGGGTCCTCGCCCAGTTCCCGGAAGGCCGCCAGGTAGCGGCGCACCAGATCGGCGACGCCCGCGTAATCGCCTGCCTGATAACGCAACAGGCCCAGGCCGAGGAACGCGTACGCCTCGCCCAGCCGATCCCCGATCTCCCGGAAGAGCACCGGCGCCTGCTCGGCGAGCGCGGCCGCACCGACATAGTCCCCGGCCTGATAGCGCAGCAGCCCCAGCCCGATATAGGCGTACCCCTGGCTGACCCGGTCGCCGATGCGTTGGAAGATATCGAGCGCGGTCTCCAATTCCGCGGTGGCGGCGGGATGATCGCCGATGGTGTGCAGCAGGATGGCCAGCCCGGCCCGCGCGAACGCCTGCCCGAACCGGTCCCCGATCTCCTCGTAGATGCCCAGCGCCCGGCGCACCAGCTCCTCGCTCCGCGCGGAATCGCCGGCGGCGAAGCGCAATCGGCTCAGGCTGCTCAGCGCGTACGCCTCCCCGACCCGGTCCCCGATCTCCTGGAAGATGCCCAGCGCCCGCCCCAGCCGCTCCACCGCGACGGTCTGATCGCCCGCCACGAAGCTCAGCCGGCCCAGACTGCACAGCGCGTACGCCTCCCCGACCCGATCGCCGATGGCCTGGAAGATGTCGAGCGCCCGCGCCATCGGGCCTTCCGCACCCGCGTAATCGCCGCCGGCGTACCGCACCAGCCCCAGCGCGATGAGCGTGTAGGCCTCCCCCGCCCGGTCCCCGATCTCCTGAAAGATGGCCAGCCCCTCCTGCATACGCTCGGCGGCCACCCCGTACGCCCCGGTCGAATGCCGGACCAGGCTCAGATCGTTGAGCACGTACGCCTGCCCCACCCGGTCGCCGATCTCCCGGAAGATGGCCAGCGCCTGCTCCATCCGGTTCGCGGCCCCCGGCAGATCACCGACCGCATGCCCGAGCCGCCCCAGGCTGCCCAGCGCGTACGCCTCGCCCAGCCGGTCCCCGATCTCCCGGTGGATGTCCAGGGCCTGCCCGAGCAGCTCCGCCACCCCGGGATAGTCGCCGGTCGCGAAACGCACCGCCACCAGGTCATTGAGCGCATACGCCTCGGCGAAACGGTCGCCCAGCTCGCGATAGCTCTCCAGCGCCTGCCCCACCAGCACGCCGGCCGTCTCGTAGTCGCCGGTCGCATAGGTGACGACGCCGCGCTCGTGCAGCGCGTACGCCGCCCCGAACCGGTCCCCGATCTCGTCGAACAGCGCCGCGGCCCGGCGCATCTGGTCACCGGTGCCCGGATAGTCGCCGATGGTGTACCGCACCACGCCCATCCCGATGAGCGCGTACGCCTGCCCGCCGCGGTCGCCGACCTGTTCGTAGATGGCGAGCGCCTGCCGCAGCAGTTCGGCGGTGCCCGGGTAATCGCCTGTCGCGTAACCCAATCGGCCCAGGCTGCTGAGCGCGTGCGCCTGCCCGACCCGGTCGCCGATCTCCTGATAGATGGTCAGGGCCTGCCGCACCAGATCCGCCGTCCCGGGATAGTCACCGGACGCATACCGCACCAGCCCGAGATCGTTGAGCGCGTCGGCCGTCCCCACCAGATCCCCGCTGTGCTCGGCGATGGTGGCCGCCCGCCGATGCAGCTTGATGGCCAGCGACCACGGCCCGTCCAGCCGCAACAGCCCGGACAGAATGCTGGTCAGCCCGACCACCCGCGCCGACTGATGCCGGGCGGCAGCGTATTCCAGGCACCCGAGCAGGTTGCCGCGCTCGGCCCGCAACCAGGCCAGGGCTTGGGTGCGGTTCGAGAAGTGCGATGCGGCAGCGGGTTCCGCGTCGGCGACGGGTTTGGGATGGGTGTCCCCCGCGAGGTACCGGTCCGCCTGTTCCCCGATGTGCTGATAGTGATCCAGCAGCCGATCCACCACCGCGCGGCGCTCGTCGAGCGGATCCGCTCCGGCCAGCGCGAGCGCGAACTCGCGCAGCAGATCGTGCATGCGATAGCGACCCCCCGCGGGTTCGTCCAACAGGTGATCGGTGAACAGCGCATCCAGTTCACGCCGGGCCGCGCTCACCGGAATATCGTCCAGCACGGCCGTGGCATAGCTGTCGATATCCGGTCCGGGATGCAGGCTCAGCCGCCGGAACAAGCGCTGCCGTTCCGGCGGCAGATCCTGGTACGACATGGTGAACGCGGCGTAGACGGCGCGCTCCCCCGCTTCCAGCTCGCCCAGCCGGTCCTGCGCCATGGCCAGATCGTCGGCCATCTGCGCGATGGTCCAGGAGGCGTGATGGGCCAGCCGCCCCGCCAGCAGCACGATGGCCAGCGGCAGGTAACCGCACAGCCGGGCGATCTCGGCCACTGCGGCTTCGTCACCGGCGCCGAGCGGCCGCCGGGCCAGCGTCCGGAACAGCTCCGCCGCCTTGTCCGGATCGAGGGTGTCCAGGGCGAAGGGCTGCGACCCGTCCAGCGCGACCAGGCGGCGGCGGGAGGTGATCAAGGTCAGGCAGCCGGGCCCGTTCGGCAGCAGCGGCTCGACCTGTGCGTGATCCTGCGCGTCGTCGAGCACCAGCAGAATCCGCTTGCCCGCCACCCGATCTCGCCACAGGCTGCGCCGATTGTCCAGGCTGTCCGGGATATTGCGCGGATCGATGCCCAGATCGGTGAGCAGCCCGCCCAAGACGTCGATGGGTTTGGCGGCCGGCTGCCCGGCGGTGTGGGCGTGCAGGTTCACGAAGAAGCGCCCGTCCGGGAACTGGTCCGCGAGCCGGTGCGCGACGCGGGTCGCCAGCGCCGTCTTGCCGATCCCGGGCATGCCGTCGATGGTGTGGATGGACACCACCCGGCCCGCGCCCGCGACCGCGAGAATCCGCTCCAGTTCCGCTTCCCGCCCGATCAGCGTCTCCACGTCGCGCGGCAGGGTGTCGGTCAGGGTGGGCCGCGGCGGCATCGGCTCCCGCTCGGCCGGGGCCGGTGCGGCGGGCGCCGTGCTCGGTCCCGCCTCGACCACGGCGGCCTCCCACAGCCGCTGCCACGCAACGACATTCGACAGGCCCGCGGCGATCGGCTCCTTGCGGGCCTGCGCCAGGTAGAACAGCGTCGCCAGCACCGGTTCCAGCGAGCCGAACCGCGCCGGCACGTTCTTTCCCGAGCGCCAGTCGCTGATCCGCTGGATGGTCGGCAATCCCCGGGTGCCGCGCAATCGCGCCTTGGTGGTCCGCACCACCTGATCCAGGGTCGGGTTCCCGGCGGCCTCGAACAATTCGGTCATCCGCTGCGCGAATGCTTCTCGCGCAGAACCACTATTCACTTCATCGCCCCCGAAAGCCGATACCGCCACTAAGACAGGCTAGCCGCGCCGATCCCGTCGAGTGACCTGATAAGCCTTGCCCCAGTGGGGGTTCGGTCGCGCTCGGCCGGTCAGAAGACGGCGACCGGGGCCACCGGCGTCCCCGTCGCCCCGACGAACGGTTCCGGGGTCGCGGTGAGCAGGAACTCGTAGCGGCCCTCCGCAGCGCACACCTGCGACAGCTCCTCCAGATTCCAGTTCTGTCCTTGCAGCATGCCCATTTCCACCAGGTGCAGGGCGTGCACGGCCAGCCAGCCGTTCTCCAGTTCCGCCGGGAAGATCTCGAAGGTGAGGGTGTCGTTGGCGACCGCGGCGACGTCGCGGGCGTGGAACCATTCGGGGCAGCGGACCGAGAGGCCGGGGGCGGGCATGGCGTAGGCGGTGCGATCACCGGCCAGGTAGAGCTGGATCTGGCCGGTGCGGATCAGGACGATGTCACCGGCGCGAACCGGCGTACCCGCCAATTCCATTGCGGCGTCTAGATCTTCGGGAGTGACGGCGTGATCGGGGGCCAGGCGGTCCACGCCGTGCGCCCGCGCCACGTCCAGCAGCACGCCGCGCGAGACGATATGGCGGGCCTTGTCGATACCGGAGAACGCCGAACCGCCGTGCGCGGTAATGGAATCGGCGGGACGGCCGTTGTAGATGACGCCCGAGTGCGAGATGTGGGTGAGCGCGTCCCAGTGGGTGCCGGCCTGCAGGCCCATGGTGACGGTGTCATCGCTGGTGGCGATCAGGCCGGGGCCGAACAGTTCCCAATTGACGGCGACCATGGTGTGCAGCGGGTTGACCCGGCCGCGAATCAGCCCGGTCTGAATGCCGTTCTGGTGCAAGGGGACCGCGAGCGGGACGCGCTGCCCGGTGCGGACGGTGGCGGCGGCGGCCCGCACCACCTCGCCGGTGATCAGGTTCAGGGTGCCGATCTCGTCCGCGCTGCCCCAGCGCCCCCAGTTGTTCACGCGCTTCGCGATTTCCCGGAACTCGGCTGGCAATTCCATTGGTGCGGCCCGTCTGTCGATCGAATACTCCCCGAACCTACCGAGCCCTCACGCGGCGTGCGCGACGGCGTCCGCTGGGTGGGCGGGCTCCTCGCGGCGCAGCACCACCGCGCTGACCACCAGGGCCACGGCGAGCAGTCCCGCCGCGACGGCGAAGGCGAGGCGGTAACCGCTGGTCAGGGCGGCGGCTTCGGACGCACCGGCGGCGAGGCGGGTCCCGGTGCGCGAGGCGGCCAGGGTGGACAGCACCGCGATGCCGATGGCCATGCCGATCTGCTGGGTGGTGTTGAACAGGCCCGACGCCAGCCCGGCGTCATCGGCCCGGGCGCCGGACATGCCGAGCGTGGTCAGCGCGGGCAGCACCAGGCCGCCGCCGGACACCAGCACCATCATCGGCAGCAGATCGACGGCGTAGGCGGCGTGCACGGGCAGCCGGGTCAGCCACAGCATGCCGATCAGCAGCAGGACCAGGCCGGCGATCAGCACATTGCGGGTGCCGATGCGGGCGGCGAGCGGAGCCGAGACGAACAGCGACACCCCGCCGATGGCCACCGCCGCGGGCAGCATCGCCAGACCGGTCTGGAGCGCGGTGTAGCCCAGCACCTGCTGCATGTAGAGCGCGACGATGATCTGGAAGGCGAACATGGCCGAGAGCGTCAGCATCTGCACCGCATTGGCCCCGGACACATTGCGGGAGCGGAAGATTCGCAGCGGCAGCAGCGGCGTGGCGGCCCTGGCCTGCCGGATCAGGAAGGCCGCGAGCAGCGCCGCCGACACCGCGCCCAGCGCCAGCGTGCGCCCGGCCGTCCAGCCGTACTCGGCGACCTGCACGACGGTGTAGATCCCCAGCATCAGGCCCGCGGTCACCAGCACCGCGCCCAGGACGTCGGCGCCGGCGGCCAGCCCGATCCCCTGATCGTCCGGCAGCGCCCGCACGGCCAGCGCGATGGTGGCCAAGCCGATCGGCACATTGATGAAGAACACCCAGTGCCAGCTGAGCGCGTCGGTGAGCACCCCGCCCAGCACCTGCCCGATGGAAGCGCCCGCCGCCCCGGTGAAGCTGAACACCCCGATGGCCTTGGCGCGCGGCCCGCTCTCGGTGAACAGGGTGACCAGGATGCCCAGCACCACCGCCGCGGCGAGGGCGCTTCCGACCCCCTGGGCGAACCGTGCGGCGATCAACTGCCCCGGAGTCGCCGCGAGTCCCGCGCCCAGCGAAGCGGCCGTGAAGATCGCGTTCCCGGCCAGGAACAGCCGCTTCTTGCCGATCAGATCGCCCAGCCGCCCGGCCAGCAGCAGCAGTCCGCCGAAGGCGATCAGGTAGGCGTTCACCGTCCAGCTCAGCCCCGCCGCGCTGAAGCCGAGATCGCGCTGGATCGCGGGCATGGCGACGGTGACGATGCTGCCGTCGAGGATGGTCATCAACATTGCCGCCGAGAGCACCAGGAGCGCGAGGCGTTGCGAAGTAGTCACCTGAGCAACGCTAGGCAGCGCCGGTGAGCGTTCCAATGGCCGAATCACTCACTCCAATGCCCGATACGCTCATCATCCGAGCAATGAGCACCGCGACACGCCCGGGACGCGACATGCGACCCCAATGTGCGGTCACGTCGGTCCGTTAGAGTAGATTGGCTCACAATTAGCCATGCGGATAGCGACGAAATCGTCGTAACAAGGCAGTCTGGTCTGCAGAGACCGAGCTATCGAAGTGATCCGCTTGGCTCACCTACAGAAAAGAATGAAGTAAGCAATGGCTCAAGGCAGTGTGAAGTGGTTCAACAGCGAAAAGGGCTTCGGCTTCATCGCGCAGGATGGTGGCGGCCCTGACGTCTTCGTCCATTACTCCGCCGTGTCCGGCTCGGGCTTCAAGTCCCTCGAAGAGGGACAGCGCGTCGAGTTCGAGATCGGCCAGGGGCAGAAGGGCCCGCAGGCCCAGGACGTCCGCGTCATCTAATCGACTCTGAGTCGATCGAGCCTCGCACCCCCGGGTGCGAGGCTTTTGACGTCTTCATACCGGCCGAAACCCGCTGTCCCGCAGCGCGATCCGGCCGATGATACGACGAAGGCCCGGTCCGATGGACCGGGCCTTCGTCATCCGTACCGTCGAACTACCAAGCCATATTGGCGTAGCTCACCAGGGTGCTCTCGCTCTCCTGCGACAGCTTCCAGGTGCCGCCCACGTTCTTCCAGGTCACCGGAATCGGGAAGGTGTAATCGCCCAGGCGGCTGTTCAGCGTCGCCGACAGGGTGTCGCCGTCCACGGTCACCGGCCCTGAGACATCCCAGCTGTACCCCGGAATCCGGCTGATGACCTGCCCGACGCCGGCCAGGCTGCCGCCGTTCCCCGACTCCAGCTCGGCGCTCGACCCGTTCAGCGCGGCCTGCAACTTGCCCTGCAGTTCCCCGGCGGACGGTGTCGCCGGAGCGGCGACAGCAGCCGGAGCGGTGGCGACGACGACGGCGGCGGCCGGCATCAACAGGGCAGCGGCCGCGACCGACGCGGCAACGAGCGAGCGAAGCATGAGAGGCTCTCCTTAGATAGGTTAGCCTAAGCATAAACAGAGGCACCGGGTGCTTGGCAAGCCGATCACGGAGCGGGGAACTGCGATTCGAGCCCGGGCGATGCCGTCGGCGCGGGTCAGCCGGGAGCTTGGACCAGGGTCAGCAGCGAGCGCTTGCGGATGGTGAAGCCGAGGGTTTCGTAGAGGCTGATGGCGGTGGTGTTGCGGGCGAGGGCGTGCAGGAACGGGGTCTCGCCGCGCGCCCGGATACCCGCGCCGACCGCACGGATCAGACGGGTGGCGAGGCCGCGGCCGCGGAATTCGGCATCGGTGCAGACGGCGCTGATCTCGGTCCAGCCGGGCGGGTGCAGGCGCTCGCCCGCCATGGCGACCAGGCGGCCGTCCACGCGGTAGCCGAGGTAGGTGCCCAGCTCGATGGTGCGGGGCGCGTAGGGGCCGGGGTCGGTGCGGGCGATGAGGTCCAGGATCTCGGGGACGTCGGCGGCGGTCAGCACCTCGAGTTCGGGATCGGGCGCGACTTCCAGTGCGCTGCCGTCCATTTGGACCGAATCGAAGGCGTCCAGCACGGTCCAGCCGGGCGGGGGCACATGGCCCGCGCCGCGCAGGCCGGTGGCGCCGCCGGGACCGAGCAGGGTGGCCAGGTCGATCCAGTCCTGATCGTCGAGGACGGGCGGATGACCGACGAAGCGGGCGACTTCCGGGTGATAGCGGCCGATCTGCCCGGACCAGTCCGCGAATCGCCGGTGCGCGCCGCGCAACGAAGTCCGGACCGGATCGTCGAGCGGGTGCAGCGCGACATCGATGGTCGATTCAGTGGTCACCATCGCACGTTAGCGAGGGACAGGACCGGCGGACACCGGTTGTGATCACCGCGATTCATGGCACTATCAGTCGATGACCGCGGATTACTACGATCTCGGCAGTTACACCCGACCCGTCACCACCGTTTCCGATACCGCGCGGCTGTGGTTCGACCGGGGCCTGATCTGGACCTACGCCTTCAATCACGAAGAGGCCGTACGGTGTTTCCGGCAGGCCGCGGCGGCCGATCCGGAATTCGCGATGGCGTACTGGGGCGTGGCATTCGCGCTGGGACCGAACTACAACAAGCCGTGGGAATTCTTCGACGCGACCGAGCTGGCGGAGACGGTCGCGAGCACGCACGGCGCGGTGGCGCGGGCGGTCGAGCTGGCGGCGGGCGCGTCGCCGGTGGAGCGGGCGCTGGTGCAGGCGCTGGCCGCCCGGTATCCGAGCGGGACGCCCGACGACGGTGCGGGCTGGAATCTCGCCTACGCCGAGGCAATGCGCCTGGTGTACAAGCAGTTTCCGGATGATCTCGACGTCGCGGCGCTGTGCGCGGACGCGTTGATGAACCTGACGCCGTGGGCCCTGTGGGATCAGCGCACCGGGGCGGCCGCGGCGGGCGCGCACACCCTGGAAGCGAAGGCGATCCTGGATCGGGCGCTGGAAACCGAAGCGGGGCAGGAGCATCCGGGTCTGCTGCACCTGTACATCCATCTGATGGAGATGTCGGCGACCCCGGAATCCGCACTGGCCGTGGCGGATCGGCTGCGCGGGCTGGTGCCCGACGCCGGGCATTTGGAACATATGCCGTCGCATCTGGCGGTGCTGTGCGGCGACTATCGCGGTGTGGTGGCGATGAACTCGGCCGCCATCGCCGCGGACGAGCGGTATGCGCGGCAGGCGGGCGGGATCAACTTCTACACGCTGTACCGGGCGCACAACTACCACTTCAAGATCTACGGGGCGATGTTCCTCGGGCAGTCGGCGACGGCGCTGGAAACCGTTGCGCGACTGGAGCGGTCGATTCCCGAGGAACTGCTGCGGGTGCCGTCGCCGCCCATGGCCGATTGGCTGGAGAGCTTCCTGTCCATGCGGGTGCACGCCTTCATCCGGTTCGGCAAGTGGGCGGAGATCCTCGAGCTGCCGCTGCCGCAGGATCCGGAGCTGTACTGCGTCACCACCGCGATGCTGCACTACGCCAAGGGCGTCGCGTATTCCGCGACCGGCCGTATCGCCGAAGCCGAGGAGCAGCAGCGCCTGTTCGAGACCGCCGCCGCTGCCGTCCCCGAATCCCGGACCCTGTTCAACAACACCTGCCGCGATATCCTCGCCATCGCCGCCGCCATGCTGGAGGGCGAACTGCGGTATCGAAAGGGCGAGTACGACAAGGCTTTCGAAGCGCTGCGCCGCTCCATAGAACTCGACGACAACCTGCCCTACGACGAACCCTGGGGCTGGATGCAGCCGACCCGCCACGCCTACGGCGCGCTACTGCTGGAGCAGGGGCACGTCGCCGAGGCCGAGGCCGTCTACCGCGCCGACCTGGGCCTGGACCACACGCTGCCGCGCGCCGCCCAGCATCCCGGCAATGTCTGGAGCCTGCACGGCTATCACGAATGCCTGGTCCGGCTCGGCAAATCCGAGGCCGCCGAGATCATCGCGCAGCAGCTGAAACTCGCCGCCGCCGTGGCGGACGTGCCGATCGAGGCGTCGTGTTACTGCCGGCTGCGCCCGGAGCACTGCTGCCATTGAGCGCGATCGCCAGCCCGTAGGCCAGCGTCGCCGCGTACACCAGCATGTAGGCGTTCTCCAGGACGGGCTCGGAATGCCAGGGCTTCGGCAGCAGGAAAATGCCCACCGAGGCATAGGTTTCGGTCCACTGGTACGCCCACGCGCCGGTGGACACGAACAGCGCGCCCGCCGCCGCCCACCACACCGGGCGGGCCTGCGCGCGGTGCGCGAGATGAACGAACAAGGGCACGAACCACACCCAGTGATGCCCCCACGAGAACGGCGACACCGCGCACGCGGTCATCCCGGCGATGGTCGCGGACAGCAGGATCTCACCGCACCGGTACAGGCGGATCGTGAGCCAGAAGCTCACCAGCGCAACCATTCCCGACAGCACCGCCCACAGCCACAGCGGTGCGGCCCCGGCGGTCAGGTGGGCGAGCACGCCCCGGATCGATTGATTGGCCGGAGCCGTATCGTCGGCGATGCGATCGGATTGGAAGAACGTGGACAGCCAATACCGCCGCGAATCATCGGGCAGCACGATCCACGCCAGCGCGACCGTACCGACGAACACCGCGAGCGCCGTGACCGCCGAACGCCATTGCCGCAGTGCGAGAAACTGCACGATGAAGAACCCGGGCACCAGCTTGATCCCCGCCGACAGGCCCGTCCCGATCCCCCGCAGCGCACTCCCCTCGGCCCGCGCGAAATCCCACAGCACCAGCAGCAGCAACACCAGATTGATCTGGCCGTAGAACAGCGTGGTGCGCACCGGCTCCATGAACGTGCAGATCAAGGCGAGCAAGCCGCTGATCACCGCGAGCCGTGGAGTGAGCCGGTATCCGAGCATGCGCCAGCACAGCAGCACGATTCCGTACAGCACACCCAGATTCGCCAGCAGCGCGGTATGCGCCACCCACGCCGCCGGCACCCCGACCGACGGAATGAACGCGATGGCCGAGAACGGCGTGTACGTGTACAGCAGCCCGCCGACGGTGAGGTCGGTGTACAGCGACTGCCCGTGCAGGATCCGCCACGCGCCTTCGCGGTAGATCAGCGCGTCGAGTCCGCCGGCGAGGATGCCGGCCTTCTCGAGCCAGGGGTCGACCGTGGTGAACAGCAGCGTCACCGCGAGCACGGCGCCGGCGGCGAGCACCGGCAGCGTCGATCTCGAGCGTGCAACCTCCACCGACCGCGCCTCGACCACGAACGATCACCCTACGGAATGCGCGGCCGAGATCATGACCCCAACTCCGGGGTGGTCGCCGTGGAGTTGCTCACTGCCCGAACGGCGAACCGTCGATGGGGCAGGTGGTGTCCGCGGCGGGCAGTTGCGCGGAGAACAGGTAATCGCGCTTCACCCGTTCGGCGCAGGCGCTCGGCACGTACATGCTGCTGTGGCCCGCGCCCTCGATCACCACCACCCGGGCCTCGGCGAGCTGGGCCGCGCCCGCGCGCGCACCGGCCAGCGGGGTCGCCGGATCGAATCGGCTGTTCAGCACCAGGATCGGCGCGGCCGTGCGGCGATTCCACGGACCGGTATAGCGGTCGGCGTCGTGCCCCTGCCAGAACGCGCAGGCCATGGTGTCGAAGACGCCGATCCGGCCGAAGTACGGCACCCGCTGATCCTCGGTGACCGCGGCGCGGCTGTAGGCGGCGAGATCGGTGGGGACGGCGCTGTCACTGCATTGGATGGTGTAGAACGCCTCGGTGCGATTGCCCGTGTATTTCTCGCCGCCGGCGATGGGCAGGACGCCGGGCAGCCGGGTGCCCGCGTCGAACAGCGCCTGCAACAGCACCGCCAGGTCCGGATAGGCGGCGGGGCGGGAAAGTTCCGCCGCCGCATTGACGATGGCGGAGTAGGTGTAGGGCTGCCCGTCCAGGCGGATGGGCGCCAGGCGGGCGCGTTCGGTGATCACCTTCCACTTCAGGGCGGGGTCACCGGCGGCGAAGGCGCATTTGTCACCGGCGGCGGCGCACTGTTTCAGGAAGGCGTCGAAGGTCTGGGCGATGCCGGTGGCGACATCCTGGCGGGCATCCAGGGGCAGGGTATCG
This sequence comes from Nocardia yamanashiensis NBRC 100130, assembly GCF_001613325.1. Taxonomy (GTDB): domain Bacteria; phylum Actinomycetota; class Actinomycetes; order Mycobacteriales; family Mycobacteriaceae; genus Nocardia; species Nocardia yamanashiensis. The sequence continues at coordinate 14,729 of NZ_BDCD01000037.1, read as the reverse complement.
CCCTGTCCCGCATGGCCGTTCGCGCTGCCTTCGAAATCCATGGAGCCGTCGAAGGCCATGGCGCGGACGCGGCCGGGGAACATATTGGCGTAGGTCGCGCCGACCTGGGTGCCGTAGGAGATGCCGTGATAGGTGAGCCGCGCATCGCCGACCGCGCGGCGCAGCAGGTCCAGATCGCGGGCGGTATTGGCGGTCGAGGCGTGGTGCAGGATCGGTCCGGCGAGCTGGGCGCAGCGGTCGGCGAGTTCCCGATTGCGGGCGAAGAATTCGGCTTCCCCGGCGGGGTCGACGGGCATGTCCGGGATGGAGCCGAGGAACGCCAGCTGTTCCTCGGTGTTCGGGAAGCAGCGGGTGGGCGCGCTGCCGGCGACCGAACGCGGGTCCCAGGAGACGATGTCGAAGCGGGCGCGCAGTTCGTCGGAGAAGAGGAAGGGCCAGCGGGCGCGTTCGCGCAGCCGGTCCACGCCGGAAGCGCCGGGGCCGCCGAAGTTCACGAACAGGGTGCCGATGCGGGCGGCCGGATCGCTCGCCGGGAGTTTGATGACCGCCAGGTCGATCTGGTCGGCGTGCGGTTCGTGGTAGTTCAGCGGGACGCGGGCGCGCGCGCACTGGAAGCCGTCGGCGCAGTCGTCCCATTGCAGTACCGGGGTGTCCGCTTGCTCCGCGAGTTGATCGAGATAGGGATCCGGGCCGTCGGCGGCGTGCGCGGGCGCGGGGGTGCCGGCCAGACCCGCGCCGAGCAGTAGGGCGAAGGCGGCGATCCGGATGCGGCGAAACCTGGTGTGGCCCAAACGCAGATCCAAATCGAGAACCTTCCGCACGCTAACGAACTATCCGCGCCCACCCTGCCATACGGCACCCCGCATCGCGCAAGAGGCAAGGCGAATCGAACCGATCGCAGATTGCGAAAGGGAAGGTTTCAGTCGACGGCCTCCGCCCGGGCCTGGATATCCTCCAGCACATTGGTATTGACGCCGCGCTCGCCCAGATCCGCGGCGAGGGTGGTGAGTTCCTGGCGGGCCAGTTCCGGATCACCGTTGCGGATGTGCAGATCGGCGCGCAGGGCGACCAGATTGTTGTAGGGCAGGTTGGCGGCAGGGGTGCCGGCCGCGCGCAACTGTCGCAGGCCCGGTTCGGTGATCGCCAGTGCGGCAGCGGGATCGGCGCGGTGGCGGCGCACCATGCGATCCACCTCCGGGGTCAGCTCGCGGCCGAAGAAATCGCGGCCCACGCTGCGGGCGACGGTGGTGGCGAGCTTGGCGCCGAGCGGTTCGGCGGCGAAACGCTCGGCGGCCTCGGTCAGGACGGCCATGCCGGCGGCGAGATGGGTGGACATGGAACCGCCGAAGCTGAGGGCCAGACCTACTTCCCGGCTGAAGAATTCGGTGGCGAAACGATCCAGCTCCGGGGTCGCGGGCTGGCCGATGCGCACCACCAGGGTGTTCGACACCGCCTGCTGGGTGGCGCTCGCGCACACGGCCCGGACCTGATACTGGCCGGGCTGATCGAAGACGAAGCCGCGGCGGCCGAAGGTCAGCGGGACCAGTTCGCTGTAGCGGTCCGGACCGGGTTCGCCGCCGGCGGGCGCGAGTCGCACGGGTTCGGGGTCGCCGTAGAGGCACATGACGGAATCGAATTGCACTGTGCTGCCGTCGGGCCGGAGCACGAACACGGTGGTGGCGCCGTACCGGGGGTCCAGGCGGGCGTCCACGGTCTGCGCTTCGGCCAGCTGATTGCGCAGGCGGAATTCGATCTCGACCGGTTCCATGTACGCGAAGTAGGGCTGGGCGCGCAGCAGCAGTTCCAGGGGCTGCTCCGGTCCGGCTTCGGCGGTGCGCCAGGACGGGGATTCCAGATGGCCGCCCGAGGCCCACGGATCGCCGCCCATGATCACCGCGGCGCGATCGCCGTGCCGCAGGTGCACCAATTCCTGGTCGTCGAAACGGAATCGGAAGTTGGCCCAGAACTTGTCGGCGCCGTTGAGCTGGTCGTATTTCCAGTCGTAGTTCATCCAGGACAGGGCGTTGGGGCGGGATTTGTCCCAGGAGTGCAGGAAGTTGAAGGCGTGGCCGGCCTCGTGCACCCAGGTGTAGAGGAACTGCCGCATGGCTTGGGCCTGCGCCTGGTTCTGCGGGGCGGTGACCAGATCGGCGAACCAGCTGTGCTTGCGGAAGACCGCGAAACCCTGGCGGTCCGGGGAGCGGCCCGCACCGCCGAAACCGGCCGCCGCGTCGAACATGACGCCGCCGACGGACGGGGCGTCGAAGGTGCCGGCTTGCAGGCCCCACAGGTTCCAGGACGGCCAGGCGCTGGGGAACCGGCTGAAGGCGGTTTCCATGGCGTCGTGCAGTTCGGCCGGGCTCCAGCGGGCGAAACCCGAAGCGCTGTCGTCGATTACGGTGCGATCCGGGTTGATGGCCACCGCGGCGCCCGCCTCGCGGTAGGCGGATTCGATGGTGAGGGTGCGGCGGCTGATGTCGGCCGGGCGATTGGGGTGGCTGTGCGTATCGTAGGACGGCACATGCGGTTCCACGTTCACCGAGGCGGCGTAGTCGAGTTCGAGCAGGACTTCCCGGAAGGAATCGGACCGTAAGTCGCACACATAGGTCGCCGAAACCGTTCCGCCGGTGCCGAATTCGACCGTCGCCGGGCCGACCACCCCGCCGCTGCGGGGCACGGTGATCCGCACCTGCGTCGCCGGATTGGAAGCCCGGTGCCAGTACCGCACCGCCCCCGTGACGGTCACCCGCTCGTCCGCCCAGCTCACCACCGGCGCGTCGACGATCCACGACTCCAGATAGTTCGACGTCCCCGCGGCATCGGCCGGCTGCTGGAAGAAGTCCCCGCTCACCCGGTTCAGCACCGGCGAATCGAGCGAATAACGCACATCCACATCGATCCGCAGTTCCAGCACGCTCTGCTGCGCCCCACCGGTCCCCGCCCCCTGGTACCGCCCGCTGATCGGCGCTCCGGCCGCCGCCACGTCCCCGGAATCGCTGCCATCAGCCATGATTCGCCTCCCTCGACCGGTTTCAGACCCCCATTATGATCAAGGTAGCTCGACGGGGCCGCGCAATTGGCGAGCGACCGCGGGGAACCAGCCCAGGTCGTAGCGTCCGCCTTCGGCATGGAACGCGTCGCGCAGTTCGTACCAGTGCAGACCGGGATGCCGGTGGTGCACCCCGTGCAGGTTGAAGCTCAAGGCCAGCCGTTCCATGACGCGCGGCATGCGCAGATTCATGGCGTCGAGCGGAGCGGCCAGGTCGGTGCCGTAGTGATAGGCGTTGTCGGACAGGGAGATTATGAGCGCGCGGCCCCCCAGCGCGGCCACCAGCATCCAGGCATGCTCGCCATACGCGAGGAAGGCCGCCGCGTACAGGGCGACAATGGCGACCGCATCGGTACGGAACTGCCCCAGCACCTTCGCCTGCGCGAGGCGCTCGAACAACAACCCCGCCACCGAATCCGGCGCTTCCAGCCGCTGTCCGACCCGGCGGACAGCGGCAGCGGGCAACAACGCCAGCGGCAACGCGATGACTTCGAGCAGATACAACCCGCCGAACAATCGCAGGTAATACCCCGCCGCGGCCCCCATCCAACTGGTGGTGGCCGGATCATAGATCTCGGTCCGCTCACGAGTCCGGCTGTACCGATGGTGAAGCAGATGCCCCGCCTTGAGCATCGCGAACGGCGACCCGTACAGGATCGCAAGCCCCCGCCCGCAATTCTCGTTCTGCCTGCGCACCGCCAGCAGCGTCCCGTGAATGGCTTCATGAATCCCCAATTCCCCCATAACCCCAGCTCAGCCAAGGAATGTCACCAAATGTCCGAGCGCCGTTCACCTGCCGTCGGCCCCGCCGGCCGTACGGGGCCGGTCGGGGTCAGTGGTCGCGGTGGGTCATGGCTTGGGCGAGGGTGCGGAGGTCGGTGGTGGCGGGGTGGGTGGGGAGGGCTTGGAGGGCGGTGCGGGTGCGGCGGTGGGTGGCGCGTTCGGCGCCGGTTTTGCCGCCGCAGGCTTCGATGAGGAGTTTGAGGTAGGTGAGGTCGGCGGGGGTGGGGGTGGCGTCGGAGTTGTAGTAGGTGGCCAGTTCTACGGCGGCGGGGGTGCGGGCGGTGAGGGCGATGGCTACGGGGAGGGTGAATTTGCGGCGGGCGAGGTCGTTGCCGACGGGTTTTCCGGTGCGGGCGGGGTTGCCCCAGATGCCGAGGAGGTCGTCGGTGTATTGGAAGGCGAGGCCGAGGTCGCGGCCGAAACGGTCGAGGGCTTCCAGTTCGGAGAGGGGGGCGCCGGCGGCCAGGGCGCCCAGGGCGCAGGCGGTTCCGATGAGGGCGCCGGTTTTGCCCATGGCCATGTGCTCGTAGTCGGTGAGGCCGGCGCGCGGAGTGGATTCCAGGGCGCAGTCTTCGAATTGGCCCTGGCAGACCTCGATGACGGCGGAAGCCAGGCGGGTGATGGCGGGGGCGGAGACCGCGGTGGGCAGATCGGCGCCCAGGATCTGGATGGCCAGGGCGTGAAGGGTGTCGCCGAGCAGCAGGGCGTTGGGGATTCCCCAGATGCGCCAGACGGTTTCGCGGCCGTGGCGGGTGGGGTCGGCGTCGACTATGTCGTCGTGGATGAGGGTGAAGTTGTGGATGAGTTCGAGGGCGGTGGCGATGGGCGTGGCGGATTCGGCTGGTGCGCCGCAGGATCGGGCGGCGGCGTAGGTGAGGGCGGGGCGAAGATATTTGCCCGCGTTCCCTCGCACCGGTGCGCCGGAGGGATCGCACCAGCCGAAGTGGTAGGAGCTCATCAGGCGCAGCGGGGCGGGGAGGGTGGCGACGGCGCGGCGGAGTTCGGGTTCGCAGCGGTCCCGGGCGGCGGTGAGCAGGGTGGCGGCGGGGGCGGGTGGCACGTGCATCGTCGTCATGGCGAAATCCCTTCTCGTACTGAGGGTTCTGAAAGTGCGTGGAGCGCCGCGAGCCGAGCGGGCGTCAGGCGCGAGCGGTCAGGCGCAGGCGCAGGCCGCCGGGTTGCAGTGCGCCCGCGGCGACCAGCCGGACCGGGCTGGACGGGACCGGATGCACCGAGAAACGGGTGAGAATCCGGGCCAGCACCAGGGTAGCCTCGATGACGGCGAAGGTGTCGCCCGCGCATTTGCGGGTGCCGCCACCGAAGGGGATCAAGGCTTTTCGCGGCACGCCGTGACCGGGCAGCCAGCGGTCGGGTTCGAAACGCTCGGGGTCCGGGAACAGGTCGGGACGGTGATGAATGAGATAGGGGCTGTAAGCGACCGAGGATCCGGCGGGAACGAGTTCACCGCCCAGCATGGTGTCGGCGGTCGCGACCCGGCTCAGAATCCAGGCGGCCGGGTATTTGCGAAGGGTTTCGGTGAGCACCCGCCCCAGCAGCGGCAATTGGTCCACATGGTGATGGGCGGGCAGCTCCGAGCCGAGGACGGCGTCGAGTTCGTCCTGCACCCGGCGCTGCAGGCGCTGATCGGCCGAAAGTTCGTGCAGCGCCCAGGAAACCGTGGTGGCGCTGGATTCGGTGCCCGCCATCAGCATGAGCGTCAGCTGATCCACCACGCCCGCGCGATGCTCGGAGCGGGCTTCGCGCGCCGCCGGATCGGCTTCCAGCAGGGCGGCCATCAGATCGCCACCGGCGCAGCGGCCGTCGCGGACATAGCCGTCGATCAGCTCACCGACCATGTCGCGCAGGCGATTCCGGACCTGGTCGTAATGCCGGTTGACCGGCATGGGCAGCCGGGTGAGCGCGGGCGGCAGGAACATGCGGACGAAAATGCCCTCGACGTAATGCGTGATATCGGTGATGGTGCGGTCCAGCACCGCCGGGGCGAGCGTGACGCCGAAGACCAGCGCGGCAGCGCATCGCGCGCCGATGCGCAGCATGTCGCGGAAGGCGTCGATCTCCATACCGTCCGACCACCCGTCGGTGACCGCGGCGGTCTGCTCCACCATGGTGCGGGCGTAGCCGGGCATGCGGTGCTTGTGGAAGATCGGCTGCACCTGCCGGCGCTGCGCGGCGTGCACGGCATGCGGGCAGGTGCCGACATTGTCGCCGGTCAGCTCCCGCAGGCGGCTGTAGAAGAAGCCGCCCTTGTCGAAAGCCCGCGGTTCGTGCAGCAATTCGTGCGTGCTCTCCGGTGTGCACGCCACATAGCAGGAATTGCCGCCCAGCCGCAGCCGCACCACCTCACCGTGCTCGGGCAGGGATCGCAAGAGCGCCAAGGGATCCCGGAGCAGGGCGAGGCTGTGGCCGAGCAGCGGCAGTGCGCCCGGGGCGGTGGGAATCGTGGCGCGGGGGCCGGGCGCGAGCAGGGGAAGTGCCATGGTGAACCTCCTGGCGACGAGAACGAATGGGGGTTTGGCGAACGATTCGGGGACTACTCGACGACCATCAGCGTCGGCGTGGTGCACAGCCGGAGGGCATCGGCGCGGCGGTACCGGTCCGAACGCAGCGACCAGTCGAGATTGCCGCGCATCCAGCACTTCATACCCGCGACATAGACGCGCACGGCCAGCTCGTCACGCTCGGTGAGCCCGCGCCAACCCGCGCACATGCGCGCCAGATCGGCTTCGGCGCAATGGAATTCCTCGATATCGAGCGCGACCCGCCGGTACACCTCGGCAATGGCGTCCGGCAGCTCCAGCCGCTGCTCGACGGCCAGTGCGAGCACGCCGTTGGTGACCTCGCCGATGGCCAGCTCCTTGCGCAGCGACAGCACATCGTTGACCCACACCACCACGTCGGCCGCCCGGTCGAACATGCGGCGGAGCGGATCGCTGCGCTGCACCAGACCGGGAAGTTCCAGCCCCGCAGCGTATTCCAGCAGATGCAAGCACGGCGTGATGCCGCCGGAATGCCGGCGCAGCTGCGTGTACGGCAGCACCGCCGGCGTGTGCCGCTCCCGCCGGTTGATCGCCTCGTAGGCGAAGGATTCCAGGAAGGCGGCCATGGAATCGACGAATCGCAGTCGCCAGGGCAGGCTTTGGGCCGCCCGGATCGGCTCCCAGACGGCGGCCAGCTGCCGCACCAGCGCGGTCGGGTACGCGGCCGCGCCGGGACCGTCCAGGGGCAGAGCGGTCAGCACCCGCGCCACGGCCGCCTCGTCCGCGCCCGCGGCGGCGCCCGGCCCGTCGTACCAGTCGTCGATGACGAAGGCCCAGGTGAACCAGCCGGCCAGCGCTTCGAGCCGGTCCGGTCGCACGTACGGGTAGGTGCGCATGATCAGGTCGCCCAGCCGGGTGGCCGCCAGCCGCTGCCGCTGGGCCGGGGTCTCGAGCAGCCCGAAATCGTCGGCCCAGGCCAGGATCACCCGTTCCAGATGATCGCGGTAGCGCGAGACCCGCACGGGCAGCGCGTAGATGGGGTGATCCACCGGCGGCATGCAGTCGAGACCGGTCAGATTGCTGAAGTATTGCGGTGCACCTGTCGGACACGGCGGTTTCATGGCGACCATTAGCGCCGATGGCTCATAACCGGCACTGAATCCACACTTCATTGCAACGAAAGAGCCGATAAAGTGCCTGGTCGAGCCTCAGTTCACGCGCAGGTCGCCAGAAATTAGCCAATGCCGCCGCCGCGCCCGCGCGGTCGGGACGATCAGGGAAATTCGGGCGCGAACAGCACGGAGGTCAGACTCGACAGGCCACTCTCGGCGATATCGGCGCGCACCCGCTCCAGCACCGCCTCCGCCGCCTCGTGATGCGCGACCGCCGCTTCGAAGTTCCCCAGCGCCGCGGCGAGCAGCCCGAGAATCCGGTCGGCCGGGCCGAATACGCCCGCCAGCGTCTCGACGCCGATGATCGTCCCCGCATGCGGCGAGAGCGCGTCGTAGAGCGCCGCCCACTCGTCCTCGAGGTCGAGGGCCAGCGCCACATACGCCCGGCACAGGTACTCCACCGCCGGGTACAGCTCCGGTTCGATGGACGCGTACCGCTCGTAGAGCGCCCGTGCCCGTTCGTGTTCGTCGGTGTACAGCAGCACGTGCGCGAAGATCGGCCCCATCACCTCGGGGGCCTGATGGAAGGCCCGGGCCGCCCGGTAGGCCGCCACCGACATATCGCGGCGCGCCCAGCCCAGCGTGGCGACAGCCCCGACCCGGAGCAGCCCCGCCTCGGTGACGCCGAGCAATTCCATCCGGTCGTCCAGCGCGCGATAGGCGCGTTCGGTCTCGGGCAGGTCGTCTTCGATGATGGCGCAGGCCAATTCGAGCCCGCTGGCCGCCAGCACCACCAGCGGCAGTTCGGCTTCCGTCGCGGAGGCGATGAGCTGTTCGATCTGCTTGCGTGCCTCGTACAGGTCCAGATCGGCCAGCGCCCGGCGCAGCAGCACCGCGTGCCCGCAGGTGCGGTAGGCGGTCAAACCGGTGCGGTCGACGATATCGAGCATTTCCCGGGCCAGGTCCGCGTCCTCCGCGTGGCCGAAGCGAATTCCCGTCACCGCGGCGATGCCCGCGCACAGCAGTTCCGGATCGCCGATGCTGCGCGCCAATTCGAGGGCTTCGTCCGCGCAGCGCCGGCTGCGGCCGGGCGCGCGGTAGTCGCTGGCCCCCTCGTAGGCGATCACGGTCAGCAAGCGCACCCGATCGGGCGGCGGAATGTCCTCGGCGAGACAGTCCAGGGCGGCGGTCACCACGATCTGCGCCGGATCGGGCGGCTCCACCGCCGGGTACAGCACCGGCGCGCGCCAGCAGGTGACGGCCTGCACCAGCAGGTCGCGATCGCCCAGTTCGCGGGCCAGCGCCACGGTCCGGGCGCGCGCCGCCCGCGCCTGACTCCAATGCCCCTGGAAGCCAAGGGCATTGACCAGCGCGCAATGCGCTTCGATCACCGCGCCCCGTTCCGCGGGCGAGGCCTGACCCACCGTATGCCCGGCGAGCTGATGCAGGTCGATCATCGACCGCCACAGCCGTTCGGTATCGGCCGCCATGCCCCGGTCGGTGCTGCGCCGCGCCGCCTGCCGCACGTATTCGATGGCGCGCAAAGCGGTTTCGGGTCGCGCGCCGAGCGCCGCGTGATGGGCGAGCATATCCGGATCGCCGCCCAGGCCCGGAAACTCGTCGGCGTGCTGCTCCAGCAGTTCCAGTGCGGCCCAATGCATCCGGACCCGGCGCAGCCGCGGGATCCCGAAGTAGACGGTGTCGCGGATGAGCGCGTGATCGAAGGTGATCCGCCCGGTGCGATCGGTGCGCACCAGCGCAACGGATTCGGCCTCGGCGATCAGGTCGATGAGCTCGTCCTCGGGGATGGCGGTGGTCAGGCTCAGCATGCGCATATCCACGCCCTCGCCCCAGATGGACAGCCGGGTCAGCGTGGTGCGGGCCTCGGCGGAGAGCCGGTGCAGGCGGGTGGCGATGAGTTCGCGGATGGATTCCGGGATCTCGGCCGGATGCGGCTCGTCCTCCTGCGCCGCAGCCAGTTTCGCGATCTCCCGGATGAAGAGCGGATTGCCGCCGGTGCGCCGGTGCAGCGCCATCAGCGCCGTCGGGGACATCTCGGGCAGTCCGGCCGCGCGGGCGGCCTCGCGGGTGGCGTCGGGGGCCAGGCCGGTGAGCTCCAGCCAGTCCGCGGTGCAGTGGGTGAGCGCCGCGGCGGTGGCGTGCAGGCTCGACCCGGCTTCCGAACCGCGCAGGGTGATCACCAGGAACACCGGTTCGTCGCGCAGCCAGCGCACCAGCTGACGCAGCACCTGCAAGGTGGCGGTATCGGCGCGATGGGCGTCCTCGACGAGGATGGCGACCGGCCGGTGCGCGGCCCGTTGCGCACACAGCGCCGCCACCGCCCGCGCGATGGCGAAAGCCTCACCGGAGACCAGGGTTTCGGCCGCGCCCGCGTCCAGCGCGGTGAGCACCTCGGCCCACGCCCAGGCCGGTGGCGCGCCGTCCACCTCCGGGCAGCCGCCGTGCAGCAGCAGCCAGCCCGCCTCGGCCAGTTCGGCGAGCGCGGTCTCGGCCAGCGTGGACTTGCCCGCACCGGCCTCGCCCGCGATCCACACCACCTGGAGGTGACCGGCGGCGGCGGTCTCGGCGCTGTCACGCAGGGCCGCCAGCTCGTCGGCGTAACCGCTGTGCGAGAGGGATTTCCGCACCCGGATGGCGGGCAGCGGTTCGGGCGCGGGCGCGGGGACGCCGATGGTGAGCGCCTCGGCGTGGCCCAGAATGGCGGTTTCCAGATCGCGCAGCGCCGGACTGGGATCGATGCCGTATTCGTCGCCGAGGTAGGCGCGGGAGCGGCGCAGCGTGGCCAGCGCCTGGGCCTGCTGGCCGATGCGGTACTGCGCGGTGGCGAGCAGCCGCGCGATCTCCTCGCGTTCGGGATGCCGGTCGAACAGGGCACGCAGTTCGATGGCGACCTCGGCCGGGCGATTGAGCTCGAGTTCGATGGCGGCGCGCAATTCCGCGGCGGTCAGGCGCAATTCGGTGAGGCGGGCGGCCTCCTGCTCGGCCCAGCCGAAGGTGGTCAGCCCTTCGAAGGCGGACCCGTTCCAGCAGGCGAGCGCGGCGTCGAGCAGGCGGCGACCGGTGAGCGGATCGTCCGATTCGGTGCGGCGGCGCTGTTCGAATTCGCGGATGCGGGCCTCGAATTGCCAAGCGTCGACCGAGTCGACGTCGAAACGCAGTGCGTAACCGGACAATTCGGAAACCAGGTAGCGCGAGGGGGCGCGGCGCGGGCGATCCGGTTCCAGCAGCCGGCGCAGGGTGTGAACGTGCACCTGCAGGACCGAGGCGGCGGTGGCGGGCGGCGAGCCCTCCCACAGATCCGCCACCAGGCGCTCGGCGGGCACGGCTTTGCCGCCGGCCACCACCAGCCGCGCCAGCACGGCGCGCACCATTGGCGCGTTGAGTGCGACGGGTTTGCCGTCGATGCTGAGTTGCAACGGCCCGAGTACGCTCACCCGCGGTTCGGCCATTTCAGCTATCAACTCCCCGGCGTGCCGAGAGGTCACGGAATGCGCTGCCGGAGTGCATTGATCAATGGTGACACGGTTCCCGGTCGAACGGCGCAAATCCGCTGACATAGCAACTTTCAGGCAAACGTCCACTTTGCCAAACGTCCGACCGGTTTGCGAGACCGTATCCAACCGATGGCGCAATTGTTGCCGTCGTGGCGCATTCGGCACTATTGCGTTCCGCTCCGATAACGGAAGCTGATTACGGACCCGGGACGCGGCTGACCGCCCAACGGCGCGTCCCGGGCCTGCCAAACCAGCGGCCGACGCCGGCGATGACGGCGAGAACCACACCGCCCAAAGCGACTGTTCGGTCGAATTTCACTGTTTCACAGGCGAGTCCGGCTCGCGGTCCGGTCAGGCGATGCCGCCCGATACCCGCCGGTCGGCGATCATCTCCCAGCGGCGAGCGGCCCGGCGAATCGATTCGGGGCCGGCGTAGCCGAGCAGTTCGGCCTGCCGGGCGCGGCCCAGGTGCTCGCCGGCGCGGTCGGCATTGCGCAGGCGGGCCAGGCGGGCGCGGTCCAGTTCCTGCCGCCAGGTGGTGCCCGCTTCGGTCAGCCTGCGCTGCAAGGTTCTTCGGCTCACCAGCATGCGGCGGGCGACGGCGTCCAGCGAGGCGTCACCGGCGGCCAGGGCGGCGGCCAGCGCCGCCGCCACCTGGGCGGCCCACGCGTCGCCGAGCGCGGGCGGGGGCGGGACCGTGGCGGCGACCTTCTCCAGAATGCCGAACAGCACCGGGTCGGCGGTGGCCAGCGGCACGTCCATATCGGTGGCGCGCAACGTGATCGAATCCTCCGAAGCGTCGAATTCGATTGCCCGCGTGCCCATCAGGTCGTACATCTCGGTGTAGTTGCGCGGCGCCGGCTGCCGCAGCCGGACGCTCACCGCGTCGAACGCGCCCGCCGCCACCACGCGCGGGCGGCCCAGCAGGGAGCCGACCGCCCACAGGTGGGTCAGGTCGCGGGCCTTGTCGTCGCCCTCGATGATTTCCAGCCCGACGGTCAGGTTCCCGTTGTCCTCCTCGGTGAAGGACAGCTGGTGATTGGTGCTGACATCGCTGATGTACGGCCCGACGATGGCCAGGCCCGCGCCGATGGTCGCCGACGCCGAGAACAGGTAGTCGCACAGGCCGCCCGCGCCGAGCGCGTACCGGCAGCCGATGCGGGCGGGCACGATGGGGTCGTCGAGGGCCCGCGCCGCCACCTCCCAGAGCCGGATGTAGGAGTCGCTCGGCAATTGGATATCGCCGTCGTCCATGGTCCAGGCGGGAATACGGGCCTCGCGCAGCAGCCATTGCGGATCCAGGCCGTTGGCGGCCAGCTGCGAGATGGCGAACCTGTGCAGCGACAGGCGATATGTGGTCTCCAAGGCTCCTCCGGCCGTGCGCACAGGATCACCGTTGACATCGGAAACCTAGTCCCCTGTCGCGTGTTCGGGGGCAACACCGGACGAATAGCCGGAAAAAGCGGCCGAAATGCCGTCGAGCCCCGATGACGCGCCGGAAGTAGTGCGCGCGGCCGGGGCGCCGTTGCCGAACCGGCCGCACTTGATGCACGCCCTTGCGGTGCTGTCGCGACAGCGCGGGCGCCCTCCGAGTATCCGCCCGGCCGCACCCGCACCCCGCCGCCGAATGCGCCACCCTCCGAACAGTCGCGCCAATCTCGCTGAGCGGCGGCGGCTTTCCGAACCCGCCGCCCGGTCCGACCTAGCATCGAGACGCGGAGTCCACACCGGGTGCAGGAAGGGGGTGACGACGTCGGACCACCCGATCGTGCCACGATTCCTGCTCCAGCAGGCCGAACAGGACGGAGTCGATCCGGTCCGGCTGGCCCGTGCGGCCGGCCTGCGGAACTGGATGCTCGACGCGCCGAACGCGCGCGTCTCCTGCCTGCAGTGCCAGCGGCTGTGGGAGCACGCCGAATACGCCCTCGGCGACCCGGATTTCGCGCTGCGCGCCGCCCTGCGCTATCGGGTGGGCAGTTTCGAGCTGCACGACTACCTGTTCGCAACCGCCCCCACCCTCGATATCGCCTACGCCACCGTGAGCCCCTACATCGGCCTGCTCACCACCAATTTCGGCTTCACCCGCACCCTCGAGACCGACCATGAGACCCGATTCGAGCTGACCATGATCGACGGCGAGGGCCGCGGCCGGGACCTGGCCCTGCAATTCTGTGCCGCCGCCCTGATCACCCGCGCGCGCGTCACCACCGATCTCCCCGTCGCCCCCATCCGCGTCAGCTTCCAGCACCCCGCCCCGAGATCCTCGAGGATGTTCCACACCGCCTTCGGCAGCGCGGCACTGGAATTCGACGCCCCGGCCACGTCGATCACGCTGCGCCGGCGCGACCTGGATCTGCCCTTGCACACCGCGGACCCGGCCCTGGCCACCATTCTGCTCAACTACGCCGACCGCCTCCCCCTGCCGCTCGGCCCCACCGAATGGCGCGACCGCCTCGCCGAGGTCCTGGAGAGCGCCCTGCGCTCGGGTGCGCCCACCCTGCTGGAAGTCGCCTGCCTGATGGGCATCAGCACCCGCACTCTGCAGCGCAAACTCTCCGAATGCGATACCACCTGGCGCCGCGAACTGGATCGCGCCCGCCGGGGATCCGCGGCGAGCGCGCGGACCAGGCAGCGCATCCCCTAGCGCCACCGCTTTCGGAAAACCCAACATTTCAGACCGTGCTCCGACTTAGACTGCGCGCCGTGGAAGTCCACACCCCGTGAGCCAGGAAGGAGCCAGCCGTGGCGCCCCCGAAGAAATACTCGGATTCGCTGCGGGCGCACGCCGTCCGAATGTATAGGGAGGCCGACCCCAAGCCGACCTTCCGCGAAATGGCGGCGCAGCTCGGCGTCCATCACGAAGCGCTGCGCCTGTGGATCCGCAATGCCGAGCCCGAGCACAGCACCATCGAATCGACCGGCTGCGACCCGCTCACGCTGGAGAACAAACGGCTGCGCAAGCGCGTGGCCGAACTCGAACGCGTCATCGCCATCCTGCGCACGACCAGACCCTTCGCACCCGAACTCGGCCGCGTCTCGATGCGCTGACGCGACGGATCCTCAGGCCCGGACCAGCGGGCGGCCGCGGTGCGCGCGAGCGAAATGCCCGCGCGACCGGCCGTTCCAGCCGTGCCCTCCTCGGCGATCCGGCGCCGTAGCGTGCGGACGCTCAGCCCCGGCGGACCGGCCACCGCGGTCTGGTCCGCCACGCGGCCGGCCAGCAATCCGAATCCCGGTGTCGCGCAGGACTCCCCCGCCACTCCAACATCCTCGCAGGAATCGCGGCGTGGGGTGAGCGGACTTGCCGACAACCGCGGCGGGTGCGAGCGGGTGGCAGCCTAGGTGGTGGGCTGTCGCAAATCAATGGCAAGCCGAAATGCGATACGGCACAAAACTAGCCAAGCGTCCATCTCTACCCTCAGGTAAGCTACCGGCCGGTAGTCGATTCAAGTTACGGTCCAGCGTGGGATCGGTGGACTGTCCGGCGGGGAGGTCGGGCGCGGCAAGGCAGGGTAGGGTGCAGGTGTTGATCAGCAGGTTAAGGTTGCCATTCGCCGTGCGGCGCAACGTGATATCGAAGAGCCGCACTGGATACGACTTGAATGTCGTTGCGCGCGTGCCGATGTAATCCGTCGCACTGCGGCAAATCAGCGGGGTGAGTTCCCGCACAGCACTTCTCGGGGGGATTCGAGTTACCGAGGAGACTCCGTGTCTGACATTTCCACCGTCGTGGACATCCCGGCCGCCCGCCGTGAGCGCCGGCGCCGCCGAT
>NZ_BDCD01000036.1 GCF_001613325.1 Nocardia yamanashiensis NBRC 100130 | reverse complement strand
GACGGTCGTGATTGGGCGTCGGATGCTGCTGTGCTGATGTTCCGGCGGCGGCTCGGCTATGCCCCGACGGCCTTTCCGGGTGGAGCGGGCACTCCGGCGGTGGTGCCGGTGAGCACTGCGAGTGCGGCGATGGCGGCGAGTGCGAGGTAGGCGTGGGCGTAGCTGCCGGTCCAGGCCGACAGTGCGGTGCCTGCCCAGGGTGCGAGTGCCATGACGATGACTACCGGGGCGGAGAGCAGGCCGTTGAGGCGTCCGTAATGGGTTGCGCCCCAACGGTCGGTGATGGCGGTGGCTTGGATGAGGGTGAAGGCGCCGCGGACCAGGCCGGCGCCGATGGAGACCGCGATCAGAACTGTCGTCCCGGTCGCGAGTCCGAGGAGCGCGGTGGCGAGGGCGGTGGCGGCGAGGATGGTGAGGGTCCGGGTCAAGACGGTGGTGCGGGCGGCCAGGGGCAGGTAGCCGATGCGGCCCAGTACTTGCCCGGCACCGCCGAGCCCGAGGGCCCACGCCGCGAGGGCCGGGGAGAATCCGCGTTCCTGAAGCAGGGGAACGAGATTGAACACGGCGGCGGAGGTTGCGAAGGCGGCCAGGCACAACGTGATGACGAGCATGACGAACCCGCGGCTGCGGATGACGGTGGCATGGTCGGCGAAGGCGTCGTGTACCGCGGCAGGCGCGTCGGGCCAGGGTCCGTGCAGTCCGAACCAGTGCGCGGGGACGGTCACGATTGCCAGGATGACGGCCAGGATGAGATAGGTTGTGCGCCACCCGTTGTGGGCGTCGAGCACGGCGGTGAGCGGGGCGAACACGGTGCTGGCGAGTCCGGCGGCGAGGGTGAGGATCATCAGGGCCTCGAGCCGGTCCGCACCCCACCAGCGGGTCAGCGCGGCGAACGCGGGCGGATAGAGCACCGCGCCCATCGCCGCTCCGGCCAGGATCCAGCCGAGGAAGAACACGGCCGGGCTCGGTGCGGTCGCGATGACTACGACCGCCACGACGCTCAGCAGTGAGCCGAGGGTCATGACGGTGCGAGGGCCGATGCGGTCGAGGGTGCGGCCGACGGGTATGCCGGTGAGGGCGGCGGCGAGCTGACCCAGGGAGAACGCGGCGGTGATCGTGGGCAGGGACCAGCCGGTGTCGTCGCTGATGGAGACAGCGAGGACGGGGAAAGCGTAGAACAGGATGCCCCAGCTGGTGATTTCCGTCAGGCACAACACGGCCAGGACCCGGCGCAGACCGGCTCGGGAGAGCGAACCGGTCGGCGCGGTGGTTTCGAGTTTCGTCATCGGGTGGATCAGTTACAGCCGGTGCCCGCGCCGGTGCCCAGGGTGATCAGTTGCGGCGCAGCCGAACTCCCGCCGCCGCAGCAGCCGCCGCCTGCGCCGGCCTCTTCGACGGTGCCGGGGTTGTCGAAGACGCCCGCGCCTCCGCACACGCCGGTGTCCGGCAGGGTCAGTTCGACGCGGGTGGCGGATTCGTGATCGCCGGCCAGCTCGGCGGCGATGCTGCGGACCTGCTCGTAGCCGGTCAGGGCGAGGAAGGTCGGGGCGCGGCCGTAGCTCTTCATCCCGGCCAGGTAGAACCCGGGTTCGGGATGGGACAGTTCGGTGACGCCGTGCGGGTAGACGGTGCCGCAGGAGTGCACGTTCGGATCGATCAGCGGAGCCAGCCGCACCGGGGCCTGCAGGACCGGATCCAGGCCGAGCCGCACTTCGGAGAGCCATTCCAGCTGCGGCCGGAATCCGGTCAGGGTCACCACCTGGTCCACGTCCTCGATCCGGGTCCCGGCCTCGGAGACCAACCTGACCCGGTCACCGTCGGCGGGTTCGACTGCGGCGGTGCGGAATCCGGTGACCACCTGCAGCAAGCCCTGATCGAGTGCTCGCTTCGCGCGCTGGCCGAGCGCGCCGCGGGCCGGCAGCTGATCGGCGTCGCCGCCACCGAAGGTGTTGCCGACCTCCCCGCGCCGCAGGACCCAGGTGATGCGGGTGCCGGGTGCCTGTTCGGCCAGGCCCGCCAGCGCGATGATCGCGGTGAGCGCCGAGTGCCCGCTGCCCGCGATCACGGTGTGCGCACCGGCGTAGCGGGCGCGGACGTGCTCGTCGTCGAGATCGGGGACGCGGTAAGAGATGGCGTGTGCGGCAGCGGCTTCCCCGAGCGCGGGCAGTCCGTCGCCACCGAGCGGATTGGGCCCGCCCCAGGTGCCGGAGGCGTCGATGACCGCGCGGGCGAGCAGGCGCTCTTCGCGGCCGTCGGCGTGGCGCACGCGCACGGTGAACGGTTCGCTCTCACGTCCGGCATCCACGACCCGGTCACGGCCGCGGCGTGAGATACCGATGACCTCTGTCCCGACCCGGACCACGTCCTCACCCAGGGCCTTGGCGAGCGGCACGAGGTAGTCGCCGGCCCAGTCGCTCCCGGTCGGGTACGAATCCTCTTGCGGTGCGGTCCATCCGGTGGATTCGAGCAGGCGCCGGGCGGCGGGGGCGATCAGCTCGGCCCAGCGGGAGAAGACCCGCACATGGTTCCACTGCGCGACCGCCGCACCGGCGCTGTCGCCGCGCTCGAGAACCAGCGGGGTCAGGCCGCGTTCGCGCAGTTCGGTCGCGGCGGCCAGGCCGATCGGTCCGGCACCCACTACGACGACGGGCAAGTCGTTCATCGGAGAATCCTTTCATCGATACTCATCGATTCAATGACTGGAACTGTATCGACGAACGTCGATGGATGCAACCATCGATGTCTATCGATATAGTGGTGGGATGACATCGCTGGACATGCCGGTCGTGCGCACCGATCACCGCGTGGACGCGCTGCCGATCGCGGACGCGGCCACCTATGCGAGCTGGTTCGCCTGCCTGGCCGACCCGACCCGGGTGCGGCTGCTGCACCACGTCGCCGCGCAGCCCGCGGGCACCACGATCGGCGAGATCGCCGAGGTGCTCGGGGTCGGGCAGCCGACGGTGTCCCATCATGTGCGCAAGCTGGCCGACGTCGGATTCGTCTCGGTCCACAAGGACCGCACCAGCACGATCGTCGCGATCAACCCGGCCTGCTGCACCGGCCTGCCCCATGCCGCCGACGTGGTCATGGGCGTCCTGCCGCCGCAGCCTTGCTGCCCGGCCGACATCCCCTCCGATGTCACCGTGCGCGCCCTGGCCGAGGAGGACTGGGAGGCGGTGCGGCGCATCTACGGCGAGGGCATCGCCACCGGCAACGCCGGCTTCGATACCGCCGTCCCCGCCGCCGAGGTCCTCGACCGCGCCTGGCTGCCCGGGCACCGATGGGTCGCCGAGATCGACGGCCAGGTCGTCGGATGGGCCGCCGCCGCACCGGTTTCCGGCCGCGACGCCTATCGTGGCGTCGCCGAGACCACGGTCTACGTCGCCGAGGGGATGCGCGGGCGCGGTGTCGGCAAGGCATTGCTGCGCACCCAGGTCATCGCCGCCGACCAGGACGGTCTGTGGACGCTGCAGAACTCGATCTTCCCGGAGAACCGGGCCGCCATCGCCCTGCACCACTCGGCCGGATTCCGCACCGTCGGCGTGCGCGAACGCATCGCCCAGCTCGACGGCCGATGGCGTGACACCGTCCTGCTCGAACGCCGCGGCGGCGGCTGCGCCTGACCGGATTCCGGCCTGAGCGTTGGTAGCGCCGGCGTTCACCGGATGTTCGCTTGCTCCCGGATTCGACACCCATCAATATCGATGCGTGTCGAAATCAGAGTTGTCGCTGACCGATGTCAGCACGCGCGACTGCGGGTCCGCGCCGCTGGTCGCGGCGCCCTTGAGCGAACCGCAGGCCATTGCGCTGGCCGCCACCTTCAAGGCGCTCGCCGACCCGGTCCGGTTGCGGCTGCTGTCGGCGATCGCCGGCCGTGCCGGGCAGGAATCGTGCGTGTGCGATATCTCCGATGGTTTGGACATCTCTCAGCCCACCATCTCCCACCACCTGAAAGTGCTGCGCGAGGCCGGGCTGCTGACCAGTCAGCGCCGCGGCTCCTGGGTGTACTACCGGCTGGTGCCGTCCGCGCTGGCGCCGCTGTCGCAGCTGCTCGGCTACGCGGCCGAGGCAGTCTCGTGATCGACCTGCCGCGCCGGCTGCTGGCCGAATTCGTCGGCACCGCGGCACTGGTCACCATCGTGGTCGGCTCCGGGATCGCCGCCGCGCAACTCTCGCCCGGCAACACCGGACTGCAGTTGCTGGAGAACTCCACCGCCACCGTGTTCGGTCTCGGTGTACTGATCCTGGTGTTCGGTCCTGTCTCGGGCGCGCACTTCAACCCCGTTGTCTCCCTTGCCGATTGGTGGGCCGGTCGCCGCCGCGGCACCGGGCTGAGCCTGCTCGGAGCCGGGGCCTACGGCCTGGCCCAGATCCTCGGCGGCATCCTGGGCGCGGTGCTGGCCAACATCATGTTCGACCTACCGGCATGGCAGCTGTCGACCCACGACCGCATCACCACCGGTCACCTGATCGGGGAACTCGTCGCCACCGCCGGACTGATCGCGGTCATCTTCGCTCTCGCCCGCACCGGCCGCGGCGCCCTCTCGGCCGCCGCGGTCGCCGCCTATATCGGCGCCGCGTACTGGTTCACCAGCTCCACCAGCTTCGCCAATCCCGCCGTCACCCTCGGGCGCGTCTTCTCCGACACCTTCGCCGGCATCGCTCCCAGCTCCGCGCCCGCCTACATCGCCGCCCAAATCCTCGGCGCCGCCGCCGGATTGGCGTTGATCACCGTCCTCTACCCCGACGCCGGCGACAACGCCGATCAAGTCGTGGTCCCACACCCCGACTCCGAACATCAGCCCCGGACCGATTCCGGGAACTCGCGATGACCGGCCGGTCCGCCGATTCGCCTCCCACATCACCGTTATCGGCTTCGCGCCTCCTGAAAGGACCCATCCCACCCCATGACCTCCGATAAGCCCAGCGTGCTGTTCGTCTGCGTCCACAACGCCGGCCGCTCGCAGATGGCCCAGGGATTCCTCACCCATCTCGCCGGCGACGCGATCGAAGTCCGTTCCGCGGGAACGGCACCCGCCGAGTCCATCAACCCCGCCGCCGTCGAGGCCATGGCCGAACTCGGTATCGACATCACCGCCCAGGCCCCGAAAATCCTCACCCCCGATACCGTGCAGACCTCCACCGTCGTCATCACCATGGGCTGCGGCGACACCTGCCCGTACTTCCCCGGCGTCGACTACCGCGACTGGACACTCGACGACCCCGCGGGCAAAGGCGTCGGCGCTGTCCGCCCGATCCGCGACGAAATCCGCACCCGCGTCGAACGCCTCATCGAAGAACTACTGCCCGCCACGTAGCGAGCCTGCGGACTGCCAACAGTTCATTGTTTTCTGAATACAGATTCTTCTGTACTGTTATCTTGTGGACACTCTGCTGCACCGGGATGCGCTGACTCGTTTCGGCCATGCGCTTTCGGACCCCACCCGCACCCAGATCCTGCTGAGCCTGCGCCAGGCCCCCGCGTATCCCTCAGACCTGGCCGAGCAGATCGGGGTCTCCCGTCAGATCCTGTCGAATCACCTTGCATGCCTGAGGGGTTGCGGGCTGGTGGTCGCGGTGCCGGAAGGGCGACGCTCGCGCTACGAGTTGGCTGATGCGCGGATCGGGCGAGCGCTCGAGGATCTGACGGGGTTGGTGCTGGCTGTCGATCCGGCGTGCTGTCCGGACTCCGACACCGAGGGATGCTGCTGATGTCGCAGTCACTGGGGATGCCCTCACCGTCGGCGGCAGTGCCGCTGGGTCCGTCGCCGCAGCGGAAGGCGTTGCTCGCGAAGCGCATTCGCTGGTTCGTCACGGCCACGATCAGCTACAACGTCATCGAGGCGATGATCGCGCTGAGTGAAGGCGCCCGCGCCTCTTCCGCCGCGCTGATCGGGTTCGGCCTGGATTCGGTGATCGAGGTGTCCTCGGCGGCAGCGGTCGCCTGGCAGTTCGCGGGACGCGATCCCGAGAAACGGGAAAAGGTCACGCTGCGGATCATCGCGTTCTCCTTCTTCGCCCTGGCCGCCTACGTCGCCGCCGACTCCGTCCGTGGACTTCTCGGCGTCGGGGAGGCGCGGCACTCTCCGATCGGCATCACGCTGGCGGCAGTGAGCCTGGCGGTGATGCCGGTGCTCTCGTGGGCACAGCGTCGCGCCGGGCGCGAACTCGGATCCGCTTCTGCCGTAGCCGATTCCAAACAAACTTTGCTGTGCACCTACCTCTCTGCCGTACTGCTGGTCGGACTGCTGCTCAACAGCCTGTTCGGCTGGTCGTGGGCCGACCCCATCGCCGCCCTGGTGATCGCGGGCATCGCGATCAAGGAAGGCGTCAACGCATGGCGTGGCGATACCTGCTGCCCCTCACCCGCTGCTCTCGCCGCAACAGTCCGAGCGGACGGGCGCGACTGCTCCTGCTGCGACGACTGACTCCCTCCCCGACTACGGAATACCGGCCGAACGTGCTCGGCGGACCGGACTGGAAGCCTGAACATCCTGACCTCGCGTTCAAAGGACTTGCCATTCACCCTGATCAGCCGATGAGCCGCTGTCGCGCCTGGCCCGGTGGGTCCGCCGGGGAGGTGGGGAAGAGAGCGGGTAGATAGCGAATCATCAAGGTGGACCAGGTGAGATGGGTGAGCAAGGGTGCGACGACGCCGCCGGATGCCCGGCGCTGTAGCGCGAACAGCGTGCCCATCACGGCTGAGGCGAGGACCAGGGCAGGGTTGCGAGTGGCGGTGGTGGTCAGGCAGTACACGCCGGTGGATACGGCGACCGGGCGCGTTCCGGCCACGTCGTAGACCGGCCCCCGGAAGAACAGTTCCTCGCCTGCCCCGCTGACCAGCGCGATGAACAGCGTCCGATCCGGCGGAGCCTCGTCGGCGTAGCGCAGCACATCGGCGATCGCCCGGTTCAGCGTCGGAATGCGGCGGGCCACCAGCGCGCAACCGTAGAACACCCCGAACGCGGCACCGCCGATCGGCAGCGCGAACAGTGCGCCCGACTTGTTTCCCAGCCGGGGCGGACCCAGGACCGTACCGCCCACCGCCCACGTGGCGGCGGTCGCCAGGCTCAAACCGTAGAACGCCCGGCTGTCCGGGCGCGCCGACAGCGATGCGCGCAGCAGCCCGGCCCCGAAAGCCGTGCAGCCGGCGACCGCGGCGCGCCGCCAGGGTGCCGCTGTCACGCGTCCCGCCTGGCCTTGGCCCGCTGGCCGAGTGCGCGCAGGGCCGCCTCGTCGTAGTCCAGCGGCTCGAAGGGCACCACATCACGAATGCTGTTGTCGCGCACTACCGTTTCGTTCGTCATGGAGGCGATCAGTGAGCGGCCGGTGCGGGCGTCGACATCGGTCACCAGGGACAGCCATAGCGCGGACAGCCGCGGCGACAGCAGCGGGACCGGCAGCACCACGAGCGGTCGGCCCTCGATGGCCGCCAGGCGGCGAAGCATATCGCTGTAGGACAAGACCTCGGGACCGCCGATATCGAAGGTGCGCCCGACAGCTTCCGGAGTATCCAGCACCCCGACGAGATAGCGGACCACGTCGGTGATCGCAATGGGCTGCGTCCTGACCCGCACCCACTTCGGGGTAACCATCGCGGGCAAGTGTTCCACCAGTTGGCGAGTCATCTCCCAAGAGATACCGCCGTGCCCGACGATCACGCCCGCTCGCAGCGTGGTGACCGGCACGTCCGCCGCGCCGAGCAATCGCTCCACTTCCCGGCGGCTGCGCAGATGCGGGGACAGGTCGTCGCGATCGTCGCCCAATCCGCCCAGATAGACGATCCGGCGCAGCCCCGCGTCGGCGGCGGCCCGGCCGAAGCACCGCGCTGCATCGGCATCGTGCTGCTCGAAGTTCGGGTCGTCGAGCGAATGCACCAGGTAATAGGCGCTGTCGCAACCTTCCATCGCCTCCCGCAGCGAGGCGGGGTCATCGACATCCCCGCGCACTGCCGTCCCCGCCCCCGAATAGGACTGCGGCCGGCGCGTCATGGCCCGCACCGCATGTCCTGCCCGCTCCAGTTCCGGGCACAACCAGGTGCCGACGAAACCGGAGGCCCCTGCCACGAGCACCGTCATGCGAGATTCCTCTCCGTGAGCGAGACGAGCGGAACCAGAACGCGAGATGCCATGAACACTACCGATACCGGTCCGGACGACAACGCCGAGAACCCCGTGATCACCGGGAAACGGACCGCAGACTTCGCCGGTTACTGGGGCGGGGACCATCACGACGGGGTCCCGATCTTCGTCCCGACACACCCGCTGAAAGCGGGCGTACTCGACATGATCGACATCCAGCTCCGGCCGGTCCTGCTCGGCCGCGGCCGACGACTGTTCGACGGGCTCCCCGCCGAGCACATAGAACTCGATCTCGTTCGCACGCTGGAGGATCCCGGCGTCCTGCATCTGCGCTACGTGGTGTGCAAATGACCGCACGGCCCGTGCGGACGTGGGTCACTCCTCGGACAACAAGTGCGGATCCAGCCTCGACTTGGCGCCCAGCACCTCGATCCCGACAATGCGGCCCTCAGCGTCGAGATCCAGGTTGACCATGCCGCCGATCGTCATCGGATCAACCGAAACGGTCTTGGCCACGCCACCGGGCAGGATCTCGTGCGTCAGGTATATGTACGCGGCGTCGGCTACCGGGTCGTAGGTGACTCTGGGTGCGATCATGTACCCATCCTGCTCGACGGCCGTAGAATGCACGCATCGATGGATTGGGCCTATCTGATTGAATGCGGGTCGATGATCGGGACGTCCGAATGGGGCCGAACGATCAGGGCTGAGCGCGGCGCATGAACGCCAGTGTGTACGCGAAGTTGTTCTGCTCCTTGTCGCGATCGAGCATGCTCACCAGAGTCCAACCCTGACCCTCCAGCCATTCGATGGCGTCCGTCATGGCCACGATCGGCCCGAAGAACGCCTGATCGAAGTCGGCCATGGTCGGAATGAACTTCTGCTGGAGCGGCGCTTTCGTGCTCAGTACCAGGTATCGCCGTGAATACGACCGCAAATCGAACGCGCCGTTCAGCAATGCGTAGACATCGACAATCGGCGATTGCGGGTGCGGAGTGGTCATGGCCCATCCTGCATCACGATCGACTCGCCGGATGTGCGCGGTGGTTGGCGCGGCTCGGGGCCGCACGGGGTCTGGTTCAGTTCGCGCGGGGGAACTCCCAGAACACGCGGGGAGTGAGTGCGACTGTGTAGTTTTTGAGTGCGCCGAGTACGCAGAGTTCGATTGTGTCGCCGCTCAGGGCCATTCGGGGGCCAGCGGGCTCGAGGAGCACGTGGTGATCCGATCCGGGTTCGCATTCACGACCGCCGCCGGCGGCAACGTAGAGCAGCCAATCACGGTAGAGGCGGCCGTGGGCTAGGGCCAACTTGATGTGCGTGGCGGGGCCCTCGGTGCGGATATCGCCTATTTCGGCGTGGACCTGCGTGGAGACATGGTCGCCATCGGGGACATTGCCTCCATTGCCGCCGTACGAACCGACCCGTCCGCTGATGAGGTCGGTGACGATGGGTGAATCGATCGACGTGCTGTCGGCGATGTATGCACTGACCTGGCTCCACATCCCACTCGATCCGTATCGAGAGGTGTTGATCGGCAAGCACACTCGCCCGGCCGCCTCGGCGCCGGGCGCGATCAGTCCTGTCCGGGGAAGCGTCGGGGCGTCGTGGGATGAGCAGTTCAGGCTGGCTTGGATGTTCGAATCCGTGAAGCCGTTGCGGTTGGTGGCACCGCCGAAGAACTTCAGCGCGGCCAGATCCGCGGATTGATAGCTCTCGTTGCGCGCCTTCACCGTTACCTCGTAGTGGTCCCCGGCGAGTCTGTAGTCGGACATAGTCAGCCGCCAGGGGCCTACCGGCGCAGAACTGCCGCTGCCCAACCCAGTAGGAATCTCAGGGTTCAGTGTGGCTGGGGTTCCTGTCGCCAACCGGTCGGTGACGACATCGATGATGAGGACCACCGCCAGTACCGTCGCCAGGATCAGTACAGAAACCTTCGCCAATCTCCGCGGTAGGAAGGCCTTGAAACGATTGGCCCACGCGTGATCGACCGGAACCGAATCACTGGACGGAGTTTCGGTCATCACGGCCTAACCTCAGCTATGCGGACTTCGATCCGCTCACCCGGACCTCGTGCGTTCATCGCCGGCCGCACATGCCCTATTACCAGTCTTTCGCCGGAGATCGCATCACGGACTGGCGGAAGTTGGGGCCGCCCGGTGACACAATCGACGTTCTGCATAATATTGCAGACATGTCTATTTTCATACGGTCGGATGTGGATCCGGGCGACTACCTGCTGGGCGATGAGATCATCGAGGTCGACCATCCGGCGGTGCGAGCGCTCGCCGAGGCATTGTGGACCGAGTCCGGTACTCCGATCGACTACGCGCGCAACACATTCGAATGGGTTCGCGACAAGGTCGGGCACTCTTATGACGTGCGCGATCCTCGGGTCACGCTCACCGCGTCGGAAGTGCTGGAACATCGCGTTGGGCTCTGCTACGCGAAATCGAACCTGCTCACCGCGCTGTTGCGAGCACAGGGCATACCGACCGCCCTGTGCTATCAGCGGCTGGCCCGCCGCCAAGGCCATGTGATCCACGGTTTGGTCGCCGTGCATCTCGACGGTCGTTGGCATCGCCAAGACCCGCGTGGCAACAACGCCAACGTCACCACCGAGTTCTCGATCGGCGAGGAACGACTTGCCTATTCGATCGACCCGGCCCAGGGCGAGATCGACTACCCGCAGCTCTTCCGTACGGCGGCACCGGTCGTGGTCGACGCATTGCGGGCAGCCGCCGGCACCCTCGCGATTTACGACGCCGAGCTTCCATCGGATCTCTGACTCCGGGCCGCCCGCGCATGCGGCACCCTCCGACCGGGCCTTGCGGGCGAGGCGGAACGGTTCCTCAGCTAGGGGTGGTTGGTGGGCTTCCTTCGGCCACGCCGGAGTCGTTGTGGGTTCTCGGCAGCTGGATTTGCTGATAGGCCCAGTTGGCAGCGGCCCGAATCGATTTCGTTGCTGGTGTCGGTGGTTGGGGGAACAGGGTGCAGTCGGGGTGGCGGGTGCGGAAGTCGTTCAGTGCTGCGGTGGTTACCTGAGTGGCGGTCAGGTCGATGCGGGTCAGGTGGTAGCGCTCGAGGATCGGCAGGATCGAATCGGTGACGGGGGTACCGCGCAGGCTCAGGGTTTCGGTGGGGGAGATCGCGTTCAGTAGGTCGGTGATGGCGCTGTCTGTGCTGTGGGAGAGGTGGAGATCGAGGTCAGTGACACGGAGGAGTGATCGGGAGGTAGGGGTGACTCCCGGTGCTGTGAGGCGAAGGTGGGGGAGGGTTTTCGGGAACGAGAGGTCTAATCGGATGGTGTCTCGGCCGTGCAGCTCGAGGCTGGTGAGAGCGGGCAGAGGGCTGGTGCCGAGATGGAAATGATCAGCTTCCAGGTCTAATCGCAGAATTCGTAGTTTCGGGAAGCGGGTGAAGGCGGCCGATGCCTCGCTGGTGAGGGTGCATGCGGTGTGTTCGATGATTTCCACGTTGTATAGATCGGGGACGGCATCGAGCATTTGGTGGTCGAAGTCGGAGGTTTCGATTCTCAATGACCACACCTGGTTCGGGGCTGACCTGAGGGCGTCCAGGTCTTGGTGGTCCCAGCATTCGCTGCGCGTGTGGATGCTGAATCGGTTGCCGTCTTGGGAGGGTGGCAAAACGGGGCCGACTGCGTGGAATGGCGTTGTGCCACCGGGCATCTGGTAGAGCTTGTCCTCGTCGGCGGTGTACCGTCCGCAGCAGACGACTTCGATGATCGTCGCTGTATGCGAGATGCCGACGACGGCGAGATTCACCCATAGGGGTACGTGGCGTTGCCGCCACAACGTGTCGACCACCGTCTCGAAGTCGCAGCGGTGCAAGCCGATAGCGCGGTCCCGGGAATCGTCCTCGGCGAATCTGATCTCGCCCGGCTGCGCCGGAATACCGTCGTAGGACTGGTTCAGCCGAACCCTGAATGCCAGCGGCGTCGGCAGATCCTCGATCAACTGGGTGCGTGCGCACCGCACGGCCGCTGCTGCTGCGGCGGCGAGCCGTGCGGCGAACACTTCACGTTCCACCTGACAAACCTAGTCGGGACAGCCGTCATCTGCCCTCCGCCGTGATCGGGTGGAGCCAGGTCGCGATGTTGCGGATGTAGTTCAGGTAGATCGTCAGCCGGGCTGGGTCGGCTTTGATCTGGGTGCCGGGTGATTCGCTGACGAACGAGGGCGCTCCCCGGTCGAGATCCCAGTTGTAGTCGGCGAAGTGGTGGAAGGTCGATTCGGCGAGCGCCCGGCCCATGGTCCGGCCGTCCGCCGCGACTTCCCCGTCCAGCGCGACCGCGAGGTTGAACCGGCGGCCGGACACGATGCTGCGGCCTTGGGCGACGACGGTGGCGAAGGGCGCGCACGCCGAGACCGCGCCCTCGTGCGGGTGCGCGGGGAACCATTCGATGCGGCCGCTCCCGGATGCGCCGGTGCGCAACAGGTCGTGCACCGGCGCCATGGCGTACACGGGCTGATAGTCGCCATTGGCCCCGGAGTGGTAGTTGGGCCAGGAGATGGCGGGGGTGTCCTGGTCGTCGCGTGCGCGGGCGGGATCGGGATTGCGCTGGTGGAAATGGTTCACCTCGCCCAGTGAGCCGAGTCCGAGCAGGCAGCTGCCCAGGTCCTGATGGTCGCGCGCGGTCAGCACACCGCCGCCGTTCTCGCGGAACCGGACGATGGCCGTCGTCTCGGCGTCGGTGAGCCCGTCGCCGGTATCGACTGCCAGCAGCCATAATTGGTTGAAATCCGAGTCGTCGAGTCGGCTCAGGATCGGATCGTTCGCGCCGTGCACGGCCCGGTCGCGGGCGGTGACATCGTGGCCGGCGGCCCGCAGTTCGGCGGCCAGCAATGCGAACCGGGCAATGCTCCAGTCGTCGGGGTGCGCGGTGATCGTCGTTTGCAGCAGGATCTTCGACATCGAAATGGCCTCCCTCGCTTATTCTTTCGGTGCGGCCGGAACACGCCGGCCGGCGCGGGCGCGCAGTTCGTCTTCCTCGACGAGCGCCAGCATCGGCTGGGCCGGATCGCAGATCATGGTGACGACGAAACGCAGCCCGATATCGTCGCGGTTGTTGCCGTCCGAATAGTGGATGACGTCGCCGCCGGGTTCCCAGAAGGCTTCTCCGGCCCGGATGACGCGTGGCGCCTGCCCTTCGAGTTCGAAGCGCATCTCGCCGTCGATGACGTAGCCGAACGCGGGCCCGCCCGGATGCCGGTGCGGCGGCGCACCCGGATCACCCGGCGGATAGGCGATGACCACCGTCATCGCATGCGCCCCATCAGGAATGAACGGCGGCACGGCCTCCTGCACGACCGTGAACGCGGTCTCCCACACGCTGCTCTTCGCTGTCGATGCTGCCTCGGTCATCGGTACTCCTCACAAGCCGTTCCGCAGGGTCGAAAACAAGGACCGGGGACGACCGCGGGTTGTGACACGACCCGGCGAGATGGCGGGGGCGGGCGCGGGCGGCTGTCACGCTTCGCCGAGCTGCCCTGTCCAAGTTGTCGACACACATCCGGACGATCTGCCGAGAAGAGGTTCGACCATGGGTATCGCCGACCCCATCGAGACGCTGGAGGACTTGCGGCGTCATCTGCAATGGGCGATCGAATTGGAACACGCGACCATTCCGCCCTATCTGTGCGCGTTGTACTCCCTGGATCCGGCCGCCAATGCCGAAGCGGCACAGGTGATCGGCAGCGTGTTCGTGGAGGAGATGCTGCATCTGGCGCTGGCGGCGAATCTGCTCAATGCCGTCGGCGGTGCACCCAAGCTCGACGCGCCCGAACTGCTGCCGTCCTACCCGCATCCGCTGCCGCACAGTGACCCGTCCATACAGCTGAATCTCGCGCCGTTCGGCCCGGATTCGCTGGAGTTGTTCCTGGCCGTCGAGCGCCCCGCATCGGTCGGCGCCCAGCCCGAAGGCGACCGCTACCACACGATCGGGCAGTTCTACGCGGCCATCGAGAACGGGCTGCGCACCCTGGTCGACGCCCTCGGCGAGGACGCGGTGTTCAGCGGCGATCCCAAGCGGCAACTCGACGAGATGCATTTCAGCAGTGGTGGCGGACAGGTGATTCCGGTGCGGGACCTGAAATCCGCGCTCGCCGCACTGGCCGAGATCGTCGAGCAGGGCGAGGGCGCTTCCCCGACCGAGGTGTGGGATGGCGACAAGGACGTCATCGACCCCGAACGCGATCAGGTCGCGCACTACTACCGCTTCCTGGAACTGAAGGAAGGCCGGCGCTTCCGTCCGGGCGACACGCCCCGGTCCGGGCCGACCGGCGAACCGATCCAGCTGGACTTCACCAAGGTTCAGCCGATGCGCATCAATCCGAGCAGCACCGACTATCCCGAGGACAGTCCGATCCGCGCCGCGCAGCGCGAATTCGACAACACCTACTGCCTGCTGCTGTACCTCCTCGAGGACACCTTCAACGGCAGCCCGTCGCAGATGCGCGACGCGGTCGGCGCGATGTACGCCCTGAAATCTCAAGCCCAGGCCCTGATGAAGATGCCCAGCGGCGACGGACGCACCACGGCGGGACCGACATTCGAATACGTGGCGCCCGAGGACCGGGAGTAGTCGCATGCCCACGCCTCAACCGCAGCGGATCGACGCGGGTCTGCTGAATGTCGCCTACCTCGAATACGGTCCCGCCACCGCATCACCGGTCATCCTGCTGCATGGCTGGCCCTACGACGTGCACAGCTTCACCGACGTCGCGCCGCTGCTGGTCCACGCGGGATACCGGGTGCTCGTGCCGTACCTGCGCGGATACGGTCCCACCAGATTCTCGTCCGATCGGATCGTGCGCAACGGCCAGCAGTCCGCCATCGCCCGCGACATCGTCGATTTCATGGACGCCCTGCACATCGAGTCCGCGATTCTCGGCGGATTCGACTGGGGTGCAAGGGCAGTCGACGTCATCGCCGCGCTGTGGCCGCGGCGATGCCGGGCGATCGTGCCGGTCAGCGGATACATCCTCACCCAGCGCGAGGCCCAGCAGCAGCCGCTCTCGCCCGGGGCCGAACTCGGCTGGTGGTACCTGTACTACTTCGCCACCGAACGCGGCCGCCGCGGCTACAGCCGCAATCGCTACGAATTCAACCGGTTGATCTGGCAGCGCGCCTCCCCGCAGTGGGACTTCGACGACGCCACCTATGACCGCACCGCCGCCGCCTTCGACAACCCCGACCATGTCGATGTCGTCATCTCCAACTACCGCTGGCGGCTGAGCCTGGACCCGGGCGAGCCCCGCTACGACGACTACGAACGGCGCCTGGCCGCTGCGCCCGCCATCACCGTCCCGGCCGTCAGCATCGGCAGCGATTTCGACGGCGCGGCCAAGGATGGAAAGTCATACCGCGACAAGTTCATCGGCCCCTATGAACACCTCGTCCTCGACGGTGTCGGACACAACGTGCCGCAGGAGGCTCCGGCGGAGTTCGCCCGGGCCGTCCTCGACGCGGACCGGCTCGCACGCGAGGTCGATGTCACGAGTTCGCGGTCCGCCTTGTCCTCGATACAGGGCACTCTCACCAGCCCCACCGCAACATTCCCACGGAAGGATCGAGCATGAAGATCGTCGTCATCGGCGGCACCGGCCTGATCGGCTCGCAGGTCGTCACCCGTCTCAACGAGCACGGCCACCAGGCGGTAGCGGCCGCCCCGAACACCGGCGTGAACACGCTGACCGGCGAAGGCGTGAAGGAGGTGCTGCAGGACGCGAACGTCGTTGTCGACGTTTCCAATTCGCCGTCGTTCGCCGACGACGACGTCATGAACTTCTTCCGCACCTCCACCACCAACCTGCTGCAGGCGGCCGAGGCGGCTGGCGTCGGGCACTATGTCGCGCTGTCGGTGGTCGGCACCGACCGCCTGCCCGAGTCCGGATACCTGCGGGCGAAGGTGGCGCAGGAGGAACTGATCAAGGGTTCGGGGCTGCCGTATTCGCTCGTGCACTCGACGCAGTTCTTCGAATTCGCCGGGGGCATCGCCGATTCCGCGACCGTCGACGGCAAGATCCGGCTGCCCGGCGCGGGCGTGCAGCCGATCGCCGCCGAGGAGGTGGCGCCGGTGGTCGGGGCGACCGCCGCGGGCGCTCCGCTCAACGGCACCCTCGAGATCGGCGGACCCGAGGTGTTCGGCATGGATCAGTGGATCGGCACCGTACTGCGGGCGCGCAAGGATGTGCGCGAGGTCATCACCGATCCGCAGGCCCGCTACTTCGGAGCCGTCCTGAAGCAGGACAGCCTGCTGCCCGGACCGGGCGCGCACCTGGCGCGAATCCGACTGTCGGAGTGGCTGGCTCGTCAGTGAGCTGATCGCGCGGGCGGCCGCGAGCCGCCCGCGCATCGGTTCCGTTCGAAGGGAAATGAAACGATGGTTACTCCGGACGAACGCCGGTTCGCGACGTCCGTGCTCGTCATCGGCACCGGCGGCGCCGGCTTGCGCGCCGCGATCGAGCTGGCCGAACGCGGCGTGGACGTCATCGTGCTCGGCAAACGACCCAAAGCCGACGCCCACACCACCTTGGCCGCGGGCGGTATCAATGCTGCTCTGTCGACCATGGACGTCGAGGACAGCTGGCAGCAGCACGCCGCCGACACCATCACCGAGAGTTATCTGCTGGCCCGCCCCGATATCGTGCGGGTGGTCGCCGCGAACGCCGCCCGCGGCATCGAGGACCTGGAACGGTGGGGGATGCCCTTCGCCCGGGAATCCGACGGGCGGATCTCGCAGCGGTTCTTCGGCGCGCACACCTACCGGCGCACCGCCTTCGCCGGCGACTACACCGGGTTGGAGATCCAGCGCACCCTGGTGAACCGCGCCGCGCTGCTCGGCATCCCGATCATCGACACCTGCTATGTGACCCGGATCCTGGTGCGCGACAACGTGGTCTTCGGCGCGTACGGGTTCGATCTCGACACCGGATCCCGCTATGTGTTCCACGCCGACGCGGTGATCCTGGCCGCCGGGGGACACACCCGCATCTGGCGGCGCACCTCCTCGCGCCGCGACGAGAACACCGGCGACTCGTTCCGCCTGGCGGTGCTGGCCGGCGCCCGCATCCGGGACCCGGAGCTGGTGCAGTTCCATCCCTCCGGGCTCATCGAACCCGAGAACGCGGCGGGCACACTGGTGTCCGAGGCGGCGCGTGGCGAAGGCGGCATCCTGCGCAACGCCGCCGGGGAACGGTTCATGAAACGGTACGACCCCGAACGCATGGAACTGTCCACCCGGGACCGGGTAGCGCTCGCCGCCTACACCGAGATCAAGGAAGGGCGTGGAACGCCGAACGGTGGTGTGTGGCTCGATGTTTCGCATCTGCCGCGCGAGACCATCATGCGGCGGCTGCCGCGGGTCTATCAGACGATGCTCGAACTGCAGATGCTCGACATCACCCGCGATCCCATCGAGATCGCGCCCACCGCCCACTATTCGATGGGCGGGGTGTGGGTTCGATCCGAGGACCACGGCACCGGGGTCGAGGGTCTCTACGCCATCGGCGAGGCCTCCAGCGGCCTGCACGGTGCGAACCGGCTCGGCGGCAACTCGCTGATCGAGCTGCTCGTCTACGGCCGCATCGTCGGTGAGGCGGCAGCCCGGTACTCGAACGAGCTGTCCGCGCAACAACGTTCGGTCGCCGCGGTCGACGAGGCGCGTGGGGAGGTCGACGGCCTGCTGGCAGCCGACGGGCGAGAAAACGTTCGCGCCCTGCAACGGGCATTGCGCAACACCATGACCGAACACGCCGGCGTGGTGCGCGACGAGACCGGCCTGCGGCAGGGGTTGTCCGAACTCGGCGAGGTCGAGGAACGAGCGGCGAATATCGGTGTGCACCCCGATGCCGCCGGGTTCCAGGATCTGGCGCACGCTTTCGATCTGAAGTCCTCGATGCTCGCGGCGCGCGCCACCCTGGAGGCCGCCCTCGAACGCCGCGAGACCTGCGGCTGCCACAACCGTTCCGACTATCCGGAGCTGGATCCGGCACTGCGGGTGAACCTGGTGTGGTCGGGGCCCGGCCGGCTCGAACGCGAATCGATTCCCGAGGTTCCCGAGGACATCGCGCCGCTCATGCGGGATGTCTCCAGCGCGGGAAAACTGGTCGAATAATGCTGGGGTACGGGCGCTTCGAGCGCCCGTACCCCTTGTTCACACCGCCGGGGCACGCAGGGCGAGCGCGAGGGCCCCGCTGGCGACGAGGGCGATCGCCGCCACCGTGGCGACCGGGAAGCTCGCGGTGGCGAGCGGCGTGAGCAGGATCAGCGCCGCCGCGGTGCACAGTACGCGCGGGCGAATGCGCGACACCGACGCCAACCCGGCATGCGCCGCCCACAGCAGGATCAGGAACAAAGCCGCGGGAATCGCCACCGCGAAGCCACCGGTGAGCGCGGACGTGCCGCGGCCGTCGCTCTCGCGCACGGCAACTTCCAACCCCGCGCCGAGCGCCGCCAGCGCCGCGAAGATCGCGTAATGGCTGTAGCCCCACAGGAACGACCAGGTGCGGCGTTCGGCCAGGCCCGCACCGCCGGGCTGCAGGTCGTAGAGCCACCACAGGACGAACAGCAGCACCAGCCCCGACAAAGCGACCACCACCAGTGCCGGATGGAAACCACCATCGAGTGCCTCGGCCACTCCGGAGGACACCGCGAGCACGCTCTCACCGAGCAGAATGATCGTGAAAAGCGTGTAGCGCTCGGCGATATGGTGCGGATGCCATGCGGTGCCGCCGTCCCGCTCGGCCCACACCGGCACCGCCAGTTCCGCGGCGACCAGCAGCAGGAACACCGGCCGCGACACGAGATCCGGCAGCGCGCCGGCCGCGGCCAGGGCGAGCCGCACCAGCCACAGCGCCTCCAGCACCGCGATGCCCGTCGCGTAGCGCAGCGCGGTGCGGCGGCTCGCCGGGTCCCCGTGTGCCGCGCGTAACCATTGCACGACAAGGCAACTCCGCATCACCAGATAGCCGATGGTGATGGCGGTGTAGTCGTCGTGCTCGAACGCGGCGGGCACACCGGCCGCCAGCACCAGCACGCCCGCCATCTGCAGCAGGGTCAGCAGCCGGTACGGCACATCGTCGGTGTCGTAGGAGGAGGCGAACCAGGTGAAGTTCATCCACGCCCACCAGATGGCGAAGAACACCTGGAGAAACGGCGCCAGCGCCGGCATCGGATGCCCCGCGCCGATGGCGTGGCCGAGCTGCGCGACGATACCGGCGACCGCGACCACGAAGGTGAGGTCGAACAGCAGCTCCAGCCCGGTCGCCGCCCGATGCGGTTCGTCGATCGACCGGCCGCGCATTCGGACCCGCAGCGGCCCTCTCCGGTCGGCAGGACGTGGGTTCGTGTTCATGGTCAGTACTTCCTGAAGCGTTCGGTGGAGAGGAAAAGCACTGAGCCGCAGCCGGTTTCGGCCGACTGCGGCTCAGTGACGTGCCGTGCGTACCGGTCAGGCGTGCGCGGGTGTGGTCGCACGCACCGCATCGAGGATCGATGCCGCCACCGCGTCCGGCTGGGACACCGACAGCGCGTGCGAAGCACCCGGTACCTCGCGGGTGCCCTTGGCCGCGGCCCGGGCGGCCATAAAACGGTGCAGGGCCACCGGGATATTGAGGTCCGCGTCGCTGAAGACGAACCAGGACGGGACCGATTTCCAGGCCGGGGTCGGCGCCGGCAAGCCCGTGGTCAGGGCGAGCTCGGTGACGGGGCGCTGGGTCGCGCTCATCACCGCGGCGGTGGCGGCCGGTACGTCGGCGGCGAACTGGTGATGGAACGCCTCGGGCCGAATGGCGAATTCGTTGCCGCCGCCGGTGATCGGATAGGCGGTGAGTGCCTCGCCGAGGGTGCTGCCCGGGAATTTGCCCGACAGCTCCAGCGCGGACTCGCCGGCTTCGGGCGCGAACGCGCAGACGTAGACGAGCGCGGCGACCCTGTCGTTGCCGGTGGCCGCCTCGGTGATGACCAGGCCGCCGTAGGAATGGCCGACCAGCACGACCGGGGTGTCGATGCTCGCGATCACATCACGCAGGTAGGCGGCGTCGCCGGGCAGGTCGCGCAACGGGTTGGCGGCGGCGACCACCTCGATGGACCTGGCCCGCAAGCGTTCCACGACGCCGGACCAGCTGGCGGACTCCGCGAACGCGCCGTGCACGAGGACGACGGTGGGCTTCTGATGGGTCATTTCATTCTCTCTTCCGGGGGAGGGGGTTGGTCGAGTCAGTGCAGCGCGGCCCGCAGCACGCGGATGGCCTGTTCGATCGCGGCGCTCGAGGCCGCGGTGTCGCGCACCGGGTTGAGCATCATGAAGTCGTGCAGGGTGCCGTTGTAGCGGACGCTGGTGGTCCGCACTCCGGCCTGGGCGAGCTTGCGGCCGTAGGCTTCTCCCTCATCGCGCAGGACGTCGTTCTCGTCCACGACCAGGAACGCCTCGGGCAGCCCGGCCAGGTCCTCGAGGCGGGCCCGCAGCGGTGAGGCGGTGATCTCGTCACGGCCTTCGGGGTCCGGCAGATACGCGTCCCAGAACCACGCCATCGCCTTGGCCGTGAGGTTGGGGCCGTCGGCGAACTCGCGGTAGCTCGGCGTGTCCTGACCGGCGTCGGTGACCGGGTAGTAGAGCGACTGGTGGACGAACCGCACATCGCCGCGGTGCTCGGCCAGGATCGTCACGGCCGCGGTCATATTGCCGCCCACCGAATCTCCGGCCACCGCCAGCCTGGACGCATCCAGACCTTCGCTCGCGCCGTGTTCGGTGATCCATCGCGCGGTGGCGTAGGCCTGCTCGATCGCGACCGGATAGCGCGCCTCGGGCGACCGGTCGTACTCCACGAACACGAGCGCGGCCCGGGCCCCGACGGCCAGCTCCCGCACCAGCCGGTCGTGCGTGCCGGCATTGCCGAGCACCCAGCCGCCGCCGTGGATGTACAGGATCGCGGGCAGATCACCGTCCGCGTCAACGGGTTTGACGATGCGGACCCGTACATCCCCGACTTCGGCGGGTACGGTGATCCACTTGTCCCGCACGGGAAGTTTGTCGATCGGCGCCGCCTGCACGTCATCGAGGACCTTGCGGGCGCCTGCGACGCCGAGTTCGTACAGGAGCGGCGGCCGGGCGGTGGCGTCGGCGAACTGCTGCGCCGACGGTTCGAGGATGGGTTTCGTCATCGGTGTGCCTTTCCGGGTTGTGTCGAAACCAAGGACCGGGTGGTTCCCGGATTCGTGACGACGGCTCTGATGCGTTGTCCGGCTTACGATCTCGAGGTGACTACGTCGTCGGTGAGCAGCCGTTCCAGGTTCACCACGGCGCCACTGCGTGCGGCCTCGAGGAATGCGCTCAGCAGCCGGTCCCGGGCTGCTCGAGGCACCGGTTCCCGGCGGGGTCCGGCCAGATGCGTGCGAGCGCGCCGACCGAGCTGGCGGGCATTGGCCTCACTGATCCGAAGCCGCTGGGCGATATCGCGGAACGGATAGTCGAACGCCTCGCGGAGTACGAACACGGCCCGCTCCGTCGGCGAGAGTCGTTGCAGCAGAAGCAGAACCGCCTGTTCGAGGTCGGCCGATCGTTCGGTCGCCCGCGCGGGGTCCTCGGCGTCGAGCACCTGCCCCGGCAACCAGTGATCGACGGAAATCTCCCGGCGTGCCCGCGCCGAACCGGCGGCATTGAGGGTCAGCCGGGTCGTGATCGTCACCAGGAACGCGACCCGATCCCGGACGACGGCCCGATCCGCGCCCTGCCAGCGCAGCCACACATCCTGTACGACGTCTTCGGCATCGGCCGCCCGGCCCAGTACGCGGTAGGCGATCCCGAACAGCCGCGGCCGCAGTCCCTGGAAGTCCGTCACGTACCCGCTCGGCTCCGGCGGGAGGGGGCGCGGCGACATACTCGCTTCGGATGGGACGGTGAGGGTGCTCGACGGGCACATTGCGTCGTCCTTTCGTCTGGCCTCGACCGCCCTCCGGCTCGGCGATCTCGAGGAGCGGCTGCTGAGCCGCCCTCTCACCGTCGTCCCGGCCGGGTCCTGCTCGCGCCCTTGGCAATCCCGGGCGAACCCCCGGGGATACCCGGGCCAGGGACACGTGCCCGGCGCCGCTATGCCCGGGGCATGCTCGGAGGCGGGGGCTCGGATGAGATCATTAGCGGGCCTAACGTGGACGTGGTTGGGCTCCTTCGATTCGGCGGTGATTGGTTGATGTCGGGCGGCAATCCGCTTCGTGGACTGCGCGGTAGGCGTGGCGAATGTGAGTCGCTGGAACGAATGCTCGCCGAGGCCGCATCCGGCCACAGCCAGGTACTGGTGCTGCGCGGCGAGGCGGGCATCGGCAAATCCGCGCTGGTCGAATACCTGGTGCGGGGCGCGATCGGGTACCGGATCGCCCGGGCGGCGGGCGTCGAATCCCAGATGGAGCTGGCCTTCGCCGGATTGCACCAGCTGGCCGCGCCGATGCTGAGCCACCTCGACCGGCTGCCCGAGCCGCAGCGGGACGCGCTCGCGGTCGCGTTCGGACTGCGCAGCGGCGCGACCCCGGACCGCTTCCTGGTCGGACTGGCGATGCTCAGCCTGCTGGCCGAGGTCGCCGAGGACATGCCGCTGGTCTGCGTGATCGACGACGCGCAGTGGCTGGACCAGGTGTCCGCGCAGACCTTGGCCTTCGTCGCACGCCGCCTGCTGGCCGAAAGAGTGGCGCTGGTTTTCGCGGTGCGCACCCCGGCATCGGGCGATGATCCACTGGCAGGTCTGCCCGAACTCGTCCTGCGCGGCCTGCGTGACAACGACGCGCGCGCCCTGCTCGCGGCGGCGGTCCCGGGCCGGCTCGACCAGCGGGTCACCGACCGCATCGTCTCCGAAGCCCGCGGAAATCCCCTGGCGCTGCTGGAATTGCCGCGAGGACTGACCGCCGCGGAGCTGGCCGGCGGGTTCGGCCGCCCGGATGCGCAACCGGTGGCCAGCCAGATCGAGCGAAGCTTCCTGCGACGCATCGTCGCCCTGCCGGCGCAGCCTCGACGGCTGCTGCTGCTGGCCGCGGCCGAGCCGGTGGGTGACGCCGCGCTGCTGCGGCGAGCGGCCGCGCACCTGGGCATCGAACCGGATGCGCTCGCCGCGGCCGAGATGTCGGGCCTGATCGAACTCGGCGCGCATGTTCGTTTCCGGCATCCCCTGGTCCGATCGGCGGCGTACCGCGCGGCCGACCCGCGAGAACGCCGAGAGGCGCACCGCGCGCTGGCGGAAGTGACCGATCCGGCCGCCGATCCGGACCGCCAGGTCTGGCATCGGGCCAATGCCGCGGTCGAGCCCGACGAGGAGGTCGCCGACGCGCTCGAACGTTCGGCACAGCGCGCGCAGGCGCGTGGCGGGATCGCCGCGGCGGCGGCCTTCCTCCGGAGGGCGACCGGGCTCACGCCCGATCCGGGCAGGCGGGGTGAGCGTGCGGTGGCCGCCGCCCAGGCCGCGTTCGAGGCCGGAATCCCGGAGGCGGCACACGAACTGCTCGCCACCGCTGAAATGGGTCCGCTGGACGAAGCACAGCGCGCACGGGTGGCGCGGCTGCGGGCCCAGATCGTCTTCGCGCGTCGACGGGGCGGTGCGGCGCTGCCGTTACTGCTCGACGCGGCGGCCCGGCTCGCACCCTGCTATCCCGATCAGGCGCGCGCCGCCTACCTCGAGGCGATCGGATCGGCGGTCTTCGCCAGCCGTCTCGGTCGCGACGGCGAATTGGGAATGGTGGCGGAGCAGGCGCGGGCCGCGCTGCCGGACGCGGGCGCGCCGGACAATCCGGCGGACGCGCTGCTCGCCGGTCTGGTGACGCGGTTCGCGACCGGCTACGCCGCGAGCGCCGCGCCACTGCGGCGCGCTCTGCACGCATTCTGGGACGGCCGGGGAGCCGATGCCGAGCACAGTATGCGCTGGCTCTGGCTGACCTGGCCGACGGCCACCGAACTGTGGGACGACGAGAGCTGGCACGAGTTGTCCACCCGGGCGGTGCGGGCCGCTCGGGAAACCGGAGCGCTGAACTTCCTCCCCCTCGCGCTGAGCTACCGCGCCGGGGTGCATCTGCGCGCGGGCGAATTCGACGTCGCCGCAGTACTTGTCGAGGAATCCCGGGCGCTGCTCGAGGTGACGGGAAACTCTCCGATCATGTACACGACCTTGCTGCTGGTGGCCTGGCGCGGGGAGGACGCGCAGGCGCCCGCGCTGATCGATACCGAGGTCGCATTGGCCGCCGCCTGGGGCGAGGGCCGAACACTCAGCGGCGGCCATTACCTGCACTCGCTGCTGTACAACGGGCTCGGCCAGTATCGGGCCGCGCTGAGCAGCGCGCAGCTGGCCGCCGAACACGACGACCTCGGCATGTCCGGATTCGCGCTGCTCGAACTGGTGGAGGCGGCGGCCTACGCCGGGGACCTTGCCGCGGGCGAGGCGGCGCTCCGGCAGCTCACCGAACGCGCCGACGCCAGCGGAACCGGTTGGGCGCGGGGTATTTCGGCGCGATCGCGAGCCCTGCTCAGCGAGGGCGAAACCGCCGACCGGTTGTACCGTGAGGCCATCGAGCATCTGGGCCGCACACGAATCGCGGTGCACCTGGCGCGGACCCACCTGGTGTACGGCGAGTGGCTGCGGCGCGAGCAGCGGCGGGCCGAGGCCCGAGCGCAATTGCGGACGGCCTACGAGATGCTGAATCGTTTCGGCGCCAAGGCGTTCGCCGAGCGTGCCCGCCGGGAACTGCTCGCCATCGGAGAATCGGTGCGCCACAGCACGATCGAAGCCCACGCGGCATTGACCGCGCAGGAGGCCCAGATCGCGCGGCTCGCCGGTGACGGCCTGACCAACTCCGAAATCGGCGCGGAGTTGTTCCTCAGCGCGCGCACGGTCGAATGGCATCTGCGCAAGGTGTTCGGCAAGCTCGGGATCACCTCACGCAAGGAAATCCGCGGCGCACTGGAAAACTGATCCGGCCGGGGCCTGTAAGGCTGTGCCCGTGGCCGTTTTTTCGAATGGGAGGCGCCCGGCGGCGGGTGGGACCAGCCACGCTCTGCTTGACGCGTACTCCGCGGGGGAGCCGTCTGAAACCCGGTATTCCGTGCTCTTACCTCGTGACTCGACCGGGCGCCTGCCGAGAACAAGGACCACCCGGCCGCCGCCGATGTGACACCCGCGCCGACCGGCCGAGTGGTCACCAGAGCTGGCCGCCCGGCCGGACGACGATTTCGTTGACGGCGATGCGGCGATCGCGGGTGACGATATAGGCGATCGAGTCCGAGATATCCTCCGGCCGTAGTCGTTCCGGCCGGCCCGCAGCCTCGCGCGACCTGTGCCGGGCGGCGGTATCCACCAGTCCGGGAGCCACGACACTCACTCGCACGCCCTCCGAAAGCAGTTCCTGGCGTAGTGATTCGGTGAACCCGTTGAGGCCGAACTTGGTCAGGTGGTAGACGCTGCCCGCCGGGCGCGCGACCCGCCCGGCGGCCGAGCCCACGTTCACCAGATCCGCCACTCGCCGCGGCGAGGTCGCGGCCGCGTCGATCAGGTAGGGGACAGCGGCGTGGGTAACGTGCAGCAGCCCCGACACATTGAGTGAGATCATCCGGTCCCATTCCTCGATCGGCGTGTGCAGCGCCGTTTCCAGCACCATGGTGCTGGCGCTGTTCACCACGATGTCCAGACGCCCCAGCCGATCACAGGCCTCCTCCACCGCCCGGTACGCCTCGACCGGGACGGTGAGATCGGCCGGCACCGCGACGGCGTGCCCGCCCTGCGCGGTGAGCTCGTCCACGAGCCGGGCCAAGCGTTCGCGGTTGCGTGCGATCAGGGCGACCGCCGCGCCCTCACGGACCAATCGGGCCGCGGTCGCCGCGCCGATGCCGCCGCTGGCGCCGGTGACGAGCGCGGCGGCTCCACGCAACGGCTGATCTGACATCACTGCCTCATCTCCCTGGGTCGAGGACATCCGGCGCCATGAACCGGTGCGATCAGACTCGGGGATCCGGGCTGCCGGTCGCCCCCGGGAGACACCCTGGTTCTCTCGGACCAGGGATCGCGACACGGGTGCGGAAGGCGATCGCGAACGCGTCGAAGCGTCCACCGGTGGCCTCAGTCGGCAATGGGCAGGGCCCCGCGCAACTGCCGCCGGGAAGTGATCGACAACTTGGTGAAGATCTTTCGCAGATGCCATTCGACGGTGCGCGGGCTGAGAAACAGCCGGGCGGCCACCTCCGGATTGGACAGACCTTCACCGACCAGTACCGCGATCTGCCTTTCCTGCGGGGTCAGGTCCTCACCGGTGACCTCGACGATCCGTTTCTGGACCTTCTCGCCGCTGGCGAGCAGTTCGCGGCGGGCGCGTTCGGCGAACGCCGTCATGCCGATCGCGTCGAACATCTCGTAGGCGGTACGCAATTGGTGCCGCGCGTCGACCCGCCGGGATTGCCTGCGCAGCCATTCGCCGTACAGCAGGTGCGCACGCGCCAGCTCCGGGCGCATGAGCGTCCGGCTCAGCCTTTCGACGGCCTCCCGGTACTGGTCGTCCGCCTTGACGCCGTCGGACAGCAGCGCCCGGCAGCGCGCCAGAATCCCCTGCGCCCAGTCGGTTTGGGCCGCCGCGGCGGCATCGGTGAGCCGGTCCAGGGCGTCGTTCGCGGCCCGGTCGTCACCCACCCGGACCGCCGCTTCGATGAGCTCCGGCAGCACCCACACCGATACGACCAGCTGAGCGATCCGGGTGCTGGCCTGGGCCGCCGACAACGCGTCGTGGTAGCGGGACAGGCCGTTGTAGAGGACCGCGGCCGCCCATTGCGCGGTGGTGACTCCGGTCAGCTGGCCGTCCGCCGCGGTCTGTTCGATGGTGGCGGCGATCAGGGCCGTGGCCTCGGACTCCTTGCCCTGCATGGCGGTCAGGATGAGCGTGGTGTAGGGCGCGAGGGGGATGCCGGTCGCCGCCGCGATGCCTTCGGATTCGGCGACGATACCCGCCGCCGCCGTGAAGTCGCCGATCAGCGACGTCGCCGCGCCGAGCGAGGCGAGATAGATCGGCAGCTCGGTCAGGATTCCGGCGGTGCGCACCGCTTCCGCCGCGCGCGTGTAGGTTTCGATCATCACCCGCTCGTCCCAGACCGCCGGACTCAGCCCGCAGGCGGCCCAACCCCATTTGAGCAGGTCCGCGACGGGTAGATCGACGAGCGCGGTCAGTGCGCGCCGCAGCGGTCCGATCGCGGTGCCCCGGCCGGCGGTGCCCAGCAGCGCGCAGCCCTCGAGCACCAGGTCGATCGGCCGCGGATTCGCCGGCGGGGCCGGAAGTTCCCGGATCACTTCGGAAATCGCGGTGAGGCTCACGTTGTCGGCGGCCCCCCATGCCGCCGCGCCCCAGGCCAGCAAATAGGTTTCGCGGGCCAGATCGCGGTCGAAAGGTTCCAGCCGCCGTGCCGCCGCCAGCAGGATCGGCGGCGCTTGCTCGTTGAAGCCGGCGGCCTGTGCGATCCTGCCCCGTACCAGTTGCGCTCGGGCACGCAGCAATTCGCTGCTCGCCTCCAGGTCGGCGAGATCGACCAGGCGGCGCGCCACATCCAGATCACCGGCCCGGGCACTGGCATCGGCGGCCGCGACCGCCCGCTCGGCACGGCGCGAGGTATCGGCGGTCAGGTCCACCGACCGTCGCAGGAACGCGGCCGCGGCGGCCAATCCGCCCCGGGCTTGGGCCCGATCGGCGGACCGTTCCAGTTCCGCGGCGACGGTCTCCTCCGGTTCCGCCGCTGCCGAGGCCAGATGCCAGGCTCGACGGTCCGGATCGACTTTCGGATCGGTGACTTCGGCCAGCGCGCGATGCACCGCCCGCCGATCCTCTTCCGTAGCAGCGCGATACACCGCCGAGCGAACGAGCGGGTGCCGGAACGTGACGCGGATGTCGAAGGACAGCAGTTCGTCGGTCTGTTCGTCGAGTGCCGCGGCCGGGGTGACTCCGAGCCGTTCGGCGGCGCGCCACACCAGCGCGGGATCGCCCACCGGTTCGGCAGCCGCGATCAGCAAAAGCCGCTTGCTCGGCGCGGACAACTCGTCGATCCGGGTCAGGAAGCTCTGCTCGATCCGTCCAGGCACGCTGTCGATGGGCAGAAGCCCGTAGCCGCCCGCGAGTTCGGTGACGGTGTGCTCACGCGGAAGTTCCAGCAACGCAAGGGGATTGCCCCTGGCCTCGGCCACGATCCGATCGCGAATGCGATGGTCGAGGCGGGCGGGAGTCGCCGTGTCGAGCAAGGTGCGAGCGTCGGTCTCGTTCAACCCGGTGACCTCGAGCTCCGGCAATCCGAGAAGATCATGGGACCGTTGCCGGGCCGCGAAAACCAGGGCCACCGATTCGGCCAGCAGCCGGCGGGCTACGAAACCCAGCACCTGTGCCGAGGCCCGATCCATCCACTGCGCATCGTCGATCACGCACAGCAGCGGGCCGCTCTCGGAAGCGTCCGAGAGCAAGCTCAGCACCCCCAACCCGACCAGAAAGCGTTCGGGCGGCGTGCCTGCCCGCAACCCGAAAACGGTTTCGAGCGCGTGCCGCTGCGGCTCCGGCAGGGCTGTCAGCCGATCCAGCATCGGCACACACAATTGATGCAGGGTGGCGTACGCGAGCTCCATCTCCGCCTCGACACCGACCGCCCGCATCACTCGCAGATCGGTCGCCACACCCTCCAGATAGTCCAGCAGCGCCGACTTGCCGACCCCTGCCCCGCCGTGCAGGACCAGTACCCGGCTCTCACCCGTGCGGATCGCCGCGACCAATCGATCCAGGGCAGCCGATTCCGCTCCGCGTCCGACCAACTCGACCTGCCCCCGAAACGCCACTCTCGCCTGCCTTCTCCACGGTGGATCCGAGCCGGTCGGCTCCAGCAACCACAGAGTGATCATCCTGTCTTGAAATGCTCCAGTTTGGAAGAGCGTGACCGGATCACGAACTCGGGACTGGTGCTCCGAGCACGATCGGCGTGACTAATGGCACTCGCCGAGCGTCGACGTCGGTGGACCCACCAGGAGCGAGAACGACCGTAGGCCCTGCTGCATCCCACAGCGGACCCGCCGCCCAGATCGGGGCTGTCACCAGGGTCACGATGGCCATGGTGATGAAGGCAACCGCCCAACGCGGATTCCGGAACATCATTCACTCCACTCCGAACTCGACACTCGCAGCCCAGACCGGACTGCGGCATCAACCAGAGTTGCCCGCCCGCACAACCTCTCGCGCCCGGGAATCCCCCTGGGCCCACCCTGGGCTCGCCCCGGGCCGATCGGCGGGGCGGTTGGCTTCCGGGTGCGCTCGATGCCGTGCAGACAGCTGACGCGGGACGACGTCCGCTCACGAGCGAGCATCGGCTTCGCCCGCCCGCGCGGTGGCGGACCAGCGGTTTTATGGGATCTGTAAGGGGATCGCCAGCGCGATCACCCTACGGTCGGCATTGTTCGGAGCGGGCATCCGGCCTGCTGGACGGGGGAGTATGAAGCGAATACTGCTGGTGCTCGGAACATTCGGGATTGTTGTGGGCTTGTCTACCGGGATCGCTCGGGCGGACAACTTCTCCGGGAGCACGTCCGGGAGTTGTTCCGGGACGGTGGGTAGTTGGGGGTTCTTCTATGC
This sequence comes from Nocardia yamanashiensis NBRC 100130, assembly GCF_001613325.1. Lineage (GTDB taxonomy): Bacteria > Actinomycetota > Actinomycetes > Mycobacteriales > Mycobacteriaceae > Nocardia > Nocardia yamanashiensis. The sequence goes on along the minus strand of NZ_BDCD01000036.1, from coordinate 73,561 downwards.
GTACACCTATCAGTACGCCTTCATCTCGGCGGACACGATCGAGGAGGAGGTTCATGACTTCGCATTCGATGGATTCTTGTCCGGTGCAGAGAACGCGCGCCTACTCAACGGCAAGCAGCGCACCTGGATCGTCTATCGCAAAGGCGATTTCGACCTCGCGGTGCCGTATGTGAAAGGGGCGGGTCTGTTCGTCCGCGATAACCGGGACCGCGATGACGATTGGGTCAAGCTGTGCAGCTATTGATGTCTCCCCTCGAGCGAGACCGGCCGTGTGTCGCTCAAGTTCCGCTGCGGGGCGCGGTCGGGGAGGTCGACGGTCGCAGCTTCAGGCAATGGGCGCCTTTCCAATTGGCGAGTTCGTCGAGGTTGGCCGCAAGTACCGCTGCGGGCGGGTCCGGCACCGTCCGCTCCAGGTGGTTGACGACGTACGTTTTCATCGTCGAGTAGTAGCGGCTTACCTCGGTGGGTGCCTTCGGCTGAAAACTGCTGAGCCGCTGGATCTCTCCCTGCGGATCGCTCGGCGTCGCGCCCTGCTGCAATGCCTTCACGAGATCGATTTCGTGCTGCACCTCGGTGCACGGATCCCCGGTCGAGCCCGAATCCGCCGCCGAACTGTCAGAGCCGCAGGCGCTGAGCGTGACAGCTGTGGCGACAAGAGCTAGGCAGACGCTGCCGACGCGCGACACGTTGACCCCCGGAAATTCGATCGGACTTGCTGGTTCGACGTGATCTTACGCAGACCTGTGCGCCAGCCGACTTCTTGACTGCCGTTCAAGAAGTCTCTACGGTTACCGCAACCCGCTTCTTGGATTGCGTTCAAGAAGAGTGATGGTGGAGCGGAGGACGCGAGTCATGGAAATCAGTGAGCCCGTCGAGCGACGTGAGGCGGTGGCGGTGCGGCGGCGTGAGGTCTCGTTCGCCTCCGGCCGAGACGAGTGCGCGGCTTGGTTGTACGCCGCGCCTGATCTGAACGGCCCGCGCCCGATGGTGATCATGGGGCACGGGCTGGGGGCGGTGCGGGAGATGCGTCTGGATGCCTTCGCGCAACGGTTCGCCGAGGCTGGGTGGTCGGTGCTTGTGTTCGACTATCGTCATCTCGGGGCCAGTGGCGGAATGCCGCGTCAGCTGCTCGATATCGGTCGGCAACGGGCCGATTGGCATGCGGCGCTGGCTTTCGTGCGCACGCTGCCGGAGGTGGATGTCGAGCGGATTGCTTTGTGGGGCAGTTCTTTCGGTGGCGGCCATGTTCTTCAGGTCGCCTCCGAGGGCGCCGGTATCGCGGCGGTCGTGGCCCAGTGCCCTTTCACGGACGGACCGGCGTCGTTGCGCTCGCGTATCCAGGCCGGCCCGCTGAGCGTGGTAGCGCTGACGATCGCCGGCATACTCGATACGGTCGGTTCCTGGTTCGGCGCCAAGCCGATCCTGTTGCCGATGGCCGGTACGTCGTGGATGCCCGCGTTCGTCGCTTCACCCGATGCCCTCGCCGGTGCTTCGGCACTCCTGCCTGCGGGGACCCGGCTCTCGCGGCGCACGAGTGCAGTGCTGAAGCGGCTGCCGTCGGTGCGGGCTCGGGTGTCGAAGAACATCGAGCTGACCGAGAACGATGGCGGCGAGGAACCCTCCACTGCGGTCGGTCGCGACACCATGTGGGGTGTATTGCGCGGCCCGGACGGCGAATTCGATGCCGCCAACGCCCTGGCGGCACGGCTGGCGCTGCGCCTTCCGCTCTACCGGCCCGGTCGCGCACTGGGCCGCTTCAGCACCCCGACACTGCTGTGCGTCTGCGACAACGACGCGGCAGCGCCCGCGAAGACCACCAAGCGGCGCGCGCAGGGCCTGGCACACGTACATGTCCAGAGCTACCCGTGCGACCACTTCGACATCTACGTGGGCGAGCACTTCGAACGAGCTGTGCGTGACCAACTCTATTTCCTGGCAACGCAATTCGACTACACCGCACACGCCACGCAGTAGACCGCCCCGCGGGTCAGTACTGATCGGACAGTCACCCTGCGGCTGCTGCGAGACCGCGGGCACTGTTGAGTAGTGTCTCGATCACCGCGCGCCGCTGGGCCTGCTCCGCCGGATGCGTCAGCAAGCCCTCGACAACGAAAACGCCCATCGTGACCAACGGATCCACGTCGTGGCCGGGCACGCCAAGCTCGATCAGCTCCGCCCGGAACAATCCTTCGGCCAGCGCGTGGAACTGCTCGTGCCATTCACCGATCGCCGCGGACTCCGCGGCGCGCGTGTGCACCGTGCTCACCAACCGCCCCAGCTGCTCCAATTCCTCGACCAGCCACAACAACCGATCAGCCAGGCTCGAATCCAGAATGTCGCTGTAGGCAGCCATCGAGTCGGCCAGAACCGCTTCCAGGACCGCGATCAAAACCGCGTCCTTGTCCTGGAAGTACCAGTACAGCGTGTTCGACACCACGCCGGCGTCGCGGGCGATCCGCGTCATCGACGCGGCGTCGTAGCCCTCCTCGACGAACAACCGCCGAGCGGCCACCACGATCTCCGCACGCTTCTCTTCCCGATCCTGCGGACGTCTGTTGCGAGGCATCTCCAGTCCTGACCTAGTCCCGGCCCCGATGCTATCTTGACCGGTCCCCAAGAACGATGCCGGTGCACGGGGCGGTTAGAGGGAACGTGCGTATTCGCGTTCCGCACTGGCGCGTTGGCGCGCACGCAGTCCGTTCACCAGGGCCAGAAGCACACCGGCGCCGACCAGGATCAGCCCGCGCAGCCAGATCTGTCCGTCGATGCGTGTCGCCAGGAACAGGCAGGATGCCAAGCCGAGCCACGGTATGACGGTCGGGATGCGGAAGTGGCCGGGCTCGCCGGGCTCGCGGCGCAGGATGAGGACCGAAGAGTTCACTGCGGCGAAGACCACCAGGAGCAGGAGTACCAGCGTTTCGGCGAGGGTGGCGACGTCGCCGGTCAGGGCGAGCATCAGGGATATCGACGAGGTGGCCAGGATCGCGACCCACGGGGTGCGGCGGACGGGCAGCACGCGGGCCAGTACGGCGGGCAGCAATCCGTCGCGGGCCATGCCGTAGGTCAGTCGTGACGCCATGATTCCGGTCAGTAGTGCGCCGTTGGCTACGGCGACCAGCGCGATCACACTGAACAGCCGATCGGGTATGCCGCCGGCGATGCGCACTACCTCGAGGAGGGGTCCGCTGGATCGGGACAGTTCTTCGGTGGGCACTGCCGCGCTGGCGACGACACCGATGAGTATGTAGACGACGCCGGCGGTACCCAGCGCGCCGAACAGCGCCGTCGGGTACGACCGGCGGGGATCGCGGACTTCCTCCGCCAGATTCACCGAGGTCTCGAAGCCCACGAAGGAATAGAAGGCCAGCACCGTGCCCGCGAGCACCGCGGACACCACGCCGCGGTCAGGGGTGCCGATCTCGGTCAGTCGGCCGGGGTCCCCGTCCCCGCGAATCATGATCCAAACGCCCAAGCCGATGATCAGCAGCAGACCGCTGAGTTCGATCAAGGTCGCGAAGACATTGGCGCGCAACGACTCTCTGATACCGCGGATATTGAGTGCCGCCAGAGCGAGGAGGAAGACGACCACCACCAGCGGTATCGGCACCGTGACGAGAACCTGGAGATAATCGCCGGCGAACGCCCGGGCCAGCGCTCCCACCGATACGATCCCGCCGGCCAGCATGCAGAAGCCCACCAGCGACCCGGCCGCAGGCCCCAGCGCTCGCGTGGCATAGTGCGCCGATCCGCCCGCACGCGGATACTTCGTCGCCAGCTCGGCGTAGGAACCCGCACTGAGTGACGCGAGCATCAACGCGATCAGCAACGGCAGCCAGACCGCGCCACCGGACACCTGCGCGACCGAGCCGACCAGCACGTACACCCCAGCGCCCAGGACGTCGCCCAGGATGAAGAAGTACAGCAGCCGGGTGCTCACAGCGCGATTCAAGGGAGTGGACACACCGAACGCATACCCGTCCGATCGGTGCCGAACCGATCGCGAGCAAACGCTCCGCTCAGCCCCATCCGGTGCCGATCCGAGCGTGGCGGAATGCGAGTTCGTGGTGAGCCGATCTACGACGCGATCTGCACCACGATTTTGCCTCGGGTATGTCCACCGGCGACGCGTGCGAGCGCATCGTGGACGTGCTCGAGCGGGAATATCGCCTCGATGCTCGGACGCAACTGGCCGGCCTGAACCAAGCGGGAGAGAGCGTCGAGGCGCTGCCGATCAACATGGGCCGCGAAGGTCTCTCCGGTGATTCCACGATCCAGCTCGCCCAGCGGATCCTGGGCGATGATCGAAACAGCGTGGCCGCCATCGCGGATCGTTGTCAGGGCGCTGTCGCGGGCCTGTCCTCCGGTTCCGTCGAACAGCAGATCGACGCCGCCCGGGACCGCGAGCCGGACCTGCGCAGCCCACTCGGGATCGTGATAGTCGAACACGTCGGAGGCGCCCAGGCCACGCAGATAGTCATGGTTACCGGAGCTGGCGACCCCCAGGACACGGGCGCCCACGGCCGCAGCGATCTGCACCGCGCTACTGCCGACGCCACCCGCCGCGCCGGTGATGAGGACCGATTCACCGGCCCGCAGCCGCCCCCGATCGATGAGCCCCTCGTACGCGGTGCCCGCTCCGATCACCAAACCCGCCGCTTCCGGGAAGTCCAGTGCGGCGGGCATCACCGCCACCCGGGCGGAATCAACGAGCGCGAACTCGGCGAGCCCGCCACCGGTCGGGAAGGTCGTTGCGTAAACCCGTTGCCCCGGTTGAACATCGGAGCCTGGCTCGGCCGCCTCGACGACACCGGAGAGCTCCTGGCCCGGCACGAACGGCGCTGCGAGCCCCGGGAAACCACCGCCCAGCATTCCGACATCCCACGGCCCGACGCCCGCGCAGTGGACTCGTACCAGCACCTGCCCGGCCGCCGGTTCGGGCGGAGTCGGCCACTCGGTGACGGTGAGCCCGTCGATGCCGGTCAGATCCTGCGCTACGGCAGCGCGCATGGCTTCCTCCATTTCTGTAGGCGGACAGCTTCTCCGGTAGGCGGATATCAGCTTGTACGAGCCGCCGGACCTCACGCCGTAACCGCGGCACTCCGGGTGTGTCACGGAGCTCGTCTCGGGATCGACCACTATTGCGGCCCCGGGGCTGGGTTGCGGCCGCGGGTTGCGCGCTGGCGGCCGATGCCCCCGACGTCCTTCGGAGGATAGCGATGAGCAACCCGGACAATGATGGTCGACCTCGAACGAAGGAGCAGACATGCGGTCCACCCGATGGTCATTGATCGTGCTTGTGGCACTGGCCGCCTGCGCGTGTTCGAGCAAGCCCGCCGAGGAGCCGACAGACTGGGTGCCGCCGGTGATTTCCTCACTGAAGGCGCAACAGAAGGACTGGTACGACGAAAACCTCGCGGTAGGCCGGAAATCGGACTGGATGCTGACCGAACCAAATCCCGGCGCCGCACCGGAGGACATCCGCAGCGCCGAGACCCGGCTGGGGACCCACTTCGACGACCACTTCGACGACCAGTTCAAGCAATGGCTCGCACATGCCAACGGGTGGACAGCGTTCTCCGGCGGCGGCTACCTCTACGCGCTCAGTGACATCTCGAAGGACTCGCCCGAGCACAAAGTCATGCTCGAGGTCTTCCAGCAGTACGCGGTCCAGCCTCGTGATCTGGAGATGGACTCGTTCGACAACCTGATCATCATCGGAGGCACTGCCGACGGGATCCGATACGTCACCGTCGGCTGCCAGCAACAGCAGTGTGCCTCGGCACCGGTATGGGAGATCGAAAGCACCGAGTACACACGATTCGGCGACCTCAAGGAATTCCTGAACAGGAAAGTTACCCTGGCGAAGACGATCGTCGACAAAATGAAGAACCACCGTAAATAACACCCATGTTTGCTGCCCGGTCCCGGACCGGGTACCTCGTTGCCGGCGACGACCAGCCTCGGCCGTTCGCTGGACCTGGGTAAAGGTGATCAACTCCTCGGCCGGGGATTCATGCTGCCAGCACCGACCGACGGTGTCGCCGCGCCTGGGTGGCGCGGGTAGCGCGGCCGTGGAACGCAGCTTCTCGTGGCTGATGAACGCCCGTCGTAATGCGTGGGGGTGTCACCACCTTGACGGTGAGGTCGAGGAACTGCGCGGCCCACTCGACCAGGGCTCCACTGTAGGCCGAGTCGGCCCAGGCAATGGTGAGTTCGGGATGCAGGATCCGCAGCCGCCACAGCAGTTCGCGGGCGGCGGCCCGATCGGTCACATCAGCGGCGGTGACCCTGATCGCGACCGGCAAACCCTTTGTTTCACAAGCCAAATGGCGCTTGCGCCCATTCACCTTTTTGGCTTGATCCCACCCTCTCGAGGTCACCGGGACGGTGTCTGCGCCCTTCACGGACTGGGAATCGATCACCACCGCGACCGCGCCGGGACCGCGGCTCAATCGGTCAGTTCTCCGGCGGGCCGGGACCGGGATGCTCGATCACGCCATAGCCGCCGATGCGGACCGTGGCCAAATGTACGACAGCCCAAGACAACTCCCAATAGATCGCACCACTCGGATCATCCGAGGCACCCACGCCAGCCGTTGCAGCCTTACCCTCGAATATCCGTGCTGCGTCGTCGGTGAACGCTCGAAAGTCGCGGTCGAAGGCGTCATCGATCGCAGGCCCCATCCTTCGCAACCGGTCAGCGAGCCTGTCGAGTCGATCGACAAGGTCATGCTCTTCGAACTGCTCCAGGTATGGGCGGCTGGCAGCGAGCAGATCGCGAAGGCGGGTCAGTGACGAGTCGACCGCAGCAGGGTCCTTCACCAGGCTGGACAACCGATATCCGTTTACGAAAAACACCACTTCTACAGAGTGGCATTCAGCTCGGCGTCGACAGTGCCGTAAATGCAGCGAGTCATTTTCAGAAGACCTTGACTCGTACTCGCAGGGTGGTCGCGGTGGCGGAGCGTGCGATGAGCACGTGGCTTCCAGGCAATGCGCGGCCGCCGGTCAGTTCGGCCAGGACCAGGGTCTGCTGGCTCGTGCAGTCGAGATCGGTTGCCAGGTCGAGGTTTCTGGTGGCGAGATCCTCGCAGGTGACGAGTTGGGTGGCCGGTTGCGATCCCGTCCGGCCCGGCTTGATTTGGAAGATGGGGGAGTCGAGGGTGAATTCGGATGCCGGGCCGGTGAACGATCCGTCGAGTGTGCAGATCGGCAACCGTCGCATGTTGTGGCAAGTCGATGTCATCCCGATCAGATGCCAGCCGTCCGGGATATGAGCTTGGAACAGGTTGGCCATGCTGTTCCTGGCTTCGCTTTCGGACAGTTCCTCTTGCACGACGTCGGGGCCGATCAGAGATTCAGCCGCGCCCGCGAGTTCGGATAGCGCCAGGGCAAGAACCGCCGTGACCACCGTGGCCATCGCCGCGATGCCCAACAGCATGAGGGCGATCTTCCGGATACGAGATCTGACGAACGCGGTCGAACCGTCTTGCCGCACACCAAATCCCATCCGAGCCTCCTCGAATCGGATCCTACCCATGCCTGCCACGGCCGACCTTCGGCTAGCTGCTATCGACCTTCGGGATCCAGCTCGGTCGGCGTTACTCCGGCTGTGGTCGCTTGCGGCGCGACTGTCGTAGAGGGAGGGCTGCCGCTGGTCGTTTCCGTAGTGTGCGCCGAGACCGTTATCCGGACCGATGCCGGTGAGACGGTCACCGGTTTGGCGTTGCCCACCGTCGAGGCCTGGTCACCGACCATGGGGGTGTAGATCAGTTGTGTCGGCACGGTGTGTACGCGAATGAACACCCAGCCGTCCGTACGCTCGCCCTGAGGTGCAACCACCGCAGCGGGGAAACGGGATTCACAGCCGAGTCCCACAAGCATCCAGCGCCGGTGAGATGCATTTCGTTGTCGCACAGGAACTTCCGGCCGAGTGTATCGCGGGTTCACCGTCCGGGGTCGCGCTCGCTGTGCGAGTCGAGATCACCAACAGGCCAGGTGGGCAGCTCAGTGTGCCCGATGAACATCAACTCAGGGCTTGGCTGTTGTCGGATCGGTTCCGAGGTCGATGATTTCGGGTGGTTTCCGTGCGAGTACGTTGATGCACTTGTCGTCGACCAGGAAGTACTCGCGGAGGTCTTCGTGTTCGCCGGTGAAAAAGTAGGGGCGGCGCCGCTCCAGGTCCAGCCAGCCGCCCCGGAGGACTTCCCATAACCAGCCGTTGGGTTCGCTGTAGGTGTTCCAATACTCGGTGAGGTCACCCTCATCGAGCACGCGAAACCCTGCCGGATGGCGGAATACGATCTTGGCGTACGAGAACCCCGGGCCTTGAATGGCGATGGTGAGATCGCCGTCGTAGCGCAGATCCCGGACGACCTTTGACGAGTACCGGCTCGACTCGGCCACCAGGCGGCATTCTGGCTCGAAGCCGCGAGTGGGGGGCAGATTTCTCTGGGTCGTCGGACGGGGTTGGCATGAGCTGATCATGCCGGAGCCTTGGGTTCGATTCTGCGAGCGACTCGGTTCGCGAACCGGCGGCCGAATGTCCTCTGCTAGCGCGACCCGGGTGGTCGGGGAATGTCCCCTCGCGCAGTGGTGGAGGGCGGCCGGTGTTAGTTTCTGGTTGTGAGTCTCCAGTCGGACGGTGGCGTCGAGCAGCGCTTGTCCGATTCGCCGTATGTCGAGCGGGTGTATCGGGCTGGGCCGGATTCGGGGGTGGTGGCGCCGCGGATGCGGTCGGTGGCCAATTCGAATTGGGAGCTTGTCGTTTGGCGGGATCGGGGGGAGACGCACGTTTCGGTTCGTGGGCCGGAGACCGGGCCTACGGTGTTGGAGTTGGGGCCTGGGGCGGGGGAGACGTTCGGGATTATTTTCCGGCATGGCGCGTTTTTGGCGCCGATGCCGGTGTCGGGGTTGGTTGATAGCGCGGTGTCGAGTTCGTTTACGACGTCGCGGTCGTTCGTGTTGCAGGGGGAGGAGTGGGAGATCCCGGATTATGGGAATGCTGAGGTGTTTGCGGATCGGCTGGTTCGGGCCGGGCTGTTGGTGCGTGATCCGTTGGTGACGGATGTGCTGCGTGGTGAGGCGGCGACGTTGGTGACTCCGCGGTCGGTGCAGCGGCGGGTGGCTGCGGCGACGGGGTTGACGCAGGGGGCGATCCGGCAGATCGAGCGGGCCAGGCAGGCGGTATTGCTGCTGCGGCAAGGGATTTCGGCGAGTGAGGTGGCGCAGCTGGCGGGGTATCACGACCAGCCGCATCTCGCGCGTTCGATGGTGCGGTTCATCGGGCGTACGGCTACGCAACTGCAGCAGCCTGATGGCGAGGAGATGCTGTCGCTTCTGTACAAGACCGAGGTGGAGGTGCGTCCCTAGGTTTTGTGGTGTCGCCGGGAACACCCGGCACACCGGAAAATTCTTGGAGAGGCACGTCATGGCAATCACGCAGATCTACGTCAACCTGCCGGTCAGCGACCTGGACGCGAGCACGAAGGTGTATACGGCGATGGGCGGCATCATCAATCCGGATTTCACGGGGGACACTTCCGCCCAGGTGGTTCTCGCGGACTCGATCATGGTGCAGCTGATGACGCGAGAAGCGTTCGCGGCCTTCACCAAGCGCGCCACCGCCGAGGGACAGATCGAGGTGATCAACGCGCTCGGTGCCGAATCGCGGGAAGAAGTGGACCGCCTGGCAGATGCGGCGCTCGCCGCGGGCGCTACCGAACCCCGCGAGGTCCAGGACCTGGGCTGGCTCTACAACCGGGCGATCGAGGACCCGGACGGCCACACTTGGGAGCTGCTGGCCTACAACGCTAATGCGATGAGCGAGGACACCTCGTCCTAGGGGGCGATGACTCCGGCGTCCGGACAGCCATCAACCATGCGGCGGACTCGATTCGAAGGTTCGGAGCAGGGCCGCGGCGACGCTCACTGCGATCGTGGCGGGTTCCTTGCCGGTGATTTCGGGCAGGCCGATGGGGGTGGTGATCCGGGCGATGGTGGCGGGGTCGTGGCCGCCTTCGGTGGCCAGGCGCTGGCGGAACCGGGCCCATTTGGCGGCCGAGCCGATCAACCCGATCGAACCGAGGCCGGTGGTGCGCAGGGCGGCATCGCACAGTGCGGCGTCCTCGGCGTGATCGTGAGTCATGATCAGAACGTGGGCGCCGGTCGGTAGTTCTGCGAGGACCTCCTCCGGAAGCAGGGGGGTGTGGTGGACGTGGAGCTGCGCCACCGCGTCCGCCAGCATGGCGAGCCGTTCGGCGGCGAGCTGATCGGGGCGCGTGTCGATCAGGTGCAGATCCAGGTTGTGACGGGCCAGGATGCGCGCCAGCTCCAGCCCGACATGCCCGACGCCGAAGATCGCGACCGCGGGGACCACGGGCAGGGGTTCGAGCAGGACGGTGACGGTCCCGCCGCAGCATTGCACGCCGTGCCGGTTGCTGACCTTGTCGTTGAGGGCGAACTCCATCAGCTCGGGCTCGGCCTCGGGCATTGCGATCAGCTCGCGGGCCCGATCGATCGCCACGGCCTCGATATTGCCGCCGCCGATCGAACCCCACGTCTCGGTCAGTCCCACCACGAGTTTCGCGCCGGCCCGGCGCGGTGCGTGCCCGCGCACGGCCGCGACGGTCACCAGCACGCCGGGCTCCCGGCGCGCCCGCAACCGCGCGACCGCGGCCACCCAGGTCATCTCAGACACTGATCGAAGTGCTTGCGCCGGTGCTGCTTTCGCTGCGCCCGGCGGCGCGCCGGGCCGCCTCGACCGCCCAGTACACCGCCTCCGGCGTCGCGGGGGAGGCGAGATCCACCGCCACATCGGCGGGCCCGAACGCCGCGGCGGCCTGCCGCAATGCCTCGCGCACCGAGAACGCCAGCATCAGCGGCGGCTCTCCCACCGCCTTGGAGCCGTACACCGCGCCTTCCTCGGTCGCGTTCTCCAGCAGCGTCACATTGAAGACCTCGGGCATTTCCGAGAAGCTCGGCAATTTGTAGGTGCTGGCCGCCTGCGTCAGCAACCGGCCGCGGCGGGGTCCCGCGCCGGTGTCCCACCGCAGTTCCTCCAGGGTCAGCCAGCCCGCACCCTGCACGAATCCGCCTTCGATCTGGCCGATGTCGATCAGCGGGGAGAGGCTGTCGCCGACATCGTGCACGATATCGACGCGCCGGATGCGGTAGGCGCCGGTGAAGCCGTCCACCTCCACCTCGGTGGCGGCCGCGCCGTAGGAGAAGTACTTGAACGGCGATCCCTGGAAGGACCGCGCATCCCAGTGCAAGCCCTCGGTGCGGTAGAAACCGGCCGCCGACAACTGAATTCGCTCGAGATAGGCGGTGCGAACGAGATCGTCCCACGCGAGCCGGCCATCGCCGCCGAGGACGTGGGCGACGCCGTCGACGATGCGCACCTCCGCCGGATTCACCCCGAGCCGGGCGCCCGCTACCGCCAGCAGTCGCTCGCGCAGCTGCTCGCAGGCGTTCTTCACGGCCGCGCCGTTGAGGTCCGCCCCGGAACTGGCGGCGGTGGCGGAAGTGTTGGGCACCTTGTCGGTTCGGGTCGGCGCCAGCCGCACCCGGTGCAGCGGGATACCGAGACTGGTCGCGGCCACCTGCAGCATTTTCGTGTGCAGACCCTGGCCCATTTCGGTGCCGCCGTGGTTGATCAGGACCGACCCGTCCTTGTAGATCAGCACCAGCGCGCCGCCCTGATTGAAGGCGGTGAGGTTGAACGATATGCCGAACTTGACGCCGGTGATCGCCAGGCCGCGTTTGGTGTGGGTGTGGGCGGCGTTGAAGGCCGCGATCTCCCGGCGGCGATCGGCGAGGTCGGCCTCCTTCGTGACCTGCTGCCAGGTGGCCGCGATCCGTTCCGGATTGCGCACCGGCTGCCCGTACGGCGTGTGCTGCCCGGGCCGGTAGAAGTTGCGCTCCCGCAACTCCGCCGGGTCCAGGCCCAGCAGCGGCGCGCACCGGCCCAGGATGTCCTCGATGACCAGCATGCCCTGCGGTCCGCCGAACCCGCGGAAGGCGGTGTTGGACACCTTGTTGGTCTTGGCGATGCGACCGGCGATGCGCGCGTGCGGAATCCAATAGATATTGTCGATATGGCACAGCGCCCGGGCCAGCACGGGCTCGGACAGATCCAGGCTCCAGCCGCCGTCCGCGGTGAGGGTGGCCTCCAGTGCCTGGATGCGGCCCTCGGCATCGAAGCCGATCTTCCACGCGGCGTGGAAGCCGTGCCGCTTGCCGGACATGGTGAGATCCTGAGTCCGGTTGAGCCGCACTCGCACCGGCCGACCCGTCACCTGGGCGCCGAGCGCGGCGACCGCCGCGAACCCGTGCGGCTGCATCTCCTTACCGCCGAAACCGCCGCCCATGCGCAGGCACTGCACCGTCACCTGGTGGCTGGACAGGCCGAGGACGTGCGCGACGATCTCCTGGGTCTCGGAGGGATGCTGGGTGCTGCTCTGAATGAACAGCTGCCCGGCCTCGTCGATATGTGCCAGCGCCGCATGCGTCTCGAGGTAGAAATGCTCCTGATCGGAGAACTGGAACTCCCCGCTGAACACCCGGGCCGAATCAGCGAATCCGGCCGCCACGTCGCCGCACACCATGACGGGACGGCTGCCGTGAAAACTGTTGGCCGCCATCGCCTCCGGCAGCGTGATCAGCGCGGGCAGCTCCTGCACGTCCACCTCGACCGCTTCCGCGCCCAGCCGGGCCGCCTCCAGCGTCTCGCCCAGCACCCAGGCAACGGCGTGGCCGTAGAACATGACCTCGTCCGGGAACAGCGGCTCGTCGTGCTTCATGCCGGCATCGTTGACCCCGGGCACATCGGCGGCGGTGAGCACCCGCACCACGCCGGGCACCGCCAGCGCGGGCTCGGTGCGCAGCGCCGTGATCCGGCCGTGGGCGGTCATGACCTGCACCGGGTAGGCGTGCAGCACATCCTTGGTGCGATAGACCAGATCGTCGGTGTAGAGCGCGGTGCCGGTGACATGGAGGACGGCGCTCTCGTGCGGCATGGAGACGCCGACGACGGGGGCGTCCGGTCGCTGGGACAGATGACTCATGACTGGACCTCGATGGTGTGCGCGTACAGCTTTCGCAGACTCTCGCCGAGCATGGCCGAGCGATACTCGGCGCTCGCGCGATGGTCGGTCAGCGGGGTGCCCTCGGATCGCAGCACCTGCGCGGCGGCGTCGACGGTCGCCGCCGACCAGGGCCGGCCGAGGAGCGCGGCCTCGGTCTCGCGGGCGCGGATCGCGGTGGCGGCCACGCCGCCCAGGCCGATGCGCGCCGCGCGGACGCTGCCGTCCGCGATATCGAGCGCGAAAGCCACTGCCACACTGGAGATATCGTCGAAACGCCGTTTGGCGATCTTGTGAAAGGCCGTCACCGGCGACAGCGGCAGCGGGATGCGGACGGCGCGGATCAGCTCATCCGGACGCCGGACACTGCGCCGGTAACCGGTGAAGTAGCCGGCCAGATCGACCTCGCGCTCACCGTCGGCATCGGCCAGCAGCACCGACGCACCGAGCGCGAGCAGCACGGGTGTGCCGTCGCCGATCGGTGACCCGGTGCCCAGATTGCCGCCCAGCGTCGCCCCGTTGCGGATGAGCCGGGATGCGAACTGCGGGAACAGCTCCGACAGCAGCGGCACGCGCCCGTCGAGCCGCCGCTCGATCTCGGTCAGCGACAGGGCGGCGCCGATCTCGAGGTGATCGGACTCCACCCGCAGCTCCCGCAATTCGGGCAGGCGGTCGATCGCGATCACGTAATCGGCGCGCTGCGCCCGAATATTCACCTCCACGCCCCAGTCGGTGCACCCGGCCACGGCCACCGCGCCCGGATGATCGCGCAGCAGCCGCAGCGCCTCGGGCAAGGTCTCCGGCCGCCGGAAGATGCGCCCCTCACGCGCCACTTCGGTGGCGACCGGTGCGGGCGGAGCCTGCTCACGACGTCGCGCGAGCGGATCCGAGCCGCTCGGCGCGCCGACGGCGAACGCCGCGTCACGGATCGGTCGATATCCGGTGCAGCGGCAGAGGTTTCCGCTCAGCGCATGCAGATCGAAGCCGTTGGGACCGTGCTCGCCCGCGGACGCCTCCGGTTCCGGATCGGCCGGACCCACGCCGCCGCAGCGGTCGGGACGGTAGTACTCGGCCGCCATACTGCAGATGAATCCCGGTGTGCAGTAACCACATTGCGATCCACCGCGCACCGCCATCTCCTGCTGCACCGGGTGCAATTCGGTGCCCGCGGCGCTCATCGCGCCGAGCCCTTCGGCGGTGACGATCTCCTGGCCGTCGAGCGCGGCGGCGGGCACCAGACAGGAATTGATCGCGACCCAGTCGGTGGGCCGGTGCACACCCGGGCGGGCCACCATAATCGAACACGCGCCGCATTCGCCCTCGGCGCAGCCCTCCTTGCTCCCGGTGAGGCCGTTCTCCCGCAGGAAATCCAGAAACGTCATATGCGGTCCGGCCGCGGAAATCGGCGGGACTTTCCCGTTGACCGTTATCCGCGGCGCTACCATCGCGCATCCTCGGGCCGGTGCGCGGTCGATACGATAACCCTGGTCGCCATGTCAGAGGCTTTCTATTTGTCTGGCGCAGCGGAGAATCCGGAGCGCGAATCAGCACATGCGGATGTGCTGCGAGTGGTGACAGAGATCGAAAAGCCGGGGCCGCAATGCGTCCGCCGGGAAGGCTGCTCAGGAGCCGTGCGCTACCCGACCCGGAGTCCAGGCGGTCCGGTGCGCCAGGCGGCGCAGATCGGAGTTGTGCGACATCCGACTTCGCCTCCTTCCAACATTTCACGAGCTGATTCGCCCGAAATTACGGTGTCCTGGTTTGCCGGTCAAGCCGACGCGAGCAAGCCCGGGCGAATTCCGCCCCGGCGTCGCGCGGCGGTCAGCACCAATAGGTGGGAAGTAGCAGCCCGGGCGCATGCAAACCGAGAGCGAGCGCCTGCACGTCGGCACTTGCTTGCCGGCGGTCCTCGCCGGGTTCCTCGCGGGCGGCGCGCTCACCGGAGTGCGGGCCGTGCTGATCTCCCTCCGGGACGGTCTCATCCGGCTGGCGGCTGTTCCTTCTCAGGCGCATCGCGACGACACCTGCCCCTCGGAAGGTTCTCGGCCCGTGCGCCGGTAATCGTTCCAGGCCCAGACGAGCGTCCTGCGGGCCATGACCGAGAGCGCATGCCTGCGGTAGCGCGCACTACCGCGCACATCGTCGATGGGAGAGGCGGCCGCCGCGACCAATTCGCCGAAGCGCGTGACCGTCGCGGGAGCGAGTTCGGCGCGCGATTCCCAGCGACCGGTGTCCGACAATTCGTCCTCGAGGAACCGTGCGGCGGCGGTCGCCGCGCGGGGAGTCGGTGCGGCGGAACCGAATCCCGTGCCGACCCGCCCCTGATCCGGATGCAGTGCCAGCGCGAACGCCGTCACCGCGATCACCATGGCATTGCGGGTGCCGATCTTGGAGAACTGCTGCGGGCCGGTGGCCGGTCGCATCCAGAACGCCGCGATGAGCTCATCGGGCGCCAGCGCATTGCGTTTGACGCCGGTATAGAACTCGGCGATCGGGATGAGCCGGATGCCGCGCACCGAATGCGCCTCCACGACAGCGTCGTTGGCGAGCAGGGGCGGGTGCGCGTCGCCGGCGGGCGAGGCCGCGCCCAGATTGCCGCCCACCGTGCCGCGATTGCGGATCTGCGGGGAGCCGACCGTGCGTGCGGCCATCGCCAAACCGGGCAGCCGGCCGCCGATTTCGCTGATCAGCCGGTGGTAGGTCACGCCCGCACCGACCCGGATCGAGCCGTCCGCGCTGGCCCAGTCGGTCAGTTCGCGGATCCGGGTCAGATCCAGCAGGACGGCGGGCCGCGCCCTGTCGAAATTGAGTTCGACCATCACATCGGTGCCGCCGGCGATCGGCAGCGCGTCGGGATGCGCGGCCTTCGCCGCCAGCGCCTCGGCCCAATCGGCCGGTCGCAAGAATTCCATATCGGAAACGCTCCTGGTTTCGGAGAAGGACGGTCGTTACGAGACGAGGCAGGACCGCAGGCCGCGGGTGAGTTCGGCGCGGTCGAGGTCGCGGCCGATGAACACGATCTTGCCGATGCGCTCCTCGCTCTGCCACGGAGCCGACGGCCGGATATCGAACAGACCGTGCACGCCCTGCAGGATGAACCGGCGCGGATCGTCCGCCACCGCGAGCAGCCCCTTGATCCGATACACGTCCTCGCCGCGTTCGAAAAGGTGCGCGGTCAGCCAGGATTCGAGCGCGCGCTGATCGAGCAGCCCCTCCAGTTCGATCCCGACCGAGGTCAGATGGGGGTCGTGCTGGTGGCTCTCGTCGAGCCAGTGCGGATCGCTGGACAGCGTGCGGTCCATATCGAAGGCGCCGATGCCCAGCACATCGGAGACGTCGATGGCGGCGTAGCGGGAGGTGATGATCTCCGCCGTCGCATTGATCCCGCGCACGGCGTCCCGCACCTGCCGCACCACGTCCGGATCGACCAGATCGATCTTGTTGATCACGATGCGGTCGGCGAAGGCGATCTGATCGACCACATGCGAGCCGACGCCGTCGTGACCGCCCTCCGCCAGATGGGCGCGCACATGTTTGGCGTCGACCAGCGTGACGATGGCGTCCAGGGTGAAATGCTTCTCGATCTCCGCGTCGACGAAGAAGGTCTGCGCCACCGGATTCGGATCGGCCAGCCCGCTGGTCTCGATGAGAATCCGGTCGAACCGATCGCTGCGGTCCAGCAGCGACCGCAGGATCTCGATGAGATCGGTGCGCGCGGTGCAGCACAGGCAGCAGCCGTTGCTCATCTCGATGATCTTCTCGTCGGCGTTCACCACGAGATCGTTGTCGATGGGAATCTCGCCGAATTCGTTCTCGATGACCGCGATGCGGTGGCCGTGATTCGCCGTCAGAATGTGGTTGACCAGCGTGGTCTTCCCCGATCCGAGAAATCCGGTCAGCACGGTCACCGGGATCTTGTCGCCGCTGTTCATAGGTTTCCTCCTGGGGACGTGAGGGTGGTGAGAATCGTTCGGGCATGGTCGAGAACGGCTGGCGAGACCTCGATGCGCCGGCCTTCGAATCGCGGCCCGCGGGTCGCGTCGAGCCCCATCCGCGAGGTCGTCCCGTCGTCGGTGGAGGACGGATCGAGCGGCGAGCCGGGCAGCCCGTCGACGGTCAGGATGTCGCGATGCGGCTGGAAATGAGTGGCCAAGGCCCACAGCACCGCCGAGTCGTCGGTGAGATCGATATCGCTGTCGACGGCGATCACCGTTTTGACATAGGGATCCCAGCCGAGCAGGCCCAGCATGACCTGGCGGGCCTGTCCGGGCCGGCGCTGGCGCAAGGCGACATAGCAGTGGAAATGAGTGCCCGACGTCGGATAGTGCACGGCGGTCACATCCGGGAATCGGGTCTTGAGCTTCTCCGCCATTTCCGATTCGCGCGGAATACGAGCGAGATTCAGGTGCTCGGCCGTATTTCCGCCCTCGACGTCGAACAGGATCGGCCGGCGCCGGCGCATGATCGCGGTGACCGTCAGCAAGTTGTTGGTGGATCGGTTGGACGAATATCCGGAGAATTCGCCGAACGGTCCTTCGTCCGCGTGCGCCGCGGGGTCGATCGATCCTTCCAGTACGAAATCCGACCAGGCCGGTACCGCGATACCGTGTTTCGGCGTGCGCACGACCTCGAGCGATTCACCGAACAGACCTCCGGCGATCGCGCGTTCGTCGACCTCGTACCCGACCCGTGCGGAGGCGGCGAGCATGAACAGCGGATGGCCGCCGATCACCATGGCCACCGGCATCGGCCGTCCGAGTTCGGCGTACTGCTGCAGGATGCGCCACAGGTCGCCGCGCGAATGCAGACTGGTCGCCAATTCGTTGGGGGAATGCGCCATTGCGCGGTGATAGCTCAGATTCCCGACGCCGGTGCGCGGATCCTCGGCCACGATGATGCCGCTGGTGATGTACGGCGCGCGATCGGAGGCGAAATGCCGCAGCATCGGCAGCTCGCTCAGGTCGACATCGGCGTCCGTGCGAAGCTCTTCGAGTATCGGCCCGGAATCGACGAACCGCGGTGCCAGCGGCCGCGCCGCCCGGGCGGCGAACACCTCGTGCAACCGCTCCGGCCGAGTATTGAGCATGCGCGCGATCCGGCGCCGGGAGGCGAACATATTGCTCACCACCGGCACGGTCACGCCATCCACCTTGCGGCAGTACAACAATTCGTCCCGCCCGCGCGCGGCCAGCTCGTAGATCAGTCCGGTCACGCCCTGATCGGCCGGTACGCCGTCTTCGACGGTCAGCGCGTCCTCGGGGTGAGCGGCCAGGTAATGCTCGAGGAAGCTGTGCGGGTCCTGGCGGCGGGACAGTTCGGGGTAGGTCATCGGACCGATCCTTCGGCGAACGAGTGGGCGGGATCCGGACCCGTCCAGCGCGGAAACAGCCGGTGCTGAATGCCGAACTGGTCGAGTATCTTTCCGCTCCAGTGGGCGAGCAGGTCATCGATGGACCGCGGTCGCTGATAGAACGCGGGCACCGGAGGCAGGACGACGGCCCCGGCCTCGGCCACCGCGGTCAGATTCCGCAGATGCACCAGGCTCAGCGGCGTTTCCCGAGGGACCAGCACCAGCCGGCGGCGTTCCTTCAAACAGACGTCGGCGGCTCGGGTGAGCAGATCGTCGGAGTAGCCGTGCGCAATCCCGGCCAGGGTTTTCATCGAACAGGGCACCACGACCATGCCCAGGGTGAGGTAGGAGCCGGAGGCGATGTTCGCGGCGATATCGCCGCGTTGATGGTGCACATCAGCCAGCGCGGTGAGATCCGCCGAATGCAAGCCGGTTTCGAGTTCGAGGGTGCGATGCGCCGCCTTCGAGATCACCAGATGTGTTTCCACCGTTCGCGATTCGCGCAGTGCGGTGAGCAGATGGATCGCCAGCTGTGCGCCGCTGGCTCCCGTGACGCCGACGATCAGTCGCGGCCGCTCGGGCTTGCCGTTGCCGTGATCGAATGACATGGCCGGGTCCTCAACTCGCGGAACGCGGTTGGGCCGAATCGCCGGTGGCGTCGGGCGCGGTCTGCGCGGCGGCCCGGTCTGCGCCGGTGACGCCGTTGAGCAGGAGGTTCAGCAGGAAAGCCGCGATACCGCCCGCCGCGATGCCGCTGGACAGTACGGTCTGCAGCGGACCGGGCAGATTGGCGTAGAAGCCGGAGGATCCCACCGGCATGAGCCCGAACCCGAAGGAGATGGCGACGATGAGGTGATTGCGCGGCTGCTCGAAATCCGCCTCCAGCATGAACTTGATGCCGATCGCGCCCACCGTGCCGAACATGACCACCCCGATGCCGCCGAGCACCGGACCCGGCAGCGAGGCCACCACCGCACCGATCTTGGGCATCAGGCCGATGAGCACCAGGATCGCGCCCGCGGCGGCCACGACGTACCGGCTCATCACCCGGGTCATGCTGACCAATCCGACATTGCCGCCGAAGGTGACGAAGGTGAAGGAGCTGAACACTCCGGCCAGCGCCGTGCCCAGGCCGTCGGCGCGCAGGGCCCGGGCGATATCGCGCGGGCCGAGGTCCCGGCCGACGATCCGGCCGGTGGCCAGGGTGTCGCCGGTCGACTCCACCATATTGACGACCTGCACCACCAGCATCGGCAGGACGGCGGCGAGCACGAAGGTGGGAGCGCCGAACGAGAACGTTTGCACCACACCGAAAATGGGTGCGTCCCGGGTGGCCGAGAAATCGGTCAGGCCCAGCGGCCACGCCGCCAGGGTCCCGGCGATCAGCGCGATCAGGATGGCGAATCGGCCGATCGCGGGGCGCATGACCCGTTCGAGGACGACTACCAGCACGATGGTGCCGAGCGCGAGCAGCAGGCGTTTCGGCGCACCGTGATCGGCGGCGCCGGCCGGGCCGCTGATCAGCGTCGCGGTTTTCGGCAGCAGCGAGAAGCCGATGATCGCGATGGTCGTGCCGGTGACGATCGGCGGGAAGTACCGCGACAGCTGGGCGAACCAGGGCGCGATCACCCAGGTGATGAGGCCGACCAGAATGGTCGCGCCGAATACCGCCGGCAGGCCGGAATCGGTGCCCACGATGATGGCCGGAGTGATGCCGGTGAAGGTGGAGCCCATCACGATCGGCAGCTTGACGCCGATATTGAACAGGCCGAGGGTCTGGATCAGCGTGGCCACACCGCTGATGAACACGTTCGCGGTGACCAGGGTGGTGACCTGCGCGGGGGACAGGCCGACGCCCAGGCCGATGACCAGCGGCACGGTGACCATGCCGGAGTAGGCGACGATGACGTGCTGCAGGCCGAGCGGAACGAGATGACGCAGGGGCGGGACGGTGTCGACCGGATGCCGCGGTTGCGCTGCGCGGCTTCGTGTTCGGGTGAAGATATTCATGACTGCTTCCTCGGCCGGGTGATGCGATGGGGACGGGCCGATGGGGACCGGCTGGAGATCTAGGCGGGTGAGCCGAACGACCAGGGCACGCACAGGGCTTGCATGCCCGCGCGGGAGATCAGTCGTTCGGCCCGGGATTGGGCGTGTGCGAGCGCGGCGTCCTCGTCGATGCGCAGGCACCGGCCGTGCTGGTAGACGATTTCCCCGCCGACGATGGTGGTTTCGACGTCCGAGCCCCGGGCCGCATAGACCAGCGAACTCACCGCGCGGTGCAGTGGCCGCAGGTGCGCCCGCCCGAAGTCGACGACGATGATGTCGGCCAGCCGTCCGGGTGCGAGGATGCCCGCGTCGATTCCGGCGTACTCGGCGCCCTCCCGGGTGGCCAGTTGCAGGGCGTCCTCGGCACTCCACACCGTCGGGTCCAGGGTGGACAGCCGCTGCGCGAAGACCGACAGTTTCATCGCCTCGAACAGATCCTGGCGATGACCGCAGCTGGGCCCGTCACTGCCGATGGCCACGACGACACCGTGATCGCGCAGATCGCGCAACCGGGCGGTGCCGGAGGCCAGGTAGGCGTTCGAGGCGGGATTGTGCGAGATGCCTGCGCCCGCCATGGCGACCTGCTCGATCTCGTGGTCGTCGAGCCAGATGGCGTGGGCGAGCGTCGCGCGTTCGTCCAGCAGACCCGCCTTGGCCAGCCACTGCACCGGGCGGACACCGTAGGTCTCGTGATAGCTGACCGGGTCATTGCTGCTCTCGCAGCAATGGGTGTGCCAGCGGGTGCCGAATTCCCTTGCGAGCTCGACACATCCGCGGACCAGGTCCTGGTCGACGTAGGTGAGGTTCAGCGGCGCCGGCCACACCTCGACCTTCGATCCGCGCGGGCGATGCTGCATCGCCTCGCGGGTGATCGCCAGTTCGTCCGCGGCGCTGTAGCGGAACAGTCCGGTGGGCTGGCCGCGTCGCGCTGCCAGGGCGGTGCGCTCGCCGAGCATGCCGCGCGCGACCACGCCCCGCAGCCCGGACTCCTCGATGACGTCCGCGACCGCGAGCGTGGTCGCCAGATCGCTTGGGGCGTAATGGTTGTCGACCACCGTGGTGGTGCCGGCCCGGAGCGCTTCGGCGGCGCCGAGGCGGGCCGCCGCGATGGCATCCTCGGTGGTCATGGCGATGGAGTAGGGCCACATGAACTCGCACAGCCACGGGACGATCGACATGCCTTCGCCGAGTCCGCGCGCCAGTGCCTGGTACAGGTGGTTGTGCCCGTCGATCAGGCCCGGCAGCACCACTCGGCCGCGGCAGTCCAGAACGGTCTCCGAATGCCATTGGGAGAGTGCGCTTTCCGGTCCGACGGCGACGATGCGTGATCCGGTGACGGCCACGATTCCCGGGTCGTACACGGTGCCGGCGTCGTCGACGGTGACGACGGTGCCACCGGTGAGCAGCAGATCGCAGTGTGCAGAGGCTGTCGCATTCATGGCCGCCCGAGCCTTCCCAGGCGGCCCGCGCCGCCTCAATCCGTAGGCGAGTGGAAGGTCAACTTCCAGTCAGGACGAGAGTCCTGTTCGCCGAACGGTTTAACCCTGGGTGGGAGGTCACCGGCGTCGCGCCCGGTTCCGAGGAACCGTGGCGGTTCATACATGTAAACGCCAGCGGAAACCCTTTGTCAACGCCGAATATTCGAGGGTCCGGTCCGGGATGCGCCGCGAGCACTGGCTTTGACCTGCATAAATGTGCACGGCACTGATCGAGGAATTACATGCAATCCGTTGACAGGCCGATCGGGTTGTGCTGAACTCGGTGCCATCGAGCCGGCGGTCGGGCCGGCTTGCCGCCGAACGCATTTCGGCGGCCCGTAGGTGCGGTGATTCGCGGCCGGGGAAGTCCTCCCGACCTGATCAAGGAGAATCGCAGTGATCATCGATACGCATGTGCACCCCACCAACCTGGTGGACGAGGCCTGGCGGCATACCGGTGAACCGTTCACCGGGGAACGCGTCCTGAAAATGATGGACGGGCCGTTCTGGATCAACGGCAAACCACGCCGGGTCGACGTCAGCTGCATCATGCCGCCACCGGGCAATACGGCCTGGCGGGAAGGTAATCGCAGTGGCCGCGAGGGCATTCGCGACTATCAGGCCTATATCACCTCGCTGGTGCAGAACTATCCGGACCGCTTCATCGGAAACTTCATCTACAACCCTCGATTCGGACCCGAGAACGGGGCCGCCGAACTGGCGTTCCATGTCAAGGAACACGGCTACAAGATGATGAAGCTGCACGCCAATATGCACTCCTACCGCCCGGACCGGGCCCTCGACTGGCTGCGCCCGGCCCTGCGCGTCTGTGACGAGCTCGGAGTGACCGTGCTGATCCACACCGGCGACGGCCCGTATTCCATTCCGACCCAGTTCTATCCGATCATCCGGGAATTCCCGGGCGTCAACTTCATCCTGGGCCACTTCGGCATTCAAACCGGCGGCGTCTACTGCTTCGAGGCGTTCTGGATGATCCAGGACTCCCAGAACGTCATCGGCGAATCCGGCTGGCTGCTGCAGTCACGAATCGTGGAATTCGCGAAGGAGATGAAGAAGAGCAAGATGGTGTTCGGCACGGACTCACCGCCCAACGAACCCGGGATGTGGGCGCGTGAACTCGAAGTGCTGTGCCACGAGCCGCCGCAGGGACTGAACCTGTCCGAGGACGACCTCGAGGGCTACCTAGGCAACAATATGGCGAAACTGCTCGGGCTGGCGCCGACCCCGCCGCCGAAGGATCAGGCCCAGGCGGAGGCGTACCTGCGCGGTGACATCCCGCAGGCGTCGGCCACCAATTCCCATGCCGACCACTACGGCGACTACACCCCGTCCGCCTGGGCGGAGGAGGCGTCGGCGGGCAAGTAGCCGTCAGCGGGCGGTCCCGAGGGCGCGAGCACGACGCGGCTTGCGCCCTCGGGGTTCCGCCGGTGCGTCGTCGCCGACGACCAGGGAGAACTTGCGCCGGCCCGGTTCGCCCGCAGCGGGCTCCTCGCGCTCGGTGGCCTGGGAAAGCCGGACCCGCAACCGCGAAATATGCTGCCGCGCCGCCTGTTCGGCGAGTTCCGGATCGCCGGTGGCCATCGCGTCGACGATGCCGGTGTGTTCGTCGAGTGCGAAGCGCGGGGCCTCCGCGCCGCGCCAGAGCGAGTGGAGCGCCAGATGCGAGCGCCCGGCGAGCGGTTCCAAAGTCGCGGTGAGATGCGGATTTCCGGCGATCTCGCGCACGGTCCGGTGGAAGCGGATATCCAGGTTGATATGCGCCGCCTCGTTCGCGGAATCGGTCAGCACGCCCTCGTGCTCGGCGATGATCTCCCGCAATGTGCGCAGCCCCGCCGCGTCCAGGCGCTCGGTCGCCAGCCGAGCGGCGAGCCCTTCCAATTGCTCGCGCACCACGTACAGCTCCCGCAGGTCGGCGATATCGACCTTGCTCACCTGGGCCCCGCGATGCGATACGTGTTTGGCCAGGCCCTCGTAGATCAACCGCTGCACCGCCTCGCGCACGGGCGTCCGGCTCACATTGAGCTGGCGGGCCAGTTCGGGCACGCTCAGGGCGGTGCCGGGGGTGAGTTGGTTGCGGAATATCGCCAGCTTGAGGGCCTCGTAGGTGCGGTCGGTGAGCAGCGCGGCGGCGGAGGCGTTCTCCGGAGCTGGCGACTCGGGCATGTCGATGGGTCCTCCTGTGGGGCGGTTTTCGCAATATTACATGCAATGTTTCGGCGGCCGCGACGGCATCGCCCCGCCTGCCGCACCCTGACCGGCTGGTGCCGAAAAGCCTTGACAGCCTTCGATTTACGCGTGTTCACTGAGTGTGGGTTCCGGTCGGGATGCGCCGACGGCCGCTGGGGGTGGCGGTCACCGAGTGGGAATGGGCCGGCTCTCTCTCACATCCCGGCGTCCGATGCGCCTCGCGTCCTAGGAGACCCCCAATGTGTATTCCGCTCAACGTATTTCGATCTCGAACGGCCAGCGCTCTCGTGCGGAGCCCGCGATGACGGCCCTGGTGCGCGGCGCGCGCACCGGAGCGGGCCTGGGCGTCGGCGACAGCGCGCCGCGGCCCGACGGCGCGCTGAAGGTCACCGGCGAGTTCGCCTACTCCTCGGACCTCTGGATGGAGGGCATGGTGTGGGCGACCACCGTGCGCAGCCCGCACGCCGCGGCGCGCATCCGGTCGATCGACATCAGCAAGGCGGCCGCGGTCGAGGGCGTGCATGCGGTCCTCACCCACGAGGATGTCCCCGGAGCCAAGACCTACGGGATGAAAATCGCCGACCAGCCGGTCCTGGCCATCGACCAGGTCCGCTATCAGGGCGAGCCGATCGCGCTGGTGGCGGCGGACGATCCCGAGATCGCGCGCCGGGCAGCCGAACTGGTGGAGGTCGACTACGAGGTGATGGCGCCGGTCACCGATGCCGAACTCGCCCTCGCGCCGGGCACACGGGTGCTGCACAACGACTCGAATCTGGTGCGGCACGTCAAGATTCGCCACGGCGATATGGACCGCGCCCGCGCCGCGGCGGAGGTCGTGGTCAGCGGCGAATACGAGGTGGGCATGCAGGATCAAGCCTTCCTCGGCCCCGAATCCGGCCTGGCGATCCCCAGCCCGGACGGCGGCGTGGAGCTGTACGTCTCGACCCAATGGCTGCACAAGGATCTCGAACAGCTCGCGCCCTGTCTGGCCCTGCCCCCGGACAAGGTCCGGCTCACGATGGCCGGGATCGGGGGCGCCTTCGGCGGCAAGGAAGACCTCTCGGTGCACGTGCACGCCTGCATGCTCGCGCTGCGGCTCGGCAAACCGGTGAAGATGGTCTACAACCGCTACGAGTCCTTCTTCGGGCATGTGCACCGGCATCCCGCGAAGATGCGCTACGAGCACGGCGCGACCCGCGACGGAAAACTCGTCTACGTCAAGGCCCGCCTGCTGCTCGACGGTGGCGCCTACACCTCCACCTCGCCGGTCGTGATCGCCAACGCCGCGTATTTCGTGGCGGGCGCGTACGAGGTCCCGCATGCGGAGATCGACGGCCTGGTGGTCTACAGCAACAACCCGCCGTGTGGCGCGATGCGCGGATTCGGCGCGGTGCAGTCGGCCTACGGCTGCGAATCCAATATGGACAAGCTCGCGCGGGCGCTGGGCATGGATCCGCTCGAGCTGCGGCTGAAGAACGCCATGACGACCGGCACGGTGCTGCCGACGGGCCAGCCGATCGACGGTCCCGCTCCGGTGCGTGAGCTGCTGACCGCATTGCGGTCCAGGCCGCTGCCGGAACCGGAGGAAGGTTTCGACCTGCGCACAGTGCCTGGCGGCGTGGGCAATACGACGCACGGCGAAGGCATTCGGCGGGGCGTCGGATACGCGGTGGGAGTCAAGGCGATCGGGTATTCCGGCGGGGTCGACGACATCTCCACGGCCCGGGTGACGCTGTCGATCGTGGCGGGCGAGCCGGTCGCGTCGATCCACACCGCCGCCTCCGAATGCGGACAGGGGATCACGACGGTGCAGTCGCAGATCGCGACCACCGAACTGGGCGTCACGCAGGTGGTGGTGCTGCCCGCGGACACTCGGATCGGTGACGCGGGTTCCTCCTCGGCGTCGCGCATGACCTGGATGTCCAGTGGCGCGGTGCAGGGCGCCTGCCGTCAGATCGCCCGGGAGATCCTGCGGCGGGCGGCGCGGGCGTGCGGTCGCGACGCCGTGGGTCTCGCGCTGCGCGCGAACGCGGTCGTCGATGCGGCGCACGGCGACCCGGTGGCATCGATCGCCGAGCTGGTCGGAACCGAAACGCTGGAAAGGGTTTTCGAGTATCACCATCGACCGACCCAGGCCATCGATCCGGAACGCGGGCAGGGGAGCGCCCATATCGCCTTCGCGTTCTGTGCGCACCGCGCGGTGGTGGACGTCGACGAGGAACTCGGGTTGGTGCGGGTGGTGGAACTCGCCGTGGCCCAGGATGTCGGCAAGGCGATGAATCCCATGGCGGTCGAAGGCCAGATCCACGGCGGGAGCGCACAGGGCCTCGGTCTGGCGCTGATGGAGGAGATTCTGCTGGATGGCCAAGGGCGCGTGAGGAATC
Source organism: Nocardia yamanashiensis NBRC 100130 (assembly GCF_001613325.1). Classification (GTDB taxonomy): domain Bacteria; phylum Actinomycetota; class Actinomycetes; order Mycobacteriales; family Mycobacteriaceae; genus Nocardia; species Nocardia yamanashiensis. The sequence goes on along the minus strand of NZ_BDCD01000036.1, from coordinate 47,007 downwards.
CGTCGTTCACCGACTATCTGATCCCCACCATCCTCGATGTGCCGAGTATGCCGGTGATGCTGTTCGAGTTTCCCCATCCGGATTCGCCGTACGGACTCAACGGGGTCGGTGAGCCGCCCACGCTGTCGTCCACCCCGGCGATCATGAACGCGCTGCGTGACGCCACCGGATTGGAGCTGCCGCGAGTGCCGGTCCGACCCGATGAGATCGCCCTGCCGCGGGTCGGCGCCTGACCCGGTAGCCACGGCTGTTCACCACAGGGTGAGGGCCAGGAAGAAGTCCACGCGATCCTCGAGGCGCGCCAGGTCTCGCCCGGTGAGTTCCTCGATGCGCTGGATGCGGTAGCGCAGTGTGTTGACGTGAATATGGAGCAGTTCGGCGCATGTGGTCCATGCGCCGGACACCCGCAGGAACGTCTCGAGCGTGTGCGTGAGGTCGGTGCGGTGCCGCCGGTCGTAGGCGTGCAGCGGGGTGAGCAGGCGGTGCCGGAACATGCGGCGCACTTCGTCGGGGACGCTGGACAGCAGCAGGACGTGGGTGGCGAGCTCGTCATGGCTGACCACGCGCGCGGGCCCGGCGCCGGCCGCGGCGGTGCGGCACGCGAGGCGCGCCTCCTCCACCGCGCCGCGCAGGCCCGCGCGTTCCACCGCACGGCTCACGCCGACGGCGAGTCCGCCGCCGTGCCGACTCACGGCGGGTGATTCGACCGCGCGGCGGATCGCCAGGGGGACATCGTTTTCGGCTGCTATCAGCGCGATTCCCACGCCGTCGAGCATGCCGATCGCGGGGATTCGGTCATGCAGGATCTCGCGCACTACCTCGCGCAGCTCGGCCGCGCGCAGTTCCGCCGCTGCCGCCGCCACCACGACGTACTGCCGCCCGGATACCGTGCCGATGAATTCCAGGCGCGAAACGATCTCCGCCGGTTCGGCTTCCCGGACGATCATCTCGATCAATTCCTGAGCGATCCGGTCCTGCACGGTAGGCCGGCCGTCACGGATGTGTTCCAGCGCGGCGATGGCGGCGAGCTCGCGCAGGACCGTGCGCCGCTCCATCGGCCAGTCCGTGTAATCGCCTGCGCAGACCAGATACCGATTGATCGGGCGCGCGGCGCTGTCCTCGTGCACCGCGAGGACCGAGTACGGCGCTCCGTGATCGCGCACGACGAACGGCGGCAGGCGGACGCCGAGGGCCGCACCGATCTCATGGCCCGGCGGAAACGGCTGCCCGGCCAGCACCCGTCCAGTGAAAGACGTTATCCGGCAGCGGATTCCGAGATCACGTTCGATCAGGCCGAGGATCGAGTCCAGCCCGCCGCCGGTGACGACCTGCCGGTGGCGGTCCAGCACCGCGCCGAGGTCGGCGGATCGGCCGGTGGACAGGCTGCGGTTGACCCCTTCGGTCACCGTCGCGAAGGTGACCGTCTCCGGCACCCGCAGCAGCGGGATGCGGTGCCGGCGGCAGGCTTCGACGACATCGTCCGGGATCCAGCCGTACCGGGCCTGGCCCACGATCAGGCCGGCGGCTCCGGCTCCGGCCAGCGCGCGCACGAAGGTATCGCTGTCGGAATCGTCTCGCCGCCAGTGCATTCCGGTGATCACCAGTTCGTCTCCGGAGAGATAGCGGCTGGGATCGGAGAGGTCGGTGGTGACCGCCCAGCGCACGAGACGATCCAGGTCTTCTTCGCCGGTGATGAGTTCGAGACCCAGGTCCGTCATGGCGAGCACGGAGCGCAGTCGCACGGTTGCCAACGCTAACAGTTGGGGCGCCTGGACATACCCACAAACTTTCCACTGTGAGGTGGGGCACATTTCGAGCATTCGGCCTCTTGCCCGCAGGCAGCTCGGCCCGCTGTACTTACCCGCATTGCCGAAAGTGCTGGGCAACAACAGCTTCGGTGTCCGTTCGCCGTCGCGACGAACTGCCCCCCCTCTTATGGTGAGGTTGACGAAAGGAATCCGGGCCGATGCGCGTGAGCTTCGATATCAATGGTTCGCACGAGACCGTCGAGGACGTCTGGGAAGGGGAGAGCCTGTTGACCGTGCTGCGCGACCGCATCGGTCTCCCCGGCGCCAAGAACGCTTGTGAACAGGGCGAATGTGGTTCCTGCACCGTGTATCTGGACGGTACCGCGGTCTGCTCGTGCATGGTGGCGGCGGGTCAGGCGCACGGCCGCTCGGTGCGGACCGTGGAGGGACTCGCCCGCGGCGGCGACCTCGATCCGGTGCAGCAGGCATTCATCGACACCGGTGCGGTGCAGTGCGGCTTCTGCACCCCGGGACTCATCGTGCAATCCCACGACCTGCTCGAACGGCATCCGGACCCCACCGACGCCGAGATTCGTGAAGCGTTGGCCGGGAATCTGTGCCGCTGTACCGGATACGCCAAGGTGCTCGAGGCCGTGCGGTTGGCCGCGGCCCGCCGGACGGCAGCCGGGTGAGCGGGCGTGGTGGCGACGAATCGACTCGCCCACCCCGAGTGCGTCACTCACGAGTCCTCGACCGGTCCGGGATCAGTCGGGGCCGGGTCGCGACAGCAGGTGCAGGGCGGCGTCGAGGGTGATCACGTCCGCGTATTTCGCGTTGAGGTCGTAGAGGTTCGCGTCGTGCAGGCGCGGGTCGCGGTCGCCGCAGGCGTCGGCGACGACCAGGCTGCGGAAGCCGTGCTGCATGGCGTCGGTGGCGGTGGCGCGGACGCAACCGCTGGTGGTGAGGCCGGTGATGAGCAGGGTGTCGATGCGTTCGGCGGTGAGGTTGCCGGCCAGGGCGGTGCCGTGGAATGCGCTCGGGTATTGCTTGGTCACCACGGCTTCGGCGGGGAGCGGGCGGGGGTCGTCGAGGAATTCGCCGAGGGGGTTGCCCGCTTCGAAGACCGCCAGGTTCGGGATCTTTCGCCGGAACAGGCCGCCGTCGGTGGTGCCGGGGCGGAAGCTGACCCTGGTGAAGACGACCGGATAGCCATGTGTTCGCGCGTGGGCGACCAGGGTGGCGGTGGCGCGGACGGCGTCCTCGACCGGGGCGCGCAGCGGCGAGCCGTCGGTGACGTAGGCGGCGCACACATCGATCACCAGCACTGCCGGGCGCTCGCCCGCGCCCAAGGGCAGTCCGTAGCCGGCGTTGCGGGCGTCCTCGTTCAGATCCTGCATCGCGCGGTCCTCAGATGATGCCGGTGGCGGCGAGTTTGGTGAGCTGCTCGGTGTCCAGGCCGAGGAGTCCGCCGAGAATCTCGGAATTGTGCTGTCCCAGTTCGGGTCCGGCGTGCCGGATATTGCCGGGGGTGGCGCTGAGCTTGGGCACCACGTTCGCCATGGGCAGCTCGCCGAACTCGGGATGGGCGATGCGCGCGATGGCCTCGCGGGCCGCGAAATGCGGGTCGGCGAACATATCGCGCGCGGTGAAGATCCGCCCGGCGGGCACGCCGCCGCGGTGCAACCGCTCGAGCAGGTCGTCGGCGTCGGCGCCGCGGGTCCAGTCCGCGATCAGGTCGTCGAGCTCGTCCATGCGCGCACCGCGGGCGGTGTGGTTGGAATACCGTGGATCCGAAGCCAATTCGGGCCGGCCCATGAGTTCGGTGAGCCGGGCGAAGACGGAGTCCTGATTGGCGGCGATGAGGATCATTTCCCCGCCCGCGGTCGGATACACATTGCTGGGGGAGACGTTGGGCAGCACCGATCCGGTGCGTTCGCGCTGGTATCCGGTGATGGCGTATTCGGGCAGCAGCGATTCCATCATGGCCAGCACCGCTTCGTAGATGGCCGAGTCGACCAGCTGTCCCTGCCCGGTGCGGTCCTTGTGATGGACGGCTGCGAGGGTGCCGATGGTGGCGAACACCGCCGCCAGTGAATCGCCGATCGAGATGCCGGTGCGCGCCGGGGCGGAGTCCGGATCGCCCGTGGTGTAACGGATTCCGCCCATGGCCTCGCCGATCGAGCCGTACCCGGCGCGCGGGGCGTACGGCCCGGTCTGGCCGTACCCGGTCACCCGCACCATGATCAGCCCCGGATTGCCTTCGCGCAGCTGCTCGTAGCCCAGACCCCAGCGCTCCATGGTGCCCGGCCGGAAGTTCTCGATCACGATGTCCGCGCGGGCGATGAGCTCACGAGCCAGCCGCTGACCCTCCGGATCCCGCAGATCGCAGGTGACCGATTTCTTGTTGCGCGCCACCACCGGCCACCACAGGGATTTGCCCTGGGACTGTTCGCGGCCCCACTGCCGCATGGGATCTCCGACGCCGGGCGCCTCCAGCTTGATCACCTCCGCGCCGAAATCGCCGAGCAATTGGCCGCAGAACGGCCCGGCCAGCAGCTGGCCCATCTCGATGACGCGCAGATCGCGCAGCGGGCCGGTCGGGGTCGGTGCGGCTGGCATGGTGGCCCTCCATCTCGGAACGCGCGCCGCCGCAATCGAATCGGGGCGCGGGCGGGGGTACGGTACGCGAAAGTGGATACACTGTATCCCTGAGAGAAACAACGCGGCAAGGTATGAGTTATGGAGGTCGCCGTGGAAGTCACCGTGCTGGAAGTCGCGCCCAGGGATGGACTGCAGAACGAATCGGAGATCGTCGCCACCGCCGACAAGATCCGGCTGATCGAACGCTCCGTCGCGGCCGGGCTGCGCCGTATCGAGGCGGTGAGTTTCGTCAACCCGCAACGGGTTCCGCAGATGGCCGACGCCGAAGCGGTGATGGCGGGCGTACCGCGCGGTCACGGCGTCTCCTATGCCGGGCTGGTGTTCAACGAGCGCGGCCTGGACCGGGCGCTGGCCTGCGGCGTGGACGAGATCAATGTCGTCGTGGTGGCGACGGATACCTTCAGCCGCCGCAATCAGGGCTGCGGTACCGGGGAAGGGATCGACCGCTGGCACGCGCTGGCCGATCGCGCCGCCGCCTCCGGCTTGCTCCGCACCGTCACCATCGCGGCCGCCTTCGGCTGTCCGTTCGAAGGGGAGGTGCCCCCGCAGCGGGTGCTGGATCTGGTGCGCCGGGTCGCCGCGGCAGGACCGGAGGAGATCGCACTGGCCGACACCATCGGCGTCGGCACCCCGGACCGGGTCCGCACGCTGGTGACCGGCGCCGCCGCGCTGGCCCCGGAAGCGGTGGTGCGCTGCCATTTCCACAACACCCGCAACACCGGATACGCCAATGCGATCGCGGCGCTCGAGGCCGGCGCCCGCGTCCTGGACGCCAGCACCGGCGGTGTCGGCGGCTGCCCCTTCGCTCCGGCCGCGACCGGCAATATCGCCACCGAGGACCTGCTGTACATGCTCGATCGCATGGGTATCGAAACCGGTGTCCGGATGGATCGGGTCAGCGAGACCGGCGCCTGGCTGGGCGAGGTGCTCGGCAAGCCGGTGCCCGCCCTGCTCGGGCGCGCCGGCGGCTTCCCGGCAGCCTGAGCGCGGACCGGCGAAAGCCCGTGGTGCGGACGGTCTTCCGCCGTCACCACGGGCCGAGGGGGATCAGGACAGGGTTTCGATGGTGCCCGCGGTGCGCAGGCCCTCGTAGTAGCCGCCACCGGGGTAGTAATCCGCGGTGGTCGAACCGCTGACGAAATCGTTCGCCCAGCCGGTCGAGAGTTTCTGCAGCGCGGCCACATTCTTGTCCTGCGGGGTGCCGCAGGCGGTCTTGTCCGGTCCGGGTGCGCTGGCGGCCTCGACATCGATGTGCGCGCCGCTGGTGAGCCGCACGCCCAGGAACGAGCGGTTCAGCTGCTCTTGCAGTTCGGCGGTGCCGGAGCCGTTGTTGTTGCAGCTGTAGGGCGGAGCACTGATGGCGAGCACCGGCAGGGTGGTGTTGCTCAGATGGTTGAGCGAACTGCTCAGGTTGTTGCCGATGAAGCTCTTCACCGGGTCGAACAGGATCAGCCCGCGCAGATTGGCGAACGCGCCGGCATACCCGGACCGCAATTGCTGCGCGACATAGGGCACCGCCTCGCCGCCGGCCGAATGCCCGGCGAACACCATCGCGGTGGGCAGGGTCAGGTTCCCGCGCCCGGCTTTGGATTTGGCGTCGGCGAAGCTGCGCCCGAGCTTGTCCCCGGGGTCGGTGGCCTTGCCGAACAGGTCGGCCACATTGTGCAGGAAATCGGTGTTGTTGCCGAGATTGGCGATGGTACAGCCGAGCAGGTTGGCGGTCGGGAGCGTCGGGGCGAAGACGAGGAACCCTTGCTCGGCGAATTTGCGCGCGGTGTCGTCCATGGCGTCATTGGAGCCGGTGAACCCGTGCTGCAGCCACAGCAGGGCCTTGGGGTTGCCGGCGGGGAAGTACCAGTCGCTGCTCTGGTGCAGGGTCTGGAAAGGGCAGCGGATATCGACCTTGTTCTCCACCTTGGTGACCGCGGCGTCGGCATGCGCGGCGGGCTGGACCGCTCCGCAGTAGGCGGCGAGGGCCGCGGTGAGGCCGAGGATGGCGGCCAGGGCTCTGGTTCTCACGGATGACTCCCTTGTCTCTCATCGAGAAACCACGTTTCTCTCATGGCGACAATTAAGGGTCTGAAACGCTCGTGAGTCAATGGGTTGAAGGTGTCGAAAAGAGCTTTCCCGCTGCGTGTTTCGGATTCCGGACGGCGGGCCGGGCATGCCGAATGGCCCGGCCGCCGTAGCGGTCGGGCCCCTCCGAAGATCGGCCGGTTTCCTATTCCGGCGGACGGATCACGGCAAGAAGTTTCGCCAAGTCGTCGAGATCGGCCAGGGCATAGACGATCTCGCTGATGTCGTCGGCCGGGGCCGTGGTGCCCGCGGACTCGAGATTGAGCCGGAACTTGGTCGTCAGCTCGTGCGCCGACAGCGGATTGCCCGGCCCGCCGCGATTGACCTCCACGCGTTCGGTCAGGATGCGCCCGTCGTGCAGTTCGGCGCTCAGAACGGCCGGGAACTGGTGCGGGAACACCGCGTCGCACCGCGCGTCCGAGACGCATTCGACCTTGGCGGCCAGAGCGATTCGGCGCGGGTCGCGGGCGGCGGCATCGGTGAAATCGGCGTGGAAGACTCCGAGACCGCCGCCGCCCAGCAGTGCCGCCGCCACCGTGTACGGCCCCGAGAACGCCGCGTGGTAACCGGATTCCGGTCTGCGCTTGGCGGTCAGCGGTTCGCCGATGGTGCGTAATGCCGGCGTCGGTGTGCCCAAGATCAGTCGAGCCACGGCGTCCTCGGTGACGCCGGCAGCCCGCAGGCGCAGCGCTGCGTCGATGCCGGCGTGCGTGAAGTGGTTGCAGGGATATGGTTTGAAGAAGACACCGGGCAGCTCCCACTCCTCACCGAGCCGGTCCAATATCACCGCAACCCGCGCCTGCTCGCCGCAGAACGCTTGCAGTAGACCGAATCTGCCCTCGATGACGGTCGGCGGCCCGGTGAGGCCGTGCCGGGCCAGACCGGCCGCGCTGACCCCGGCGTGCGCCGCCCAGCCGCAGTGCACCCGCTTGACCGTGCCGCCGGTCCGATTCGCCTCCAGCAACCCGGATCCCATGCTCGCGGCGATGCCGAGTGCGTGCGCGATGCCGTCGGCGGGCAGCCCGTACAACATGGCCGCCGCGGTCGCCGCGCCCAGCGTCCCGCAGATGGCGGTGGCGTGCAGCCCGCGCTCGAAGAACACCGAATTGCCCAGGCGCTCATCGTATCCGGCCATCCCGATCCGCACCGTGACCTCGATCCCGGCCGCGACCGCGTCCAGCAGCGCCGCCCCGCGCGCCCCGACCGCCTCGGCGACCGCTAGCGCCGCCGGCACCACCGACGCCGAGGGATGCAGTATCGACGGCAGATGGGTGTCGTCGAAATCCAAGGCGTGCGCCAGCGTCCCGCCCAGCAGCGCCGCACTCGCCTCCGGAAACCGGCCCGCCGTCCCCAATGCGGTGGCGCGGGGCGCACCGCCCCACTCGCCGATCAACGCTCCGACCGCAGCGGCCGCCGGAGTGTGCTGCGCCGCAAGGCTGTTGCCGAGCACATCCAGCACCCGCCGGGCCGCATCGGCCCGCAACTCCGCGCCCACCCCCTTGCGCCGCGCCTGTTCGGCGAAGTCCGCCAGCCGCGTCACCACCGTGCTCTCATTCATCGGCGAACCTTCCACTCGCGGACCGGTCGCGGGACCACGTGGTGCCGGCCTTGGCGTATTTCGTGGCGGTACCCCGGAGCGGGCCAACCGCCGTGCGCGGCTGGTCGCGGCCGCTGTGTTGTGCGATGAAGCAGGGGCGGTGGTTCATCGGGTCACCGCCGCGAGCGGGCGTACCGGCGAGCCGGTGCCGCCGACGATGCGCAGGGGAGCGAGCACGAACACGAATTCGGAAATCCCCAGGGAGGAAAGGTCTTCCAGCGCAAGGTGTTCGAGGATGTAGATGCCCGCATCCACCAGCAGTGCCCGGTGCACGGGCAGCACGCTGTGACCCGCGCCGGGTGGGATGCGTTCGTAGGCGGTGGTGTCCGCGCCCGTGGCGACGATGCCGCGTGCCGCGAGCCAGCGCGCCGCCTCGACCCCGACGCCCGGTACCCCACCGGCGGCTCCGACGTAGGCCGCTGGATCATCGAACAGGCGCGCCCACCCGGTGCGGATCAGTACGACGTCGCCGGGTTCCGGTGCGACGCCCGCGGCGGTGGCGGCGGCCTCGAGGTCCGCCACCGTCACTTCGTAACCGCCGGGCAGGGTTTCGGTGTCGTGCAGACGCGCGATATCGAGCAGGATGCCGCGCCGCAGGAACCCGGGGAGATGTTCGGCGCCGTGGCTGGTGAACCGGCCGCCGCGCTGCGCCGCCGCCGCGTCGATACCGCCGTGCAGCAGCCCGTCGTGGCTGACGTGGCTCAGGGCGTCGATATGGGTGCCCACGTGACCGCCGGTCACGATGATCTCGTTGGCGGCCGAGCCGCCGTCGGCGCGCACCAGGTCGCCGTGCCTGCGAGCCAAGGTCATCCGGAAGCCCGGGTGGTTGGGGGAGCAGGGCATGCCGGTGAAGAACGGCTGCCCGAGCTCGATCAGCCGTATCCCGTCCCGGACGAGCGCGACCAGTGGATCGAGTCGGCGGCTCATCGGACCACCCCGGCGGTGCGCAGTTCGGCCAGCCGGGCCGCGTCCACCCCGTAGCCGGCGAGGACCTGTGCGGTGTGCGCGCCCAGCGGAGGCCCCGCCCAGCGGATCGCACCGGGTGTGTCGGAGAGCCGGAACAGGATGTTCTGCATACGGATCAGGCCCAGCTCCGCGTCGGGCACTTCGGCGATGGTGCCCAGCGCCTGGAAGTGCGGATCGGCCAGCACGTCCGCGGCGGTGTACACGGGTGCGACGGCGGCTTCGGCCTTCTCGAAGGCCGAGAGCACCGCACCGGTGTCACGCTCGGCGATCCACGCCCCGACCGCCGCATCGAGTTCGTCCGCGTGCGTGGCGCGTTCGGCTCCCGAACCGAACCAGGGCTGATCGATCAGATCGGGCCGCCCGACCAGGCGCACCACCCGCTCCGCCACCGACTGCGCACTGGTGGAGACCGCCACCCAGCCGCCGTCGGCGGTGCGGTAGATATTGCGGGGAGCGTTGTTGGAGGACCGGTTTCCCATCCGGGGTTGTAGTTCGCCCAGCTGGTCGTAGGCGATGAGCTGCGGTCCCAGCAGGGTCAGGATGGGTTCGATGATGGCCAGGTCGATCTGCTGCCCGTGCCCGGTCTCCGCGCGGGCGCGTAAGGCGGTCATGACCGCGAAAGCCGTTGCCAGCGCGGCGATCCCGTCGGCGAGACCGAACGGCGGCAGGGTGGGCGGCCCGTCCGGCTCGCCGGTGAGCGCGGCGAAACCGCTCATCGCCTCGGCGAGAGTACCGAATCCCGGTCGGCGCGCGTACGGCCCGATCTGACCGAATCCGGTGACCCGGGCCAGCACCAGGCCCGGATTGATGTCCCGCAGCTGCGGATACCCGAGCCCCCAGCGTTCGAGGGTGCCGGGCCGGAAGTTCTCGATCACCACATCGGCGTCGGCGGCCAGCCGCCGGAACAACTCCTGGCCCTCGGCCGACCCGAGATACAGCGTCACCGATTTCTTGTTGCGCCCCAGCATCTTCCACCAGAGACCGACGCCGTCCCGCTGGGCGCCGTGACTGCGGACCGGGTCACCGCGCGGGTGCTCGATCTTCACCACCTCCGCCCCGAAATCCCCGAGCAGCGTGGCCGCCAGCGGTCCGGCGAACAGTGTCGCCGTATCCAGCACCCGTAGTCCCGACAGTGGGCCCTCCATCGGCCACCCTCCTTGCTCTGCCGCACCAAGTTTCCCTATGCGAAACACTCGAATGGGTTCGCGGCGTTGACTATCAGCACACCATACTGCGATGATCGCCGAGTCGGAAAAGATGTTTCCCACAGAGAAACTGGAGCGCGACCGTGGCGGACGCAGACCTGCTGATCAAGAACGCGCGCGTGGTGCGTCCCGATGATCCGTCCACCGACGACCCGGCCGCCGTCGACATCGCCGTCTCCGGCGGCGTCGTCACCGCGGTCGGACCGAATCTGCCGGTGGCGCGGGCGGACCGGGTGCTCGACGCGGACGGCCTGCTCGCCTTCCCCGGCGTGATCGACGCCCACCAGCACTGGGGCATCTACCAGGATCTGGCCGCCGACACCGACAGTGAGAGCCGGGCCTGCGCGCAAGGCGGGGTCACCACCGCCCTCACGTATATGCGCACCGGCCGCTACTACCTGAATCGGGGCGGCGCGTACCGCGACTTCGTGCCGGAGGTGCTCGACCGCATGGCCGGACGCGCCTTCGTCGACCACGCCCTGCACCTGGCCCCGATGACCGCCGAGCACATCGCCGAAATCCCGTCACTCGTAGAAGAATTCGGCGTCACCTCGTTCAAGATCTTCATGTTCTACGGCGGTCACGGCCTGCACGGCCGCTCCGCCGATCAGGCCGACTTCCTGATGATCCCGGCCACCGAACGCTACGACCTGGCCCACTTCGAATTCGTCATGCGCGGAATCCAGCACGCCCGCAAGCGTTTCGGCCCCGGCCTGTCGCTGTCGCTGCACTGCGAGACCGCCGAGATCATGGCCGCCTACACCGCATTGGTGGAACAGGATCCCACCCTGACCGGCTTGCGCGCCTACAGCGCCTCGCGCCCACCGCATTCGGAGGGCCTGGCCATCACCATGGCGTCTTATCTCGCGCACGAGACCGGTCTGGCGAACATCAACCTGCTGCACCTGTCCTCGGCCAAAGCGGTCGCCGCGGCACTCACCATGGCGAAGGCCTTCCCACAGGTCGACTTCCGCCGCGAGGTCACCATCGGCCATCTGCTGGCCGATGTGGACACCGCGCACGGAATCGGCGGCAAGGTGAACCCGCCGCTGCGCGAACGCCCGGACGTGGAGGCCCTGTGGCGGCACCTGCTCGCGGGCGAGATCGACTGGGTGGTCAGCGATCACGCCTGCTGCCGCGACGAACAGAAGTTCGGCCCCGACCGCGACGACGTGTTCGCCGCCAAATCCGGCTTCGGCGGCGCCGAGTACCTGCTGCCCGGCCTGGTGGGGGAGGGGCGCAAGCGCGGACTGCCGCTCTCGCGCGTGGCCGCCCTGACCGCATGGAACCCCGCCCGCCGCTACGGTCTACGCGGCAAGGGCACCGTCGCGGCCGGCTTCGACGCCGACATCGTGCTGGTCGACCCGGACGCGCGCTGGACCGTGCGCGCCGCCGATTCCGAATCCGCCCAGGAATACACGCCGTTCGAAGGCTTCGAGATGACCGCCCGCGTCACCGACGTCTTCCTGCGCGGCCACCGCGTCTTCGGCGACGGCCGGGTGCAGGGCGATCCCCGCGGCCGGTACCTGCGGCGCGACCCGGCCTGAACTTCTACGAACGGCCCGCGATCGCCCCCCGCCCGCGCTGCGATCGCTGGTGCCGCGCTGCCGTCGCGGCACATCCTGAAAGGCTGGTCCAGTGGTTTCCCTCGCCCTGATATTGACCGGCATCTTCGAACTCGGATGCGTGGCCCGCATCCCGCGCGGCGACCGACCCGCGCACTCGATACCCCTGGCCCTGGTCGGGCTCGGATTGGCCTACGACTCACTCGTATTCGGCCTCGGCACCCTCCTCGGCGCTGGCGAGCCACTCCACACCCTGAGCACCTTCCGCTTCATCGGCCACGCCGTACTGACGCCACTGCTCGCGATGTGGGTCACCGCCAACCTGCTCGGCTGGCCGCGCGCCCGCGCCCGACTGCTCACCCTCGCACTGCTCGCTTGGGGCGTCCTGGCCGACCTGCCCGGCCTGCACCTGGAACCCCGCGCTTTCGCCGACACCCTCCGCTACACAGCCACCGCCCACGCCGGTCCACCCATACCCGCCCTTGTCGTCAGCCTGCTGGTATTGATCGCGGGAATCCGCCTGTGGCGCAGCGCCAACTGGCCGTGGCTCGCCCTCGCGGCCGTCCTGCTCATCGGCACCGCGGCCGCCGCCGCCCTGCCCCCACTCGGCAATGCCGGGGAAGCGGTCCTCCTGGCGGCTGTCGTGGCGGCAGCCAGGCGTAGCGAGGTCGGCGTCGCTCGCACCGGGGAACGCCTGCCATGAAATCCCGACCTGCGCGGTGCCAAGACGTGCTGGACGGCGGTATCTCCCGGCGCGTCTGTGCAACGCCGATCGCGGTCAGGGCACGAGAGCGGTTGTGGCAGAGAGGAAATCGCGGCCCGCGATGGTGACCAGATGCGGCTGTCGCAGGCGCACGGTCCGCGCGCGCTGCTCGAGCTCGAATTCGCCGGCCGCGAGCACATTGCGAACCCAGTCGCTGTGTCGCCCGTAGTTGACCGCGATCAGCAGTTCGTCGCCGCGCCAGGTGGTGCCGACCGGCGTCCGGTAGGACCGGCCCGAACGCCGGCCGATATGAACGAGATCCGCGTGCCCCGGGATCCGTGGCGCCACCGTGCGGAACACCGGATTGGTCAGGCGCCGGTTGAATCCCGCCAGCATGCGCATGAATCGCCTTCGCATGGACTCACGGTAACCCGGCCGCAGCGGACCCGGTGGGCGGCGCTCGAATCGGATCGCGGCGTGATATCGGCGATAATGGCCGGATGACGCAGAGCAAACAGGCTCGGAGCGGTCCCGGCCGTCCGGCCGGTACCGATAGCACCGACACCCGGGCCCGGGTGATCGAGGCCGCCATCCAGTGTTTCGCCCGCTACGGCTACGGTCCGGCGACCAACAGCCAGATCGCCGCCGAGGCCGGGGTGACCGCGGGTGCGGTGTTCTATCACTTCGGGACCAAGCGGCAGTTGTTCGAAACCGTGTGCACGGACGTGTACGGGCGAATCATCGACAACACGCATCAGCATCTGACCGAGCCGCTGTCGGTGCGGGGATTGCTGCGGGCGCTGCTGGAATCGTCCATGCGGATCAATCACCAGTATCCGGAGCTGGCGGGCTTCGTCGCCACGGCGCCGATCGACGCGCGACGCTATCCCGAACTGTCCGAACCGTTCTCGGCGGTGAGCGAGCGCATGACCGAAGGGCTGTCGGATGCGGTGCGGCTGGGACAGTCGGCCGGATTGATCCCGGCGGACCTCGACCCGAGGGAAGTGGCGCGCCTGGTGAGTGCGGTGGTGGACGGCTTCGCCCATGCCGCCGCGGCGACCGACCCGATCGCCATGGACCGGCTGACCGAACTGTTCGAGACGCTGTTGCTCGAGTCGGGGCGATAGGTTCGCCGATCATCCTGCATCCCAGCCTTTTTCGCCGATCCATGGCATCGCATCTTGACCCGGGCACGGACTGTTGTTAGAAATTAATTGTCCAGCTAGCTAATACGGGCGGTGTGTCGATTCCGCGCCCGGCGGCAAGGAGCGTTCATGGATCTCGATCTCGAGGGCAAGCGCGCCCTCATCACCGGAGGCAGCCGCGGCATCGGCCTCGCCATCGCCCGTACCCTGCTGGCCGAAGGCGCCTCGGTGAGCCTCTGCGCCCGCGGCGCGCGGCAGCTCACCGAGACCGCCGAGAAGCTGTCCGCGCAGGCCAGAGGCTCGGTGTACCACCGGGTTCTGGACGTCGCGGACCGCGCGGAGCTCACCGCGTTCGTGCACGAGACCGCCGAAGCCCTCGGCGGTCTCGATATCGTGGTGGCCAATGCCTCGGCATCGGTCGGCGCCGACGACAAGTCGTGGGAGCACAACTTCGCCACCGATCTGATGAGCCTGGTGACCCTGATCGAGGCGGCCACCCCGTACCTGACGGCCGGCCGGGCCGGCGCGGTCGTCGCCATCGCCTCCACTTCGGCACTGGAGGCCGGCATCCTGCCCACCGCCAACAGCTTCGGCGCGTTCAAGGCGGCCATGTTGCAGCATGCCGCCGCGAAGGCGAAGGAGCTTGCGCCCCAGGGGATCCGGGTGAACTCGGTCTCGCCCGGCCCGGTGTATTTCGAAGGGGGCGTGTGGGAGCAGATCAAGCACGGTATGCCCGAGCTCTATCAGGGCGCGGTCGCCGCCACCGGGCTGGGCAAACTGGCCTCCGCCGAGGATGTGGCCAATGCCGTGGTGTTCCTGGCCTCGCCGGCGGCCGGGCAGGTCACCGGCACGAACCTGGTGATCGACGGTGGCTTCACCGATCGCTTCGAGTTCTGAGCCGGACGGCGCCCGCCGCATCGAGGCGGTGCTGATCTGCGGCGGCCAGTGGCACGACTTCGATTACGCGCGACGGTGTCTGCTCGCGGAACTGGCGGCCTTCGAGCGGGTGCGCACCCGGGTGTTCGAGGACTACGCCCGGACCGACGCGCTCGACGCCGCGGACGTTCTGATCACCTATACCTGCAACCGGGTGCCCGATGCGGCACAGAGCGCGGCCCTGGCGAGGTTCCTGTCCCGCGGCGGCCGGTGGCTCGCACTGCACGGCACCAATGCCGCCGTCGTGCGCAATCCGCCAACGGCCGCAACCCTTTTCAGCACGCCGCCGATCCCGGACGAGGTCACCGAACTGCTGGGCAGCCGGTTCCTGGGTCACCCCCCGATCGCCCCGTACACGGTGACCCCGACCGAACCGGAGCATCCGCTGGTGCGAGGCATCGGACCGTTCGAGGTGACCGACGAGCTCTACATCAGCGAGCTGCGGCCGCCACTGCGGGTGCTCGCGCACACCCGATTCGTCGGTGAGTCCACCGGATTCGCCGACGGCCACACCACCGTCGACGAACCGCGCCCGGTGCTCTACCTGAAGGAACACGGCCCCGGCGCCGTCTGCTATTTCACCCTCGGCCACTGCCGGGGCCGCTTCGATCTCCAGGATCTGGGTGTGCCGGACCTCGGCGAACCCGATCGAGGCAGCTGGGGCGTGCCCGCGTACCGCACCGTGCTGCGCCGCTGTCTGTCCTGGGCGGTGCGGGCCGCGATCGCGTAATAGCGCGGTTATCGGTGGTGAGCCGCTACAGATGCAAGGTGAGCAGCAGATGATCGCAACGGCTCCGGCACTGCGCGGTCATCGGCAGCTCGTGCGCGCGTTCGACCAGGCGCGTCGCGATTTCGCGCAATTTGAGATTGGTTTCCTGTGAACGCCAGCGCAGGACCCTGAACGCCTGCTGTTCGGAGAGCGAGTAGACCAGCATCAGCATCCCTTTGGCCTGCTCGATGACCGCGCGCTGTTCGATCACCACCGGCAGGGTGTCGTTCAATGCCTGGCGGTGCTGGTCGGCGAGGACGTCGGAGACATCCACCACGAACCCCTCGGTGCCGATCACTTGCTCCGACTCGTCGGTGATCGGCCGCGACACCACGATCACGTGGTGCACGTCGCCGGCGCGGTCGACGATGCGATGCCGGCTCGAGAACGGCCCGTGGTCGCGCACCGACGCAACGAACTCCGCCTCTACCCGTCCACGGTCCTCCGGATGCTTGTGCGACAGCAGCAACTCCGTGGTCGGCTCGGCTTCCCCGGGCTCGTACCCGTGCAGCCGCGCGACCTCGTCCGACCACTCCCAGCGCTGCTCGCCGAACCAGAAGCGGAGACTGCCGACCTGTTCGGGCACACCCGCGGCGACCACCTGTTCGACCGCGTCCTTGACCGGTCCGTTGAGCTCCATCACCCGAGTATGCCCGGCACGTCGGTTAGCGACGTCCGATACCGGCCTTCACGCCGGTTGCGCCAGTCGCGGGGTGAAGGTGCCGTGGAAGGTCAGCGGCATGTGGTGGCGCAGGCGGCCGCGGTAGAGCGGTTCGGCCGACAGGTCGCGGGCGTCGAGGACGAGCAGGGAGGCGGGGTCGCCCGAGCGCGGCTGGGTCAGTACGAGCAGCCAGCCGTCGTCCTCGGCGCCGGGGCCGGGGCGGGGCACGAAGATGGGTTCGTGGGCGGCGGTGTCCTCGGGCAGCCGGTGCAGGGATTCCTTGCCGGTGTCGTTGTCGATCTTGGCGATCGCGCTCGGGTGCGGGGTGCCGTCGGCGCCGGCCGCCAGGTAGACGTAGCGATTGCGGCGGCTCGCGTACGCCGGATGATAAGCGGGGAAGTCGCCTTGCAGATCGGAGACCGGTTCGTGAATCACGCGGCCGGTGGGGGTGATTCGCACGCGCATGAGTTTCCCGCCGTAAGGTTTGGCGCCGGTGAGGCCGGATTGCGCATTACTGAGCTGGCCGTTGAGTTCTGCCCAGGTGGCTTCGTAGTTCAGCAGTTCGACGACGGTGTCGCTGCCGTCCTCGTAGGTGTTGGCCAGGTGCAGGTGCATGAGCGCGTCGGTGTGCAGGATGCGGGGTTTGCCGCCGTCACGGGGCACGAGGCCGATCATGGTGCCGCGCCGGGCGTCGTAGTCGATGGCCTCGATGAAATTGCGCAAGGCCAGGCCCGCGCCCAGGAACTTGCGCAGCGGGAACACCAGCGGCGGGATGACGAACACCAGATGCCGGTCGGTCAGGCCCATATCGTGATTGAACATGGGCGTCGGCAGATCCAGCCGGCCCAGTTCGTGCAGCCGCCCGGTGCGGTCCACGCGATAGCAGGCCAGGCCGGGGCGCGGGAACATGGCCAGGCCGAAGTTGTACATATCACCGGTGCGGTTGTCCCACTTGGGATGTGCCGAGAACGCGCCGATCCATCTCAGGCCGCCGTCGAAGTCGTGCACGCCGAGGGTGTCGAGGGTGTCGGGGTCGAGTTCGGTGGGCCGCCCGCCTTCCCACAGCGCGAGCAGCTTGCCCGCGTGCACGGTGACGCCGGTATTGGCCACATTCGCGGGGAATTGCAGCGCGTTGGTCAGCAGCCCGCCCGGGCGCATGGTGCCCAGTGCGCGATAGGGCGCGCCGTGCGCGGTCAGGGACTTGCGGTAGTGCTCGGTGCGGACGAACCGATTGCGGAAGTGCAGTACGCCGTCCCCGATGGCGTACATGGACAGCATGCCGTCGCCGTCGAAGAGATGGCCGAGCGGCTGCCCGCCGGCCTCCATCTTGCCGGGCCCGTTGCGATACATGGTGCCGCGCAGGCCCTCCGGCAGCGCACCGTCGAAATCATGGACCGGATAATCGAATTCGTCGTAGAGCGGAATGTAGTCGCGTGGGCGTGCGGGGGCGTCGGCCGGACCGGACATGGCCTCTCCTGAAGGTTTGACGGGGCCGCCGCTCAGGCGGTCGTGGTGGCGGGCAGGGACGCGGCCGGATGCACCCGCAGCGTGCAGGACAGGCCGGGCAGGTGCGGATCGAACTCCAGCGGCATCGCCGAGTGCGCGTCGAACACGCGCTCGCAGGCGGCTTTACAGCCCATCAGGCACGAATTCACCTGCGCCCGGGGTGAGGACACCGAGGTGTGCATGGCGCATTCGGGGATCTCGTAGACGAGGGTGCCGTCGGCTTCCTCGCCGACCCGGTGGATGGGCCCGACCAGGAAGGTGGCCACGCTCACCCCGGCGTCCATGACCGCCGGGTACAGGCGTCGCGGCACCAAGCGGACCGAGCCGAACGCCGGCAGCAGATAGCGCAGCCAGCGCCGCAGCCGCAGCGATACCGCGCCCGCGACCAGGTCGGTGACCTCCTCGGCGGGCAGTATCCTGGTCAATTCGGTACTGGTCCATTCGAGTTCGCGCACGAACTGCCCGTAGCGCCGCTTCCAGGACCAGCGCGGTCCCTCCAGCAGCCGATTGCCGGTGCGCCCGGCGGCGACGGCAGTCCAGCCGGCGTCCACGGCGGCGCGATCGTCGGCGACCACGCGCAGCACCGGCAGCAGCACCCCTTCGGGCACGTCGCCGACCTTGGCAAGCATGGATCGCATGATCAGGTCGTCGCGTACGGCGGTGAGCGTGCGGGTGGGCTTGGTTGTGTTCATCTTTCACCTCTCGGATCCGGTGGGGGCGCCGTCAGGGGATGTCGACCTCGGCGGCCTTCCAGTGCCCGTCGACCAGGCGCATGGTCATGACGATGCGGCTGCGGTCGATGCGGGGATCGGGCATCTCGGTGTTCGTGACGGTCTGATCGACGAACAGCAGCACCACGACCTCGTCGGCGGCGGCGGATTTGATCGCCGATTGCAGCACCACACCGGAA
Organism: Nocardia yamanashiensis NBRC 100130; assembly: GCF_001613325.1. Lineage (GTDB taxonomy): Bacteria > Actinomycetota > Actinomycetes > Mycobacteriales > Mycobacteriaceae > Nocardia > Nocardia yamanashiensis. Next base: position 28,559 of record NZ_BDCD01000036.1, on the reverse strand, counting down.
CCGGTCGCCTTGTGGTCGATCAGCAGCTGCCGCAGCTGGGCGCTGGATTTGGTGTAGGTGTCGCGGAATTCGCCAGTGGAGCCGTCCAGGACGGCCTGGAAATCGGCATCCAGCTTCGTGGTGTCGACCGAGGTCAGGGTGACGGCGTAGGCGTTGGCGGCCTGCAGTGCGGCCGCAGCGGCCGTGTCGACCGCTCGGTCCTGACGGTAGTGCCAGCCGTAATAGCCGGTAGTGGAAGCCAATCCGAGGATCAGGAGCACCGCGACGATGGGCAGCGCCCGGCGGGTGCGGGCGGATCGCAGCACACCGGCAACCCTGCGTATCGGCGTCGCACCCCGCTCGCGCGGCGCGCTCTTCGCCTCTTCCGCTGCTTCCGGAGGCGAATCCGGCTGGGGCTCTTCGGTTTTCTGCTCGGCCTCGGCTTCGGTCGCTACCTCGAGGACATCGGTGGTGTCGGGCATGGCACTCCTTCGCGGAAACTAATTGCCCCGGCGCGTCGGCTCGGATTCGGGCGGCATGGTGGGCCCGCCGTAGGGCAGGGGGATGGTGTGCGGTCCGATCGGCGTCGGATCGGTGCGCTGCATCGGGTCGTATCCGGCCGGTGGTCCGGCGGTGTCGTCACCGGGCGGCCGGGGCGCGTTGCGGGCCCCGCGCACCAGTTGGCCGGGATCGTCCTGGGCGCAATAGGTGTAGAGATACGGTTCGGGATAGTCCGGCTGGAATGGCACATCGCGCGGATGCTCGTAATCGCAGAAATGCCGGAAGTACAAATTGGCGACCGCCCACACGCCCCCGTCGTGCATGATCGAGGCCGCCGCGTCGAGCACCGACCCCCGGTCCTTGCGCAGCAGTTCGGTGAGCGCGGGCACCCGCACATACGACAGCTGGGCCACGGTGGCGAGATTGCCGAGCAGCGCCACCATGGTGGGCGAGTTGTCGGCGATGATCGCGTCCATGGTGCGCAACGCGCCCGGCGCCAGGTCCAGCAGCTGATTCAGCCCGCCGTCCCGGGCGCCGACGGCATTCAGCGTGGCGGTGAGATTCGCGGTGGCCGAACGGATTCCGTCCGCCGATGCGCCGATCATCTGGAACACCGGCCGGCTGCTGCGCAACAGGGTCATGGTCTGCGGCAGCACCCCGTCGAGGGTGGACATGAGCAGGCCCGCACCCGACAGCAGATCGCGCAGCTTGTCCGGCCCGTCCGGCCCGACGCCGAGCTCCTGCACGACGGCCCGCAGTTTCGCCGGATCGGTCTGGGCCAGCACGCCGTCGATATTGCCGAGTACCCGCCACAGCGGCGCGGGGGTCGAGGTGCGGTCCTCGGCGACCTCGCTGCCGTCGCCGAGCAGCGGCCCGGCAGTGCCCGACGGCGTGAACTCCAGGTACTGCTCACCGGCGGGGGACAGGCCCGACACCCGGATCACGGTGCCGTCCCGGGGAATTCGCGCACCGGCGTCCACCCGCGCGACGGCGAGCACCCCGGTGCCGGTGAGCTCGACCGAGGCGACCTTGCCGATCGGCACCCCGCGCAACGTGACGTCCTGTCCGGCCAGCAGCCCGCCGGATTCGGTCAACCGCACCCGGATGGTCATCTGGCTCGCGAACGGGTCGGTGCGCAGCGCCCCGAACAGAATGTAGCTACCGGCCACCGCGACCAGCACGAACTGCGCGAGCGAGGACAGCAGCAGTCGATGACTGCGCACCACCCCGGCGGTGCGCACCAGCCAGCGGGCGGGCGATTCGAGACTGCTCATCGGCCACCGCCATACACGCGATTGCCCAGCTGGGTGAGCACGAACGCCAGCGAGCCCGCGAAATTGGCCCAGTCCGCGGATTCGGGCAGCCGGAATGCCGGATCGGCCAGGTGGGCGGGATCATCGACCGGTCCCAGCACCACCTGCCGCAATTCCACATCGGCGTGGGCGGCATTGGCGCTGAAGAACTTCAGCGTCGGCGGCAGCACCCGCAGCAGATTGGCCATGGTGACCCGGGGATCGACGGCGGATTCGTTGAACGCGCCGGCGAGCACGTTCATGTCGTGCACGATGCCGCGGGTGTCGGTGCCCTGCAGCGCCGGGAATTTCGCCAGCTGCGCGGTCACCGCCGAGATGCGGTCGGCCAGGTCCACGATCTGCGCGGTGTTCTCCGCGATCACCGTCAACGCCGGTGCGGCCGAGGCGAGCACTTCGTCGATGGCATCGCGCCGGGCATCGAGGGCGTCGGCCAGCGCCGCCGTCCGGGTGAGCACCCCGCGCAGGTCCGCGGAGCGGGCGGCCATGGTGGACAACAAGTCCCGGGAGCGGCCGATGAGCGCGGTGAGCCGGTCGCCGCCGTCGTTCATGGCCTCGCCCATGCCGTTGAGCACCCGGGTCAGATTGCGGATGACGCCGCCGTTGACCAGCAGGGTGGTGGCCGACAGCACTTCCTCGACGGTGGCAGCGGTGACCGTCGATCCGATCGGGATGGTGTCGCCGTCGCGCAGCGTCGCCGCGCCGGCGGTGCCGGCGGGCGGCACCAGGGAGACGAAGATATCGCCCAGCGGTGTGGCCGAACGCAATTCGGCCGTGGTGCCCGCCGGCAGCCGCACGCTGTCGAGGATGCGCAGCGAGACCACCGCCGTGTAGTCGCGCGCGGTCATGGACTCCACCTCGCCGACATCGGCCCCGGCCACGCGCACCTTGGCGCGGTCGGGCAGATTGAGCGCATTGCCGAACACCGCGGTCAGGTGGTAGCTGGGCCCGCTGACGCCGGGCGCGGGCAGCGGCAGATCCGCCACGGTGACCGCGCAACCGCTCAGCAGCGCCGCGCACACCGCCGGCACGGCCGGGGCGAACCGGCGGCTCACCGGTTCATCCTGGTCATGGCCCCCAGCACCGAGGTGATGCCGAAGTCGGGGCCCATATCGCTGAAAGTGCCGGTGGCACAGCCGAGCTGACGCAAGCCCAGCAGGTTGCACACCTCCTTGGTCATGGAGCTGTCGAAGAACACCGAGTCGAAATGCCCGCCCACCCGCAGGTACCCGTTGCGGGTGTCGATGGCGCCGAGCACGTTGTCCACCGCGAGCGGGGCCACATCGAACACCTCGGCCAGCTCCCGCCGGTAGTCGACCAGCGCGCGGGTGAAGGCTTCGCTGCTGGCCACGGTGGCGCGCAGTTCGTCGCGATGGTCGGTGAACAGGGCGGTGATCGCGGCCAGCACCTCGTTGAGCTGCCGTCCGGTGCTGCCCTGCCCGAGCTGTTCCTCGGCCAGCACATCGCTCAATTGCCGGACGCCGGAACCGAAGTCGCCCAGCACCTGCTGATTGCGGGCGGCGGCATCGACCAGTGCGCTCATATTGGTGACGATGGCGGTCAGCGATTCCGCGGTGGCCTGCCCGCCGTCCGCGCCGGTGCGCAGCGCGTCGGCCAGCCCGCTGAGCGCGGTGCGCAATTGCGGCCCGCTGCCCGCGGCCAGGGTGGCGGTCGAGTCGAGAATATCGGCCACCGGGCCGCCGCCCTTTCCGTCGCCGCCCAGCGAACCGCCCAGCTTCTCCACCATTTGCAGCACCCGGTCGAATTCGATCGGGGTGCGGGTGCGCCGCAGCCCGAGCACCGCGCCGTCGCCCAGGGTCGGGCCGCCGGTGTAGGCCGGGGTGAGTTCGACGTGGCGTTCGGTCAGGATGGAGGTGCCGACGGTCACGGCCTGCACCGAGTCGGGAATCTGCACTCCCGCATCGACTTTCAGCACCACTTCGACGTAATCGCCCTTGGTGGTGATCTGTTCGACGGTGCCGACGGGCATGCCGAGCACGGCCACGGCATTGCCGCGATACAGCCCGATGGCATTGTCGAATTGGGCGACGATGGTGCGCTGCCCGCCGCCGGACCGCGCGGGCAGCAGGGCGTAACCGGCCGCGCACACGGCCAGGGCCAGGGCGAGCAGCGCGGCGATGCGCGGCAGGCGAGGTCTCATCGGCAGTCCTTGAAGTATTGGAAATGCTCGGGCCAGTCGGACTGCTCGGCATTGGCGCTGATCGCGCACATCCAGGAGTCGATCATGAGTCCGCCGGGGAGCAGGAAGTCCAGGTACGGGCCGGAGCCGGTGGCATTGGCGATATTGCGGATGGCGAGCGGCAGCGCCTGGAACATATTGCGCAGCAACGCGTCGTGATCGCCGATCATGGCGGTCATGGCGCGAATATCGGTGAGCAGCTTGTCGATATCGCCGCGATTGCCGACCGAGACGTCGCGGGCGGTGCTGACCAGGGCGGTGGCCGCGTCCAGTAGCCGGGTGACGCCGTCGCGGCGGCTCACGACCTCGCGCACCAGCGCATTGCCCTGGCCCACCAGGGCGGCCAGATCGGCCTGCTGGTCGGTGAGGACGCCGGTGACGCGCGCGGTATTGCGCAGCAGCGAACCGATCTGATCGCGCCGGTCGGCGATCATGGCCGACAGGTGCTGCACATTGGCCAGCGCCTCGGGCAGCACGGCCGGCGTCTCGCGCAACTGCGCCGACAACGCCCGCATGGATTGCGCGAACCGGTCGGCGTCGACCTGCTCGAAGGTATTGGTCGAATCCTGCAGCAGCTTCTGCAGGTCGTAGGGAACGCTGGTGCGCGCCAACCGGATTCGCCGATCGGCGAGCTCGCCGGTACCGGCCGGTTGCAGCGTGACCTGCCGGGCGCCCAGCACCGAGGTGAGTTTGATCGCGGCCCGGCTGTCCGCACCCAAGCGCACCTCGCCGCGTACCTTCATGCGCACCAGCACCCGATCCCCGGCCAGTTCGGTGCCGCTGACCGTGCCGACCGGCACCCCGGCCACCGTCACCTGATCGCCGGAGCGGATCCCGGCCGCCTGCCCGAATTCCGCGCTGTATTCGACCTGCCCGACGTGCAGGGTGGTCACCAGCGTGGTGGCGGCCACCGCGACCACCAGGGCCAGCAGCGCCAGCCCGCCGAGCCAGGCGGTGTCGAAGGACTCCAGGGCGCGCCCGCGCAGCACGGGAATCCGTGTGCCCCGCTGGAACGTTCGGATCCGGTCGCGTGCGGTTCGCAGTTTTGTTGCCATGGGTGTCACCTGCACATTGCCGAGTACTTGCGCTGCCCGCCCGGCGTCGCGCCGTCGACGATGGCCGGGACGATCGGGGTCAGGAAGTCGAGGATGGTGAAGTTGAAATCGCAGGCCTGCGCGCTCATGGCGGCGCTGTCCCCGGTGATGCGGGCCAGGCCCTTGAACACGGCGGGCAGGTTCGCGCCCAGGGTGGCCATGCCGTCCGGATTGCCGACCAGAGTGGCCAGGAATCCCGGTTGGCGCGCGAACAATTGGTTCAGATCCGGCGCGGTCCCGGTGATCACCCGCGACAGCTGCCCGACCACTCCGGCGATGGCGCCCGTCGAGGCGACGAGCTCACCGCGGCGCGCGGCCAGCCCGTCCACCACGGTGCGTACCTGGGCGAGCGTGGTCTGCAATCGCGTGCCCTGCTCGGCCAGATCGGCCATCACCCGGTCGAGGCTGACAATGACCTTGCCGAGCAATTCGTCCGGCCCGGCGACGGTCTGGGCGAGGGCGGACGTCTCGGTGATCAGCGTGGCCATGGCGCGGGTGTCGCCCTGCAGGGCGTCGATGAGCGCGGTGGACAGATTGCCGCGATTCTTCGGATCCAGCAGCGTGAACATCGGTTCGAAACCATTGAGCAGGTTGGTGATATCGAACGACGGCTCGGTGTGCTCGACCGGAATCATGGCCCCCGCGGGCAGTTCGCCCGGCTGCCCGAAATCGGCCAGGGTGAGGCCGAGATAGCGCTGTCCGACAATGTTCTGGTACACCACCGAGATCCGGGTATTGCCGTACACGTGCTGCTCACGCTGGACACGGAAGCGCACCTCGGCGCGATCGCCGTCCAGGTCCACCGAATCCACCCGCCCCACCCTCACGCCGGCGATCCGCACATCGGATCCGGCCTTGAGCCCGGACACGTCGGTGAACATCGCGGTGTAGGTATTGGTCGGCCCGGGCACATCGCGCCGCAGCGTGACGAAGATGGTCCAGGTCAGCGAGAGACATATCGTCAGGAACGCGGCCAGCCACAGCGCCTGCCGCCGCACGGGGTTCACCGCTGGCCCCCGCTCTCGCCGGGCTGCGCCGCGCCGGGGACGAAAGCCGCCGGGGGAGTGGGGTTTGCGAGCGGTCCCAGCAGGATCCGTTCGGCCGCGGTGGCGGGCACGGTAATGCCGTCGGGCGGCACATAGGCGCGCGGATCGGGCAGGCCCGTGGTTTCGAGGACCGGGGTGGTCTCCGGCGCGGTATCGCAACTGGGGCCGCGCAATTCTCCGTAGACCGGGCAGTCGGCGCGCACGTACATGCGCAGCGGAGTCAGCGACACCACCAGTTTGAAGCTGAACGCCAGCTTCTCCCCGGTGCGGGTCCACAGCTGCTCGAAGAACTTGTCCACCACGGTGTTCAGGCGCAGCATGACCGCCGGATACTCCGAGGAGCCGTCGGCGAGCACGCCGATCACCGGCGTCAATTGCGTGGTGATGCCGATCAGTTCATCGGTGTGGTTGTCCATGGCGGTGCGCAAGGTGTCGACCGTCGCGCCGGTGCCCGCCAGCAGCGCGGTCAGCTCCTGCTGCCGCCGCGCCACCGTGCGCATCGGGGCGACCGTGCTGTGCAGCGCGTCGACCAGGTCGGGAGCGGTCCCTTCCAGGGTTGCGATGGCCTGCTCCCAGGTGCGCAGCGTGGCCGGACCGGTGTCGGCGATGCTGAGTGTGTTCATCTCGTCCACCACCCGGTTGAGGCCGTCGACCGCGGCGGTCAGCGTCACGCCCTGCCCGGCGGTGGCATCGGCCAGAGTCCGCACCAGGCCCAAGGTCTGGTCGGTGTCGGTGCGGCCCACCGCGTTCAGCAGTTCCCGGATCTTGGCGAGGGTGCTCTGGAACAGCTGGGTGGGCAGCGTGTGATCCTCGGTGATGACCGCGCCGTCGCCGATGGCCGGTGCCGGGCCGTTGTCCACCAGCTGCACCGTCGAGACCGCGAAGGCGTTGCCGGGCACGATCCGAGCGGTGACGGTGCCCGGAATCCCCTGCGCGTATTGGGGTTTCAGGTCGATGTGCACCACATTGGGTTCGCCGTGCCCGGCCGGGGTCACGGTGCGCACCATGCCGACCAGCACGCCCCGGAACTTCACATCGGATTTGGCGGGCAGCCCGTCGCCGACGCTGACCAGCCGCGCGGTAACGCGGACCTTCGGATCCAGCCGGCCCTCCGATTCGGCCAGCAGCAGCTGGGTGGCCGCCGTGCACAGCACCAGGAACAGCGCGCCGGTCACCAGCAGCAGCCGGGTGGACGGCCCCCGGCCATCGAGTTCGAAATCATTGCCCCGCACCGTGTCTAACCTCCGAGCCGGCCGCCGGCGTCGATGCCCCAGAACGCCATGGTCAGCAGCATGTTCAGCACGGCCATGATGGTGATGCTCGCGCGCATGGCGCGCCCGGCCGCGATGCCCACGCCGCGCGGGCCGCCGGTGGCGTAGAAGCCGTAATAGCACTGGATGGTCGACATGACCGCCACGAAGACGCACACCTTGACCACCGCGAACACGATGTCGCGGCCATTGAGCATGAGCGAGAAATAGTGCAGATAGGTGCCCGAGCCCTGACCGCTGGAGACGAACACCACCAGCTGGCAGACCAGGAAGTTCAAGGCCAGGCAGGCCACGAACAGCGGCAGGATCGCCAGCGCCGACGCCAGCACCCGGGTGGTGACCAGATACGGAATCGGCCGGATCGCCACCGATTCCAGCGCGTCGATCTCCTCGGAGATGCGCATGGCCCCCAATTGCGCGGTGAACCGGCAACCGGCCTGGATGCCGAAGGCCAGCGCCGCCATCAGCGGGGCCAATTCGCGTACCGCCGCCAGCGAGGTGATCAGCCCGGTGGCCGGGCCCAGCCCGAGCAATTGCAGCGCGTTGTACCCCTCGATGCCCACGATCGCGCCCGCCGCCCCGCCCACCACCAGCACCACGCCCGCGGTGCCGCCGCCGACCACGATGGAGCCGTTGCCCCAGGTGACATCCGACAGCAGCCGGAAGAACTCTCTCGGATAGCGGCGCAAGGTGATCGGCACCGCGGCCACGGCGCGGAAGAAGAAGGCCACCATGTGCCCGATGCGCGCCAGCTGCCGCCGGATCGCGTGCGCGCCGGTCAGCAGCGGTCGTACCCCGGGCGCGGTGTAGGTCGCCATCGGTCAGAAGCTCGCTTTGGGGAAGAGGATCAGATACAGCTGGCTGATCAGGACATTGACCAGCATGAGCAGCAGAATCGACTGCACCACAGCGGCATTCACCGAATTCGCGACCCCCGACGCGCCGTGCCGGGCATCGAGGCCCTTGTAACACGACACCACCGCGACGATGACGCCGAACACCGTCGCCTTGATCAAGGTGAGCACCAGATCATCGACGGTGGCGAAGGAAGCGAAGGTGGAGGTGTAGCTGCCGGGGGTGCCGCCCTGCAGCATGACCGTGAACCCGTAGCCGGCGAGAAAGCCGATGAAGCAGGTGAATCCGGTCAGTGCGACGGCCACCACCACACTGGCCGCCAGCCGCGGCACCACCAGGCGGCGGATCACCGACACCCCCATCACCTCCATGGCGGCGGTCTCCTCGCGAATGGTGCGCGAGCCCAGATCGGCGCTGATGGCCGAGCCCACCGCGGCCGCCATCAGAATGGCGGCCACCAAAGGCGCGCCCTGCCGGATGACCGCCAGGCCGTTGGCGGCCCCGGCGAGTGAGGTGGCGCCGAGTTGCCCGGCCAGCAAACCGAATTGGATGGACAGCGTCACCGCGATGGGCACGGTCACGAACAGCGTCGGCACCACGGCGGTACGCGCCATGAACGTGGCCTGCTCGACGAACTCGCCGAACGGGAAGCGCCGCCGCGCGATATCGAGGAACAGATACTGGCAGCTGCGCACCCCGAGCACGAACTGACCGCCCACGGTGCGCAGCGCGGCGGCCGGATGCCGGTCGGCATAGCCGCGCGACCAGCGCGCCAGCTGCTGGGTCGCGCTGTCGGCGGGCGGGCCGGATTCGACGGTCACGGGTCGGCCTATCGCCGCGCGGCCGGGCGCTCGGCGGCCTCGCCGTCGAAGATCAGTGACAGTTTCTTCAGCCCGCGCAGCATGAAACTGGGCTCGTACACGAAGTCGTTGCCGGGACCGAAACCGGCCGCGCCGAACCGGGCCGCCAGTTCCTCGAGCATGATCCGGGTTTCCAGCCGGGCCAGCGGCGCACCCAGGCAGGCGTGAATGCCGGCCCCGAACGCCAAGTGCGACTTGGCATCCGGGCGCAGCGGATCGAAGGCTTCGGGCCGCTCGAACACCGCCTCGTCGCGATTGGCGGAGCCGAAGCCCAGTACCACCAGCTGCCCGGCCGGAATGGTGTAGTCGCCGAGGCGCGCCTCGGATCTGGTGATGCGGAACATGCTCTGCACCGGGCTCAGCAGCCGCAGCCCCTCCTCGATCATGAGCGCGGCGTGCGCGGCGGGATCATCGCGCAGCCACCCCCACCATTTCGGATCGCGGGCGACCTGCTCGAGCACCCCGGTGAGCAGTTTGGTGGAGGTCTCGTTCCCGGCGATCAGCAGTTGCTGGATGATGCTCAAACACGCTGCGGTGCCGATGGGTTCGTCACCGTCGGCGGCGCTGGGCGCGTGCACCAGGGCGCTGAGCAGATCATCGCGCGGCGCCGCGCGGCGCGCGTCGAGCTCGGCGGCGAAGAAGCGCTGGAATTCCAGCAGCCCGCGCGCCTGCTCGAGCCGGCCCGCCACGTCGAGCTCCGCGCCGACGGTGGCGGTGAACTGATCCGACCAGCGTTTGAAATCATCGATCCGGTCCTCGGGCACATTGAGCACGTGTGCGATCACCCGCAGCGGCAGCGGTGCGGCCACCTCCCGCACGAACTCGATCGGCTCCCCGGCGGGCAGCGCGGCGGTCAAAGACCGTGCGATATCCCGGATCCGGGGTTCGAGCCGTGCGACGAAGCGCGGCGTGAACGCCTTGGCCAGCATGCGCCGGTAGTAGTGGTGCTCGGGCGGGTCGGCGGTGAGCAGGGTCGGCACCGCGGGCCAGCCCTGCGCTTCGATCTCGGCCAGTTGATCTTTGATCGATTCCGGCGCAGGCAGTTGCGGCAGCCCGAAATTCGAGGAGAACACCGCGTGATCGGCCAGGGCGGCCGCGACGAGTTCCCGTGACGTCACGAACCACATGCCGCGCGCGGCCACGAAATGCACGGGGGCCTGCTCGCGCAGCGTGCGATGCCAGTCGTAAGGGCATTGCAGGACAACGGGATCCAAGGGATCGAAGTCGGCGACGATACGGGGTGAGGTGTCGGTCAAAGCCGCCTCCAGGGATGCCGCCCGAAGTGGGCGCAGACGAACATGTCTTGACTAATTATCTGGCCAATATAATAGTGATGCGTGTCATAGACAAGCGGTGATCGTGCCCGCGGTCGCCTGAAACGGAGGGTCGGGGATGTCCAAAGCCCTGGTCACCGGCGCCGGTCACGGAATCGGCCGGGCGGTGGCGAAACACTTGGGGGACAACGGATTCGAGGTGATCGCGGTGGATGTCGACGAGGCCGCCGCGGCCGCGACCGCAGCCGATACCGGGGGAGAGGCGGTGAAATGCGATGTCTCCGACGAGGAGTCGGTCGCGAAGCTGGCCGCGGCGGTCGGCGCGGTGGACGTGGTGGTCAACAATGCCGGAATCTGGCGCTCGCGCACCCTGGACGATTCCACGCTCGCCGAAGTCGATGCGGTGTTGCGCACCAATGTGATCGGTAGCTGGCTCGTCGCCCGCGCCTTCGCGCCGCACTTCGGCGCGGACGGGGGAGCGATCGTCAATCTGACCTCGGTGCTGGCGCAGATGTCGGGTCCGGGGCGCGGCATGTACCCCGCGTCCAAGGCCGCCATCGTGGCGCTCACCAAACAGATGGCCATCGAATACGCACCGCGCAGGATCCGGGTGAACGCGGTGGGACCGGGCCTGGTCGTCACCGAGGGTACCGGCGCGGAGTTCAGCGATCCCGGCTTGCAGCAGGCGATCGGTGCGGCCATGCCGCTGGGCCGGCTCGGCGAACCGGCCGATATCGCCGCCGCCGTGGGCTTTCTGGCCTCCCCGGCCGCGAGCTACATCACCGGACAGGTGCTGTACGTCGACGGCGGGTGGACCAGCAACGGCTCGGCCTTCATCGGCCTGGCCGCCCAGCAGTACGTCGCACAGCTGATGGCGGCGGCGCGCGACTGAACGGGTCCACTTGCCCGCCAAGATTTTTCGCTCTCATTGGAGGAACCCATGACCGACCTTCGAGAACCGGGACGGCCGGCGCCGGGCGAGGCCCGCTCACCCGGGCCCAGCGTGCAGAGCCTGCTCGCCACCGACACCCGGCCGGTGCCGCCGCCGCTGCTGGAGGAGTCCTACGAATATCTCGGCTCCGAGGACATCGGCAAGGACCGGTACCTCAGCCCCGAATTCCACCGCCGCGAGGTCGAACGGCTGTGGAAGAAGGTGTGGCAGCTGGCCTGCCGGGAGGAGGACATCCCCGAACCCGGCGACTACATCGTCTACGACATCGCCGACCTGTCGATGATCGTGGTCCGCACCCGCGGCGGCGAAATCCGCGCCTATCACAATGCCTGTCTGCATCGCGGCACCCGGCTCTGCGACGGGACCGGGCAGGCGCAACAGCTGCGCTGCCCGTTCCACGGCTTCACCTGGAACCTCGACGGCGCGCTCACCGACGTGCCCAGCCGCTGGGACTTCCCGCACGTCGAAGACGAGAAATTCGCACTGCCGCAAGCGAAGACGGGCGTGTGGGCCGGATTCGTCTTCGTCAATCCCGACCCGGACGCGGGGCCGCTGCCGGCCTATCTGGGCGGGATCGAGAAACACTTCTCCTATTTCAAACTCGAGGAGCGGTTCAAGGCGGTGCACGTCGCCAAGGTGATCGCCTGCAATTGGAAGGTGGCGCTGGAGGCGTTCATCGAGTCCTATCACGTCATCTCCACCCATCCGCAATTGCTGGAATACCTGGGCGACAGCAACACCCAGTACGACGTGTACCGGGGCGCGGACGGGCAGCCGGGCTTCAACCGGATGATCACCCCTCAGGCAATCAACAGTCCGCACCTGGAAACGCTCGAGCCGCAGGACGTGCTCGAAGCCATGTTCCGCGATTTCTATCCCGAGGGCGTCGGCGCCATCCACGTGCCCGAGGGCCAGGCCGCCCGGCCGGTGGTGGCCGAGGCGCTGCGGCGGCGGCTGGCCGAAACCTCGGGTGCGGACGTGTCGGTCTTCAGCGACGCCGAGATCGTCGATGCCATCGAGTATTTCGTGTTTCCCAATATGTGCCCGTGGGCCGGGGTCGGGGCGCCCATCACCTACCGCTTCCGGCCTTACGGCAACGATCCGGATCAGTGCGTCATGGACATCATGCTGCTGGTGCCGCTGCCGCCCGGGGTGCCCAAGCCGAAGGGCGCCCCCATCCATTGGCTGGGCGTGGACGAGGACTTCGGCGCCGCCCCGGAATTGGGCGGCCTGGTGCCGGTCTTCAACCAGGACCTGTCGAATCTGCCCCGCGTGCAACGGGGTTTGAAGGCAATGACCAAACCCGGTGTGACGCTCGCCGACTACCAGGAGGTCCGGATCCGGCAGTTCCATCAGGACCTGGACCGGTACCTCGCCGACTAGCCGCGCTCGCCACGAAACAACTATCGGACCAACCGAAAGATGGGGTCGACGTGTCGGATACCGACATTCCCGCCGAGATCGGCCGCGAGACGCTGCTCTCGATCTTCGGCAAAGCCACCCGAATCAAACTGTGCGACGAGAAGTTCCGGTCCCTGGTGCTGGCCGGGCAGGTGAGCGCCCAGTACTACTCGCCCCGCGGCCAGGAGATCATCCCCGCCGCGCTCGGCACCCTGCTGCGCCCGGACGACCAGGTCGTGACCACCTACCGCGGTCTGCACGATCAGCTCGCCAAAGGCGTTCCGCTGCGCGAACTCTGGGCCGAATACTTCGGCAAGGCCACCGGCACCTGCAAGGGCAAGGGCGGGCCGATGCACATCACCCACCCCGCATCCGGGCTGATGGTGACCACCGGCATCGTCGGCGGCGGGCTGCCCATCGCGGCCGGGCTGGCGCTGGCCGCCCAGCTGCGCGGCACCGATCAGGTGACGGTGGTGAACTTCGGTGACGGGGCCGGCAATATCGGCGCCTTCCACGAAGCCTGCAACCTGGCCGGGCTGTGGCGGTTGCCGGTGGTGTTCTGCTGCCAGAACAATCGCTACGCCGAGCACACCGCCTACGCCGACGGCACCAGCGTCGCCCGCATCGCCGACCGGGCCGCCGCCTACGGCTTCCCCGGCGTACGGGTGGACGGCAATGATCCGATCGCCATGTACGGCGCGGCGCGCGAGGCGATCGAACGGGCGCGCTCGGGCGCGGGCCCGACCCTGCTGGAGGCCATGACCTTCCGGTTCTACGGCCATCAGATGTCGGATCAGAACGAATACATGCAACCCGGCGAGCTCGCCGCCGCGCGCGCCGCCGATCCGGTGATCCGCCTGCGCGAGTACCTGATCGAGCACGGCGTGCCCGAGGACGAGCTGGCGGGCATCGAATCCACGGAGAAGGCGCTCATCGCCGACGCCGTCCAGTTCGCCGCCGCCAGCCCATCGCCGGACCTGTCCGAACTCACCACCGATGTGTACCAGGAGGCGCTGATATGAACGGCCCCGCGATCGACACCCAGCCGATGCTCGGCTTCCAGGCCATCGGCAGCGCCCTGGATCACGCGCTGGCACACGATCCCACGGTATTTCTGCTCGGGGAGGACATCGCCGATCCCAGCGGCGGCGTGTTCAAGGTGACCGCCGGGCTCTCCAGCAAGTACGGCACCGATCGGGTGCGTGCCACGCCGATCAGCGAGCAGGCCATCATGGGCGCGGCCATCGGCGCGGCCGTGGCGGGGATGCGGCCGGTCGCCGAGATCATGCTCATGGACTTCCTCGCCGTCTGCATGGACCAGCTGTCCAATCACGCCGCCAAACTGCGCTACATGTCCGGCGGGCAGACCACCGTGCCGCTCACGGTGCGCTGCGCGGCCGGAGCCGGAATGCAGTTCGGCGCACAGCATTCGGAAATGCTGGAAGCGTGGCTCACCCACATTCCGGGCATCAAGGTGGTGGTGCCGAGCAATCCGGCCGACGCCAAAGGGCTGCTCACCGCCTGCATCGAGGATCCGGACCCGTGCGTCGTGGTGGAGCAGAGCCTGCTGTATTTCGCACCGCCGCAACCGGTTCCGGTCGGCCGGCACTATGTGCCGCTGGGCGTGGCGAACACCCTGCGCGCCGGCGAGGACATCACCCTCCTCTCCTACGGCCGCCAGGTGCACGACGCCGTGGCCGCGGCGGCGGTGCTGGCCGCGGACGGCATCGAGGCCGAGGTGATCGATCTGCGCTCGCTGGTGCCCCTGGACGAGGAGACGATCCTGGCCTCGGTGGCGCGCACCCGGCACGCGGTGGTGATTCACGAGGCGGTGCGGCGCACTGGTTTCGGCGCGGAACTGGCCGCCCTGATCGGCGAGCGGCTCTTCGACGAACTGGGCGCGCCGGTGGCCCGCGTCGCCGGCGCGAATACGCCCGTCCCGTACGCCAAACCGCTCGAGGACGCGTTCGTGCCGGGGACCGAAGCCATTCTCACCGCGGCCCGCGCCACCCTCGCGCGCTCGCGGGCCCGGGTGGGGAGCTGAGCGTGGCGTACGGTCTGGCAGCGGCGGCCCTGCGGGATCCGGCCGGGGTCGCCGTCACCGACGGCGACCTGGAATGGACCTGGGCGCGCTTGAATTCGATGGTCAACCGCGCCGTCGGCCTGCTGCGCTCGCTCGGGATCGGCCCGCACGCCCGGGTAGCGATCATGGCCGGGAACAGCGTGCACACCGCGCTCGCACACCTGGCCACCACGTACGCGGGACTGTCGGTGGTGCCGGTGAACTATCAGCTCACTCCCTCCGAGGTACGGCACATCCTCGACGACGCCGCCGTGCACACCGTGCTGTGCTCGGCGGACACGGCGGCGACCGTCCGGGCCGCGAGCGACACGGTGCGGGTGATCGCTTGGGGCGCAACCGGAATCGAAGGTGTCGAGGGCCTGGACGAACTGCTCGCGCAGTTTCCTGATGTCGAACCTTCGGAGTTGATCGCCCCCGCCGCGCCGCTGTACTACACCTCCGGGACCACCGGTCTGCCCAAGGGTGTGCGGCTGCCGGAGCAGATGTATCCCACCGGGGAAACCATGGTGGAGCATGTGCGCCGGCTCGAGCAGTCGCCGGTGCGGCCGACCGGGCGGCATCTGATCGTCGGGCCCATGCATCACACCGGCCCGATCGGCGGGGTGCGCGGCCTGGCGGTCGGCAATCCGCTGGTGATCCTGCGCCGCTTCGACGCCGAGGCGGTGCTGCGGCTCATCGAAGAGCATCGCGTGGAATCGTCGATGATGGTCCCCACCCATTTCGCGCGACTGCTGGCGCTGCCCGAGGCGACGCGAAAACGCTACGACCTGAGCAGCATTCGGTCCATCGTGCACACCGGCGCGGCGTGCCCGGTCCATGTCAAACAGGCGATGATCGACTGGTTCGGCCCGGTCTTGTCCGAAGCCTACGGTTCGACCGAGGTCGGCACGGTGACCTTCATCGGCTCCGCCGAATGGCTCGCCCACCCCGGCTCGGTCGGCCGGGCCATGACCGGATACGAACTGAGCGTGCGCACCGAGGACGGTGCGCCGCTGGGCGCCGGGGAACCCGGATTGGTGTGCGCCCGGTCGACTCTCGGCGTCCGTCCGGCCTATCACAATGATCCGGGCAAGACCCGGCGCGCCTACCTGGACGGCGACTGGTTCGTCATCGGCGAGATCGGCTACCTCGACGCCGACGGCTACCTGTACCTGACCGACCGCGCCGCCGATCTGGTCGTCAGCGGCGGAGTCAATGTGTATCCGGCCGAATCCGAGGCGGTGCTGCGCACCCATCCGGGTGTGTTCGATGTGGCGGTGATCGGCATCCCGCACCCCGATCTGGGCGAGCAGTTGTGCGCACTGGTGGTGGCGGGGGAGGAGCCGCCCGCCGCGGCCGAACTCGTCGCCTGGTGCAGGGATCGGCTGGCGCACTACAAATGTCCCGCCCGGGTGGAATTCGTGGACGGGGAACTGCGGTCGGCCATGGGCAAGATCGACAAACGGGCGCTGCGCCGGAAGTACTTGGCGGAGCGGCGAAATGCCGCGGTGGGAGGCCCGTCATGACCCGCACCGACCTGGCACCGGTTGCCGACTTTCCTCCGGTGTTTGCCTTCACCGAGGAACACGCCGCGTTGCGAGGGGTACTGCGGCGGTTCTTCGAGACCGCCGAGGCAACCCGGAACCCCGGCTACGGCTGGCGCAGGCTCCTCAGTGATCTCGGGGTCGAAGACATTATCTTCGCCCGGCCCGGCGAAACCGTTGCCACTCCGGTCGATCTCGCCATCCTCGCCGAGGAAGCGGGCGGGGCACTGTATCCCGGCCCGCTGCTCGCCACCGCTGCGCTCGGCCCGGTCCTCGCCGGGGCGGCGGGCGAATCAGGCACGCCCGCTGTGGGTTCCGGGTCCTGGCCGGGTATCGCGTTGAGCGCCGACTTCCTCGGCGCGGCCCGGGACGTCTCGCCGGGTATCAGCGGGTCGGACGGCGTGCGGCTCAGCGGTGTGGTGGAGCCGGTGCTGAATCTGGACGGTGCCGGTCTGATCGGCTGCCCGGCGCTCATCAACGGTGCGCCCGCGCTGGCCGTACTGCGCGCGGATGCGCCCGGAGTCACCATCACCGAACTGTCAGCGCTCGATCCTTCACAGCCTCTAGGTCGGATCGAATGCCGAGCCGTGACACCGGAATCGGTCATCCTCGACGGCGCGGACCTGGAGGCCGTGCGGCGACGGGCTCACCTGGTGGTGGCCGCAGAACTACTGGGCGTGGCTCAACGCTCCTTCGACCGGACCGTCGAATACGTCAGCCGTCGCGTCCAGTTCGGCCGGACCATCGGATCGTTCCAGGCGATCAAACACCGTCTCGCGGATCTGGTGACGCAGGTCGAATTGACCCGGTCGGCCGTGTACGGCGCGGCCTGGCAGCTGACCGTGGCCCCCACCGACCCGCGGACCGAGCGGGATCTCGCCGTGGCGGGCGCACTGGCTTCCGGCACGGCCACGGCGGTCGCCAAGGAGGCCGTGCAGTTACACGGCGGGATCGCCATCACCTGGGAGCATCGGGCGCATCGCTATCTGCGCCGCGCGCACCAGACGGCGGCGTTCACCGGCGGCGCATCCGCATATCGGCATCGGCTTGCCGTACTCATCGATCTCGAGGAGAAACGCCATGGCAGCGGCGCGTGAGGGCGGCATAACCGCTGTGGCGGTGGAGGATTGGGTGCGGTCGCGATTGCCGGCGCAGTGGCTGGACGCAGTGGCTGCCGGTGACGGTCCGATCGATCCGGCCGTGGCGTATCCGGAGGCGGCGCGCGTATTCCACGCGGCGCTGTGCGAGCGGGGCTGGGCGGTGCCGGATTGGCCTCGAGAGTTCGGTGGGGCGGGACTCGACCATCGTGATGCCGCGACGGTGGCGGCGGTGCTGGCGCGGTACCGATGCGACCTGCCGGGGCCGTACTTCGTGTCTCGCACGCTCATCGGGCCGACCATCATGCAATGGGGGAGCGCGGAACAGCACGAACGATATCTGCCCGGGATCGCCGGAGGCCGCGACATCTGGTGCCAGCTGTTCAGTGAACCGGGAGCGGGATCGGATCTGGCGAGCCTTTCCACGCGGGCCCGGCGCGACGGTGAGGGCTGGGTGGTGCACGGGCAGAAGGTGTGGAGTTCCTTCGCGAACCTGGCCGGGTACGGCATGCTGCTGGCGCGCACCGACCCGGACGTGCCGAAACATGCTGGGATCACCTGTTTTCTGCTGGACATGAGTGCGCCCGGGGTCACCGTGCGCCCGCTGCGACAGCTCACCGGTACCGAGCATTTCTGCGAAGTCTTTCTCGACGGGGTCGTGGTGCCCGATGCGGCGCGGCTCGGGCCGGCAGAGGAGGGCTGGCGGGTGGCGCTGTCCACGCTCGGGGCCGAAAGATCCGGGCTGTCCGGGGATTCCGAGGCGGGCGGGGTGGCGCTGGGGCCGGTGCTGGCCCGCGCTCGGCGATCCGGGGCCTGGCGAGAACCGGGGGCGCGTGATCGCCTCACCGACTTGCTGGTGCTCGAGCGGGCGCTGGAATGGACGAATCGGCGCGCTGGCGTGGCGGGGGCCGGAATGTCCGGCGCCGCAGCCGGATCGATCACGAAACTGGCGCAATCGGAGCTGTCGCAGCGAATCGCGGAACTCGATTTCGAACTGGCGGGACCGGGCGCGGCGTACACCGAGACCGGGGAGCTGACCCCCGCCGCCCACGGGCTGCTCGACAGTCGCCGACTCACCATTGCCGGCGGCACCTCCGAGATCCAGCGCAACATCATCGCCGAACGGGTGCTGGGCCTGGACCGCGAGCTCGATCCGGACCGGGGACAGCCCTGGAGCCGGACCAGGCGCGGGTGAACGGGCATGGGCGAGAGCGACGCGGCGACCGTGACCGTACGACCCCGAGGCATCCAATTCCCGGCCGCCCCTGGGCAATCCATCATGGCGGCCGCCACGGCAGCGGGATATCGCTGGCCCACCATCTGCGGCGGGCTCGGCGATTGCCTGGTGTGCCACGTCGAAGTCCTGGAACACGCCGACCATCTGGACGAACCCGCCGACAACGAGACCCAGGCCGTGCGCGAATTACGCGCCCGCAGCGGCAGACCCGTCCGGCTGGCCTGTCAGGCCACGGTGCGCGGCGATGTCGTCGTGCACAAAAGAGGTGTGCGCGGGCAGCACACCGGCGAGAGAGGAACCACAGTGACGGCCGAGCCCCTGCCCCCGGTGATCGACCCGCACGTAGTGGAGGCGGTGGACGGCGGGGTGCGGTTGCGCGGCGGCCGATGCGCCGCCTGCGGCGATCACCATTTCCCGGCCGCCTCGAGCTGCCCGCGCTGCGGCTCCGCCGACATCACGGTGTCACGGCTCGCCACCCGGGGCGTGCTGTGGAGCTGGACCGTGCAGCGGTTCCCGCCGCCCAGTCCGCCGCATGTGCGATCCGGGGACTTCGAACCCTTCGGGCTCGGCTATGTGGAACTGCCCGGCGAGCTGATCGTGGAATCGCTGCTGACCGAATCCGATCCGGCGCGGCTGCGCATCGGCATGCCGATGCAGCTGGTCGCTGTGCACGTACCGGTCGAAAACGGCGCGACCGCAACCACTTTCGCCTTTTCACCGTTGAACGGAGACTTGTGATGGCATCGAACGAAGTCGCCATCATCGGTGTCGGCTGCCGGCCCTTCGGACGTTTTCACGACACCACCGTGCGCGCTGAAGCCGTGGCCGCCGTACGGGCCGCCCTCGCCGATGCCGGGGTGGCCTGGCACGAACTCGACTACGCGGTCGGCGGCAGCCTCTCCGGCGGCTCGGCCGACACCCTCGTCACCGAACTCGGCCTCACCGGCGTGCCTTTCGTCAATGTGCTCAACGGTTGCGCGACCGGCAGCAGTTCGCTGGTCTCGGCCGTGCACGCCATCGCCTCACGCGCGGCGCGACTGGCCCTGGTGGTGGGCTTCGACGCGCACCCGCGCGGCGCGTTCACCATCTCCACCGAACACATGGGCCTGGGACGCTGGTACGGCACCACCGGCATGGCGGTGACCGCCCAGTTCTTCGCCCTGAAGATCCAGCGCTACCTGCACGAACACGACCTGCCCCCGCGACTGCTGAGCCAGGTGGCCGCCAAAGCGTTCCACAACGGTGCGCTCAACCCCCTGGCCTGGCGGCGCAAACCGCTGTCGGTGGCCGATATCGACGCCTCACCGCTGCTGGTGGATCCACTGCGCCAGTACATGCTGTGCTCGCCCGGCGACGGCGCGACCGCGCTGATCCTGTGCGATGCCAAGGCCGCCAAGCGATTCCGCCCCGACCCGGTCTTCGTCTCCGGTGTCGCGGTACGGACCCGGCGGCCGGGCTCGTTCGAGGTGCTCAGCCCGTCGCTGTCGCTGCGGCGCGGCGACAGCCCCACCGTGGACGCGGCCCGGGCCGCTTTCGAACTCGCCGGCATCGGGCCCGACGAGGTCGATATCGCCCAGTTGCAGGACACCGACGCCGGCGCCGAAATCATTCACCTGGCCGAGACCGGGTTGTGCGCGCACGGCGAGCAGACGGCGCTCATCGACAGCGGAGCCACCGCGCTCGACGGCCGCCTGCCCGTCAACACCGACGGCGGCTGCCTGGCCAACGGCGAACCCATCGGCGCCTCCGGGCTGCGCCAAATCCACGAGAACGTCCTGCAATTGCGCGGCACGGCCGGGGCCCGGCAGGTGGCCGCCGCGCCCCGGGTCGCACTGTCCCACGTCTACGGCGCACCCGGCCTCAGCGGCTGCACCGTCCTGACCCGATGAGCGAGGAAGAACCAGCCGTGAAGGTAGTGGTGGACCGGGACCTGTGCGTCGGGCACGGCCTCTGCGAGGCGCTCGCCGACCAGCTGTTCACCGTCGAGGACGACGGGGTGGCACGGGTGCTGCTGGACGAATTGCCCGGCGAGCTGCTCGACCGGGCCCGGCAAGCGGTCGCGGCCTGCCCGAGCCTGGCCCTGCGCCTGGAAACCTAGCCGGTCCGGACCCGCACGGTCCGGCAGACGAAAGCGAATGCGTACCAATGGAAATCAGAATGCCCAAACTCGACGTGTCCATGACCGCGGGCACCTTCCTGGGCTGGCTCGTCGCCGACGGCGCGGCCGTCGCCGAAGGCGACCCGCTCTACACCGTCGGCACCGACAAGGTCGAAACCGAGATTCCCGCACCCACCGGCGGCGTACTGCGCCACGGCACGGCCGAAGTGGACAGTGACTATCCGGTGGGCACCACGCTGGGCCTGCTGGAATCGGGGCGGTGAGGAACCCGTCATGGCCGACAGCCGCTATCGCGAAAGCCCGTTCCTCACCGGGCATCACCGCCCCAACCGCATGGAAGTCGATGCCCCCGACCTGTTCATCGAAGGCGAACTACCCGCCGACCTGGCGGGCGTGTTCTATCGCAACGGGGCCGAACCGCTGTACCCGCCGACCGCCGAGGACTACCACTGGTTCGACGGCGACGGCATGGTGTACGCCTTCTTCCTCGCCGACGGCCGGGTCTCGCTGCGCAACCGGTGGGTGCGCACCGGCAAACTGCTGCTGGAAATGAAAGAGGGCAGAAGGCTTTTCGGCGTGCACGGCAATCCGGCGACCACCGATCCGCTGGCCGCGGGGACCCGCTACAACACCGCCAATACCAATATCGTCCTGCACGGCGGGAAACTGCTCGCGCTCATGGAGGGCGCGCCGCCGGTGGAACTGGACCCGCGCACCCTCGACACCCTCGGCGAGGAACACTACGGCGGCGTCGTCACCACCACTTTCGGCGCGCACCCGACGGTGGATCACGGCACCGGGGAGATGATCAATATCGGCTCGGTGGCCCGGCGCAAGGGCACCGCACCCGAATTGCGCTACGACATCATCGATTTCGAGGGCAAGCTGATCACCTCGGAAACGGTGCCGGTGCCGTATCAAAGCATGCTGCACACCTTCTTCGTCACCGCGAACCACGTGGTGTTCCCGGTGACGCCGCTCGATGTCAGTCTCCGGCGGGCGATCTCCGGCGGCCCGATGGTGGCCTGGGATCCGGACCGGCCCACCCTGCTCGGCGTCATGCCGCGCCGCGGCGGGGCTTCCGACGTGCGCTGGTTCGAGGCCCCGCCCCGGCACATGATGCATCAGGCCAATGTGTGGGAGCAGGACGGCCGACTGATCGCCGATGTCGCCGCGGCCGAAGGCACTTCGCTGTTCCCGAGCCTCGACGGCACCCGCCGCCCGCACCGGGAGACGCGGCAGAGCCTGCGCCGCTGGATCATCGACCCCGCCGCGGCCACCGACGTGGTCCGCGAGGAGATCCTCAATGATCGCGACATCCAGTTCCCGCGTCCTGACGACCGGCTCGCCACCACGCCCAGCCGGTACGCCTTCGCCAACAGCAATCTGCATTCGGCCGACGGCCGCGCCGACGGCATGGACTCGGTGGTGCGGGTGGACACCGCCGACGGTGCGGAGGACCTCTACCATTTCGGCGACGGCGCGGCGGCGGGCGAACTCATCTTCGCGCCGCGCATCGGCGGTACGGGCGAACTGGACGGGTACGCGGTGACCCTGGTGCATCGCGCCGGGGCCGCCGACACTCAGCTCGCGGTGTTCGACGCCGGCGATCTGGCCGCCGGGCCGCTGGCCCTGGTGCACATCCCGTTCGTGATTCCGAGCGGATTCCACTGCAACTACTACAGCGTCGACAGCCCGTTGTACCGGCAGGCGCTGGGTGCCTCATGACCGGCGTCCCACCTGCCTCGCGGCCGTCCGGGTCGCGCAGGTTCGAGCGAAAGAGACTGTGCCGTGCCGACTTCCACGCGTGAATGGCGGCTGCTGGCCCGCCCGCACGGTGTGCCCCAGCCCGCGGACTTCGCCCTGGCCGAACGCGCGCTCGCCGATCCGGGGCCCGGGCAGGTGCTGGTCGCCAACGACTGGCTCTCCGTCGATCCGTACATGCGCGGGCGGATGAATGCCGGGAAGTCCTATCTGCCGCCGTTCGAACTGGGCGCGGCCATGACCGGCGCGGCCGTGGGCACGGTGATCTACTCGCGGGCACCGGCCTTGCCGGTCGGGTCCAGTGTCATCCACTTCGCCGGCTGGCGTGAGCACGCCGTCCTGGAAGCCGCCGACGTCCAGCGGGTGGACGTGAAACGCTCACCGGCGCAAGCCTATCTGGGTGTGCTCGGCGCGACCGGGCTGACCGCCTACATCGGGCTGACCGAGATCGCCGGGGTACGCGCGGGCGATGTCGTGTTCGTCTCCGGTGCGGCGGGCGCGGTCGGGTCGGTCGCGGGACAGATCGCCCGCAAACTGGGAGCCGCCCGGGTAATCGGCTCGGCGGGCGGTCCGGGCAAATGCGCGCGGCTGTGCGAGGTGTTCGGATACGACGCCGCCATCGACTACCGGGCGGGTCGGCTCGAAGCGCAGTTACGGGCCGCCGCGCCCGACGGCATCGACGTGTATTTCGACAATGTCGGCGGCGAACACCTGCAAGCGGCGCTGTCGGTGCTCAACACCTTCGGGCGGGTGGCATTGTGCGGGGCCATCTCCGGATACAACGACGCCGAGCCCACGCCCGGCCCCAGCAATCTGCACCTGGCCATCCGCAAGCGAATCACGCTGCGCGGATACCTGCTCGGCGATCACACCGGCAAGTCCGCGGAATGGCTGCGCACCGCCGCGGGCTGGCTGGCCGAGGGCACGCTACGCACCGAGGAGACCGTGACCGAAGGCATCGAGCAGGCGCTCGAGGCGTTCCTCGGCATGATGCGCGGAGCCAATACCGGCAAGGCGCTGGTCCGGCTGCGACGGTCCTGAATCTTTGAACCCATCTGTCGTACTTCGCTTTTCGAGGAGCGTTCTCATGCCCGACGCCGCAACCCAGGACACCACCACCATCGCACCCGGCGTGATAGAGGTGCGCAATCCTGCAGACGGGCGCCCGGTGGGGCGAGTGCCCGATCAACCGGCCGCTGCCGTTGCCGCGACGGTCCGGGAATTGCGTGCACACCAGTCCGAATGGGAAGCCCTGGGCGTGCGCGGCCGCGCGAAATGGCTGCTGCGCCTGCAAGATTGGCTGCTCGACAACACCGAACGCCTCACCGATGTCGTGCAGTCCGAAACCGGCAAGACCCGTTTCGACGCCTCGATCGAAGCGCCCGCGGCCATCAACCTCGCCAAATACTGGGCACGCCACGCCGAACGGTTCCTGGCCGACGCGCATCCCACCCCGCACAGCCCGATCGGGCGCACCAAACGCCTGGTGCGCACCCTGCGCCCGCATCCGGTGGTCGGCATCGTGACACCGTGGAACCTGCCCCTGCTCAACCCCTGCTTCGACGCTTTCGCCGCACTGCTGGCCGGCTCGGCGGTGCTGGTGAAGCCATCGGAGGTGACCCCGCTCAGCGCCGTCGAACTGGCGCGCGGATGGGCCGAAATCGGTGCGCCGCCGGTGTTCTCGGTAATGACCGGCACGGGCGCGACCGGTGCGGCGGTAGTGGACACGGTGGACTTCGTCCAGTTCACCGGCTCCACCCGCACCGGCCGGGCCATCGCGGTCGCCTGCGGTCAGAGGCTCATTCCCTACAGCCTCGAGCTCGGCGGCAAAGACCCCGCCATCGTGCTGGCCGACGCCGACATCGACCGCGCCGCCGCCGGCACCGTCTACGGCGGGCTGTTCAATTCCGGGCAGGCCTGCATCTCGGTGGAACGGGTGTATGTGGAAGCGCCCGTCTACGAGCGTTTCGTGGAAAGTCTGGTGGCACAGGTGAAACAGCTGCGCCAGGGCATCGACGGCCGCGACTTCGCCTTCGACATCGGAGCGATGGCCACCAACGCGCAAACCGCCATCGTCACCCGCCACGTGAACGACGCCCACGACAAGGGCGCCCGAATCCTCACCGGCGGCCGCCCAACCGCCGACGGCGCCTTCTTCGAACCCACCGTGCTGGTCGACGTCGACCATTCGATGCTGTGCATGACCGAGGAAACCTTCGGCCCGATCATCCCCGTCATGCGAGTCCCCGACGAGGCCGAGGCCATCCGCCTGGCCAACGACTCCACCTACGGCCTCTCCGCCACCGTCTGGACCGGCGACCGCGCCCACGGCGAACGCATAGCCCGCCGCCTCGAAGCCGGCGCCGTCAACATCAACGACGCCTTCGCCAACCTGCTCAACTTCACCCTCCCCATGGGCGGCTGGAAAACCTCGGGCATCGGCGCACGCTGGGGCGGCGCAGCCGGAATCCAAAAATACTGCCGCCAGCAAGCCATCACAGTGCCGCGCGGACCAGAACTGTCTCGCGAACCCCTCTGGTACCCCGCTTCACGCATCCGTTCTCGCCTGGTAACCACCCTCATGCGCACCGTCGACGCCCGCGGCCTCCGCAAACTACCGATCCGGACCCGAAATACCTAGCCCTCCCTCGATATCCGCTCCACCAGGAGGTCCCATGCTCCGGAAATTCACTACATCCCCGGTCTGGTGGCACATCGTGCACGGCCTGGTCGCCCTCTCGGCCAGTTCACCCGCCTCGATCGAGGTGGTCGTCCAATTCCATTCGGGCCGTGAGAAACCCAGCCTTAGAGCTCGATGACGACCTTGCCTTTCACGCGGCGACCGGCCTGCAACTCGACTGCGGCCCGGATCTGCTCGATCGGAAAGCTCGCGGCAATCGGGACCCGGAGCTGCCGTGCCGCAACCAAGGCGGCGAGTTCTTCCAGCGCACCCGGAGCCGCGTTGGCACCGTTCGCCGGCCTGATCCCGTCGATCTGCGTGGCGATAGTGGTAATGCGCGCGTCAGCGACCCCGAGTTCCCTTGCGGCATACACCGTTTCAGTACCGTAAAGATCGATCGCGGCGGTGACACCGTCGGGGGCGAGCGCACCGACCCGCTCTGCCAGCCCATCGCCATAGGTGACCGGCTCGGCCCCGAGCTCGCGCAGGTAATCGGCTGATGCCGCCGATCCCGTTCCGATCACCCGCGCCCCCG
The DNA here is from genome assembly GCF_001613325.1 of Nocardia yamanashiensis NBRC 100130. Classification (GTDB taxonomy): domain Bacteria; phylum Actinomycetota; class Actinomycetes; order Mycobacteriales; family Mycobacteriaceae; genus Nocardia; species Nocardia yamanashiensis. Next base: position 2,778 of record NZ_BDCD01000036.1, on the reverse strand, counting down.
CGATCCGGGCCAACTGAACCGCGAACACCCCGACACCACCACCCGCACCCCCGATCAGCACGGTGTCCTGCGGCCCCACTCCGACCACCGCCAAGGCAGCCGAGGCCGTACGCCCCGCAATCGTCAGGGTCGCCGCCGTCCGGTCATCCACGCCATCCGGGGTGTGATGAGCTTCGTTCGCCGCAATCCCCGGCACCGGATCGACCACCACGAAATCGGCGACCGCCCGCGAGAGCGCACCCCCGAACACCCGGTCACCAGCCACGAACCCGGTCACCCCCGCACCGACCTCGTCGACCACACCCGCATAGTCGGTCCCGAACCCGACCGGCAACGTCAACCCGAACCGGCCCGCGGTCTCCGCATCACCGGTCATGAACCAGTCCATCGGATTCAACCCGGCAGCGCTGACCCGCACCCGAATCTGCCCCGGCCCAACTTCTGGAACCGGCACCTCCCGCACATCCAGAACTTCGGGCCCGCCGAACGTATCGAGCCGGACAGCCCGGCTTGCGTTGTCACCGTGCATCAGCATGCTCACCCGCCTTCGTCTGTGCGGTCAGCTCGTCCTACTGATAGGGGAAGGTACTTGCCCAGTCTTGCGGTAGCAAACTTGTGGCAACTGTCGTGGCGTCGACCTCCATAGACCCGCTCGCGAGCACTGAACTACCTCAGCGGACGGGTTCCACGACCATAGGCGCGATCGGGGTACCGACGGAATCGAACAGGTTCCGCCCGCACGAGTCGCATTCGCCCTCAGCGGGTTTCGCTTCCGTCGCGGCCAGCTGCCACACATTCATGCCACCGCACGGACAGTCGATGACGTAGAGCAACTCGAGCGAAGGCCGATTCACACCCCACGCCAGAGCCGAGGCCCTCGTGCGACGCATGACGCCGATACGGTAGACGTCGTCGCCGGAACGGAGTTCCCCGAGCGCCAACCCCGCACTCGCCAGTACTTCATCCACTGCGCGCAGAATCGCCGGCACGTGTTCACCACGCCCGAGGTCCGTCCCGGCCGCTTGCCCGGCCGCAGACTCGACAGCAGCGACAACCGCGGGCTCCTTCCCGAAGGCCGCCACCCGTCCCGCCACGAATTGCGCTATCTGCCCGGTCCGTTCCTCACCGGACCAGTCGACCGGCAAGAGAATCCCCTCCCGGATCAACGAATCCACCACCTCGTCCACGTCGAGCCGGAACCCCTGCTCGGACGCCGCCAGAAAATACGCCAGGTCGCTCACGCCGCCAGCATACGAATGAGCATCCGGCAGCTACGCAAGCCAGGCATGGAGCCGGTGACTTGTGAGCGCCCAGATGGCACGGCCGAGAACGAGATTCCCTCGCCTGATCACGAATTCGAGCTGCGCTTCGATGCGCTGGTTGACAGCATGTCGGGATGCCGGATTTGCAGTGGTGTGATGTCGAGCAGCTATTCGACCCCGACATGATGGGGTTTCCTACTGGATGTGTACGTCCGGAGGCATCGGTCGAAGACTGGCAGGCTGTGTTCGACCTGATTCGGTCGCAGGGGTGGGCATGGGAGTACCGCGAGGGTGATCGCAAGCAGGAGTTGCCCACTGCCGCGGAGGTGTTCTCCCGACCGGACGATGCCGCGATCGGTGTGGCTCTCTTCTGGCTTGCCTCCCACCGGGTGCCGTGCGGGAGTGGCTGAAAAGGGGTCTGCCCGGCTCGAAGTAGCGGTGCCCTCCTCGCACGGACACCACATACAGCGAGGCAGAAGGAGAATCCGGTGACCGTCATCATCGGGATGGATCCACACAAACGCTCGGCCACCATCGAAATCGTCGATCCCGCAGCCCGTGTCCTGGCAACGGGCAGATACACGACCGACGCCACCGGATACCGTGAAATGCTCGATGCGGCACTGCAATTCCACGATCGGGTATGGGCGGTCGAGGGTTGCAATGGCATCGGCCGCCACCTTGCGCACCGATTGGTCCACGACGGCGAAACCGTCATCGACGTGCCCGCGAAACTCTCGGCGCAGGTTCGGGTCTTCGCCACCGGCAACGGCCGCAAAACCGATCCGGTCGACGCCCACTCGGTCGCCCTGGCGGCACTGCACGCCCCGAATCTGCGCCGCGTCCAACTCGATCCGGAACTGGTGGCCCTCGCTCTGCTCGCTGACCGCCGCGATGAACTCGGCCGCGCCCGCACCGAAACCCTCAACCGCATCCACCGGATACTGCTCGATCTGATCCCCGGCGGCGCCAAGAAGTTCCTGTCCGCACCCCAGGCCCGGGAACTGATCGCCGACCTGAACCCGCGTGACCCGGTCGGCCGGGTCCAGTTGCGGCTGGTCTTGGAACTGATCGAGGACCTCGAGACCATCGATCGCAAAATCAAGGCCGCCGACAAGGAACTACGGCAACTCGTTATCGGCCGCGGCTCCACCCTGATGGAACTGAACGGCATTGGACCATCCAGCGCGGCAAGGCTTTTGGCTGATACCGGCGACATCCGCCGTTTCGCCACCCGTGACCGGTTCGCTTCTTGGAACGGCTCCGCGCCCCTGGACGCCTCCTCCGGCGACCAGCAACGACATCGGCTCTCCCGCGCCGGCAACCGCAAGATCAATCGCGTCCTGCACATCATGGCCATCGTTCAACTACGCCACCAGACCGCCGGACGGGTCTACTACGACGCACGCAGAGCGGGCGGGAAAACCTCGAAAGAAGCGATTCGCGCACTCAAGCGCAGGCTCTCCAACGGGGCTGCTGCAGGGCTAGGTGACAACCGAGATGGCTTGCCGAGTGG
>NZ_BDCD01000035.1 GCF_001613325.1 Nocardia yamanashiensis NBRC 100130 | reverse complement strand
CCAACGCCCGGGCTCTAGTCCCGCTTGTCGGTGAGGCTGCTTGTTTGTTGCTTGTGAAGCTTAGCTCAGACCCTCCGGCAGAACCAAATCCGCTGGTCGGTCGAAACTAATCTGATCATCAGGCGCTCCTCGTCCAACCTCGTTTCCCAGGCCCTTGGGGCTCCGGGTCGGTGTCCGTGTCGCTCTGACCTGGAATAAGTTACGTGTTGCTACGAACCGATGTCAAATCGCCTGGTCAGAGGTCTAATTGAGGCGTGTACGTCTGCGATTGGTCGATCACCACCCCGCTAGTCGGCGAGTTCGCAGAACGAATACCCGGAGAAATGGAAACCAACTGGCGCGTTTCATGGTTACCGGGCCGCTTGCTCACCCGGGACCAAGCACTGGCCGCCATGGAATTGGTCGAACTGCTCTACGACCCCGACTACCCGAACGACGCTTCCCTCCAGTCGAAGGTCGTGATCATCGCGGAGGTGCTGGGCATCCGGCCCATCGACGCGGCGGTCACGCTCTCCCAACGCCACCCCAATCCCTGAGGGGCACCGCGCGACCGCGTCCCCGAGCTGACGCGCGGTGCTCACCACCAGATCGATGACGAGACACGGTGGCACGCCGGCCGGGGACGACGGTGACCGGATTCAGAATCCGGCGCGCTGCACGAACTGCCGTGCGGCGTCCGCGGTGTCGAAGGTGGACAGCGAGAAGTAGAGATTGCTCGCCGGCAGGAAGATCTCCACGGTCGCCGTGCCCTTGGAGTTCTGGCTACCCGGATCGATGCGGACCAGGCGCGAACCCTCGTCGGACAACCAGTCCGGATGCTGACTGGTCCAGATCCGCTTCAGGTAATCGGGCTTGGTTGTGATGTAGGCGGTCGGATAGTAGTCGTTGTCCGGATGCCGCATCAGCCCGCTGAGCAGGGCGTCGTGCGCGCTGAGGGTGAACCCGGCCGCGGCGTCGTAGCCGAACATGGTGTCGGCGGGACGCTCCCGGATCGAATTCTTCAGCACCGCCTGCCGCACCGCCGCGGGCAATGCGTCCACGACCGGTTGCAAGGACGCCGGGACCGGTTGCTGTGCCTTGGCCGAGGCGGTCGGCTTGGCTGCCGGCGATGTAGTGGCCGACGGCGCGCTCTCGGACGAAGCCGAAGCCGAAGTGGATTGCGCGGCAGTCGTATTCGGCATCGCGGTGGTGCCGCCGCCATTGTCGCCGTTCGATGCGACCAGGGCGACGACGGCGATGATCGCGATCACCAGCACCACCGCGCCGCCGATCAGCACGAGCGGCAGTTTCGACCCCGGCCCGCCGGGCGGAGTGGGTGCGGGCTGCCACTGGCCCTGTTGCCCGGACCAACCCGGCTGCTGCGCCGGACCGCCCCAGCCCGGCTGGGGTTGCGCCGGATACGGTGCGTGGCCCTGCCCTGGAAAGCCTTGCTGACCTGGAACTCCTTGGCGGCCTGCGGGTTGCGATGGATATTGGGGGCCGGGGCCGTAGGGCGCCGGATTGCCCGGGTGCGGTCGCTGTGGTGGATACGTCATCTGCCGCTACCTCACAGACCCGCGCGCTGGACGAACGTCAGTGCCGACGCCTTGTCCTTGAAGCCGGTGACCGCGACGTACAGGTTCGTCTCGGTATTGAAGTACTCCATCGTTCCGCTCACGCCCTTGTCGTTGAAGCGGATCAGTTTCGAACCCTGTTCGGTCAGGCGGTCGGTGAACTGCTTGCGCCACAGGGCCGGCAGCCGCGACGGGTCGGTGCTCAGGTGCGCGAGCACCGCGCGGTCCTTGCCGCCCTCGGTGAGACCGGCGATCAGCGCGTCGTGCTGCCCGATATTGAAGTCCGCGCCGGTGCCGAACGAATCGTCGTCGGTGTAGCCCGGTTTGGTGGTCCGGTTGAAGTTCGGCGCGACCGCCTCGCGCAGTGCCGCGGGCATCGCGTCGAGAATCGGCTGCACGTCGGCGGGCACCGGGGCGGCGGCCTTCGCGCTGGCGGTGGGCGACTTCGGCGTGGGCTTGCCGCTGGACGGCGCGGTCGTGGCCGCGGCGGCGGACGACGCTGCCGAGGGTGCGGGCGCGCTCGTGGCCGTGGGCTTCGCGGTGGTGCCGCCGTCGTTGCCGCCGCCGGTCGCGAGCACGACGGTGATAACCACGACCAGCATCACGGCCAGGCCAGCGCCGAGCAGCACCAGCGGTGATTTCCATACCGGCGGACGTGGCGGCTGCCCGCCCCACTGCGGCGGCACGCCGCCCGGTTGCGGCGGGAACCCGCCCTGCTGCGGCGGGGTTTCATAGGGCTGCTGCCCGAATGACTGCGGCTGACCTTGGCCCGGCGGACCGTATCCGGGAGGCTGCATTTGCCCGGGTTGTTGCGCATAGCCCGGCTGCTGTCCCATCCCCGGCTGCTGTCCCAGGCCCGGCTGTCGGCTCGGACCAGGTTGGCCGTACCCCGGCTGCGGGCGGCCCGGCTGCTGTGGAAAGCCCTGCCCACCGGGTGATTGTTGCGGAAAACCTGGTTGCCCCTGTGGCGGATAATTCATGGATCTTCTCCCCGTCCCCGAAGAACCGGCCTCCCCGGACCGGTTCGCGGCTGAGCCTACCGACCGGTCACGATGGCGGGGCGGTTCGGCGCCTTTCCCGAACCATCGCCCCGAATATCGCAGGGGCACTTAGCATCCAGCCCATGCGAGATCTCTCCGGATTGCTCTACCGCGTCAAGCACGCCCTCGACACCCAAGTCTCGATATCGCGGATCAAGCGCGACCGCACGCTCGCCGAGGCGGTGGGCGGCAAGCGGGTGCTGATCACCGGGGCTTCGTCGGGGATCGGGCGCGCGGCGGCCGTGCAGTGCGGGGCGGCCGGAGCGACGGTACTGCTGGTCGCGCGGCGCGAGGACGAATTGCGGGCGGCCGCGGCGGAAGTCGAGGGGCAGGGCGGGAAGGCGGCGATCTATCCGTGCGATCTCAATGATTTCGACGCGCTGGACGCCATGATCGCGCAGGTGCTGGCCGATCACGGCGGGGTGGACATCCTGGTCAACAATGCGGGGCGATCCATCCGGCGGCGGCTCGACGAGTCCTACGATCGGCCGCACGACTACGAGCGCACCATGCGGCTCAATTACTTCGCGGCCGTGCGGCTCATGCTCGCGGTGCTGCCGGGTATGCGGGAACGGCGCGACGGGCAGATCATCAATATCCTGTCGGCCGCGAATCTGTTCGGCGGCTCGGGTTACGGCGCTTACGTGGCTTCGAAGGCCGCGCTGGATTCGCTGAGCGACAGTCTTCAGGTCGAGGCCCTCACCGAGAACGTGCGCTTCACCTCGATCTATATGCCGCTGGTGCGGACGCCGATGATCGCGCCCAATCCGCTGTACGCGAAGGCTTCCGCGCTCAGCCCGGAGCAGGGGGCGCAGGTCATCGCCGATGCGGTGATCGATCGGCCGCGGCGGCTCGGACCGTTCCTCGGGCGCGTCACCAATGTGATCGACGCCCTGCTGCCCGGGCGCACGGACGCGAGCCGGGCGGCTCGATTCCAGGGTGGAATGTAGAGCGCCGCAAGGCTTTTAGCCGGATCGCAAGAATCGGTTAAGCGCTGCCGGGAATGGTCATCAGCGAAACGATCATGGACCGAGCAGCGGAGGCACGCGATGAATCACCCGAACGGTTACCCGGGATACTCGGTCGCGCCGGTCATGTATCCGCCCGGGCAGTTCCAGTACGCGCCGTCGACGCGGCCCGATCCCGCGACGGCCATCTGCGCGGCGGTGTTCGCGCTGACGTTCGGGCTGTACGCGGCCTGGGGCGGCTATTCGGCGCTGACGCTGCTGTCCCGCTTCTCCGGCTCGGTCCGCGCGACCGTGCCGTACTCGCTGCTCCTGCAACTGCCCGCCGCGTTCCTGCTGCTGCTCGGCGGAGTCCTGTTGCTGTGCAGGCTGACCGTCGGCCGCGTCATGGTGATCGGCGGCAGCGCGCTGGTGCTCGCCGAGCTGTTCACGATGATCGCGGAGCGCGCCGTCCGCGGCCAGCACCTCTATCTGGGCGGTCTCGCGTTCAGCGCGATGTTCATCGTCCCCGCGATCGTGCCCCTCATCCTCGCGGCGCTGCCGTCGACCGGCCGCTGGATCCGGGCGGCCCGATAGACGAGACGACCGCCGCACTCCCGGGCCGCCCGGCGACCGGCCCCCAGGAAAGCCCGAAGGCCGACCACCTGATGGTGGTCGGCCTTCGGTTGTTCAAAACCATTGCCGGAGAGCAGGACTCAGAAGTCCATGCCGCCCATGCCGCCGGTCGGGTCGCCCGCGGGGGCGGCCTTCTCCGGCTTGTCGGCCACGACGGCCTCGGTGGTCAGGAACAGCGCCGCGATGGAGGCGGCGTTCTGCAGCGCGGAGCGGGTCACCTTGACCGGGTCGGCAACGCCGGCGGCCAGCAGGTCGACGTACTCGCCCGAGTCGGCGTTCAGGCCGTGGCCCGCCGGGAGGTTCGAGACCTTCTCGGCGACGACGCCGGGCTCCAGGCCCGCGTTGAAGGCGATCTGCTTCAGCGGCGCGGACAGCGCGACGCGAACGATGTTCGCACCGGTGGCCTCGTCGCCCGACAGGGTCAGGGCGTCCAGGGCGGGAGCCGACTGCAGCAGGGCCACGCCGCCACCGGCGACGATGCCCTCTTCGACGGCGGCCTTGGCGTTGCGCACGGCATCTTCGATGCGGTGCTTGCGCTCCTTGAGCTCGACCTCGGTCGCGGCGCCGGCCTTGATCACCGCAACGCCGCCGGCCAGCTTGGCCAGGCGCTCCTGCAGCTTCTCACGGTCGTAGTCCGAGTCCGAGTTCTCGATCTCGGTGCGGATCTGCGCGACACGGCCCTTGATGGCCTCCGGGTCGCCCGCGCCCTCGACGATGGTGGTCTCGTCCTTGGTGATGACGACCTTGCGGGCCTGGCCCAGCAGCTCGATGCCGGCGGTCTCCAGCGAGAGGCCGACCTCTTCGCTGATGACCTCGCCACCGGTCAGGATGGCGATGTCGGCCAGCATGGCCTTGCGACGGTCACCGAAGCCCGGGGCCTTGACGGCGATGGACTTGAAGGTGCCGCGGATCTTGTTGACCACCAGGGTGGAAAGGGCTTCGCCCTCGACGTCCTCGGCGATGATCAGCAGCGGCTTGCCGGCCTGGATGACCTTCTCCAGCAGCGGCAGCAGGTCCTTGACGGTCGAGATCTTCGAGCCGACGAGCAGGATGTACGGATCCTCGAGGACCGCTTCCTGACGCTCCGGGTCGGTCACGAAGTAACCGGAGATGTAGCCCTTGTCGAAGCGCATGCCCTCGGTCAGCTCCAGCTGGAGCCCGAAGGTGTTGCTCTCCTCGACGGTGATGACGCCTTCCTTGCCGACCTTGTCCATGGCCTCGGCGATCAGCTCACCGATGGACGAGTCGCCCGCGGAGATACCGGCGGTAGCGGCGATCTGCTCCTTGGTCTCGACCTCCTTGGCGGTGGCGAGCAGGGAGGTGGTGACGGCCTCGACGGCCTTCTCGATGCCGCGCTTCAGACCGAGCGGGTTCGCACCGGCGGCGACGTTGCGCAGACCTTCACGCACGAGCGCCTGGGCGAGCACGGTGGCGGTGGTGGTGCCGTCGCCCGCGACGTCGTCCGTCTTCTTGGCGACTTCCTTGACGAGCTCCGCGCCGATCTTCTCGTACGGGTCCTCGAGCTCGATTTCCTTGGCGATGGACACACCGTCGTTGGTGATGGTGGGGGCGCCCCACTTCTTCTCCAGCACGACGTTGCGGCCCTTCGGGCCCAGGGTCACCTTGACGGCGTCAGCGAGGGAGTTCAGACCACGCTCGAGACCGCGGCGAGCCTCTTCGTCGTACGCAATTGTCTTGGCCATTGCGTTGAGATCCTCCAGATCTGGGGATTGACAGTGTTCTGGCCAGGCTTGGTGCCCGCGACGGACGACCAGGATTCTGGCCTCACCGCCCCGACCTAGCACTCACGTGATTGGAGTGCCAAAGACCTTTTTAGCACTCACTCATGGCGAGTGCAAGGTATGGGGCTTCGCCCCAAACCCTCGAAAAGGGGACTCGGGGGCGCTGCCCCCGAACCCCCGAAAGGGGGCGAGAGCTGGCGCTACGCGCCCGAATGAAAGGGCGGAGCCCCTTCGTCGGGTCGAAGGTCACCGAACCCGGTGTGCGCCAACCTGAGTGATGAATCCGGCGGCGAGGCGACGACGCCGGCCACGAGGCGGCGATACCGGGCGCCGACATCCGCGAGAGGTCTCTACCGAACCTCGCCATGGTTTCACGCAGGGTGGAAGCCGGAGCGTTCGTCGACGCGGAGGAGGAGGGCGATGAGGGCGTCGGTGCGGCGTTCCTCGGGGGTGCGGGGTTCGCCGTCTTCGACGGTGACGAGTTCGGCGTCCTGGAGGAGGAGTTCGGCTTCGATGCGCATGATCGCGCGGATGAAGGGTGGGGCGACCTCGGGTGGGAGGTCGCCGGTGACGATGTAGCCGCCGTCCGGGGCGTCTTCGGTGGAGACATAGAAGAGGGCGCGCATCAGATCGGCGCGTCTTTCGCCCGCAACTAGGTCGGAACCTTCGTCGTCCGCCATGCCGATATCGTATCGGTCCGAACCGGCGCACCCGGGGACGCGGGCCCGCAGAACTACTGCGAGTCCGAAGACGCCGAGGTCGGGGCCTGCGAAGTCAGCGAGGACAGCAGCGCCACAAGATCGGCGGAAATCTCGTCCTTGTGCAATCCCAGACCGGACAAGACTCCCGAACCGTTCTCCAGATCGAGCAGCGCGAGCAGCAGATGCTCGGTGCCGACGTAGTTGTGACCGAGCCGCAGCGCCTCGCGGAAGGTCAGTTCGAGCACCTTGCGGGACTCGGCGGAGAAGGGAATGAGGGCGGGGAGGGCTTCGCCGTCGGATACCGGCAGCGCGGCCGTCGCGACCCGGCGGACCGCGTCGGCGGACACGCCCTTGGCCGTAATGGCCTGGACCGCCAGCGATTCCGGATCGGCGACCATGCCGAGGATCAGGTGCTCGGGCACGATCTCGAGGTTGCCGCCGTCGCGGGCCAGCTCCTGCGCGGAGACCACCACCTTGCGCGCCCGCGAGGTGAAGCGGGCGAAACCGGCGTTCGGATCGAGCGCGGCGGCGTCACCGGCGGGCGCCTTGGGCACGAAACGCTTCTGGGCGGCCTGCTTGCTGACGCCCATGCTGCGGCCGATGTCGGTCCAGGACGCGCCGGAGCGGCGGGCTTGATCGACGAAGTGGCCGATGAGGTGGTCGGCGACCTCACCCATGTGGTCGGCGACCACGACCGCGTCGGAGAGCTGGTCGAGCACGTCGTCGGGGCGGGCCTTCTTGATGCCGTCGATGAGGTCGTCGAGGCGGAATGGGTTCGTCATTCGTCAACCTTAGGTTGACTCAGCGGTAATGGGCAACCAACAGTTGACGGAAGTCTCCACAACTCTCGTAGCTCTCAGGGGCAAGCCCCTGAAACCCCGAGAGCGGGAACCGTCGATGCTGGGCCCGTTCCCCGATCACGTGACCGAGCAGGGAGCACCGGCCGCGGAGCCGGGAGCGAGCCCCTGGCGATCGTCAACGACCGGTAGCCGCGCGGATCTCCGCGACGACCGCGTCCGGATCCTCGACCTCCACCACGACGTGCGTGTACTTGCCGCCGTCGGACAGGTCGATCACCACCGCCTGCGCCGGATCCCGGACATCCCAGAACCAGCGCTGACCATCGTGGAGGTAGGTGCCCGCGGTGATCACGCGCGGAATATAGGTGCCCGGCAACCGGATTCCCCGCGGCCGTGCGGCGATCTCCGGATCGACGGCGATCTTGCGCACCGAGGTGAGCGGAATCGTCAAGCGGCCCTTCAACGCCCACACCTTGTGCCAGCCCTGCGGTTCCACCACCAGGTTCCGACCGTCGACAAACACCTTCGCCATACCGAGTTCCTCCGGGTTCGGGAAAGACCGATCGACTCGATCCTTCCCGAATCCGGCCGCCGATCAAGTGAGCGGCGACAGGCGCGCCGCCCCGCCGACCGCGCGCACGATGGACTCCTTGATGAAGACCCCGAGCCGGCCGGTGAACACCCGATCGGTGGGCGCGTCGTCGGGCCGCACCCGCTGCACGACCGCGTCCCGGCGGCCCAGGCTGATGCATTGCAGGACATAGCCGAACGAATGTGCTTCCGGTTCGCGCCCGCGCAGCCGCGACACGATCGAGGCGCCGACGTATTTGCCCGCGGGCAGCGCCGTCGCGCAGGCCATGCGCAGCGCCCGGCCGTCCGATCCGGGCATGAGCGCGCAATCGCCGACCGCGTAGACCGCCGGGTGCGAACGCGACCGCAGTTTGTCGTCGACCAGCACCCGGCCGTCCGCGTCCACCGCCAGCCCGGACCGGATGGCGACATCCGGCACCGCGAATCCGGTGCACCACAACACGATTCCGGCCTCGATGCGCTCGCCGCCGACCAGCTCCAGCCCCGCCGCGGTGACCTCCCGCACCTTGACGCCGGCGTGCACCCGCACACCCAGCCGCTGGAACGTCGCGCCAATGTGGTCACGCGCCTTCGCCGACAGCCAGCTGCCCGGCTCTTCGGCGCTGACCAGCTCCACCTCGAGGTCCGGCCGCGATTCCGCCAATTCGGCCGCCAGCTCGATTCCGGTCGCGCCGCCGCCCACCACCGCGACCGTGCCGGTCAGTTCGGGAATCCGGGCGAGATCCTCGGGAGTGGCGATGCTGTAGGCGAATTCGCCCGCGCCGGGCACCGCCGACCGATCGCCGCGACTGCCGAGGGCATAGACCAGGGTGTCGTAGTGGAGGGCCCAGCCCGCGCCCCGCGCAGCGCCGTCCGCCGCCAGTTCGACCCGGCGCGCGACCGGGTCGATCCGTTCGACCCGGGCCTGCACGAACTCGATCCCCTTGCGCTCCAGCGACTTCCGGAGATCGGTCCGCCGCACCGGCTGCCCGGCGAGCGCCTGGTGCAGGCGCACCCGATCCACGAATTCGGCCCGGGCGTCGATCACGGTGACCTGCGCCCCCTTGGCGCGCAGCGCCTGCCGGGCCGCCGCGAGTCCGGCATAGCCCGCTCCGAGAATGACGATTCGATGCGCTGCGGTGGTCATGGGGTGGTCCTTTCGCTTGGCCGACACCCTCTAGACCGGATAGCGCCCCGATTCCTGACAACCCGTGCACGTGACCCGCGTCACGCCACCGAGTCGCCGGATCAGAGCGCGGCCCGTTCGGCTCCCGCGAAGTACGCCAGTTTGTCCGGGTTCACGACCAGGTAGAGGGCGGCCACGCGATCGGCGGCGAAGTCGACGCCGACCACGCTGATCACGGTCCCCGCCGCCCGCACCACGAAAGCGGGTGCGCCGTTGACATTCTCGATATCGATGGCGAGCCCCGGAGCCTGCGCCAGATCGTGGTTGAACAGGTGCACCAGGTAGCGGGCCACCCGGGTGGCGCCGACCACGGCGCGGCGGGCGGCATTGATCTGGGTGCCGCCGTCGGCGACCGAGACGATATCCGCGGCGAACAGCTGTTCCAGCGCCGCGATATCGCCGGAGGTCGCCGCGACGAGGAACTTGTCGAGGAGTTCGCGGGCGTGCGCGGGGGTCGGGTCGAAGCGGGGGCGATCCTCGCGGACGCGGATCGCGGCGCGCCGGTAGAGCTGCTGCGAGTTGGCCTCGGTGAGATCGAGCATGTCGGCGATCTCGCGGTGCGCGTAACCGAACGCCTCGCGCAGGACGAAGACCGCGCGCTCGGCGGGAGTCAGGCGTTCCATCAGGGTGAGGAAGGCCAGGGACACCATTTCGCGTTGTTCCGCGGATTCGAGCGGGCCCAGTTCGCCGTGCGCGGTGCGCACCGGCTCCGGCAGCCAGGGGCCGACATAGGTTTCGCGGCGGGCGCGGGCCGAATCCAGCCAGGTGCGGCAGATGTTCACCAGGACGGTGGTCAACCAGGCTTCGGCGGAACGGATTTCGGCGCGGCGGCCGGCTTCCCAGCGCAGATAGGTCTCCTGCACCGCGTCCTCGGCCTCGCTGGCCGACCCCAGCATGCGGTAGGCGAGCGCGAACAACCGCGGCCGATGCAGCTCGAATTCCGTCAGCCCCGCGGCATCCATCCGTCCACCCGTCCTCGCCTCGCGCAGTCGTGTGAGGGGACGATACGCCTGCCCGCCGCACCCGCCCCGGTGAGAATGGACACCCGACCGAAAAGGAACGGGCGGCGATCCGAATCCGGCAGGCGCCGGAAAGGGCACGGCTACTTGGAAACTCGGATGGCCACGGCCACGGGGGTGTTGGCGTAGCCGGCGGATAGGCAGGCCAGTTTGGCGGTGCCGAGCGCCACGTTCGGGCTGCCGTCGAGAGCGGAGCCCGGATTGGCGTTGAGGATCTGGGTGATGACGGCCTTCTCGGTGGCCTCGTCCAGGTCGCGGAATTCACCGCAGGTGGTCTTGGCGCCATTGGGGGCGGTGGTCTTCTTGGCCGCCGCGGTCGTGGTGGCGGCGTGCGCCGGCGGTTCGACCGGCGGCGTGACCACGGACGACGTGGCCGCGGACGTCTTCACCGCGGTGCTGGATTCCTGCCGGACGCCATTGGATTCGGTCGACGCCGATTTGGTGTCCGACCCGCAACCGGCCAGACCCAGCACCATCGCGCCCGCCGCGAGGGCGATGACAAAAGTCCGCTTCATACCCAGCTTTCCGAGCTGCCCGGAGGTGCTGCCGCACCGCTGTCCGGGGAGTGCCTGCGCACCGACCTGCCCGGCGCTCGCAGCACACTACCCGGACACGGCGACTCCCGGTAGTGAAAGTTCACGGGCCGCAAAACCGCTGCGAGCGACCCCGGACGGCCTCAGTTCAGATGCTGCTGCCAATCGGCCGGCACCCGGTCGCGCGGCCCCGGCACCGACTGGTCCAGCGGGTGATGGTGCGGCGGCGCCAGCTTCGGCCCGCCTTCGAACATCTCCTGGCTGGGGAAGTTGTAGAACCATTCCTCGCCGGGCTCGTAGCTCTGGATGAACGGGTGCCCGGTGGCCTCGAAGTGCTTGGTGCCGTGCTGGTTCGGGGACATATCGCAACAGCCGATATGCCCGCACTGGGCACAGCGGCGCAGATGCACCCACCAGCCGCCGCTGGCATCGCATTCCACGCAGCCGGCCCCGCTGGGCGCGACGTCCGGATCGATACCCGCGATCTGCTCGGTCATCAGTTGCCTTCCGTAGTGGGTTGAGCCGCCGCGGCTTCCGGGGATTCCAGCGGCAGCCGGACGATGAACCGGGTGTCGCCGGGCACGGATTCCACGCGGATGTCACCGTGATGCTTGTTCACCACGATGCGGAACGAGATATCGAGCCCCAGCCCCGTGCCCTCACCGACCGGTTTGGTGGTGAAGAACGGTTCGAAGATGCGGGTCCGGATGTCGTCCGGAACGCCCGGCCCGGTATCGCCGATTTCCACTGCGACGCAATCGTTCTCGCGATAGGTGCGCACGGTCAGCGTACCGCTCCCGCCCATCGCGCCGATGGCGTTGTCGATCAGGTTGGTCCACACCTGATTCAATTCCGCCGCGTAACAGGGCACCTGCGGCAGCGTGCGGTCGTACTCCTTGACCACCTGGACGTCGTCGCCGATCTTGCGGCCCAGCATGACCAGCGTGGAATCCAGCAGCTCGTGAATGTCGACCACCTGGAACGGCGCGCGATCCATCTGCGAGTACTGCTTGGCCGCGTTCACCAGCGTGGAGATGCGGGTGGTCGAATCGGCGATCTCGTTCATCAGCAGCTCGGTCTCGACCGTGTAGTTGAGCCACTTGATCGCACCCTCGAACGTGTTTCCGCTGCACGCGGTCAGGGTGCCGTGCACGGTTTCCAGCCAGTCGATGTCCAGCCCGGCCTGTACGAAGGTCGGCGCGATATCCCAGGCATTGCCGACGCCGTGCACCTCTAGCCAATCGCCGAGTTCGTCCTCGCGATCGGCGGCCTCCATCAGCGTCAGCGTCGGAGCCTTCAGGACCTGCGCGGCCGCCTCCTCCTGGAACTGCACCATGGCTTCCAAGGTCTTGGAGTCGAACTTGCCCTGCGACATCATCTTCAGCTTGTGCCGCATCCCGGCCACGCGTTCGCGCAGCGAGGAAGTGGCGCGCACGGCCGCGGCGGCCGGATTGTTGAGCTCGTGGGTCAGGCCCGCCGACAGCGAGCCCAGCGCCAGCAGGCGTTCCCGCTGGCCGATGCGCTCATTGGCATTGCGATTGCCGAAGAAGACGCCTTCCAGCAGGTGCAGGGCCATCGGGAACCATTCGTGCATCATGCGCGAGAAGGTCCCGGCGTCGAGCACGAAGAACTTGGACGGCTTGGTGACGTAGAACGTGCTGGAGTAGGTCTGTTCGACCTTGTCGCCCATGTACGCGGTCCACGCGCCCGAGTACGCGCCGTGATGATCGGTGCGGACCAGTTCGATCTCCTCGCCGCCCGACATCTTGGTGAGCAGCACCTCGCCCTCCATGAGGACGTAGAAGCAGGTCGCCGGATCGCCCTCGCGGAAGACCAGTCCGGGCTCGTAGGTTTCCACGCGGCCGTCACGGCACAGCCAGGCCAGCTGTTCGTCGTCGAGCTTCTCGAACAGGAACAGCTCACGCAGTTCGTTCGGGTCGCAGATCAATTGGTGTCCCACGGTGCGGCTCCTACTGTTTGGCCAGGTAGCGGTGCACGAGCATGACGGCCATGGCGCCCTCGCCGACCGCGGAGGCGACCCGTTTGGCCGACTCCGAACGCACGTCACCGGCGATGAAGACGCCCGGCACGCTGGATTCCAGATGGTGCGGCGGCCGGGGCAGTTCCCAGCCGGCCGGGCGTTCGCCGTCCACCATCAGGTCCGGGCCGGTGAGCACGAAGCCCGCGTCGTCACGCTTGACCGTGCCGTCGAGCCAGTCGGTTTCCGGCGCGGCGCCGATGAACAGGAACAAACGCTCGGCGTCCACCTTTTCTTCCGCACCGGTCGCGTTGTTGCGCAGGACCAGGCGTTCCAGGTGATCGTCGCCGTCGGCGGAGACCACCTCGGTGCGGGTGTGCAGCTTGATATTGGGAATGTTCTCGATCTGCTGGATCAGGTAGTGCGACATGGACGCCTCGAGCCCCTCGGCACGCACCAGGATGTGCACGGTCCGGGCATTCCGGGACAGGAACACCGCGGCCTGGCCCGCCGAATTGGCGCCGCCCACGATGTAGACGTCCTTGTCGGTGCAGTCGCTGGCCTCGGTCATGGCCGAGCCGTAGTAGACGCCGCGCCCGGTGAATTCGTCCACGCCCGGCGCGGGATGGTGCCGGTAGTTGACGCCGGTCGCGATCAGCACCGAATGCGCGGCGATGCTGCCGCCGTCGGCGAACTTCACCACCCGCGCCGCGCCGCAGGCCTCCAGCGCGACAACCTCACGCGCCGTGATCAATTCGGCCCCGAACTTGATGGCCTGCCGCCGCGCCCGATCAGCCAGCTGCGCGCCGGACACGCCATCGGGGAAGCCCAGGTAGTTCTCGATGCGGGAGCTCTGCCCGGCCTGGCCGCCGGTCGCGGTGCGCTCTACCAGGACGGTCCGCAGACCTTCCGACGCGCCGTACAACGCCGCGCCGAGACCGGCCGGGCCGCCGCCGACCACGATCAGATCGTAGAAGTCGCTGGCCGCGTCCACGTTCAGGCCGACACTGGCCGCCAGCTCCGGATCGGTCGGCATGAGCAGCACGTCACCGGCCTGATTGATGATCACCGGGCACTGGTCCTCGGTGGCCCCGGCCGCGGTCAGCAGGCGCGAACCCTCGGGTTCGTCGACCTGGAAGAAGCGATACGGCAACTGATTGCGCGCCAGGAACTCCCGGACCTCCGAGCACCGGGCCGACCAACGGTGGCCGACCACCTTGGTCTCGGTCACCGGCTTGTGCGCGTCCGAACGCCAGGCGTCCAGCAGCGCGTCGATCACCGGGTAGAGCTTCTCCTCCGGCGGATCCCACGGCTTGAGCAGGTAGTGGTCCAGATCCACCACATTGATGGCCTCGATGGCGGCATCGGTGTCGGCGTAGGCGGTGAGCAGCACGCGCCGGGCATACGGGTGCAGGTCCATGGCCTGCTCCAGGAATTCGACGCCGTTCATGTTCGGCATCCGATAGTCGGCGATCAGGATGGCCACGGGCTGTCCGCGCAGTTTCATCTCGCGCAGGGCTTCCAGGGCGTCGGCGGCCGACTCCGCACGGAGAATCCGGTAGTCCGCCCCGTACCGGCGGCGCAGGTCGCGGACCACGGCGCGGGATACGCCGGGATCGTCGTCGACGCTGAGGATGGCCGGTTTGGCGGCAGCTGCTGAAGTCACCTAACGAGTATGGCTGGGCTTGGCAAATCGGCTGGAAAGTGCGCTCGCCACGGCATCAGATTCGATGATGCTGAACCAGATCCAGCTCATTGGGGGTGAGCAGGCGTTCGAGTTTTTCTTCGAGCGCTCCATTGGTTCTGGCTTTGGCGGTTCGCCCGGGAGGTGCTGCGGTGGAGCCGGTCTCATCGGCCGGCAGCAGCGGGACCGCCTTGGTCTTGCGATGTAGGAGCGAGCGCAGGTTCACGGCCGATCACCTCACGTTTCCCGTTCGGAAGCTGGTGGCTGTGGTTCTGTTGCTACCTCTATCCCATATTGTGCGCCGGTCATTACATTGACGAGCGCGTCCTCACCGGAATGTGATCTACCCGATTTTCAGCCTAGGATTCCTGGTACCGATAGTCACGTCTCACGGAGGCAGCGTTGCCGAACAATCTGGAAGCCAGCATCGACATCGCGGCCGCACCCGAAAAGGTGTGGAGCGTTGTCTCGGATCTCAAGCGGATTCGCGAATTCAGTCCGCAGACGCTGCGCATGCAGCCGCTGGGCGCGGTCAAGACCGGCACCTGGACGGTCAATCTGAACAAAGCCAAGGGCTACGTGTACCCGACCACCTCGCGGGTGGTGCGATTCGAGCCGAACAAGGCGATCGCGTTCCGGATGAACGAGAACCAGACCATCTGGAGCTACACGCTCGAGCCCACCGCCACCGGCACCAAGCTGATCCAGCGCCGCGACACCCCGAACGGGGTCACCTGGATCGTGCGCAAGATGATCGACGGCATTCTCGGCGGCGAGGCGGCCTTCGAGAACGACCTCGTGGCGGGCATGAACGAAACCCTCGGGAAGATCAAGCGAACCGTCGAGGCCTGAGCGTAGTTTCGGCGGTATGCGACGACTTTCAGGGATCTGCGCCGCGGCCGCCGGTGTCGCGCTACTACTGACGGGGTGCGGGAGTTCCGATTCGGGCGACCGCACCGTCACCGTCTCCGGGACCGGGAAGGTCCAGGGCACACCGGATGTGCTCGAGGCCGACCTCGGGGCGGAAGTGAACGCCGCCGACGTCTCCACCGCGGTCGACCAGGTGAACGCCAAGGCCAAGGCCATGAGCGATGCCATGGTGACGGCGGGGGCCAAGAAGGAAGACATCAAGACCACCGAGCTGTCGGTGCAGCCCAGTTACGGGCCGGAGGGGCGGACCATCACCGGGTACCGGGCGAGCAATGCGGTACACGTTGCGGTGCGCGACCTTTCGAAGGCGTCGGCGATTCTGGACGCGGCGGTCAAGGCGGGCGGCAACGACACCCGCATCAGTTCGGTCGCCTTCGATCTCGAGGACGACGCGAAATTGCTGTCCGATGCGCGCGCCAAGGCGTTCGAGGACGCCAAGTCGAAGGCGCAGCAGTACGCCGACCTGTCCGGGCTGAAGCTGAAGACGGTCAAGACCATCAGCGAGAACGGCAGCAGCTCACCGGGACCCATGTACAAGGACGCGGCCCCGGCGAGCGGCTTCAGCCTCGAACCGGGCCAGACGACGATCACCTTCACGGTGACCGTCGCGTGGGACCTCGGCTAACTACTTCCAGTTCGGCAGCGTGATGACCTGGGCCGCGTAGGACAGGCCCGCACCGAAGGCGATGAGCAGGGCGGTGCCGCCGGGTTTGGCATCGCCCTTGCGCATCATGGCCTCCATGGCCAGCGGAATCGAAGCGGCGGAGGTGTTTCCGGTCTCCTCGATGTCATTGGCCAGGGCGCAATCGTCGGGGAGCTTCAGGACGCGGGCCATGATCTCGATGATGCGGCCGTTGGCCTGGTGCGGGACCATGGCGTCGAGATCGCCGGTGGTCAGGCCCGCCACCTCGATGGCTTCCCGGCACACCTTCTCCAACGAGTGTGCGGCCCACCGGAATACGGCGGTGCCCTCCATGGCGAGGTAGGGGCGGACGGCGTCCAGGCCCTGCTCGTCGATCTCGCGGAAGAACTCCATCCAGTCCTTGTCCTGGCGGATGGCGTGATGCTGGGTGCCGTCCGAACCCCACACCGTCGGGCCGATGCCCGGCTCGTCGGACGGGCCGACCACCACCGCGCCCGCCCCGTCCGCGAACAGGAAGGCGGTGCCGCGGTCCCGCGGATTGATCGTGTCGGTCAGCCGCTCGACGCCGATGACCAGCACGTTCCGGGCGGTACCGCCCTTGACCAGATCCGAGGCCACCGCGAGCGCGTGGCAGAAGCCGGCGCAGCCCGCGGAGATGTCGAAGGCCGCCACATTGTTCAGCCCGAGTTCGGTGGCGATCTGCGGGGCGGAGGCGGGGGTGAGCAGGAGCCAGGTGGACGTGGCGACGATGACGCAGTCGACCTGATCCGGCTCGATCTCGGCCGCTTCCAAGGCATCTCGCGCCGCGGCCGTGCTCATCGAGATGATGGTCTCCTCCGGGGAGGCGAACCTGCGGGTGCGAATACCCGAACGGGTGCGAATCCATTCGTCGCTGGAATCGATGGGTCCCGCGACCTCATCATTGGTGACCACACGGGCGGGCCGGTAGACGCCGAGCCCGAGTACTGCGGTGTGCTCTACCCCGTTGATCGAGGCAATTCGAGCAGCCATGGTGCTTCTCCTATAGACCTCTGTACAGCGCGTCGAACGTGACCTTCATCGGGTCCCCACCCACTGCTTCGCACCGGTCGAGCCCGTTGGCGACACAGACATGAGGCTCCCTCATATTAATCGAAACAGCCTGCCATGCGTGTGCGGATTCTCACAATCCGGGGCCTCCGCGACATCGATCACCACGCGGCGATAACCGAGTAACCCCATGTTCGCGGCCCGTCTCGTTCTGGACTGAGCGGAGCGGGGGAGCGCAGCGGAGGAGCGGAGGGAGGGAAGAACGAGACATGCAGGGCCGCGAACCCGCCCGGAGCGCAGCGGAGGGTAAATCAAACGCAGTAGTGTGTGACGCGGTCCCAGACCGATTCGATCCACGCATGAAAGAGGAGCTAGTGGCCCGCCGACCCACCCCGCCCGGCACTCCCGAAACCACCGCGCTCGGCCATGTCGCCGACCTGGTGCGCAAGGCCGTACCTCCGCTGCATCCGGCCGGCCTGCCGTTCGTCGCGGCGCCGCTGGCCGTCGCCGCGCTCGGCTACCGGCGCAAGTGGATTCGCCGCGCGGGCCTGCTCGGCGCCGCGGCCACCGCCACCTTCTTCCGGCATCCGCACCGGGTGCCGCCGAACCGGCCCGGCGTGGTCGTCGCGCCCGCCGACGGTGAGGTCGCCCTGGTCGATCAGGCCGTGCCGCCCGCCGAGCTCGGGCTGGGCACGCTGCCGTTGCCGCGGGTGAGCATCTTCCTGTCGGTGCTGGACGTGCACGTGCAGCGGGTGCCGATCAGCGGCAGCGTGGAGGAGATCGTCTACAAGAAGGGCGAATTCCTCTCCGCCGACCTGCCCGAGGCGTCGGACGCCAACGAGCGCAATTCGATGGTGATCCAGTCCGACAGCGGCCAGCGGTTCGCGGTCGTGCAGATCGCCGGGCTGCTGGCGCGCCGCATCGTGTGCGAGGCGAAGGTGGGCGACAAGCTGACCATCGGCGACACCTACGGCCTGATCCGCTTCGGCTCGCGCGTGGACACCTACTTCCCGGCCGGGACCAAGTTGCTGGTCACCCCGGGGCAGCGGACCATCGGCGCGGAAACGGTGCTGGCCGAACTGGATTCATGATGGAACAACTCGCGCCGGTACCGGTGCAGCGGCGGCGCAATCGCACCGTCCGATTGCTGCCGAGCATGATCACCATCCTCGGGCTGTGCTCGGGGCTGTCCGCGGTCAAGTTCGCCATGGAGAACCAGCTCGGGTTCTCGCTGGCCTTGATCGGCGCGGCCGCCATCTTCGACATGCTGGACGGTCGCATCGCCCGCATGCTGGATGCCACCAGCAAGATGGGCGCGGAACTGGATTCGCTGTCCGACGCCATCGCCTTCGGGGTGTCGCCGGCGCTGGTGTTGTACGTGACCTTCCTGCACCAGGACAGCTTCGGCTGGATCATCGCGCTCATGTTCGCGGTGTGCATGGTGCTGCGGCTGGCCCGGTTCAACACGCTCATGGACGACGACTCGCGCCCCGATTGGCAGCGTGAGTACTTCACCGGCGTACCGGCTCCGGCCGGTGCGCTGATCGTCCTGCTCCCGCTCGCCCTGTCCGAGCAGTTCCACGAGGGTTGGTGGACCAGCGTCGCGGCGGTGTCCGTCTGGACCGTCTTCACCGGCCTGCTGTGCGTGAGCACCCTGCCCACGCTGGCCATCAAGTCGGTCTCGGTGGCCCCGCGCACCGCTCCCGTCCTGCTGGTCCTGGTCGCCCTGGCCGCCGCGCTCCTCGTCACCTACCCCCTCATCCTCATGATGGCGCTGGTGGCGCTCTACCTCGGCCACATCCCCTTCGCGGTCCACTCGGCCCGCTGGGTGGCGGCCCGCCCGGAAACCTGGCACCACAAGCCCGCCGAGCGCCGCGCTCAGCGTCGCGCCCAGCGCCGCCAGCGCCCCATCTCCGGTCGCGTGGCCCGCGTCTCCACCGCCCGCCTGCGCCTGCGCCGCCCCGGCAGCAAGGTCTGAATCGCCGCTGAACAGAACAAAACTCGCCCGCGTCGCTATGTGCGACGCGGGCGAGAATGCATTCGGGGTAGGTGAGATCCCGGCCGAAAGCATGCCGGGATGACGAGGGCGGACGCGCCGCCGCCACGGTCGCGTGACGGCACGACGCGGAGGCTGATTACGGACGTGGCGGCGTTGCCGAAACCGTGCTGTGGGGAGGGCCCGCTCGGGCCGGACAGGCAGGTCGACCGCGGCGGTCGGTCGGCGGCGGGCCTGTCCGGAATGGGGGCTGGAGGGGGCGGATTCGGGGCGGGTTGGGGCGAGGTCGGACGGTGGGTGGGGTGGGCGCGGCAGAATGGGCTGGTGCCGGAACTCGCGCTGACCGCTCGCCTGAACACCTCGGCCGCTGATGCCCGTCGAGGGCTGGTGCGGCTGCATCCGGAGGCGCTGACGGCACTGGGGTTGCGGGAGTGGGACGGGATCACATTGATCGGGGGGCGGCGAACGGCCGCGGTGGTGGCGAAAGCACCGGCCGGGACGCCGGCGGGGGTGGCGTTGCTGGATGACGTGACCCTGTCGAATGCGGGGGTGAAGGAAGACGGGTCGGTGGTGGTGTCGCCGGCGACTGTCTATGGGGCCCGGCGGATTTCGGTGACGGGGTCGGCGATGGCCACCGGCACGATCCCGGAGGCCACATTGCGGCAGGCGCTGCTCGGCAAGGTGGTGACGGTCGGGGACACGGTGTCGCTGCTGCCCCGCGATCTGGGTCCGGGGACCAGCACTTCGGCTGCGACGCAGGCGCTTTCGCGGACTTTCGGCATTGCCTGGACATCGGAACTGCTGACGGTGACCTCGACCGATCCGACGCCCGGGCCGGTGAGCGTGCAGCCGAACAGCGCGGTGTCGTGGGGGCCGGGCGTCGCGGGGACCGATCGGCCGCAGTCGATCTTCGGCACCAGCGGCGCGCCGAGCGCCGGGGTGACGCGGGCGGACCGTCCGGGCGCTTCGATCGGCGAGCCGGGCCGGGGCGGGGCGGCAACGGGCGGAGACCGTGCTTCGAGCCTCGATTCGGGTTCCGGCGGAACAGGATCCGATGGCAACGTGCCGGGTGGCACGAACACCGGCACGGAGTTTCCCGGCTCCGGCCGCATTCCCGGAGTTGCCGGTGACGGCGGAGCCCGGAACACCGGGGTGCTGTCCCCCACTCCGATGTCGGCCGTCGCGGTGGCGGACCTGGCGGGCGTGCAGGCCCAGGCCGCCAAGCTGACCGAATGGCTGAACCTGGCGCTGAACGAGCCGGAGCTGCTGAAAGCGCTCGGGGCTCCATCGCACCTGGGTGTGCTGATCACCGGCCCGGCCGGGGTCGGGAAGGCCACGCTGGCGCGGGCGGTCGCGGGATCGCGGCGGGTGGTCGAGCTGGACGGGCCGACGGTGGGCGCGACCGAGGGCGGCACCCGGCTGCGTGAGGTGAACATGGCCGTCTCGGATATCTGTTCCGGAGCGGGCGGAATCCTGCTGATCAACGATATCGACGCCTTGCTGCCCGCTGCGGCCGAGCCGGTGGCGACGCTGATCCTGGATCAATTGCGCGCGGCGGTGGCGGCTCCGGCCGTGGCCGTGCTGGCCACGACCTCGAACCCGGCGGCCGTGGATTCGCGGCTGCGCGCGCCGGACCTGTGCGATCGCGAGGTCTCGCTGCCGCTGCCGAATGCCGGGGTGCGGGCCGCGCTGCTGGAGCAGTTGGTGCGGCGGGCCCCAGCGGAGGGCCTGAAGCTGGACGAGATCGCCGCGCGCACACCCGGTTTCGTGGTGTCGGATCTGGCGGCGCTGGTGCGCGAGGCGGCCTTGCGGGCGGCGTCGCGGGCCAGCCGCGAGCATGCCGAGCCGATGCTGCGGCAGGAGGATCTGGTCGGCGCGCTGGAGGTGATCCGCCCGCTGTCGCGATCCGGGTCGGAGGAATTGGCCATCGGCTCACTGACTCTCGACGATGTCGGCGATATGGCCGAGACCAAACAGGCGCTGACCGAAGCGGTGCTGTGGCCGCTGCGGCATCCGGACTCGTTCGCGCGATTGGGCATCGAGCCGCCGCGCGGCGTCCTGCTCTACGGCCCACCCGGCTGCGGCAAAACCTTCCTGGTGCGCGCGCTGGCCGGTACCGGTCAACTCAGCGTGCACGCCGTCAAGGGCGCCGAACTCATGGACAAATGGGTCGGCTCCTCCGAGCGCGCGGTCCGCGAATTGTTCCAGCGCGCCCGCGATTCCGCCCCCTCCCTCGTCTTCCTCGACGAAATCGACGCCCTGGCTCCCCGCCGCGGCCAGAGCACCGACTCCGGCGTCACCGACCGCGTCGTGGCCGCCCTCCTCACCGAACTAGACGGCGTGGAACCGCTGCGCGACGTGGTGGTCGTCGGCGCCACCAACCGCCCCGATCTCATCGACCCCGCCCTCACCCGCCCCGGCCGCCTCGAACGCCTGGTCTTCGTCCCCCCGCCGGATGCCGCCGCCCGCGCCGAAATCCTCCGCACCGCCGCCAAATCCGTGCCCCTGGCCCGAGGCGTCAACCTCAAGAAGCTGGCCGCCGAACTGGACGGCTACTCCGCCGCCGACTGCGCCGCCCTCCTCCGCGAAGCCGCCCTGACCGCCATGCGCCGCAATGTGGACGCCGCCACGGTCACCGCCGCCGATATGACCGCCGCCCGCTCCGCCGTCCGCCCCTCCCTCGACCCCGAACAGGTCGAATCGCTCCGCAAATTCGCCGCCCAGCGCTCCGCCGCCGGCTGAGCCCGCACCCACCGGCCATGGCGGCCGTATCCATCCGGTCGGCGCCGGCCAGGTTCGGCGCGGGCCATGCGGATTCCGGCCACGATGACGGCGGGGTGCGGAGCGGGGTTAGCCAGCAAACATTGCAGTTCAGCGAGTCGGACCGGTCAGTACGGTTGGCGGCGGTAGTTTCACCCAGGTGAGGTCGTATCAGGTCGCGCTCGAGACCATCACGGCGTTGCTGGCGACTACTGTTGCCGGGCTGTCGCTGGCTATGCCGATCGATTTCGGGTGGACGTCGGAAACGTCCGCGCTGCAATTGGATCTGCTGGCGTACTCGCTGCCGCGGGCCATCGGGGCCGGGGTGCTGACGGCCATGATCGTCGCGGTGCTGATCACCACCCTGGGCAGCACCGTGGCGGCCTGGGGGACGACGCTGGCCGGGCTGGCGGCATTGACGATCAATCATCTGGTCGGGCACACCGCGCAGCCGATGGCCGGGCTGTCCACCATGAACTTCATCGATTCGCTGGCGGGCGGCGTGGTGCTGGGCGCACTGGGCGCGGCGGTGCTGCATCACAAGCTGCCCGCGTACGGATGGACGCTCGGCGTGCTGATCAGCGTCCTGCTGGGGTCGGTGAACCCGCTGCCGCACGTGGGCGGGCTGCTGAACCAGGACTTCCCGGTGGACGACGTACTGCTGGACATGCCGCCGCTGTGGATGATCGAGGTGGCGCTGGTCCTGGTCGCCATCGGCACCTTGATGAACCGCAAGCGCAAACCGGCCGAGCGCCCGTCCATCGAACTGCCGCTGACCCCGATCCTGGCGGGTGTGGTGCTGATCCTGGTGACCGTGGCGAGCGCGGAATGGCTGGCGCGGCACGGGGACTCACTGGCCGGTATCGGCCTGGCGGTGGGCTCGTCGGTGGCGACCGGCGTGATCGCGGCCATGCTGCTGCCGGGCCGGGACGGCGAACTCGTGCTGATCGCGGTGGCGCTGAGCGCGGTCGGTTCCTCGGCGCTGGCCGCCGAACTGCCGGCCTGGTCGATTCCGGTGGCGGTCGCGGTGACGGTGCTCGGCCTCTGGTACGGCTCGCGGCACGGCGCACCCATGCTCTGCCTGATGCTGCTGCTGGCGCTGGCCCTCTTCACCGCCGTCACCTCGAGTTCCGAGGCCGCCTTCGTGGTGATCGGCAGCACGGCGGTGCTGGTGTGGCTGGCCGGGTACGGAATGACTTCGGCGCGGCCGCATTACGTGCCGAACCGGGTGCTGGGCACCATGGTGATCTTCATTCCGTCGGCGGTGCTGGGCCTGCGCGACTATGTGGCGCGCGGGCATTACGCCATGCAGGACTCCAGCCAGGCGGTGGTGTGCACGGTGGCTCCGCAGGACGAGTCAGCGCCGGCCTGGACGGCGGTGCTGATCACCGTCGGGTGCATCGTCGGGTTGTGGGCGCTGCGCCGGAACCGCCCGGCCACGCCGGTCGCGGCCGCTTCCTCATCGCCGGATGCGCCGGTGGACTCCGAATCCGCCTCGGGCGCAAGCAAGGACGCGTGAGGGGTCAGGCGCGAGCGCCGACCTCGGCCGGAGCTTCGGCGGGCACCGGCCCGAACCAGGTCCGGTAGAAGGCGTACGCGTAGGCCACGAATGCGCCGACCAGCAGAATGCCCGCCGGGCCGGGATATTCGGCGAACTGCACCGACAGGTACCGGTAGGACAGCAGCATGGCCGCGAACAATGCCGCGCCGCCCGCCACCAGCTGGATGCGCGCCGCGTCCCACCCGCGCTCGGGCATCCGCAGCGCCGATTCGATGGCCAGGCACAGCACCGCGCCCGCGATCAGATCAGCCCCGTAGTGGTACCCGAACCCGAGCGTCGCGGAAATGGTGGCGATCAGCCAGAACGTGCCGCCCCATCGCAGCCAGCGCGGCGCGGCCAGCCCCGTCACCACGTCCCGCCGTGAATGCAGGAATAGCGACAGCGCCCACGCGGTGTGCAGCGAGGGCATGCAATTGCGCGGCGCGACCTTGTCGAACGGAATGGCCCCGGGCGTCAGATCCAGCGGCGGCACCAGATTCGGCCAGTAGTCGCCCAGCGCGAACGAATGCCCTTCGCTGCCGTAGGCGAAGATCGGCCCCACCACCGGGAAGATGACGTACACGATCGGCCCGATCAGCCCGATGGTCAGGAAGGTCCGCACCAGGTAGTGGCTCGGCCACCCGCCCCCGGAGGCGACCCGCCGCAACTGCCACACCGCCACGATCATCGCGCCCAGCGGCAGTTCGATGTACACCCAGTGCAGTACGAAAGTGACCACGGGCCCGAGGAATTCGAGCAGCTGCCCCATCATCCAGGACGGGTCGGCGAGCGCGTGATCGACCAGCACCACATGCTCGTCGAGCACCTGCGGCCCCGCCAGCACGGTGATGTACAGCCACACGTCCGCGACCTTGTTGGCGAACACCAGCAGAATGCCGAGCGCCGCGGCGTGCAGCGCGTTGCTGCGCTCCACCCCTTGCCATCGCACCAGCGCCAGCACCACGATGCCGGTGAGGACCATGACCGGCCCATTGCCGAGCGCGAGCGGTCCACCGCTGAGCGTCCGCACGATCTGATAGGCGATGTCGATGCCGAGCGCGATCCCGACGGCGTAGAACCGCCGCTTCCAGGTGAGCCCGATGAGCGCCAGTCCGAGCCCGGCCCACGGCACGGTCACCGACTTGGGGGTCCCGGCGAAATCGGCCGCCAGGCTTTCCAGCGGACCGAGGAATCCATTGCGGGAGGCCACGATCTGCAGCGCGATGAACAATGCGGGCACGCCGGTCAGGAGGCCGGCGATCAGGACGCGCTTCGACGGCACCAGACTCCGGCGTTCCTCGCCGACTGATTGGGAACGCGGACCGTCGAGCAACATCCAGCCATAGTAAACGTCACATGAACGCGACCCGCCCGGGTAGTTGAACACGGCCTCCGGACCGAGATGAACAGCCCCCGGTCGCGGCGGGGTCCGCGCTGGCCAGCGGGTACGACGTACGCCGGACGGGTAGGCAATCTCACATCGGAAATCGGACGCCGTGCGATCGGGCGGCTACTGGTCGAGCTCCTTGACGAGCGAGTCCA
Organism: Nocardia yamanashiensis NBRC 100130; assembly: GCF_001613325.1. GTDB lineage: Bacteria > Actinomycetota > Actinomycetes > Mycobacteriales > Mycobacteriaceae > Nocardia > Nocardia yamanashiensis. Next base: position 34,508 of record NZ_BDCD01000035.1, on the reverse strand, counting down.
CCACGGCCACCAGATCGCCCTGGGTGGCGGCGGCGACCCGCCGTTGCCGCTGATAGGAGGCACCGCGCTTGGGGATCTCGGCGACCAGCGCGAGTTCGTTCTCGCAGCCCAGGCTCTTGGCGACCGGTTCCAGCCGGTTCAGCAGATCGTCGAGGTCGTCGGTGACCAGCCGCTCGTTGCTGTCGGCATCGGTGATGATGATGGCGTCCAGCCCGTACCGGGCCGCGCGCCACTTGTTCTCCTGAACATGCCAGGGCGGCAACGGAGTCGGCAGCGTCTCCCCCGCCTCCACCCGCCGGTCCAGATCGACGATCAGGCTGTGAATGAGCGCGACCAGCGCGGATAGTTCTGTGCGCGTGGGTGTTCCGTCGCAGATGCGCACCTCGATGGTGCCCCACTTGGGCGCCGGGCGAATATCCCAGTGCATGCCGCCGAGTTGTTCGAACACACCGGTTTTCGTCTGGTCGTGCACGAATCCCTCGAATTGCGTCCAGTTTTCGAACTGGAAGGGCAATCCGGCGGTGGGCAGCTGCTGGAACATCAAGGCGCGGTTGCTGGCATAGCCGGTGTCCACGCCCGCCCACATCGGCGAGGAGGCGGACAGCGCCAGCAGATGCGGGTAGGTGGTGAGCAGGCTGTTGAGGATCGGGAAGACCTTCTCCGGATGCGAGACCCCGACGTGCACGTGCACGCCCCAGATCAGCATCTGCCGCCCCCACCACTGGGTGCGCTCGATGAGTTCGTCGTAATGCGGACTGCGCGTGAGCTGTTGGCTCGACCACTGCGCGAACGGATGGGTGCCCGCGCAGAACAGATCGACGCCGAGCGGATCCGCCGCGCGCCGCACCGTGTCCATGGTGCTGTGCAGTTCGTCGACGACCTCGCCGACGGTGTCGTGCACGCCGGAGACGATCTCGACGGTGTTCTTCAGCAGTTCCTTGGTGAGCAGCGGTGCGCCCTGGGCGGACCGCAGCTCACTACAGGCGTCGAAAACCGCTGCGGCCGTATTGGAAAGGTCGCGGGTCTGCTTGTCGACCAGCGCCACTTCCCATTCCACGCCGAGCGTGGGCCGAGGCGATGAGTTGAAGGGGACCTTCTTGATGCCTGCCCCGGCCATGGCTCACCTTGTGGTTAGGAGACGACGCCGCAGGCGACCCGGCTGCCAGCGTCACCGGTCGCCTGGGTGTCGGCGTCCGGGCCGGTGGCTCCGCCGGGCTGCGTGTAGCGGCTGGGAATATTGCCGAAGTTGTCCGCGCTCGCGTGGATGATCAGGGCCTTGCCCTTGATGTCGTCCAGCTTGACGGCGTCGGTGGTGGTGACCAGCTTGGCCGAGCCGTCGGAGCGCACCTCGAGCGAGGTGAGATCGCCGCTGGCGGGCTTGGCGTTCTGGTCGCCCACCTGGAAGTGGCCACCGGCGGACAGGAAGTCGCCGGCCGGGCCACCGGAGGGCGCGGTGGAGTTCGCTTCGCACTTACCGACCTGGTGGAAGTGCAGACCGTGGAAGCCGGGCTTGAGGCCGTGGGCTTCGACGGTGAGCTCGAGGTGATTGCCCACCTGGGCGATGGTGGCGGTGCCGACGCTGGCTCCGGCGGGATCCTTCAGCGTGACGCTGGAGGAGTTTTCCGCGGGGGCCGAGCTGCCGCCGTGTTCGGAGCCGTGGCCGCCGCTGGTGCCCGCGGGGGCCGGGGAGCTGGTGAACACTGCCGGGTTCGTCCCTTTGACGTCACTCGATTCCTGGCTGTTGGAGCAGGCCGTCAGGCCGAGCACCGCGACCGCGAGCACCGGGGTCACTGTCCACCAGGACGGGCGACGAGTCATGGACGAAGCCATCGAGGAACTCCTTTACGAGTACCGAGTTTAACGGGTAAAGCTGCCTGGACAGATTGCTAGTCGGTCAAGATGATGCCAGAGGCGTCAGCATGACTCGTGCAGGGGCTGGCCGTTGGTTCGGCTGGTCAGTTGCTGGTGACGATGACGATGACACCGGCGGGTGAGTCGGCGATTCCGTCGAAGCGCGGTTCCGCGCCGGCACCGAGTTCATTGGCGATGGCGATGGCCAGCGCCTTCTCCTTGGCTGAGTTGTTGCTGTAGTACACAGTGGTTTTCGGGATGTTCCCGGAGCCGTAATTACCGGTCTCGGTCACGTTGTACCCACCGGCGACCAGTTGATCCCTGGTCTTGCCGGCCAGCCCCGCGACGTAGCTGTTGTTGTAAACCCGTACGGGCAGCGACTTGTCGACCGCGCCCGCGGCCGGGGTGGTCGGCGCGAGGGTGGTGCTGGGCGGGGTGGTGGTCGCGGCGGCCGAACTGGCGGGCGCGACGGGCGCCGTCGTAACCGGCGGCGCGACAATGACACTGGCCGTCGGGCTGGCGACGGTGGTCGTGGTGCTGCTCGCCTCGGCTTCGGTGCTGCCGGAGGAGTCCGAACTCGACAGGGACATCGCGCCGATTCCCGCGAACACGATGGCGAGGGCGATGAGAACCATCGCGAGTGCCCGCAGCGGCGGACCGCCGGACGGCGAAGTCGGGTTGCTCACGGCGTCGAGCCTAGTACTCACACCTGGAATCCGAGACGCCGTGCGGCGCGGGTCTTCTGGCGGCTGGCGCGCAACCGGCGCAGCCGCTTCACCAGCATCGGGTCGGCGGCGAGGGCTTCGGGCTTGTCGACGACGGCATTGAGCACCTGGTAGTAGCGGGTGGCCGAGAGGTCGAAAAGCTCGCGGATGGCTTCTTCTTTGGCGCCGGCGTACTTCCACCATTTGCGCTCGAAGTCGAGAATGTCGAGTTCACGACGGGAAAGGCCGTGTGCGCCATCGAGCTCGGCGGCCTGATCGTGGCCGGCGGCGGCGATATCGTCGGTGATCGACGCGGAGAGTTCCTGGCTCGCGGAAGCGCCGCCGTCCCCGCTTGCGGAAATGTTCCGTGCCGCTGCGCTGTCCATAGTGCTCCCTCGCCGAGTTGGAACCAGACGATTGTGGTGCTTGCGTCCGCCGCTCATTCAACCACGCGGCGCGGACTTGCCGATGCGTACCGCTCGGCGTGTTTCTGCGAATCCGCCCGGCGTGTCGAGGCCCGCGGCCGTCCGTCCGGTGTGCGCCGCTAGTCTGCCCGACGGCACCGACAGCATCCTGCGGGCCGTCCCCGACCATCACCCGTTAGGCTCTTGACCATGGCTATCCTCCCGATTCGCATTGTCGGCGACCCGGTTCTGCACCGTCCGACCACTCCGGTCACGCAGACTCCCGAGGAACTGGCGACGCTGATCGCGGACATGTTCGACACCATGGACGCCGCCAACGGCGTGGGCCTGGCGGGCAATCAGGTGATCATCAAGGACGTGGACGAGCTCGCGCCGCGCATCTTCGTCTACGACTGTCCCGACGAACAGCCGGACGGCAGCATGGTGCGCCGCCGCGGCTGCGTGGTGAATCCGAAGCTGGAGACCTCCGCGATCCCGGAGGGCATGCCCGATCCGGACGACGACGAAGAGGGCTGTCTATCGGTCCCCGGCGAGCAATTCCCCACCGGCCGTGCCGATTGGGCGCGGGTCACCGGCACCGACGAAAAGGGTGAGCCGGTCGAGATCGAGGGCAACGGCTTCTTCGCGCGCATGCTGCAGCACGAGACCGGGCACCTGGACGGGTTCCTCTACGTGGACGTACTGGTCGGGCGCAATGCCCGCGGCGCCAAGAAGGCCATCAAGCGCAATGGCTGGGGCAAGCCGGGTTTGAGCTGGGTGCCGGGCACCGTCCCGGATCCGTTCGGGCATGACGACTGAGCCTCGCGAGCCGCAGCTGGGGAAACGGGTGGTGGTGCGCTACCGCCTGCCCGAGGGCTATCCGCAGCCGCTGACGGATGTGATCGGCGAACTCATCGCCTTGGACCCGCTCACCGTGCGCACCGGTGACGGACAGGTGGTCTCCGTCGCCCGGGACCGGGTGGTGGCGTGGAAGACGCTGGGCCCCAGGCCGATTCGCACCAGCGAGATCCGCTCGCTGGAGGCGGCGGCGGCCGACGGCTGGCCCGGGCTGCAACGCGCCTGGATCGACGGCTGGCTGCTGCGCGCCGGCGCCGGCTACACCGGGCGCGCCAATTCGGCGGTGCCGCTGGGCGGTTCGGACGGCCCGGCGGATATGACCCTCGATACGCTGCACCGGATCGGCGAGTGGTACACCGCGCACGGGCTGCCGGTGCGGCTGCTGCTGCCGGATCGGCTGGTGCCGGTGCCGCCAGGCTGGCAGACCTGGCACGAGACCCGGGTGCTGGCGGTGGACATCGGCAATCTGGTACTGCCGCAAGGCCCTTCGATGGTGCGGGTGTCGCCCGCCCCGGACGGCGCCTGGCTGTCCATGCACCGGCATCGCGGCGGTGATTCCGCGGCGGGCGGCGCGCCCCTGGTGGAGGTGCTGACCGCGGTCCGGGACGGCGAACTCGGTTTCGCCGCGCTGGGCGTGCCGTCGCCGCTGGCCATCGGCCGGGGTGCGGTGACCACGGCCCCGGACGGGCGGCGCTGGGTAGGCTTGACGTGTGTGACGGTGGCCGCCGAGCATCGCCGCCACGGGCTGGGTTCGCTGGTGTGCGCGGAATTGATCCGCTGGGGGCAGGCGCGCGGCGCGACCCACGCCTACGTGCAGGTGCTGGCGGACAACGACGCGGCGCTGGATCTGTACCGGGAGATGGGTTTCCTGGAACATCACACCTACCGCTACGCCGCCCCCGAGAACTAGATTTCGAACCCCTTATCGCTGAAAGGTTTTCCTGTGCGGCTCGCGACCTGGAACGTGAATTCGATTCGCACCCGCGTGGATCGGGTGATCTCCTGGCTGGACCGGTCGGATGTCGACGTGCTCGCCATGCAGGAGACCAAGTGCAAGGACGAGCAGTTCCCCTTCGAGGCCTTCGAAGCGGCCGGCTACGAGGTCGCCCATGTCGGCCACAGCCAGTGGAACGGCGTGGCCATCGCCTCGCGCGTCGGCATGGAAGACGTCGAACTGGCCTTCCCGCACCAGCCCGGCTTCGACAAGAACGCCGGTGAGTCCCTGATCAGCACCCCGGTCGTGGAGGCCCGCGCCCTGGGCGCGACCTGCGGCGGCGTCCGCGTCTGGAGCCTCTACGTCCCCAACGGCCGCGCCCTCGACGACCCGCATTACACCTACAAGCTGGAATGGCTTGCCGCCCTGCGCAAGAACGGCGCGGAATGGCTGGACCGCGACCCGCACGCCCAGATCGCCCTGGTCGGCGACTGGAACATCGCCCCCACCGACGTGGACGTCTGGTCCCCCGAATTCTTCGCCGGCAAAACCCATGTCTCCGACCAGGAACGCGACGCCTTCGAAGCCATGACCGAGGCCGGTTTCTCCGACGTCATGCGCCCCTTCCACCCCGGCCCCGGCGTCTACACCTACTGGGACTACACCCAGCTGCGCTTCCCACGCAAGGAAGGCATGCGCATCGACTTCATCCTGGGCTCCCCCGCCCTGGCGGCCCGCGTCACCGACTCGAACGTGGACCGCGAGGAGCGAAAGGGCAAGGGCGCCAGCGATCACGCTCCCGTCTGGGCCGACCTCGCCGACAGCTAGCCATCGGCGCAGCGGGGGCGCTCCCCCGGTCCTGGTGCCCGAGGAACTGGGGGCGCGCGGTATTTCTGAAACACATTAACTTCACTTCCATTCGAAATGGAAGGAAGTACGGATGCGAATCAACTCGGCATTCGGGCGGATCGCCTGGGGCGCACAGGGATTGGCAGCCACCGCCGCGCTCGCAACCCTCGCCGCCCCGCCCGCCTCGGCGGCGGTGTGGGAATTGTGGGTCGGCGACAAGGGCAGCACGCCCGAGCTCAGGGTCGGCACCGCTTACCAGCTGAGCGGCCACACCAGCGCCGATATCACCACCACTTGGGTGAGCTACTACGACAACGACAAGTGCGTCGGGAGCGCGTCGGTCCAGGCCACCGGCGATCCGGACCAGCAGCCGACATCCCACGTGACCTGGGTGCCGACCAGCGCGGGCACCCATACCCTGCGGATGAAGTACCAGGGCGACACCCTGACGCTCACCGTGCAGGTGCTGCCCGCCCTGCCCGGCGGCCCGAACGTCACCCAGCCCGATCAGCGCGGCTGCGGCGCCGTCGGCAGCTTCGACCTCGGCAGCCTGAGTTCGGGTTCGTGAGTGAAACCGGCTAGACCGGGCGGGTTTTGATGGCGTCGCGGGATATGTAGACGTCGTAGGTGCCCGGGGTGGCGATGACGGCATTGCCGTAGGCGGAGCGGACGAACGGCTTGGTGTACCAGGTCTCGTTCTTCATGTCCTGGAAGAAGTCCCCGTCGCCGCCGTTGAGGAAGATGTGGTTCTGCTTGGTGGCGACGCCGTCCAGGCGCTGGCCGTAGATGCGGGTGACCTTGTAGCCGGAGTGGAAGCCCATGGCGTTCACCCACGGCTCGAGTTCCACGATATTGGCCTGTAGCACCCACATGTCGCCTTCGACCTGGTACTTCAGGTGCTGTTCGTCATGCTCTTTGTCGCCGTAGAGGGTCAGGTCGACGTCCATCAGATGTTCTTGTCCCGCAACGGGAGTCGCCACGATGTGGGCGGCTTTGATCTCCCCGGTGAGGCCCAGGAAGGTTTGCAGCAGGGTCGTGATCCACAGGATCACGACGGCGACGAGCACCAGCCCGACCGCACCCGCGCCGCGTCCGGCGAGCACCCGCCAGCCGACCTTGCGCGCTTTGAACACCGCTGTCACCAAGAGCGCCAACGCGACGATGCCGAGCACCGCGAGCAGCACCTGGATCCAGCCGAAGGAAATCGGGAAGACCATGCCGTAGTTGTACCCGCTACGGCGGACACAACTCGGCAGGCCAGAAATGAAACTTGCGTGTCATGTCGGCGCGTCGGAAGACACGCGAATGCGACACGCCATAACGGATTCGGGTGGGCCCGCACCTCGTGCGCGCCCACCCCAAAACACCGGCCCCGCACCGAAGGTGCGGGGCCGGGAGATCGAAGCGAGGTTCGTCAGAACGCCGCTTCGTCCAGCTTCATGATGTCGTTGTCGAGGCTCTCGACCACAGTGCGGACGCCCGCGATGAGCGGCAGCTTGTTCTTGGCGAACCAGGAAGCCACCGCCACCTTGCCGGTGTAGAAGTTGACGTCCTTGGCGTCGGCGCCGGCGTCCAGCGCCGCCTGCGCGATGACGGCGTGCTCGAGCAACCGCCACGCGATGATGAGATCGCCGGTGGCGTACAGGAATCGGACCGAACCCAGGCCGACCTTGTAGAGCTCGTCGGCGTTCTGCTGCGATGCCATCAGGTATCCGGTCAGCGCCGCCGCCATGGCCTGCACGTCGGCCAGCGCCGCGCCGAGCAGCCCGCGCTCGACCTTGAACCGGTCCGGCCCGGAGTCCACGAACTTCTGCACCAGACCCGCGACGTGCGCCAGCGCCACGCCCTTGTCGCGAATGATCTTGCGGAAGAAGAAGTCCTGCGCCTGGATGGCGGTGGTGCCCTCGTACAGCGAGTCGATCTTGCAGTCGCGGATGTACTGCTCGATCGGGTAGTCCTGCAGATAACCCGAGCCGCCCAGGGTCTGCAGCGATTCGGTCAGGCTCTCGTACGCGCGATCCGAACCGCAGCCCTTGACGATCGGCAGCAGCAGGTCGTTGACCTTCTCCGCCAGCTCGGCGTCGACACCGTAGTTGGCCGCGGCCACATCGGCGTTCTGGTAGGAGGCGCAGTACATGTACAGCGCGCGCAGACCCTCGGCGTAACCCTTCTGGGTGGCCAGCGAGCGCCGCACATCCGGGTGGTGGGTGATGGTCACGCGCGGCGCGGCCTTGTCGGTCATCTGGGTCAGGTCCGCGCCCTGCACACGCTGCTTGGCGTACTCCAGGGCGTTCAGGTACCCGGTGGACAGCGCGCCGGTGGCCTTGGTGCCCACCATCATCCGCGCGTTCTCGATGACCTTGAACATCTGCGCGATGCCATTGTGCTTGTCGCCGACCAGGTATCCGACAGCGGGGATGTCGCCGCCGAAGGTGATCTCACAGGTGGGCGAGGACCTGATGCCCATCTTGTGCTCGACGCCGGTGACCAGCGCGCCGTTCTTGTCGCCGATCGCCATGGTCTCGGGATCGAAGTGGAAGCGCGGCACGATGAACAGCGACAGCCCCTTGGTACCCGGTCCCGCGCCCTCGGGGCGGGCCAGCACCAGGTGGAAGATGTTGTCAGCGGTGTCGCCGACGTCGCCGCCGGAGATGAAGCGCTTCACGCCCTCGATGTGCCAGGTGCCGTCGGCCTGCTGGATCGCCTTGGTGCGCCCCATGCCGACATCGGAACCGGCGTCCGGCTCGGTCAGCACCATGGTGCCGCCCCAGCGGTTCTCCCAGGCGTAGGCCGCCCACTTCTTCTGCTGCTCGGTGCCCTCGTCGAAGATGACCTTGTGCATGAGCGGGCCCATATTGAAGAAGCTCGCCGAGTTGTTGGCCGCCACGATCATTTCCTGGATGCCCCAGATGAGCGCGTTCGGCGCGGGCACGCCGCCCATGTCCTCGGACATGCCGAGCCCCGAGTAGCCGGCCTCGTTGACGGCCGCGACCGTCTTCTTCAGGCCTTCGGGGACCGTGATGGTGTGCTGGTCCGGAATGAACTCGACCGGGTGGCGGTCGGCCTCGACGAAGGACTCCGCGATCGGGCCCTCCGCCAGACGCTTTGCCTCGGTGAGCATGTCGCGGGCGGTCTCGCTGTCCAGGTCGCCGTAGGCGTCCGTATCCAGCAGCTCGCCGATTCCCAAAACTTCGAACAAGTTGAACTCGATGTCACGCAGGTTCGCTTTGTAGTGGGACACGGGAATGGGCCTCCTCGACGAAAGTCTTGATGATCAAGCGAAGGCTGCCGTAACGTGGGCCAGTTACGCAACCGTAGGGAACCCGCTTAGCACCGAAAGTTCCCTACGACCAGGCGTAATCCCGGAGGTCGCGAAACGGTCACCCCGCCGAACGGGCTGCGCGACCGTACAGTTTCTTGGCCTCCGCGGGGGAGATCGTCACCGGATTCACCGGCACGCCAGCCTTCATGTGCTCGGCCAGCAACCGTCCCGTCATGGGTCCGATGGCGTTCTTGGCGACCTGAAGCAGCAGCTGATCGTTGTGCAGCGCCTTGGTGGCCAGCCGCATGGCCGGACGATAGGCGGCCGACAGCGCCCGCGGCTGCTCGAACCCACCGGTCTCGCGCATCCACTTGGGCAGCGTCGCGATGGCCGCCGGAGCCACCAGCCGGCTACCGGCCCACAGCCGGAATCCCTTGTCGCGCGGCGTGAACAGCAGATAGTGCATACCGCGATGGGCCCGCTCGGAGGTGCACAGCCGCGGCCGCACGTCCGCGAAGTACTGCCGCACTTCCTCCCGCGAGGTCGGCACATCGGCCGGCTTGCAGGTCTGCAGTTCCGCGGCGGTCACGCAGTCGGCCCAGTACTGCTTCTCCTCGGCCGGGCTCAGCTTGCCGGGCCCGTACATCTCGTAGCACTTGAGCACCGAATGCCAGCCGGTGACGTGGATCCACAGCTGCGAGTCGGGATTGTTTGCGCTGTAACGCTTTCCGCTGATCGGCTCGATGCCGGTGGCCTTGGCGTGCACCTGCATGAGGTGCTCGGACGCCTCGACGGCCATGCGGCTGTCCGCGACGGCGGCGATCAGGAAGTAGGCGAAGGTGTGGTCGAGCCGGCCCTTGGGATCGCTGTAGATGCCGCCCACGTCGGCGACCGCGGCGGTCAGGTCCGGGTCGAAATGCTCGAGGGTGACCGCGCGCTGGAAACCGATCAAGGCGGTGGGCGCGGTCCAGACCTTCCAGGTGGGTGAATCCGGCCCGAAGAAGCCGTAGTCGATTTCCCGGATGGTGCGAGCGGGTGCGTCGAATTGCGGACGCGAGGCCACGGAGGTCATCTTGCTGCTCCTTTGCAGTGTCGATGAGAGGCGTGCCGCCGGGATTCGGGGGGCGAAGCCCCTGAGAGTCCCGAGAGTCGGCCGCCTATTCATTCACGAATGTAGCATTGCGGCGCGCCGGGCGACGCGCCGCAATGCGGACGGGATAAGGGGTGCTCAGGGGTTCATGACGTACTGGCCCGCGAGGGCCCTGACCTGCGCGGTCACCTTGTCGAAGCGGGCGCGGTCGGCCACCGGGCGACGCACCAGATCGAGGGCACGGGTCTGCTGCGCCTTCGTCGCGGTGGGCTTGGCGTGCAGGGTCAGCGCGTGCTTGGAGAACTCGCGCACGAACAGGTCGAAGAGCTGATCCAGGACCGATTCGTCGGCCCCCTGGATCTCGGCCTGCTCCAGGATCAACTGCGCGTACGGCAGCGTGGTGAACAGCTCGCCGAGGCCGAACAGGAAGTCCACGTCCTGCTGCTGCTCGGCGGTCGGAGTGGCCGCGGCGAGCAGGGTTTGCAGCGCGAGGGCCTGTTCCAGGAACACCGCGACGTTCGGGATGTGCGCGAACCGCTCGAACACCGGCCGCCAATCGGCGAACCGGATCTTGCCCAGCCCGCTGCTCGGCCCCTGCCGGAACAGGAATTCGTCGTCGGCGGCATCGCGGCGGGTGCGCACGGGAGCGTGTGCGGCACGGGCGAATTCGGCCTTCAGCTTGGGCACGGCCTTGCCGACCGGCCCGGCGGCGCGGCGGCTGGTCCAGCTCAGTGCCTTGGACACGGCATTGACCGCGGACCTGGGTGCGACGCCCGCGCCGGGCAGGTAGCTCAGCGCCGCCAAGCCCGCGTCGGCGGGATGGAACATGTAGTTGGGCATGAACTTCAGCGACAGCGCCATGTTCACGTGCACGGTGCCCTCGAGGCGCGGCAGGCCGAACATGCCGACCATGGCCATCGGGAAGTACATGTCGTTCTCGAACCCGCGCGCCGCGATGACGTCGGCCAGATCCTCGTACAGCTTCTGCCCGTGCCGGGTCACCGACATCTTCTCGATGGCATTGAACAGCAGGTAGCGCCGGTCGTCATCGTGCGCCGACCGCATGTAGTCGATGGCCCGCTCACTGTAGAGCTTCATACCGATCAGCCGCGCGAAGCTGTCCGCGAGCAGCTGCCGCACCTGCGGGAACTCGGTCACATTGTGCCCGAACAGAATTCGGTTCTCCGCGTGCGTGACGGCCTCGAACATCGCGTGCTCGCACGCGCCGACCGCACCGAAACCGAGATTGAACTTGCCGACATTGACCGTGTTCATGGCGGCATCGAAGGCGGCACGCCCGGTGTGCAGGATGTCGGATTCGGCGACCGGGTATTTGTCGAGATCGAAAGCGGCGACGTACATCTGGGAGTCGACGACGTTCTTGCGCAGCTTGTAGTTCTTGTGCCGGGAGTCGGCGGCGAAGAACAGGTAGCCGGCGTATTCCTCGTCGGTCATCTTCCGCAGGAAGTCCGAGGAGTCGATGATCGGCTTGTCGGCGCGGCGGCCGAAGACCGAGACCATGGCGGCGTCATTGCCATTGCCGATGTAGTGCTTGCCGCCGGTGGCGGTGAAGCCGCCGCGCGCCTTGGGCTCCAGCACCATATCGGTGGAGTAGATGTCCGCGCCGTGATCCTTCTCGGACAGGCCGAAGGCGAAGATCTCGCCGGATTCCAGATGCCCGGCGGCGCGCGCCTTGGCCTCCTTGTTAGCGGACTGCCAGATCGGCCCCAAGCCCAGGATGGTGACCTGCCAGACGTACCAGTACTGCATGCCGTAGAAGCCGAGGATCTTGCTCATCATGGCGATGCGCGCGGTGTCCCAGCGCTTGTTCGGATCACCGTTGGCCTCGGCGGCCGGGGTCAGAAACGTCGCGAAAACCCGCTCCCGCTTCACGAAATCCAGGAAGTCGGAGTACCAGACCCGGTCCCGGCTGTCGGCGAGCAACCGCACCTTGCCGAACGCTTCGAAGTAGTCGACGGTCGCCCGCAGCAGCCGCCGCGTCTCCGCATCGAACTCCGAGAACTCACACGTTTTGGGATTGAACAGGGTCTCGCTCATCGCGTCTGTCTTCCTTGGCAGGTCTCGAGCACGGGGGTTCGAGGGCCGCGCCCCCGAGAGCCCCGAGAGGTGGGCTCACTTTCATACGGCAGCGTAGCATTTTCCTACACACCCGCAGGAAAGGATCTTGTTACAACCTCCGACCTGCGCGGCCGTACTTTCGAAGCGCTGCTATCGTCGGTGCGCATGGGCACCGATTCGGCAGTACGACCCCGCCAGCGCGCGCGGCATCTGGGGCCGGAGCGGCGTCGCCCGCAGGTGCTCGACACGGCATTGCAGATCGCGGTCGAAGATGGGATCGCCGCCGTCACCATCGCCGCGGTCGCGGATCGCATGAAGGTCACCCGCCCGGTCGTGTACGCCTGCTTCGCCGATCGCGTGGAGTTGCTCGAGGCCCTGATTCGCCGCGAAGAGGACTACCTGGTCACCGGGGTCCTGGATGCCCTCCCCCGCCGCCGGGTGGAAGCCGACGAAGAGGTTTTCGTCGAGGGTTTCCGCGCGTTGCTGCACGCCACCACGGCCCGCCCCGACACCTGGCGACTGCTGTACGGCAATCCCGATCCGGCCGTACAGGATTCGTTCGGCAAAGGCCGCAAACTCGCGGTCGAGCGCTGCACCCGCCGCCTGCGCCCGACCCTGAAGGCGTGGGGCACCGAGGACGCCGAACGCAAGCTCCCTGCCCTGGTCGAGCTATGGGTATCCGCTGGTGAGGGCGCGGTCCGCACCCTGTTGAACGATCCTGGCGACTGGACCCCGGACACACTGGGCGAATTCGTCGGCGCGGCCGTCTACCGCGCACTCCGCCACGCCTGAGCTACTCGCACCTCTCGCGGCTCTCGTCCCCGCCGCGGTTCCCGCGGCGGGGACGAATGTAAAGGGCTGGAAAGGAGTTCCTCCGGCAATCGGATGGTTACGATGGGATAGGGATCATCAGTCAACGGGAGACCGGCGATGACGTTCTATCGACAGGTGGGATCCGTGCCGCCCAAACGGCACACGCAGCATCGTGATGAGCACGGACAGCTCTATTACGAAGAGCTGATGGGAGAAGAGGGCTTTTCCGGCGACTCCTCCCTGCTCTATCACCGGGGTCTGCCTCCGGCCATTGTGGATTCGTCGGTGTGGGCGCTGCCCTCGCAGCAGCTGACGCCGAATCACCCACTGCGGCACCGGCATCTGAAGCTGCACGAACTGTTCCAGGACGAACTGCCGACCATCGCCGACGTGGTGACCGGCCGCCGGCTGCTGCTCGGAAACTCCGACGTGCGCATCTCCTACGTGGCCGCGCTGCGCGAATCACCGTTGTACCGCAATGCCATCGGCGACGAACTCGTGTACATCGAGTCCGGGTCCGGGCGGGTGGAGACGGTCTTCGGGGCGCTCGACGTGCATCAGGGCCATCAGGTGCTGCTGCCGCGCGCCACCACGCACCGCTGGCTGCCCGCCGGTCCGGAGCCGTTGCGCGCCTATGTGATCGAGGGTTCCGGGCATATCACGCCACCCAAGCGCTATCTCTCCAAATACGGCCAGCTGCTGGAGCACTCCCCGTACTGTGAGCGGGATCTGCACGGCCCGGCCGAACCCCTGCTGGCCACCGGCACCGATGTGGAAGTGCTGGTCAAACACCGGCCCGCCGGTGAAATAGTCGGCACCAGACTGGTTTACGCCACCCACCCGTTCGACGCGGTGGGCTGGGACGGCTGCCTGTACCCGTTCACATTCGATATCGCCGACTTCGAACCCATCACCGGCCGCGTGCATCAGCCGCCGCCCGCGCATCAGGCGTTCGAGGGCAACAACTTCGTGGTGTGCAATTTCGTGCCGCGCAAGGTGGACTATCACCCGCTGTCCATCCCGGTGCCCTACTACCACTCCAATGTGGACTCCGACGAGATCATGTTCTACTGCGGCGGAAACTACGAGGCGCGCAAGGGATCCGGCATCGGCCAGGGCTCGGTGTCGATTCATCCCGGCGGCTACGCCCACGGCCCGCAGCCCGGCGCCTACGAGCGCAGCATCGGTCTCGAATTCTTCGACGAACTCGCCGTCATGGTCGACACCTTCCACCCGCTGCAATTGGGTGAGGGCGCGCTGGCCTGCGAGGACACCGGATATGCCTGGACCTGGTCGGGACGCGGTCCCACCGAGTGGATATGAGGACGGGTGCATGAACAGTCGAGTACGGATCGAAGTCCCCGCGGATTCCGGATTCGGCCCGACGCATCTCCCCTACGGCGTGTTCCGCCCGCTCGGCGGGCAGCCCCGGGTGGGCGCGCGGCTGGGCGATGCCGTCATCGATCTGGCTGTGGCGCTGGACGATCCGATGTTCGCGCAGCCCAGCCTGAACGCCTTCATGACGCAGGGGCCGCAGTGCTGGCGTGAGGTGCGGGAACGGGTGCGGGCGTTCGCGGACGCGGAATTGCCCGCCGCGGCGGTGCATTCGGTGAGCGCGGTGTCGCTGGATCTGCCGATCGAGGTCGCGGACTACGTGGACTTCTACGCGAGCCTCGATCACGCCACCGCGCTGGGACGCATCTTCCGCCCGGATGGTGAACCGCTGCTGCCGAATTGGCGGCATCTGCCGATCGGATATCACGGCAGGTCCGGAACCGTCGTGGTGTCCGGCACCGAGATCACCCGCCCGTCCGGCCAGCTCAAAACCGATTCCGGCGCACCGGATTTCGGACCGACCCGGCGGCTGGACATCGAAGCCGAGCTGGGCTTCGTGGTGGGCGCGGGCTCGGCGATGGGCACGCCGGTGACCACCGGCGACTTCGACGCGCACGTCTTCGGCGTGGCGCTGGTCAACGACTGGTCGGCCCGCGACATCCAGGGCTGGGAAGCCCAGCCGCTCGGCCCCTTCCTCGGCAAGTCCTTCGCTACCTCGCTGTCGGCCTGGGTCACGCCCTTGGATGCCTTGGCGGAGGCCCGGATTCCGCTGCCGGAACAAGATCCGGAACCGCTGCCGTATCTGCGCGACGGAAATTGGGGATTGGATATCGAACTCGGCGTGGAGTGGAACGGCCGGCTGGTCTCGTCCCCGCCCTACGCCCGCATGTACTGGTCCCCCGCGCAAATGCTGGCCCACATGACGATCAACGGAGCCTCCACCCGCACCGGCGACCTCTTCGCCTCCGGAACCATCTCCGGCCCCGACCGCGACCAGCGCGGCTCCTTCATGGAACTGAGCTGGGGCGGCACCGAACCCTTCGACCTCAACGGCGTGAAGCGCACCTTCCTCGAAGACGGCGACGAAGTAGTCATCACCGCGTCCGCCCCCGCAATCGGCGGCGGCCGCCTCACCCTCGGCGAAGTCCGGGGCCGCATAGCCTGACAGCCCCGGCCCAACCACGGTCCCGGCCCTGTTTGCTCTTTCATAGCCGTAGGCAATGGGCATGACCATCGTCACGGAGCGTCGTGCCGGGAGGATCAGGAACGCTACCGTTCCGAAGCAGAAGACTTCGGAGGTTGCGTCGATGCTGACCAGACTTGCCCGGTTCGCCATGACGCGCCCCCGCGCCGTCCTGGTGGCCGCACTGTTGCTCATGATCATTTGCGGCGGCTTCGGAGCGACGGCGAAGTCGCACATGGTCGGCGGCGGCTACCTCACCGATGAACTGGAATCGGTGCAGGCCAACGATTTCATCGAGGACCACTTCCCCGGCGGCAATCCGAATCTCATCGTCATGGTCTCCGGCGACGGCGGCGTGGGCAGTCAGCCCGTGCGCGACGAAGCCCAGCGCATCACCGACGAACTGAGCGCATCCGCCGGCATCACCGGCGTGCAGTCGTATTGGACCACCGCCGCCCAGCGCCCCGACCTGGCCGCCGCGCTGAAGAGCAAGGACGGCAAGCGCGGCCTCATCATGGCCACCATCACCGGCAGCGATACCGAGGTGCAGAACCTCGCGAACACCTTGAGCGACGACCTCAACGGTGATCGCGGCGGCGTCGAGGTGCGGGTCGGCGGCATGGCCGGCACCTTCGCCAATATCAATCACCAGGTCGAGAAGGACCTGATCCTGGCCGAGGCCATCGCGATTCCGGTGTCGGGTCTGCTGCTGGTGCTGGTGTTCGGCAGCGTGGTCGCGGCGGCGCTGCCGCTGGGTGTCGGCCTGTTCGCCATCGCGGCCACGCTCGGCATTCTGCGGCTGCTCACCATGGTCATGGACGTGTCGATCTTCGCGCTCAATATGACCAGCGCGCTGGGCCTGGCACTGGCGATCGACTACAGCCTGTTCATCGTGAGCCGGTATCGCGAGGAGCTCGCGGCCGGCCGCGATCCGCGCGCCGCCATCCTGCGTTCGGTGCAGACGGCCGGGCGGACGGTGGTGTTCTCCGGTCTGACCGTGGCGCTGGCCCTCGCCGCGCTGGCCGTGTTCCCGCAGCCGTTCTTCAAATCCTTCGCCTACGCCGGCGTGGCGGTGGTCGCCGCGGCCGTGGGCGCTTCGGTGCTGCTGCTGCCCGCCGCGCTCATGCTGCTCGGTGATCGCGTGAATGCCTGGGATCTACGGAAACCCTTGCGCCGCCTGCTCGGCCGTCCCGAGCGGCCGGTGACGCGTCCGGAGGACAGCGGCTGGTATCGCCTCGTCACCGCGGTCATGCGGCGGCCCGCGCCGGTCGCCATCGGCGCGACGGCCATCCTGCTGCTGCTCGGAACCCCGTTCCTGTCCGCGCATTTCGGCACTCCTGACGATCGCGTGATCGGCGAGTTCGCCTCGGCCCGCCAGGTCGGCGATGCCCTGCGCGCGGATTTCAATGCCGATATGGCGTCCAGCGCGGTGATCGCGCTCCCCGGATTTCACGGTGCGCCCGGCGAACTCGGCACGTACGCGACGAAACTGGCCGAGGTGCCCGGCGTGACCGGCGTGCTGTCCGCCGACGGCGTGTACGGCCCGGTCACCGGTGCCGACGGTTCGGTGAAGGCGGCCAAGCTCGCCGCCGGCATCCCGCAGATGGCGGGCGCGGACGGGGCCTACCTCTCGGTCGGCGTGCACGTCGCCCCCTACGCCGAGGAAGGCAAACAACAGCTGGCCGCCCTGCGCGCGGTGCCCGCCCCCGGCGACACCCTGTTCGGCGGCGCGGCGGCGCTCAACGAGGACACCATGGACTCGGTGATCTCACGACTTCCGGTGGCGGGCGCGCTGATCGCGGTCATCACCCTGATCCTGCTGTTCCTGTTCACCGGCAGCGTGATGCTCCCGGTGAAGGCGCTCATCCTGAACATGCTCTCGCTCACCGCCACTTTCGGCGCGATGATCTGGATCTTCGAACAGGGCCACCTGTCCGGCCTGCTCGGCTTCACCCCCACCAACAGCATCGACCTGTTCATGCCGATCCTCATGTTCTGCCTGGCCTTCGGCATGTCCATGGACTACGAGGTCTTCCTGCTCTCCCGCATCCGCGAGGAATGGCTGGCCTCGGACCGCAGCCGCGAAGCCAACACCACCTCCGTCGCCCTGGGCGTGGCCCGCACCGGCCGGATCTTCACCGCCGCAGCGGGTTTGATGGCAGTGGTACTGCTCGCCGTAGCGACTTCCCATGTAGCCCCCATGAAGCTCTTCGGCATCGGCCTGGCCCTAGCGGTCGTCTCCGACGCCACCATCATCCGCGGCCTCCTCGCCCCGGCCCTGATGCGCCTGATGTCCACCGGCAACTGGTGGGCCCCCAAACCCCTTGCCGCCCTGCACAAACGGATCGGACTGGAAGAGGCTACGGCGGAGATGCCGGAACCTCAGCGCGTACCCGAACCGGTGTCGGCCGGGTGAGCGGCTAGTTCGACGAGCCGGCCGATTGGAAGATGCCGGGGAGCAGCAGGCCCAGGATGGCACTCGCGGCCACATCGATCGATCCCGAGGAGCCGCACGGAATATCGGGCTTGGCAGGGCATCCCCGGCCGCCGCCGGTGAGCATGTTGAGCACCGAGCTTCCGGTAATGGGTTCGGCGGAAGCCGTTCCCGTCGAACCTGCCAGCGCGCCCGCCAGCACCGCGCCGGTCACCACTGCTCCAGTCAGAAATCGCTTCACAATTACCTCCAGGTTTGCGATCTGCGCGGCAGACCCTAACCATCCGAGATAGTGAAATTGATGCGATTCAGATAACCGCCGCGCCCCGAAAAGTCGGGCCTGGCGCAACCGACCGCCATGCCGAGAATTATTGCCCCGCAGCCCGCCCCGCATTGACGACGCCGACGAAACGAGCCAGGTCCTCGATCAGGGTTTCCACTGTGTCGGGGGCCTCGCCGTCGTCGTGGTGGTGCAGCCAGTCGGCGACGAGTTCGAACATGCCGCCGATCACCGCGAGCGCCAGCGCCAGGCTCTGGCGCTCGTCGAGCGTATCCACCCGGGGCCATTGCTGATTCAGGAAGGCGGCGGACCAGCGGCGATTGCTGCGGCGCTGGGCTTCGACGGCGGGTGAGATGCCGCCCGCCTCGCCGAAGGTGACCTTGGCCAGGCGCGGATCGTCGACGATGGCGTGCACGAAGGCCGACAGGATGGCGCGGGCGCGGTCGGACCAGTCCTGGTCCGCGGTCTCGGCCGCGACCTCTCCGACGCGTTGCTGGATCTGCGCGGTGATCTGTTCCAGCAGGGCCGTGTAGCACGCTTCCTTGCTGTCGAAGTGATCGTAGAAGCCTTTGGTGCCGACGTACGCCTGCTGGCAGATCTGTTCGATGGACGTGCCCGAATAGCTTTGCCGGGCAAACAGTTCGGTGGCGGCGGCGAGGAGTTGACGGCGGCGCTGGGCGCTGCGCTCGTCGGCGTCGAGGCCGCGGATGCGGCGCCGCACGGGGGTCCGGTCGGGCGCCGCGGCGGGAATGCTGCGGGACATGCCTAAACGATAGCCAAGCACGTTTCAGAAAGACATCTTGTTGACAAGTGGACGCCGTGTTGTAATCGCTGTCACGTCGATGAGGAAGGGAACAGACGTGGCTATCAATGGGGATCGCCGACGGCGGGGGTGGCGGCGGTTGACCGCGGCCGCGCTCGCCACGGCACTGACCGCCGCCGGTGCGGTGCTGGTGGGGACCGGCGCGACACCGGCGGGGGCGGAACCGCTACCGCTGAACGTGGATGGGTTCTATCAAGCGCCGGGCGGGTTCGAATCGACCGCGCCGGGCACGATTCTGCGGTCGCGGGAAGTGCAATTGGCCGTGCTCACGGTGCTGCCGGTGCATGTGCGGTCGTGGCAGTTGTTGTATCGCACCACCGATCTGTTCGGGCAGCCGACGGTCGCGGCGACCACGGTGGCGGTTCCGCAGGGCGCCAACACTTCTCGCAGCCGGCCGCTGGTATCGCATCAGTTCTTCTACGACAGCACCTCGCCGAACTGCGCGCCCTCGTACGTGCTGCAGCAGGGCGGCGGATTGCCGGCGCTGGAAGGCATTCACTCCACGGTCGAGTACCTGGAGCTGGCGGCGTCCATCAGCCAGGGCTATGCGATCAATGTGCCTGACTACGAAGGGCTTTACGGACATCTGGCCGTGGCGAAGGAGCCCGGCTACATGATTCTGGACAGCATCCGGGCCGCGGAGGCATTCCAGCCGCTGGGCCTGGACGGCGCGAATACCCCTGTCGCCCTGTGGGGTTACTCCGGCGGCGGCATGGGCAGCGGATGGGCGGCGGAAATGCAGCCGACGTACGCGCCCGAACTGAATGTGCAGGGCATCGCCATGGGCGCGCCCGTCTCGGACGTGGAATCGCTGCTGCACGTGAACGGTTCGATGTTCGCCAGCCTGATCGGCGTCGGCATCGCCTCACTCCGCAACGCGTACCCGAAGTTCGCCGAAACCACCGACCGCTACCTGACGGCGGAAGGCCGGGCGGTCATGGACCGCACCGCCAACCAATGCCTGGTCCGCAATGTCCTGAACCTCATGTTCACCGACTACCAGCGCATGCTCACCATCCCCATCGCCGACTACCTGGCCCTCCCCGAGATCAAGGAAGTCTTCGACTCCACCGTCCTGGGCAGCAACCCGCCCACCGCCCCCACCATGGTCTACCAAGGCGTCTTCGACGAAGCCGTCCCCTGGTACACCAACGACCGCATGGTCCAGCAATGGTGCGAAGGCGGCACCTCCGTCTACTACAAACGCGACCACCTCAGCGAACACCTCACCCTCACCACCCTCGGCATGGCAGACGCCTTCAACTGGATCAAAGCCCGCCTCACCCCCGGCGCCCCCACCCCCACCGGCTGCCGCACCGACAACGTAATCACCATGATCGCCAGCCTCGACGCCCTAGCGACCATGACCGAAATCGAACTCAACGCCGCCTTCGGCGCCCTCGGCTGGCCGATCGGCCCCCAGGAGCGGTAAGGCACAAGGAAGTACCGAGCAGCCTCCGCGTACGAACGCGGAGGCTGCATACATTTCGGGGCACAGTGGCTTACCCAGTACGCGGGGTGCGGGGCCCGCCCAGCACGCGGGCTACGGGGGGCTACCCAGCACGCAGGGGTGTGGGGGCCTGCCCAGCACGCGGAGGTGTGGGGGCCTGCCCAGCATGCGGGGGTGTGGGTGCCTGCCCAGCACGCGGGGGTGCGGGGGCTTGCCCCCGCTAAGGGGGTTTGGGGGCTTAGCCCCCACTCCCCTCTCCCGCACGCCCGCAGGGCGGGAATCGTATATGCCTGGGCATTCGGTTCCGGCTCGCCGAAGGGGTTGGGTATGGTCGGGGCGCAATCATTTCGCTCCAACGGGGGCTCGCACCAGCGGGCTGAGAGGACGGCTAGCGGGCCGTCGACCGTATGAACCTGACCGGGTAATGCCGGCGTAGGGAGGATTCATATGTCATCTGGTTCTGTCGTGTCCGGAAACGGGTCCAAAGCCCCCGTGGACACAGTGACTACGGGTCCCATCGAGGGCAGCGTCAAGCACTACCAGCAGGTCGAAGCCGACGGCACGACCCTGCGAATCCCGGTGCGGCGCATCAATCTCACCAACGGCGATCACTTCGACGTGTACGACACCTCCGGTCCGTACACCGACGACGATGCCGTCATCGACCTGGAAGCCGGGCTGCCGAAGCTGCGCGATTCCTGGACCAAGCCCGCGGTCGAGGGCCCGCGCACCCAGCTCGCCTGGGCGCGGCTGGGCATCGTCACGCCCGAGATGCGCTACATCGCCGCCCGCGAGGACATGCCCGCCGAGCTGGTGCGCGACGAGGTCGCCGCGGGCCGCGCGGTCATCCCCGCCAACCACAATCACCCCGAATGCGAGCCGATGATCATCGGCAAGAAGTTCGCGGTGAAGATCAACGCCAATATCGGCAACTCCGCCGTCTCCTCCTCCATCGCCGAGGAGGTGGAGAAGATGGTGTGGGCCACCCGCTGGGGCGCCGACACCATCATGGACCTGTCCACCGGCAAGAACATTCACGAGACCCGCGAGTGGATCCTGCGCAATTCCCCGGTCCCGGTCGGCACCGTGCCGATCTACCAGGCGCTGGAGAAGGTGAACGGCGATCCCACCAAGCTCACCTGGGAGATCTACCGCGACACCGTGATCGAGCAGGCCGAGCAGGGCGTGGACTACATGACCGTGCACGCGGGCGTGCTGCTGCGCTACATCCCGCTCACCGCCAAGCGCGTCACCGGCATCGTCTCGCGCGGCGGGTCGATCATGGCGGCGTGGTGTCTGGCGCATCATCAGGAATCGTTCCTGTACACCAACTTCCGGGAACTGTGCGAGATCCTGGCGAAGTACGACATCACCTTCTCGCTCGGTGACGGCCTGCGCCCGGGTTCCATCGCGGACGCCAATGACGAGGCGCAGTTCGCGGAACTCCGCACCCTCGGCGAGCTCACCACGATCGCGAAATCCTATGGCGTGCAGGTGATGATCGAGGGCCCGGGCCACGTGCCCATGCACAAGATCGTCGAGAATGTGAAGCTGGAGGAGGAGCTCTGCGAGGAGGCCCCCTTCTACACGCTCGGCCCGCTGGCCACCGATATCGCGCCCGCCTACGACCACATCACCTCGGCCATCGGCGCGGCCATCATCGCGCAGGCGGGCACGGCGATGCTCTGCTATGTGACGCCCAAGGAGCACCTGGGCCTGCCCAACCGGGACGACGTGAAGGTCGGCGTGATCACCTACAAGATCGCCGCGCACGCCGCCGACCTGGCCAAGCAGCACCCGCGCGCGCAGGAGCGGGATAACGAACTGTCCAAGGCGCGCTTCGAATTCCGCTGGAAGGACCAGTTCGCGCTGTCCCTCGACCCGGATACGGCACGCGAGTACCACGACGAGACGCTGCCCGCGGAGCCCGCCAAGACCGCGCACTTCTGCTCCATGTGCGGTCCGAAGTTCTGCTCCATGCGCATTTCCGCCGATGTGCGCGAGTACGCGGAGAAGCAGGGCCTCACCGATGTGGCGGCCATCGAAGCCGGCATGGCCGAGAAGTCGGCGGAGTTCGCCTCCACCGGCAACCAGGTGTACCTGCCGGTCGTTTCCTGACCTTCGCAGCGCGATTCGAAGCAGCGGGCCGCCATCGCGGTGACCCGCTGCTTCGGCCTTTCGCCAACTCTATTGATGCACAACAGCTATCGACGATTCGGTGAGACCCCGCTTCCGAGGCGCGATATGCTGCGACGGCACTGCCGCGCGTGATCGACTGCGGCGATATCGAGGGGAAGCGGCCCGGTGCGGTCGCGCACAAGGGAAAGGCCAAAACCAAATATGCGAGGCATGGCTGTGCGAAGGGCGCCGGAGCGCCGTCACAGATCCCGGGGTGGATGGCTCAAGCGCACGATGGTGGGAACCGCCGTCGCCGCCCTGCTGCCGTTCGGGGCGTCGGCGGTAGTGGCCGGACCCGCGGCGGCGTCCTACGACTCGTCCGGATTCGACTTCTATGTCGATTCCAGCATGGGGTCGGTCAAGAACCGCATCTTCCGCGCGGCCGATGGCAATACCGACCGGGTCGTCTACCTGCTCGACGGGGAACGCGCCGAAAGCTCGCTCAACGGGTGGGAAGAGCACACCTCCATTCCGGCGGCGCTCACCAAGTTCAATATCAATGTGGTGATGCCGGTCGGCGGCATGTCCAGCTTCTATGTGGACTGGGACGCGCCGAGCAGTTTCGCGGGATACAACATCGAGCAGACCGGGCTGCCCTCCGGTTCGGCCATCGACGGCTTCTCCGAAACCATGGGCAAGACCAGCACCTATGCCTGGGAGACCTATCTGACCCAGGATCTGAAGAACGCGCTGCGAAACAAGCTGGGCTTCAGTGACTCTCGCAACGGCGTGTTCGGACTGTCCATGGGCGGCGGCGCGGCGCTCATGATGGCGGCCTACCACCCGGATCAGTTCGTGTACGCCGGATCGCTGTCCGGGTACCTGTACATGTCCGCGCCCGGGATGCGAGAAGCGTTGCGGCTGGCCATGTTCGCGGCCGGTGGATACAACATCGACTGCATGACCGCGGCGGGCAGCGACAAGTGGAACCGCATGGATCCCTACCAGTTCCTGCCGCAGCTGATCGCCAACGGGACGCAGCTGTACATCGCCAACGGCAGTGCGATGCCGGCCAGCCAGGATCTGACTTCGACGGACGCCATCACGCTCGGCATGCCGCTGGAAGCGATCGCCCTGGCCAATACCAAGGCGTTCCAGACCAAGCTCAACGGGCTCGGATACGACAAGGTCACCTATGACTTCCCCGAGTACGGCATCCACAACTGGGGTACCTGGGAGCAGATGGCGAACCGGATGATGCCCGATATCGCCAAGTACATCGGCAAGCCGCTCCCTGCGGGCGCGCAGCCTCCGCCGCCGGCGGACGGCCAGCCCGGGATGCAGGGTGCGGGTGGCGGGGCGCCGGCTCCGCAGAACTGATGCGGTAGACGCGTACTGCGACAAGCGAATACAAGGATCCGCCCCCTCCCATTCGGGAGGGGGCGGATCTTTTCGTATGGCGTTACTTGGTCTTGATCGGCGCGTCTTTCTCCCAGCCCCAGCGGTTTTCGACCTGTACGCCGATGACGGCGGGCGAGGTGCGGACATACGGGGTGAGGACTTGCAGCTCACCCCAGTCGCGGGTCCAGTCGTTGTCCAGGTATGTCGGGATCGTGCGCGTACGGACCAGCAGGTTCGCCCAGCCCAGCGGGCCGCCGCCGGTGTCGCCCTGCCAGGTCTGGGATACGGCGGCATTCAGCTTGTCGGGGAGGATGCGCCACTTCGGCAGCTGCACCACCACGCCGTCGCGAGTGTCGAACGGGTGCTGGCACGGGAACGCCAGTCCCACATGGAAATCCGTGATGACCGGGTCCTTGTCGCCGACGACGTCGTTCAGCGTGCCCAGCCTGGGCAGCCGCGGCGGCGTGACGGCGATCCACTGCTTACCGGTCGGGTCACCGGCATCGGTGTCGGCGACCAATCGAATCGCATTGGTCTGCGCAGGAATCCGGTCCAACGCCACCGGCAGGTTGCGCCAGGCAGGCGCACCGCCGACGGTAGGCGGAGTCAACTCGCCGAGCTGCCGGAAGCTGCCGTCGTCGGCGCGCTGCGCGAACTCCAACCGCAGGCGAGCACCGGGCGCTTGCCCGTTCTCCCCCGCGCCGATCCGGCCCGCCACGGTGAGCACCAGCACGCGATACGCCGGATCCTGCTGCACCGCAGCCAGATCCAGCTTGTACCACTGCGTAGCGAGGTGCGCCGCCGTCTGCTGACCACCGGTCGCATAGCTGCCCAGCACCGGCGTGCGCGACGATTCCAGATCGAACGGCAACATCACCGTGCTGCCGTTGATCCCGGGCGCAGCAGGCGCGCCCCCGCCCGGCCCAGCCCCGCTAGGACCGGAGCCACCACCATTACCTGGGCCACCGCTACCGCCCTGGCCGCCGCCCTGAGCGCCCTTTCCTGGGCTGCCGTTACCTTGGCCGGCGTTACCGCCCTGGCCGTTACCTTGGCCACCGCCATTGCCTTGAGCACCGTTGCCCTGGCCTTGGCCACCATTGCCTTGGCCACCATTGCCTTGGCTGGCATTGCCCGGGCCGTTTCCTTGGCCGCCCTGACCACCGCCTGCGGGGCCTTGGCCGCCGCCTTCACCGCCGGAGCCGGAATCAGGTGGGCCGCCGCTGCCGGAGTCGGGGGCGTTCTGGCCGCTGGGGCCGTCCGGTTTCAGGTCGCCTACGCCGTTGGGGGTGAAGCCGGTGTTTTCGGCGGCTAGGCCGTCGGCTGCCGATCCGGTGTAGGGGGTCAGGAGGGAATCGGAGGTATTGCGTTCCACGAGAACGTCATCGGCTAGCGAGCACGGCTTGCCCTGGAGGGTGCGCAGGTTCGCGAGTGCGACCGAGTAGGCCGGGTATTGGGCGTAGGCGGCGGAGGCGAACGAGACCACCTCGAAGACCACCAGGACGGCCGCTGCCACGGTCAGGGGGCGGATCACTATGCGGCCGAGGGGTCTTGCGCCGACTTCGTTGCCGGGGGTCCGGTATGGCTCGCGGAAGTACTGCCAGGCCGCCGCGATGAGGCACAGCACTACGCCGACCAGGAGGAGCGAGGATACGCCGATACCGGCGATCTCCGGTGCGTCCTTCGGGGACCAGACTCCGTAGGCGGACACATACCACCAGCCGTTGGAACCGGTGGTGCAGATCGCCAGTACGAACAGGACGGCTGCCGCGAACAAGGACCGGTAGTAGCGGGTGCGAATACCGTTGCGGCCCAGCACGACCGTCGTCACCGCCGCGAGCGCGGCCGCCAGTCCGGCGTACACACCGAAGTGGTGGGTCCACTTGGTCGGGGTGAACATCATCAGCAGCATCGACATGAAGACGATCGCGAGCACGCGCGCCACCGGTCCGCGCGCGGTGTCCGGGATCCGCCCGCCTTTACGCAGTGCGACGAGTACGCACACACCCAGGCACAGCACCATGGCGAGCACGCCAAAGCGCCGCGTCAGCGAACCATCGGGGTTCAGCGACAGCAGCGTCTGCCAGCGCGTGTACTCCTCGAACCAGGACTTGTTGGGCCCGACCGCCGTTCGCACACGCGCGGATTCCCGGATCGCGGCCAAGCTGTGGTCCGCGAACGTCACCACGAGCACCAGCGTGCCCGCGGCGAGCATGGGCGCGAGGCGGGAAGCGTAGCCGAGCAGCGTCTTCCAGGTCTCGCCGGACGCGCCGACCTCGGCGCGAACGCGGGTGATCAGGATCTGGATGACCTGGCGTGCGCCCGCGAAAAGCGCCGCCAGGCAGATCAATCCGGACGGGCCCGCGCCGAGCGAGAAGGCCGCGATCAGGATCGCCACGGCGGCGGGCAGCAAGCGCCGGGTGGCGATGGCCCGTTCCATGGAGCACCAGGTGAGCAGCGCGCCGAGCGCGATGAGCGGTTCGGGGCGGAGACCATTGTTGAAGGGCAGCCAGAACGCGAGGAAGACCAGCGCGGCCGTCCAGCGCGCAGAGAGACTGCTGCGCACCCTCGCACCCAAGCGCGGCAGCACTTCCCGGCTGATCACCCACCAGCAGAGAATTCCGGTGAGCAGGGACGGCAGGCGCATCCACAGGCTCGCATCGCTGACCCGGGTCATCTGCGCGAGGATCTCGTACGGCCAGCCGACCGGCGCTTCCGCCACCCCGAACCAGCGGTAGTAGTTGGCGGTGTAGCCCGCTTCCCGCGAGGCGCGCGCCATGGTGAGGATGTAGCCGTCGTCGGAAGTATTGGCGCCGATCACATGCCACAGCGCCAGGGTTCCGGCGACCACGGCATCAGCTGGGGTGACCCGCCACCAGCGGGCGGGCAGGAAGCGTCGCGTGCGGCGACCGTCGGCGGCGTCGATGAAGTAGAGGCAGACCAGCGACAGCAGCGTGAACAGCACCGCGCCCACGATCGCGGCGAGCTTCAGCGCGCTCGGGCTGGAGGAGAAGCGCGAATCCACCGAGGCGTGCAGGCGGGCATCGCCGAGTCTGGTCTGGTCGAGATCGGTGTAGACGCCGACGATCTGCGGCCGGACGTCGCGATCGATCGATCCGCGGTAGGCCGAACCGTCCGGCTTCTTCACGCCGGTCAATTCGGCGACTGTTTCGGTGTAGTTGGAGCGCACGGTGAGCGCGCAAGCACCGGATGTGTTGTCCCGCTTGGTCGCACCGGCGCCCGGTTGCGCACCGGCGCTCGGGGCGACGGACCCGCTGGGTGCGGCGGACGCACCCGGCGACGGGGCGGCTCCCGAGTTCGGGGCATTGCCGGGCGGAACGGTTCCAGTGGGCGAAGCGCTCCCGGGCGGCTGCATGCCGGATGGCGGCGTGCTACCGGGCGGAGGGGTGCTCCCCGGCGGCGGGGTGCTGCCGGGCGGCGGGGTGCTCCCCGGCGGCGGGGTGCTGCCGGGCGGCGGCGCCATACCGGGCGGCGGTCCACTGGTTTCCGGCTGTCCCGCCGGCCGCAATCCCGTCCCGGCTCCCGCCCCGGGCACGGTCTGCAATCCGGCATCCGGTGCGGTGGCCGCCCCGGGCAGCGTCCCCGCGCCCGAACTCGGCGCGACCCCGCCCCCGGAACCCCCACCCTCAGAGTTGGTTCCGGCCCCGGCGAATTGCGAGATCGGCGCCGTCAGCAGCGGGATATTGCGGACCAGCACCGACAACGTGCGTCCGCTCCCCGGCACATCCTCGACGCGAACAAGCAGTCCTTTGGCCTGCCCGCCCGGCGCCTCGGCCGGAATGGTGGAAAGCACCGTCCCGCTCGGCAATTCCCGAATGGCCGTGCACGGCACGCTCACATCCAGATCGAGCGGCACGTAATCCACCAGTGGCGCGGTCACCTGCAGCGATTGCGCCTGCGGCCAGTCCAGACTCGCCCGGTCCTGCCGCACCGGCAGCAACGGCACCAGCACGGCGAGCAACAGGCCCAATGATCCGGAGACGACGGCAAGCAAACGCATTCGCAAAAATCCCCCACCAAACACACGCACGAACGACGATGCTAGCCATCCCCGCCGGCGAGCAGCTACGCCCGTGCGGAGATCTGCTGGACAGCCCAGCTGTTGCCGTCCGGATCGTCGAAGAAGACGAAACCCACATTATCGAGCGGATGCGGTGTCGGCGAGGGGCTTTCCCCCAGCACCTGTACCTCGCTCACCGCCACCCCGCGCGCCGCCAGCTCCGCGTGCGCCTTCCGGATATCCGGCACCACCAGCTGAATCCCCTTCAGATACCCCGGCTCCATCTTCGGCACCATCCCCTCCCCGATGACGATCGAACACCCCGACCCCGGCGGCGTCAGCTGCACCAGCCGCATCCCCTCCCCCGGACTGATGTCGAAGTCCACCCCGAACCCCACCTGCTCGCTGTAGAACGCCTTCGCCCGATCCACATCGGACACCGGCACGATCACGACCTCGAGAGTCCAGTTCACAACGCCGTCCTTCCGTCGACCCCCCGAATAATCGATACCGCCGAACAACCCTCCCCGCTATGGTTGCAGACAACACCGACAAGGAAGGAGACAGCAATGACCGCGAGTTCGAAGCCCCAGTCCGAACCCTTCCGCGCTGCCGTCGAACCCCTTCCCTCCGAACGGTTCTCGACCCCCAGCGCGTAATCCCGCCCCTTGGCGCAGTTGCTCTGATGGATATGGGCGTTCTGGCTTTCACCCAGAATCTCGTCGGTTCAATTCCGATCTGCGTCACCCGGCCCGTTTAGCTCAGCGGCAGAGCTCCTCTCTCTTAAAGAGGATGTCGAGAGTTCGAATCTCTCAGCGGGTACGAAGGCCTCGTGCTGCGTTGGACAGGCACCCTGACTCTCGATCAGGGCCACGCGGGTTCGATTCCCGTCGAGGTCACCACCCGAAACGTATGGAGAAGCAACCGAGCAGGGCTCGGGATCGCCCGCTAAGCGAATCGAGGCGCAAGCTTTGAGGTTCGAGTCCTCGCTTCTCCGCTCAGGCCAGTGGTGAATTCATGGCCAGTTCGGCTAGTAGTGCCGCTTGGCGCCATAGGACGCTGTCGTCGAAAACTGCTTCGGGGGAATGGTTGTCGGGGGCGGTGGTGGGGTCGAGGTGGGGTGGGGTGGCTCCTAGGGTGAGCATGGCGCCGGGGACTCGTTGGAGGATGTAGGCGAAGTCTTCGGAGGCGCCGGCGGGGGTGGGGTGTTCGGTTGACAGGTCGGGGCCGAAGAGGGTGCGGGCCAGGGTTAGTGCGGACTTGGTTTGGGCTGGGTCGTTCAGCAGGACTGGGTAGCCGAGGGTGTATTCGCAGTGGGCTTGCAGGCCGTGGGCGGAGGCTATGCCGTGGGCCAGGTTTGGGAGGGCCGATTGCAGGCGGGTTTGGTTCGGTTCGGAGAAGCAGCGGACGGTGGCGTCGAAGCGGGCGGTGGCGGGGATGACGTTGGGGGCGGTGCCGGCTGAGAGGTGGCCGACGGTGATGACTACCGGGTCGAAGGCGTCGAAGCGGCGGGTTACGAAATTCTGGATGGCCAGGACTATTTCGCACAGGACGGGGACCGGGTCCAGAGCGGTGTGGGGGAAGGCTCCGTGGCCGCCGCTGCCTTCGATCGTCACGGAGAATTGGGCTGCCGCGGAGTATGCGGGGCCGGGCTTGGCGGCGACTACGCCGTACGGGATTCGACCGGCTGAAACATGAAGCGCGAAGGCGTAATCCACCGGCGGACCGGCTGCGTCCAGTACGCCTTCGTCGAGCATGATCGCGGCTCCGCCGAAGCCTTCTTCGCCGGGCTGGAACATGAAGACCACTCGGCCGTGCAGGTCGTCACGACGGGCGCTCAGTAGTCGTGCGGCCCCGACCAATCCGGCAGTGTGGAGGTCGTGGCCGCAGGCGTGCATCCGGCCGGGAATGGTGGAGGCGTATTCGACTCCGCTGGCTTCCTGGACGGGCAGGGCGTCCATATCGCCGCGAAGCAATATGGTCGGGCCGGGGTGCGCGCCGCGCAGCACCCCGGTGACCGAACTGCATTTGCCGCCGCGGGTGATCTCCAGCGGCAGTCCGTCCAGCGCGGCAAGGACTTTCGCTTGGGTGAGTGGCAGATCCAATCCGATTTCCGGTTCGCGATGCAGAGATCTCCGCAACGCGACCAGGTCGTCCTGGATCGCACGGGCGTCCTCGAGAATCGACGGCATCGTCGTGTCCCTTCGCCGGTCGGCTACTCACCCAAGCATCCGTCATGACGGGTCACGCCGCATCGAGAGCGGCGATGATCTTGCGGGTCATTTCGTTCATGGTGGGGCTGGACTGGGGCTGACCCGCGTGGGCGGCCTCGATGGCGGTGTTGACGGTGGCGCGGAAATTGTCGGCCTCGGCCTTGTCCTGGGCGGCCAGCAGGGCGACGGCGGCGGTCAGGGCGGGCAGCACGTGGTCGGCCAGTTCGGCGGTGGTCTTGCCTTCCAGCTTGATGTCCTTGGACTTGGCCGCCAGGACGTGGCCGACCAGGCCGGTGGCGGAGGTGAGGGCGATGGTCCCCGCGCTCGCGGCCTTGGACGGCTTGGGGCTGGCGGCGGCCAGCAGGGAGATGGCGCCGTAGGCGGCGGTGCGGATGGTCGAGTTGTCCTGGGCGGTCAGGTTGACGGACATTGCGGGCTCCTTGGGAGTTGTTGTGGTGAGCGGGGAGTCGTTGGTGCTCCTCGTCATGACAACTACTTTCGGGGGCCGCGCTGACAGCCGGCTGACAGCGCGCTGACACGGGTGCTGACAAGGTATTCCGGCTGTTCACAGCATATTTCGATGGTGCTGGGCGCTCAGTCGCGCTGCCAGCGATAAGCGAATTCGCCGGGCGCGGGCGGCGGACCCGGCAGGCTGCCGGGGGTGGCGAGGCCGTCGAGCAGCAGCGCGAGCACGCGACGGCGCAGCTGAGCGGACCGTTCCGCGCCGGGCAGGGTGATGGCGGCGCACGCCTCCAGCAGCAGACCCAGGTCGAGATCGGTGACCTCGGGGCGCAGCCGACCGGAATCGTGTGCGCGGCGGACGATCTCGGTGGTCAGCTCACCGGACTTCACGATCTCGGGCAGGAACGATTCGTCGGGCGCGAAGGTGCCGGCCAGATGCGTGGTCAGCGAGTGCACGTCGGCGTCCACCACCCGCTCCAGGAATCCGACCAGCGCCTGCCAGCCATCCGGATCCTGCAGGGCCGCCTCGGCTTCGACGTTGTAGCGGCGCAGCCCGTCGTAGCAGAGGGTGCGCAGCAGGTCCTCCTTACTGGGGTAGCGGCGGTACAGGGCGCTGATCCCCACCCCCGCGCGTTCGGCCACCGCGGAGATGGGCGCCTTCGGATCGTTGAGGAACACATCCCGCGCGGCGGTCAGGATGATCTCGTCATTGCGGGCGGCCTGCGCCTTGCGACCGGGCAGTGCGCGCTGAGCTGGGGTTTCGGAAGTCTTCGGCATGAGTTCGAGAATACCACTTGAACGGAATCATCCGTTCCGTTATGGTTAAGACAGAACGAAACATTCCGTTCCAACAAGGAGAGAATGATGAACGCCACCGCCATCCGCCCCTTCCGCATCGACGTCCCGCAGGCCCAGCTCGACGACCTGAACGACCGGCTGCGGCGGGCCCTGTACCCGAACGAGCTGGCGGGCGTCGGCGACTCCTATGGCGTGCCGAACGACCGGGTGCGGACGCTGGCCGAGTACTGGATGAACGAATTCGATTGGCGGGCACTGGAAGCCAAGCTGAACAGCTACCCGCAGTTCACCACCGAGATCGAGGGCGAGGACATCCACTTCCTGCACATCCGCTCCGAGCGCGAGGACGCCCTGCCGGTCATCCTGACCCACGGCTGGCCGGGTTCCATCCTGGAATACCTGGATGTCATCGAGCCCCTGACCAACCCGGAATCGGCCGACCAGCCGGCCTTCCACCTGGTCATCCCGTCCCTGCCCGGGTTCGGTTTCTCCGGCCCGACCCGCAGCACCGGCTGGAGCCGCTACCGCACCGCCCGCGCCTGGGCGCAGCTCATGGACCGCCTGGGTTACCAGCGTTACGGCGCGATCGGCAATGACGGCGGTTCGATGGTCTCCCCCGAACTCGGCCGCATCGCCCCCGACAAGGTGGTCGGCGTGCACGTCACCCAGATCTTCTCGTTCCCGTCCGGCGACCCGTCGGAGTTCGAGGGCCTGTCCGCCGAGGACATGGAAGCGCTCGGCATCCTGCAGTGGTTCCACGAGAACAAGATGTCGTTCAACATGCTGCACAGCCAGCAGCCGCAGACCCTGGCCTTCGCCCTGGCGGATTCCCCCCTCGGTTTGCTCGGCTGGAACTCCCAGCTCTTCGGCGAATCCCTGGACGCCGATTTCGTGATCGGCAATGTGGCGATCTACTGGCTGACCGGCACCGCGGGCTCCTCGATCCGCTTCTACTACGAGGACGCCCACACCACCGATCACCCGACCGAACCCACCACCGTCCCCACCGCCCTGGCCATGTTCAAGGGCGACTTCCAGTCCATCCGCCGCTTCGCCGACCGCGACCACAAGAACATCGTCAGCTGGAACGCCTACGACGTGGTCTCGACCAAGGGCGGCCCGAACGACGCGGCCGGGCACTACGCGGCCCACGAAGCGACCGACGTCCTGGTCGCCGACATCCAGCGCTTCTTCGCCGAATACCACTGAGCTCCAACGGAACAGGCCCTCCCTGCGGGGAGGGCCTCCCGCGTTCCGGTGTCAGGCGACCGCGGCGGTCGCGGTCAGCACGGCAATCTCGGCCGCGAGGATTCGACTCAATTCCGCTATCCGGGAACGGGAATGGCAGGTTTCGGAGAATGTGAAGTCGATGCTCAACCGCCCCTGGAACGTGTAGACGAAGTAGCTGATCTCCCGCCTGGAGCCGCCGGTGGCGAACCCGCGGAAGTCGACCATCCGCATTCCGCCCGGGACCGCGAGCGCCGGCACCACACCCCAATTGGTGATGATGTTGACGGTGGCCGGGAGCACGTCGGTCTCGTCCAGCCGCGCCGCCGCGAACATGGTGGCCAGCGCTCCCCCGCTGTCGATACCGTGCACGATCTGCGCCTTCACGTTCTCGGCGAGCACGCGGAGATCGGTGTCGGCCCCGCACATGGTGATGGTGGGCGCGAAGCCCAGACCGTTCGTCGCCTCGGTGGGATGCGCGGGCGGCGTCAGATGCGGACGCAGGTCGACCGCGTGCCCGATGATCATGGGAAGCTCTGTCCGGTCCGGGGTTTCATCGATCAGCGCGCGCTCGGACCGGACGATCGCAGCGCTCAGCAGTGCGTGCACCGTCGTCCCGTGTGCCCGCGCCCGGCGCAGCAGTTCACCGGTTTCGGCGGCCGACAGCATGATTCGCGACTCGGCGGCCAGACGCAGCCCCGGCCTTCCGATACTCCCCGCCGGCGCGAAGCTGTACAGACCGCGCAGCTCTGGCACGTCTGATTCCGGGACGTCGATGCCGCGCTCGGCGAGCAGGTCCTCGAGGCTGCGCGGAACCACCGGGGCGGGATCGGCGACCGGGACGCACGCTCCGAGCGCGGCGGCATTGCGCCAGAACTCTTCCAGCAGTTCGAAACCCAGGTGCGCATCGTTGACGGCATGTGCGATGCGCAGTGCGACCGCAGTGGTCTCGCCGTCGCGCACGATCTCCAATTTCGCCAAGGCTCGCATGGGATCGATCGCCTGGACATCGTCCAACCAGTCCGGCAACGTGCCGTGCACGATCTCGACCACCGGGTCGCCGCAGCCACTGTCCGGCAGCCGCAGGTAGCAAGAACCGTCCCGCGCTTCGAGACGCCCGCGCAGTACCGGAAAACGCCGGGACGTGAGCGCGAACGCCCGCCGCAGCACGTCGTCATCGACCGCACCGGCGCAGATCGCCACGTACGACACGGTCACCTGCTTCGGCACGAAGCTCTGATCGACGATGCCCAGCCGGTAATTCACATTGTCTCCTCGGGTGTCGGGCCGAGCGCCGGGAACGGCGCGGGCGGTCGGACACCGAGCCTGCGCGGACCGCTCGAGCGGTCATTGAGCGCTCGATGAACGCCCCGCGGAGCGGGTGTTATCGCGTCGCCGACGGAACGGCGAACAGATCCGGCAGCGGCGGCAGCGGGCCGACCCGGGCGATCAGCTCGTCGAGTTGCGCTCGCACCAGCCGCGCCTCCGCTGTACGTCCGCGAGCCGTCAGAGCCTTCGCATGGAAGTGCAGCGAGTGCCCGCGCCGGATCGGGTCGGCGGCGCGGGTGAGCACCGAACTCGCCTCGGCGGCAGCGGATTCGGCGCGCTCGAAGAACCCACCGTGGAAACCTACCTCCGCGAGCCGGTACAGGGCCCAGCCGAGCAGGAGCCGTCGCCCGTATCCGCGGGCCGCGTGCACTGCTTCCTCGCAGATCGACAACGCTCGCTCCGGGTCGTCGTCGCGCATCAGCGCTACCCGGCCGAGTTGACTGCGTGCCAGCGATTCGAACGCGGCACCGCCGATCCGTCTCGCCAATTCCGATGCACGCGCACCGAATTCCGCGGATTGATCCCAGATTGCGGCATCACCGTAGCGGTCCGCGAGGGTGGCGCACGCCCAGCCTTCCCAAGCCGGGTCGCCC
>NZ_BDCD01000034.1 GCF_001613325.1 Nocardia yamanashiensis NBRC 100130 | reverse complement strand
GGCCGAGGGCGGCACGAGCCCGGAGTTCCGTTTCCCGGTCCTCGAATCCGGTGGCGACGGCGAGCAGTCGTCGCAGCGCGCCGGCGAGCTGCCCGGATTGCGGCGAGGGGTCGACGGCCTCGCTGATCAGCATGGCCACATCCACGCTGGACGGCGCCAGGGCCGGATGGTCGGCGGCGACCTGCCGGTACAGGGCGATCAGCGCGGTGCGTTCGGCGTCCAGCCAAGCGTGCGCGTCCGCTTCGGATTCGATGGCGGCGCCGGGATGCTCGGTCGCCGGGACATAATCGAGCCGATGCCCCGGATAGCGCAGCGCGACAATATTTTTCGCGGTCGCCAGGTAATAGTCCAGCAGGCGCGACAGTACCCGCACCCGGTCCAGCTCCGGATCGACCGTGCGCGCGTACAGGCGCAGCAGGTCGTGATACCCGTAACGATCGATTCCCGTGGATTGCAGCAGCCCGAGGTCGACCAAGGACTCACAGACCTGGGCGGCGGCCCCGATGTCCGTCCCCAGTATCGCCGCGGCGGCGGCGACCGACAGCTCGGGCGCGGCGGGGACCGCCAATTCCGCGAAGGCCCGTGCCGTCGCGGGCGGCAGGTCCCGGTATCCGAAGGCGAAGCAGGCGTCGACGGCGAGATCGCCGCACCGTAACTCCGAGAGCCGATTCCGCTCGTCGGCCAGCCGTCGCGCCGCCTCGGCGATACTCCATCGCGGTCGCACCGCGAGCCGCGCGCCGATGATCCGGATGGCCAGCGGCAGCCGTCCGCACGCCGCGATCACCGCGTCGACGGACTCCGATTCGGCGGCTGCGCGTTCTGCACCGACGATGCCCGCCATGAGGTTTCGCGCCTCATCGGTGGACAGCAGATCCAGCTGGCGGTGGGTGGCGCCCGGCAGCGGCAGTACCGCACGGCTGGTGACCAGGACCGCACAACCGGGTCCGCTCGGCAGCAGCGGCGTCACTTGATCCAGCGTGCCCGCATTGTCCAGCACGATGAGCAGGCGCCGGTCCGCCGACAGGCTGCGCAATAGGGCGGCGCGTTCGGGCTCGGTGGGTGGAATGTCGCTGTCCGGGATGGCTAGCGCGCGCAGGAAGCCGCCCAGCACACCGACGGGTTCGGCGGGCCGGTCGTCGACGCCGCGCAGGTCGGCGTAGAGCTGACCGTCCGGGAAGCGGTCTCGGATCGTCAGGGCGACGCGGGTGGCCAGGGTCGTCTTGCCGACTCCGCCCATGCCGGTGACAACCACCACCGGTGGGGCGAATCCGGTCGGAGTCAGGGCGGTGCCGAGTTCTGTCAGCAGCGTCTCGCGTCCGGTGAAATCGGCTATCCCTCTGGGTAATTGCGCGGGTCGTATGCCGTCGCGCAAGTCACCGTGCGTGCCGTGCCATCCCGCCCGCCCGGCCTCCGATGGCATCGGCATCGGCATCGGCATCGGCTGCGGCTGCGGCTGCGGCTGCGGCTGCGGCTGCGGCTGCGGCTGCGGCTGCGGGGATACAGGTAGCAGGGGCGGGAGTTCGTCGTCGAGGATTCGCCGGTGCAGCTCGGTCAGTTCGGGCCCGGGTTCGATGCCGAGTTCATCGATCAGCAGCCGACGGGTGTCGGTGTAGACGGCGAGGGCTTCGCTGCGACGGCCGGAGCGGTACAGGGCCGTCATCCACAGGGCACGCAAGCGTTCCCGGAGCGGGAATTCGGCACTCGCGGAGGCTATCTCGCCGATCACCCGGGCGTGACGGGACAGCTGCAGGTCGGTGTCGAGGCGAGCTTCGAGCAGGTTTACCCGCAGCTCGGACAGGCGTCGGCGATGATCGGTCGCGGCCGGGCCGGGCACCCCCGCCAAGGGTTCGCCGTGCCACAGCGACAGCGCCTCGGTCAGCAGGATGTGAGCATGTTCGAAATCTTGTGCAGCTCTGGCATTCTCGGCGGATTCGGCGAGCGCCTGCACGCGGAAAGCGTCGATGGAGTCGCGCCCCACGCGAAGTTCATAGCCGTCGCCGACCGACACGAGCACGGAGGGCGCGGTCCGCGGGGCGCGATCCGGCTCGACGAGCTTGCGCAGCAGCAGCGCGTGGGAGCGAAGGGAAGCGATGGGGTCGCCTGGAAGTTCCTCACCCCAGACCGCATCGACCAGCTGCGCCGCGGTGAGCGGGCGACCACCCGCGAAAAGGAGCGCGGCGAGCACGGCCTGGGTGCGCAGCCGCCCGGACGCCAAGGTCAGCGGGCCGCGCCGGACGGTGACGCGGCCCAGCACCGTAAAGCTCAGTTCCGCGGGATCCATCGGCTTCTCTCGGTAAAAACATGGGATCAGCCGATCTTATGCGGGAGGTTCAGCTCACCCGCGCGACGAGGTCCTTGACGGCGAACACGACATACAGGCCGGCCCCGTACAGCAGGACCAACATCCATTTGGCGAAACGCCGGGTCTCGGGCCAAGCGGGAGGGTTTCGATTCGTCATGCCCGGAACCGTAGGTAGCGTCCCTCACCAGCCAATTCCCCCGAATGAACACCCGATCAACGCCGCTGGTCAGCGAACCGCAGCGGCCTGGCCCTCACCGGGAGAGCCCGTCCGTATCCGGGACCTTGCCGACCCAAGCCCAACCGGCTTGTATAGCGATGCCCATGAGCTGCCGTCGCGCACTGCAGGACCGTGGTGAAGTACCCTCCCCCGCAATGCATCCCATATGCGAATGCATGAGCGCCTCCACACTCCGTGAATACTTCAGCGCGGCGACGTCCTCCGGGAAGCGTTCGTGCTTGATCTGCGAAACGATGTAAGGCATTGCGTCACCAGCCCGCTCGATGGCGGCCGTGATGCCAGCGTCCGGCTCCGCCTGAGGCGGGGACGTAGAGGTGCCCTTCGCCTTCGATATACGCGAGTCGGAGAAATCGGGCGTCCCGACCGTTTGGAATTCCAGCGAAACCCCAAATCGACAGGGCCAGTAGCGAGACTGCAAGAACGACCAATACGCATGTTTCCCAAGACATTTCGATCACCCCGACCTGGTTGTGGCGGACTCGAAGACTTCTCCAGTAGACACCTCCGGGACCTTTCATGAAACGCACACGCTGCATATTGCTCCGAAATACACTGGAATTACACGGTGACTCATTTCACGCTGAAGCAACCCGAATAGCGAGGCTAACGAAATGGTCGGATCCACCATTCCCCGAAGGGGTTTCGGTCGTTTTCTCCGCTCCCTCCGGGAGAACGCCCACAAGAGCATGCTGGCGGCGGGGCTCGCGATCGACGTGTCCTCGCCGACGATCATGCGATTGGAAGACGGTCTGCCGTCGAAGATTTCGACGCCGCAGATCGAGAAGCTGCTCGACCTCTACCAGGTGTCGGCCCAAGAGCGTTCCGATGCGCTGGAGATGTGGGCGGTCGTCAAGCAGCAGACCAAGCTGGCGAAGGCGCAGGGCCGGGGAAAGGGCTGGTGGCAGGGGTACAGCGACCTGTACGACTCGTTCTTCGATCACTATCTGCGCCTCGAGGCCGCGGCGAACCACATGACATCCCATCAGCTCGTATTGATGCCCGGCATCCTGCAATCTCCCGAATACCGGCGCGCGTTGATCGGGACGAGAGCACCCGGCCTGTCGGCGGTGGATACCGAACGCCTGCTGGAACTTTCGGCGCGCAGGCAGGAGCGCCTCACCGAAGACGGCTTCGGCTTGGACGCGCTGATCTCGGAGTCGGCCCTGCTGCATCAGCCGGGCGGCCCGCTCGTCCTCGCCGAACAGCTGCGCCAGATCGCCGAGATCGGCGAGCGTCCCAATATCTCGATCCGGGTAGTGCCGCACGGGGTCGGTAGCCATCCCGGGCTGGTGATCCAATCATTCACCCTGCTCGACTTCCCGCCCACGAGCAGCCGGCTCACCGAGCCTCCCGTGGTGTACACCGAGGGCGCGGAAGGTGCGCTCTACCTGGAGCGCGAGGACGTGATCAACCGCTACAGGGAGGCTGTCACGGGAATCCAGGCAGTAGCGTTGAGTGAAGGCGACACCCGGGATCTGGTGTCGAAGATGGCGAAGGAGTACACCCCGTGATCAGCCAGTCGCCAGCGGGTAAGTGGTTCAAGTCTTCTCGGTCCCCGACCGCGAACGAGTGCGTCGAGGTCTGTCACGAGTCCGAACGGACCGGCGTGCGCGACAGCAAGCAGCCCGGCGGGCCCGAGCTGTTCTTCTCCCCCGAGGAGTGGGCCGGGTTCGTCCGCTTCGTCAGCGAGTAGGCCCGAGACCCTCTCGCATGTAGGTGAGACGCACGGCGATGTTCGCGGGGACCGGGGATTGACAAACTGAATTCACCTTCAAGACAACGAAATTCGAAAGGTGAATGCAATGCGAATCGCAATCTTCGGAGCTACCGGGACCGTCGGCCGCAAGGTCACCGAGCAGGCTTTGCAGGCCGGGCACGAGGTCACCATTCTCACTCGGTCGGCGGGCAATTCGACTGTGTCGCATCCGAATCTGACGGTCGTCGTCGGTGATGTGCTCGATCCTTCGGCGGTCGAGCAGACCGTGCTCGGGCAGGACGCCGTGATCGTCACGCTGGGTGCGGGGCGCAAGGGGGTGCTGCGGGCCGAAGGGACCAAGACGGTCATCCAGGCCATGGAGCGGACCGGGGTGAAGCGGCTGGTGTGCATGTCCTCGCTGGGCGTGGGCGATTCCCGGGGGAACCTGAACTTCCTGTGGAAGTACATCCTGTTCGGCATGCTGCTGCGGCAAGCGTACGCCGACCACGGGGTGCAGGAAACCTATGTGCAGGCCAGCGATCTGGACTGGACCATCGTGCGGCCGGCCGCGTTCACCGACGATCCGGCCACCGGCGGCTACCACCGGGATGTGCCGGCCGGTGCCAAGGGCTTGACGCTGAAGATCTCCCGGGCCGATGTCGCCGCGTTCCTGCTGGAGCAGGTCAGCGACGCCACCTACCTGCGCCGCACCCCCGGCATCTCGAATTGAGCCGGATCAGGCGTGGGAGTGGGCATCGCCCCAGGACGGGAAGGGATCCGGGTACCGCAGCCAGGACTGCGGCCCGGATGCCAGCTCGGCATCGGTGAGCAGGGCCGAATTCAGCAGGTCGCGGACGTGCGGACGGTCCAGGTGGACGCCGATGAAAACGATCTCCTGCCCGGGTTCCATATCCAGGGCGGTCCAGTAGGCGGCCGGTTCGAAAGTCAGATTGGGGCCGGCCTGCGACCAGAGCGCGGCCAGGTCGGGACGGCTGGCCAGCCAGAAGAAACCCTTGGAACGCAGCAGGCGCTGCATTTGCGCGAGGGCATTGTTCAGACGTTCGGGATGGAACGGGCGGTCGGCGGTGAAAGTGATGCTGCTGATGCCGTATTCCTCGGTTTCAGGCGTGTGGCCGCCCGCCAGTTCCTCGTCCCAGCCCTCGAATTGGGCGGCGATATCGGGGTTGTAGAGGCCGGTGCCGAGGATGTGCTCCAGATCCACCACGCCGTGCGCGGATCGCACGATGCGGGCGTTCGGGTTCAAGCGGCGGATCGTCGCCTCCACGCTGCCCGCCGCGTTCGCGCTCACCAGGTCGGTCTTGTTGAGCACCAGCACATTCGCGAACTCCACCTGATCCACCAGTAGATCGGCGATGGTGCGGGCATCCCCGTCGCCCGCCTGCATGTTGCGTTCGGCCAGCGCCTGACCCTTCACCACTTCCACCAGGAAGGTGGAGGCGTCGACCACCGTCACCATGGTGTCGAGTTTCGCGATCTCGCCCAGTTTGAAGCCGTCCTCGAATTCCCATTCGAAGGTGGCGGCGACCGGCATGGGTTCGGAGATACCGGTGGATTCGATGACCAGATGGTCGAAGCGGCCCTCGCGCGCCAGCTTCCCGACCGATTCGATGAGGTCCTCGCGCAGCGTGCAGCAGATGCAGCCGTTGGTGAGTTCGACGAGTTTCTCCTCGGTGCGATCCAGGTGACCCTGGCCGGCGACGAGCGCGGCATCGATGTTCACCTCGCTCATGTCGTTCACGATGACCGCCACGCGGCGGCCTTCGCGATTGGCGAGCAGGTGGTTGAGCAGGGTGGTTTTGCCCGCGCCGAGGAAGCCGGAGAGCACGGTCACGGGCAGCGGGGCGGGGCGCTGGGCTGAGGTCATACCGTAATGATAATGGTTTTCATTAACTGAAGAGTTCGCGGGTCACCAGGCCGGGGCCGGACGGCTCCCGCAGGCCCGGGACACACAGGTCACACCGGCCGCCCGGCCGCGTAGGGTCACGGGCGTGGAACTGCTACCGCTCACCCCCAATGGGCAGACGCCCGTACGCGCGCTGACGATCGCCGGAACCGATTCCGGTGGCGGCGCGGGCATTCAAGCCGACTCGCGCACCATGGCGCTGTGCGGCGTGCACGCGTGCGTCGCGGTCGCCGCAGTGACGGTGCAGAACACCCTGGGCGTCAGCGGTTTTCACGAGATCCCGCCGCAGATCGTCGCCGATCAGGTGCGCACCGTGGTGAGCGATATCGGCATCGGAGCCGCCAAGACCGGCATGCTGGCCTCCACCGCCATCATCGAAGCCGTCGCGCAGGTGTGCCGGGAGGTCGGCATCGGACGCGACGGAACCATTCCGCTGGTGGTGGACCCGGTAGCGGCCTCCATGCACGGCGATCCCCTGCTGCACGCCGAAGCCCTGGACGCGGTGCGCCACACCCTGATTCCCCTCGCCACCGTCGTCACCCCCAACCTCGACGAGGTCCGCCTCATCACCGGCATCACCGTCGTCGACGACGCCAGCGCCCGCAAAGCCGCCGAAGCCCTGCACGCCCTCGGCCCGCGCTGGGCCATCGTCAAGGGCGGCCACCTGCGCACCTCCGAACAGAGCACCGACCTGCTCTTCGACGGCGAAACCTTCCACGAACTCCCCGCCCGCCGCCTCGCCACCGGCAACGACCACGGCGGCGGCGACACCCTCGCCGCCGCCATCTGCTGCGCCCTCGCCCACGGCTACACCGTCCCGGACGCAGTCGCCTTCGCCAAGGAATGGACCTTCCGCTGCCTGGAAGCCTCCTACGATCTGGGCGCCGGCCACGGCCCGGTCTCGCCGCTGTGGCGACTGCACCTCGGAGCGCGGTAGCCCGCTGCTCGCAATCGCCGGAACGGGCGATGGCGTGAACGCCTCCCAGTAACCTCCCAGGGAAGGTCCAGGTCGGCTGGAGCGTGGTCGTCGAAGTTGGACACCATGATCGATACAGCGATCGCCGTGGGGGCGGCGGAATCAGTGGAGGCAGTGACCGCGCCCATTGTGGATATTGTGGTGCCGGTCTACAACGAGGAACAGGATCTGGGGCCGTGCGTGCGGAGATTGCACGCGTTCCTGAGTACGAGTTTTCCGTTCTCGGCGCGAATCACGGTGGCGGACAACGCATCCACCGATGACACACTCGCGGTGGCGCGGATCCTCGCGGGCGAGCTGGACGGGGTGCAGGTGGTGCACCTGGATCGCAAGGGGCGCGGGCGGGCGTTGCGGGAAGTGTGGCAGCGGTCGGATGCGCAGGTCGTGGCGTACATGGACGTGGATCTGTCGACGGATCTGAACGCGCTGCTGCCGTTGGTGGCGCCGCTGGTTTCGGGGCATTCGGATCTCGCCATCGGCACTCGGCTGGCGTCGTCGGCGCGGGTGGTGCGCGGGCCGAAGCGGGAGATCATCTCGCGGTGCTACAACCTGATCTTGCGGACCTCGTTGCAGGCGCGATTCACGGACGCGCAGTGCGGGTTCAAGGCCATGCGCGGGCCGGTGGCGAAACTGGTGCTGCCGCTGGTCGAGGACGGGGAATGGTTCTTCGACACCGAGCTGCTGGTGCTGGCCGAGCGGATCGGGCTGCGGATTCACGAAGTGCCGGTGGATTGGATCGACGATCCGGACAGCCGGGTGGATATCGTCGATACCGCGCGGAAGGATCTGCGCGGGATCTGGCGGGTGGGGCGGGCGCTGGCTTCCGGGCGATTGCCGATCAATGAACTGCGGGCCGCGATCGGGAGGGAGCCGCTGGTGGAAGGCGTGCCGCTCGGGATGGTCGGGCAGCTGGTTCGATTCGGCATCGTCGGCGTTGTTTCCACGCTCGCCTATCTGGCGCTCTATGTTGCGCTGCAAGGGATTACGGGCGCCCAGGTCGCCAACTTCCTGGCCCTGCTGATCACCGCCATCGGCAATACCGCGGCCAACCGGGCCTTCACCTTCGGGGTGCGCGGGTCCACGCGGGCGGTCTCGCATCACTTCCAAGGATTGGTGATCTTCGGGGTCGGGCTGGCACTCACCAGTGGATCGCTGTTCGTGCTGCATCACTGGGCTCCGGAGGCCGAAGTGCATCTGGAACTGCTGTTCCTGGTGCTCGCGAACCTGCTCGCCACCCTGCTGCGATTCGTCGGCCTGCGCTGGGTATTCCGGCAGGCCGGAGCGCCGGAAGTCCGGAATGCGCCCGCCGCCGCGGAAGGAGCGGCGGAATGACCGCGACATTGACCGAACCGCCGCAGACCTCGCCACCCGCCGCTACCGATGCGACCGGCATGAGGGGCCGGCCGCGCTGGGAGTTGCCCGCGCTGGCGGCGCTGCTCGTCGCGACCACCGTCGCCTACCTGTGGAATCTGTCCGCCAACGGCTGGGCCAATTCGTTCTATTCCGCTGCGGTGCAGGCCGGTTCGGTGTCGTGGAAGGCGTTCTTCTTCGGCTCCTCCGATGCGGCTAATTCCATCACCGTGGACAAGACGCCGCTGTCGCTGTGGCCGATGGAGCTGTCGGTCCGGGTGTTCGGGCTGTCCTCGTGGGCAATGCTGCTGCCGCAGGTGCTGTTGGGGGTGGCGTCCGTCGCCCTGCTGTGGGCGACCGTGCGGCGCAATTTCGGCGCGGCCGCCGGACTGCTCGCCGGGCTGGTGCTCGCCGTGACACCCGTTGCAGCGCTGATGTTCCGGTTCAACAATCCCGACGCCATGCTGGTGTCCCTGATGGTCGCGGCGGCCTGGGCGATGACGCGGGCCGTGGCGGACGGGCGCTGGCGGTGGCTGGTGCTCACGGGGTTGTTCATCGGATTGGGGTTCCTGGCAAAGCAATTGCAGGTGCTGCTGGTGGTGCCGGCGCTGGCATTGACCTATCTGATCGCCGGGCCGCCGAAGCTGGGCAAGCGCATCGCGCAATTGTTCGCGGCGGGTGGGGCGATGATCCTCGGCGCGGGCTGGTGGGTACTCATCGCCGAGCTTTGGCCGGTGTCCGACCGACCGTATTTCGGTGGTTCACAGAACAATTCGATCATCGAACTGACCCTCGGCTACAACGGGCTGGGGCGGCTCAACGGTGAAGAACACGGCAGCGTCGGACCCGGCGGCGATATGCCCACCGGCGGCAACGGCATGTGGGGCAGCACCGGCATCACGCGCCTGTTCGAACCCGCCCAGGGTGGTCAGATCGCCTGGTTGATCCCGGCGGCACTGATCCTGCTCGCCGCCGCACTCCTGTTGCGCGGCAAGGCTCCTCGCACCGATGCGCGCCGCGCCTCCTTCCTCCTCTGGGGCGGGTGGCTGGTCGTCACCGGCCTGGTGTTCTCGTTCATGAAGGGGATCTTCCACCAGTACTACACCGTCGCCTTGGCTCCGGCCGTCGCCGTGGTCACCGCGACCGGCGCGGTCCTGCTCTGGCGCGAACGCGATCGAGCCTGGGTCCGCATCGCCCTCGCGGCGGCGCTCGCGGCCACCACCGCGACCGCATGGATGCTGCTGTCCCGCAGCAGCTCCTACCTGCCGTGGCTGCGCTGGACAGTACTCGTCGCGGGCATTCTCGGCACCGTCGCCCTGCTCGTGAAGCTCCCACGCAAAGCCGCCGTCGCGGCAGCCTGCACGGCGGTAATCGTCGGGCTCGCCGGACCGGTGGCCTACGTCGGCCAAACCCTCACCGCAAGTCACGAAGGCCCGATCCCCAGTGCGGGCCCCAGCGTCGGGCACGGGTTCGGCCCCGGCGGCGGGCGGTGGCCGAGCGGCGACACCACCGACGGCCGCAATGGCGGCGCACGCCCCGACGGCGGTCCCAGGAACGGAAGCAACCAGAACGGCGGCAACGGAATCGGCGGCAGCTCGACCGGCGGCAAACCCGGCGGCGGGACCATCCCAGGTGGAGCCCCCGACGGCAGCAAAACCGGCGGCGGGATGATGGGCGGCGGCCCGGTCGGCGGCGTCATGGGCGCGAGCAAACCCAGCGACCAAGTGACCGCGCTACTGAAGGACGGCGGCACCGACTACACCTGGGTCGCCGCCACCGTCAGCTCCAACAGCGCGGCCGGCTTCCAGCTCGCCACGCAATTGCCGGTAATGCCCGTCGGCGGCTTCAACGGCAGCGACCCCTCCCCCACCCTCGCGCAATTCCAGCAGTACGTGGCGGACAAGAAGATCCACTACTTCATCACCGGCAGCTCGGAGAGCGAAGACGGCGGCTTCGGCCGGTCCAGCACCAGCACCAGCGGCCAAATC
Organism: Nocardia yamanashiensis NBRC 100130; assembly: GCF_001613325.1. Classification (GTDB taxonomy): domain Bacteria; phylum Actinomycetota; class Actinomycetes; order Mycobacteriales; family Mycobacteriaceae; genus Nocardia; species Nocardia yamanashiensis. The sequence goes on along the minus strand of NZ_BDCD01000034.1, from coordinate 43,773 downwards.
GCCAGCTGGGTAAAGGAGCACTTCGCCTCCCAGGAGGTGGACGGCGTCACCCTCTACGACCTGACAACTCCCCTCTCCTGATTCACCAAGACCATCCGGTGGAAGCCGCCTTCCACCGGATGGTCCGGTCCTACCCTGAAACAAGCACCGGACCAGCGAGTTTCAGGCAGTAACCATGACCCCTCCCATGCCGCTCAGCGACGAACACCGAGAAGCCTTCTGGCGCACCGTCGGCTGGCGACCGGACCTCCCGGACCAGGAGCGCGAACGCATCGAGCGTTGCTGGGACGACCAATCCATCGAACTGGCAGAGGCTTTCGGCTTCTGAAGGAACCCTGGCGGTGACACCATTTCTTCCGGCAGGCGCCGAGGCGGGCCAATTCCTAAGATCTAGGGATTGATTCGCGTGTCGTCACGGGGGTGTCGTCGCAATGACCGAGCCAGAACAAAGCCCCGATTCCGGTTCCGCGCAGTCGCCGTGGGCGCGGCCCGGCGCCGAGCCCGAGTACGCGATCCAGATCGGGCCGCCCGCCTATGCCGAGGTGCCAAGCACCGGGAAGGCGGCCGGAGCGCGGTTTTCGAAGCGAAAGGTGGCCTTGATCCTGGGAGCGGTCGGTGCACTCGTGGTGGCGGCGGGGACGGCGGTGGTGGCAGGAACGTGGAGTTCGGACCGGACCACCACTGCCGCAGGCACTTCCGGGAGCAGGGTGGCGGGTGGGTTCGATGAGCCGGCGTCCATCGATCCGTGTTCGTTCGTGGAACCGTCGATGTTCACCGGGATCGCGGAGAGGGATTCGGGTGGTGATTTCGCGATAGGGATCGAGCCGGACAGTTTTTCCGGGTGCACCGTGAAGTTGGGGCTGCCGGGTGGTGCGCGGTCCGCCGTGACGGCGAAGTTCGATATCGCGCGGTTTCCGGCGGAATTTTTGTCCCGCAATACCGATATCCCGATGGTTCAGCGCGGGCCGGTGCAGGTCGCCGCTGTCGAGTTGGGCGGGTCCGGCAAGTGTGTGCAGCTCATCATGCGGGCCGACGGGGTCGGCGTGACCTTGGAGGTGACGTCGAAGGCGCAGGATTCGGCCGAAACACTTTGCCGGGTAAGGGATGTCATCACCGATGCGGCGGTGGCGGCATTCACCGGCAATACCGCGAAGCGCTTGGTCTATCCATCCGATTCGGTGGGCGGACGGGACCTGTGCGGGATGTTGAACGACGCCGAGCTGCGGGCCTCGACGGGTGCGGCGACCGCCCGTGCCGCAAGCGATTCGATCGCCTATCACTGCCGGTGGGAGGCGGACGGCAGCAGGATCGATCTGCATGCCACATTGATGCCGCGATCGATGCCGGGGGCGAAGGGCGACACCGAGACCATCGCGGGGCGCAGGACGATAGTGGACGATGATCACGCCGGACGGTGCCAGCTGACGCTCACCGGGCGGACCTGGGATCCGTGGCTCGGGGCCCACTACGAATACAAGGCCGACGGCGACACTTCGCGATTCACCGAGCAGATCACGATGACCGTCTACCAGGGCGTCGGCGCGTGCGATACGGCGAAAGCGCTGGCCGCGACGGCGTGGCCGAAGCTGCCGCACAGCTGATTCAGCGCGGGGCGTTCAATGCCGTGTGCAGGGTGGCGGCCCACTGCTGGACGATGTCCTTGCGGCGCAGGGAATCGTCGGTGAGGACGTCGGCGAGGCCGAGGCCGCGGGCCATGTCGAGGGTGGCTTGGACCAGGTGATGCGCCACCGGGTCCTTGTCGTCCACGCCCAGGGCTTCGACGGCCAGGCGGTGCTGGGTGCGGCCGAAGTGGGCTTCCAGGGGGACGATTCGCTCGCGCAGGACCGGGTCGGCGGAGGCGTGGGTCCAGACCTGGAGGGCGGCTTTGAAGAAGGGCGTGGTGTAGCCCTCGACCAGGGAGGAGACGACGGCTTCGGTGCGGCCGACGCCTTCGGCGATCTGGTCGAGGGACTGCGCCTCGGTCATGGCCTGCACCATGCGGGTTTCGAACATGTACTCGAGGGCGGCGGTGATCAGGTCCTCGCGGGTGGGGAAGTGATGCTGGGCCGCGCCTCGCGACACCCCGGCGCGTTCGGCGACGACGGCCACCGTGGCGGCCGCCCAGCCGTTCTCGGCCAGGCAGTCGATGGTCGCCTCCAGCAGCCGCTGCCGGGTGGCCCGGCTGCGGTCCTGCTTGGGTTCGTGGGGTGTCGCCATGGTTGCCTATTCTGCCCAGCTGGGCGGGCGGCGCTGCATGAAGGCCGTGATGCCCTCGATGACCTCGGGGGTGCCGAAGAAGCTCGCGGAACGTTTGGCCAGGTCCTCGGCGGAACGGTCGAACGCGGCGAGCAGGTCGGCATTGACGAGCTGCTTGGCCTCGGCCAGGCCCTGCGGCGCGCCCTTGCGCAGTTCACCGCACAGGCGGGCGGTCTCGGCGACCGGATCGTCGGCGGCGACGGTGATGAGGCCGATGCGTTCGGCTTCGGCGGCGTCGAAGGTCTCGCCGGTCTGGAAGTAGCGGGCGGCCGAGCGGCCGGTCATGCGCGGCAGCAGGGTCAGCGAGATCATGAACGGGGCCAGGCCGATCCGGACCTCGGTGAGGGCGAAGCTGCTGTTGCGGCCGGCGATCACCAGATCGCAGGCGGCGATGATGCCCATGCCGCCCGCGCGCACATTGCCGTCGACCTGTGCCAGTACCGGCTTCGGCATGGCGATGATGTCGCGCAGCACCGAGATCATCCAGCGGGTACGGATATCGGCGGCGGCGGCCGGGTCGGCGTCCACCGCCTCCTTGAGGTCCGCGCCCGCGCAGAAGGTATTGCCGGTGTGGGTGAGCACCACCCCGCGCACCGCGTCGTCGGCCGCCGCCCGGGCCAGGCCGTCGAGCAGTTCGGTGACCAGGCGCGAGGACAGGGCATTGCGATTGTGCGGGGAGTCCAGGGTCAGCACCGCGAACCCGTCGCGCACCTCGTAGCGCACGTACGGTGCGTCGGCGGCGGCTGTGTCGGTCATCGAATACTCCTGCTGCTGTGCGGATTTCACGTTCGGGAGGGACGGGTGGCGGTGGCCGCGCACCACCGCCACCCGGCGGCCCAGGTCAGTACGACCGGGGCAGGCCCAGCGAGTGCTGGGAGACGAAGTTGAGGATCATCTCGCGCGATACCGGGGCCACCCGGGCGATGCGGGAGGCGGCGAGCATGCCCGCCAGGCCCACATCGGAGGTGAGGCCGGAACCGCCGTGGGTCTGGATCGCCTGATCGAGGGCCTTGATACTGGCTTCCGCCGCAGCGTATTTCGCCATATTGGCGGCCTCGGCGGCGCCGAAGTCGTCACCGCTGTCGTAGAGGAACGCGGCCTTCTGCATCATCACCTTGGCGAGTTCCAGCTCGATCTTCACCTGGGCCAGCGGATGCGAAATGCCCTGGTGCGCACCGATCGGCACGCCCTTCCACACCGCGCGCTCCTTGGCGTACTGCACGGCGCGATCGATGGCGTAGCGGCCCATGCCGACCGCCATGGCCGCACCCATGATGCGCTCCGGGTTCAGCCCCGCGAACAGCTGCGCGATGGCGGCGTCCTCCTGGCCGACCAGGGCGGTGGCGGGCAGGCGCACGTCATCGAGGAACAGCGTGTACTGGTTGTCCGGTTCGATGATGTCCATCTCCTGCTTCGTCTTCACGAAGCCGGGGGCATCGGTGGGGACGATGAACAGGGCGGGCTGCAGGTTGCCGGTCTTGGCGTTCTCGGTGCGCGCCACGATCAGCACCGCCTCGGCCTGATCCACGCCGGAGATGAAGATCTTGCGTCCGGTGAGGATCCAGTCCTCGCCGTCGCGGCGGGCGGTGGTGGTGATCTTGTGCGAGTTGGAGCCGGCGTCCGGCTCGGTGATGCCGAAGACCATCTTGCCGGAACCGTCGGCCAGCTTGGTCAGCCAGTGCTGCTTCTGCGCGTCGGTGCCGTACTTGGTGATGATGGTGCCGCAGATGGCCGGCGAGACCACCATGAGCAGCAGCCCGCAGCCCTGCGCGGCGAGTTCTTCCTGCACCAGCGCGAGTTCGTAGATGCCCGCGCCACCGCCGCCGTACTCCTCGGGCAGGTTCACGCCCAGGAAGCCGAGTTTGCCCGCCTCGTCCCACAATTCGTCGAACGGCTCGTTGCGGCGCGCCTTCGGGCCCGCGTAATCCTTGAAGTTGTATTTGGCGGCGAGCTTCGCGACGGCGGCCCGCAGCGCCTTCTGTTCGTCGGTTTCGATGAAGCTCATGACCTACTCCTGATTGTCGTTCGAAGCCGCGGCGGATTCGTCGGTTTGCACGATGGCGAGCACCGCACCCACTTCGACCTGCTGTCCGGCGGTCACATTGAGTTCGGTGAGGATGCCCGCGGCGGGGGCGGCGATGGTGTGCTCCATCTTCATGGCCTCCAGCCACAGAATGGGCTGGCCCTTCTCGACCCGGCTGCCGGCCTCGGCGCCGAGCCGGATGACCGCGCCCGGCATGGGCGCCAGCAGCGAGCCCTCGGCCACCTGGTCGGCCGGATCCTCGAAGCGCGGCAGCCGGCGCACCGCGACCGGGCCGAGCGGGGAATCGACGGCCACCAGATCGCCGTAGCGGGCGATGCGGAAGGCGCGGCGCACCTTGCCGCGCTCCCCCGGCACCAGCAGGGTGACGGAATCCGGTGTGGCATCGAGCAATTCGAGACCCTCGAAGCCGTCCACCTCCAGCCCGGCGCGGGTGAGGCGGTAGCGCACCTCGTGCTTGCCGGTCAGGCGGCTGTCATAGGACTTGGTCTGGGACTGCGACGGCAGATTGCGCCAGCCGGAGGGCAGCCCGCCGCCGACCCGGGCCGAGCGCCGGTTGGCGGCGGCGTCGGCGAGCGCGGCGGCCACGATGGACAGCTTCTCGTCCGCCTCGGAAATCAAAGGCGCGGAGAGCTTTTCCAGATCGTGGGTGGCAAAGAAGGCGGTGTCGGTGTCCCCCGCCAGGAACGCCGGATGCCGCAGCACCCGCACCAGCAGATCACGGTTGGTGACCAGGCCGTGAATCTGGGCGCGCTGCAAGGCCGAGGCCAGCAGATGCGCTGCCTCGTCACGGGTTTCGGCGAAGGAGATGACCTTCGACAGCATCGGGTCGTAGTGCACGCCGACCACGGAACCGTCCACCACGCCGGTGTCCAGGCGCACGCCCGGTTCGGTCAGCACGGTGAATTCGCCCGCGGTACCCGGGATGTCGAGCTTGTGCACCGGACCGGACTGCGGCTGCCAGTCGTGCGCCGGATCCTCGGCGTACAACCGCACCTCGATGGAATGCCCGCGCATCTCTGGCTGCTTCGCGGGCAGCGGGCGACCCGCGGCCACCTGCAACTGCAACCGCACCAGATCCAGGCCGGTGACCTGCTCGGTGACCGGATGTTCCACCTGCAGACGGGTGTTCATCTCCAGGAAGAAGAAGTCGCCCTTCTCGTCGGCCAGGAATTCGACGGTGCCCGCACCCTCGTACCCGATGGCCTCGGACGCCAGCTTGGCGGCCTCGAACAGCCGCGCCCGCATCCCGTCGATCTTCTCGACCAGCGGGGAAGGCGCCTCCTCCACCACCTTCTGATGGCGGCGCTGAATCGAGCACTCGCGTTCGCCGACCGCCCACACGGTGCCGTGGGTATCGGCCATGACCTGCACCTCGATATGACGGCCGGTCTCCAGGTAGCGCTCGCAGAAAACGGTGGGATCGCCGAAGGCGGAAGCGGATTCGCGCTGCGCGGCCTCGATCTGATCGTTCAGGTCGGCCAGTTCGCGCACCACGCGCATACCGCGACCGCCACCACCGGCGGACGCCTTGATCAGCACCGGCAGCATGTCGGCGGTGACCTCGGCGGGGTCCAGCTGCTTGAGCACGGGCACGCCCGCCGCGTCCATCATCTTCTTGGACTCGACCTTGGAGCCCATCTGCTCGATGGCGGCGACCGGCGGGCCGATCCAGGTCAGCCCGGCTTCCTGCACGGCCTTGGCGAATTCGGCGTTCTCGGAGAGGAATCCGTAACCGGGGTGAATCGCGTCGGCGCCGGCGGCCAGCGCGGCCTCGATGATCAGATCGCTGCGCAGGTAGGTCTCGCCGGGCGTATTGCCCGGAAGGCGAATGGCCGCATCGGCTTCCGCCACGTGCGGGGCGTTCGCATCGGCATCCGAGTACACGGCGGTGGTGGCGATGCCCATGCGGCGACAGGTCGCGAACACCCGCCGTGCGATCTCGCCACGGTTGGCGACCAGAACATTGGTGATTTCCATATCTGGCCTCACATCCGGAAGACGCCGAAGCCCTCGGCGCCCTTGATCGGGGAATTGTGAATGGCGGACAGGGCCATTCCCAAGACCGTGCGGGTGTCGCGGGGATCGATGACGCCGTCGTCGTACAGGCGGCCCGACATGAACATGGGCAGCGATTCGGCCTCGATCTGCGCCTCGATCATGGCGCGCAGCCCGGCGTCCTGCTCCTCGTTGAACGGAATCCCGCGCGCCTCGTTGGCGGCCCGGCCCACGATGGAGATGACGCCCGCCAGCTGCGCACCGCCCATGACGGCGGATTTGGCGCTGGGCCAGGCGAATACGAAGCGCGGATCGTAGGCGCGACCGCACATGCCGTAGTGACCGGCGCCGTAGGAGGCGCCCATGAGCAGCGAGATGTGCGGCACCTTCGAATTCGACACCGCGTTGATCATCTGCGCGCCGTGCTTGATGATGCCCTTCTGCTCGTACTCCTTGCCGACCATGTACCCGGTGGTGTTGTGCAGGAACAACAGTGGCGTGTTCGACTGGTTGGCCAGCTGGATGAACTGGGTGGCCTTCTGCGCTTCCTCGCTGAACAGCACGCCGCGGGCATTGGCGAGAATGCCGACCGGGTAGCCGTGCAGCTCCGCCCAGCCGGTGACCAGGCTGGAACCGTACAGCGGCTTGAACTCGTCGAAGTCCGAACCGTCCACCACGCGGGCGATGACCTCGCGCGGATCGAACGGGATCTTGAGGTCGGTCGGCACGATGCCGAGCAGTTCCTCCTGGTCGTAGAGCGGCTCGATGATCTCTTCGAGCGGCCGCCCCGCCGGGCCCTGCTTCTGCCAGTTCAGGCGCTTGACGATATTGCGGCCGAGCCGGATCGCGTCCTGCTCGTCCACGGCCAGGTAGTCGGCGAGACCCGAAGTGCGGGCGTGCATTTCCGCGCCGCCCAGGGATTCGTCGTCGGACTCCTCACCGGTGGCCATCTTGACCAGCGGCGGGCCGCCCAGGAACACCTTGGACCGGTCCTTGATCATGACCGTGTAGTCCGACATGCCGGGGATGTACGCGCCGCCCGCGGTGGAATTGCCGAAAACCAGTGCGATGGTGGGAATTCCGGCCGCCGACAGCCGAGTCAGGTCACGGAACATGCGCCCGCCGGGGACGAACACCTCTTTCTGCGTGGGCAGATCCGCGCCGCCGGACTCCACCAGGCCGATCACCGGCAGGCGGTTCTCCAGTGCGATGTCGTTCATGCGCAGGGTCTTGCGCAGCGTCCACGGGTTGGAGGTGCCGCCGCGCACCGTCGGATCGGGCGCGGTGATCATGCATTCGACGCCCTCGACGATGCCGATGCCCGCGATGACGCTCGCGCCCACATGGAAGTCGCTGCCCCAGCCGGCCAGCGGGGCCAGCTCCAGGAACGGCGAATCCTCGTCCAGCAGCAGTTCGATGCGCTCGCGAGCGGTCAGCTTGCCGCGCTTGCGATGCCGCGCCATCTTGTCGGGTCCGCCGCCCGCGATGTTCTTGGCGTACTCGGCCTCGACCTCGGTCAGCTTGGCGGTCATGGCTTCGGCGGCCGCCCGATAGTCGGCCGAATTCGGGTCTACGGTGCTACGCAGAGTGGTCAAGACTGGAACCCCAATCGCTTGGCCGCGAGGCTGGTCAGGATCTCGTTGGTGCCGCCGCCGATGCCGAGGATGCGCACATCCCGGTAGTGGCGCTCGACCTCGGACTCACGCATGTAGCCGAGGCCGCCGAACAGCTGCACCGCCTGGTGGGCGACCCATTCCGCGGTTTCCACGGCGGTGTTCTTGGCGAAGCACACCTCGGCGATCAGATCGGTTTCGCCGTGTGCGGCGCGCTCCACCACATGGTGGGTGTAGACGCGGGCCACATCGATGCGGCGCGCCATCTCCGAGAGGGTGTTCTGCACGGCCTGGCGGGAGATGAGCGGGCGGCCGAAGGTCTCGCGGTCGCGGACCCACTGCAGGGTGAGGTCCAGGCAGCGCTGGGCGTGGCCGTACGCCTGGGCGGCGAGGCCGACGCGCTCGCTCACGAAAGCCTGGGCGATCTGGGCGAATCCGGAGTTCTCCGGGCCGACCAGGTTCGAAACCGGCACGCGCACATCGATATACGACAGCTCGGCGGTGTCGGAGCACAGCCAGCCCATCTTCTCCAGCTTGCGGGAGACCGTGAAACCGGGCGTGCCCTTCTCGACCACCAGCAGCGAAACACCGGCCGCGCCCGGGCCGCCCGTGCGCACGGCGGTCACCACGTAGTCGGCGCGCACGCCGGAGGTGATGAAGGTCTTGGAGCCGTTGACGATGAACTCGTCGCCGTCACGCACCGCGGTGGTGCGCAAGTGACCGACATCGGAACCGCCGCCGGGCTCGGTGATGGCCAGCGAACCGATCTTCTCGCCCGCCAGAGTCGGCTTCACCCAGCGCTCGATGTGCTCCGGGTTGCCCGACGCGACAATGTGCGGGACCGCGATGCCGCAGGTGAACAGCGAGGCGAACAGACCGCCCGAACCACCCGCGTAATGCATTTCCTCGCACACGATGGCGGCGTCGATGCCGTCGCCGCCGGAACCGCCGACAGCCTCCGGGAACTGGATGCCGAGCAGGCCCAGCGCGCCCGCCTTCTTGTGCAGATCGCGCGGCAGCTCGCCCTCGCGCTCCCAGCCGTCCAGGTTGGGAAGTACTTCCCGCTCCACGAAACCCCGTACGGTGGCGCGCAATTCACGCCGCTCAGGGGTGGTCCACGGGTTCACATATCCGGTGCTCACAGCAGCTCCACGGGGATATCGACGTGCCGGGCGCGGAGCCATTCCCCGAGCCCCTTGGCCTGCGGATCGAAACGGGCCTGATAGGCCACGCCCTCGCCGAGCAGGCCCTCGACAATGAAGTTCAGCGCCCGCAGATTCGGCAGCACGTGCCGGGTGACGGGCAGTTTCGCGGTTTCCGGCAGCAGCACGCGGAGTTCGTCGACGGTCAGGGTGTCGACCAGCCACGCCCACTGCTCGTCAGTGCGCACCCAGACGCCGATATTCGCGTTACCGCCCTTGTCGCCGGAGCGGGCCAGCGCGATGGCGCCCAGCGGCAGGCGCTTGGTCTCACCGGCTGGAAGCGGCGGCGGGGCAATGGGTTCCGCCACATCGGCGAGGGTCAGGGTCTCCGCTGCCGGGGCGATCGCCACCTCGGCGCCGTCGGGCAGCACGGCCGTGTGCGGAACTTCCTTCGCATCCACGTAACCGGGCTTGAACACGCCGTACGGGCCGCCGTTGCCGGGCGGTGTGGTCATCGAGAAACCCGCGTAGCTGGCCAGCGCCAATTCCACTGCCACACTGGAGAAAGCGCGGCCGACCTTGTTGGGGTCCGGGTCGCGGACCACGCAGCGCAGCAGCGCGCTGGCCTGCTCCTCGGTCTCGGCGTCCGGGCGGTCCAGGCGGGCCAGGGTCCACTCCAGCTCAGCCGGGCGCACCGGCAGCCAGGATTCCAGCTGGCGTTGCGCCAGTTCGGCTTTCGCCTCGATATCGAGACCGGTGAGAATGAACTCCATCTCGTTGCGGAAGCCGCCGATGGTGTTCATCGAGACCTTGGTCTGCGGCGGGGGCGCTTCGCCCAGCACGCCGCTGATCAGCACCCGGTCCTCGCCCTCCTGGCTGACGCGAATGCTGTCCAGGCGGGTGGTGACGTCCGGTCCGGCGTAGCGCGCGGACTGGATCTCATACATGAGCTGGGCTTTCACCGTGTCCACGGTGACCGCGCCGCCGGTACCGGCGTGCTTGGTGATGACGGTGGAGCCGTCGCGGCGGACCTCGGCGATCGGGAAACCCGGGCGGCCCAGATCCTCGATCTCGGTGAAGAAGGCGAAATTGCCGCCGGTGGCCTGGGTGCTGCATTCGATGACATGACCCGCGACCACGGCTCCGGCGAGCGCGTCGTAATCCGTACGGCTCCAGCCGAAGTGGGCGGCGGCGGGGCCGACCACCAGTGAGGCGTCGGTGACGCGGCCGGTGACGACGATGTCCGCGCCCGCGTTCAGGCATTCCGCGATGCCCCACGCGCCCAGGTAGGCGTTGGCGGTGAGCGGCGCGCCCAGGCCGAGTTCGGCGGCGCGCGGCAGCAGGTCGTCACCGGTGACATAGGCGATCTTCGGTGCGAGACCGAGCTTTTCGGCGACCTCGCGCACGCGCTGCGCCAGCCCGGCGGGGTTCAGGCCGCCCGCGTTCGCGACGATCTTCACGCCGGATTCCAGGGCCAGGCCGAGGCTGCCCTCCAGCTGCTTGACGAAGGTCTTGGCGTAGCCGAGGTTCGCGTCCTTCATGCGATCCCGGCCCAGGATCAGCATGGTGAGCTCGGCCAGATAGTCGCCGGTGAGAACGTCCAGGTCCCCGCCTTCGAGCATCTCGCGCATGGCGCTCAGCCGATCACCGTAGAAGCCGGAACAGTTGCCGATCCGAAGAAGCTCCGGATTTTCGGCGAGCTGACTCATACTGGGCCTCCCTGTGCACCCGAGTCCGGGGCGCGGCCTCTCCGCCGCGGTCGGATCAAGGGTCACATCGGGGGCAGAAAAAATCAAGCCTGCGTGCTTGTTAATTTCGGGAGGTGCAGGTCAAAGCCGGTGTACGGCGATCCGGCACGCTTCCTGCACACTTGAGCGATGTCCTCGAGCGTGATCTTCGTGCTGCTACTGGCCCTCGCCGGATTCCTGCTCGGCGGGGCCTACACGACCTGGAAAACAGCCAAGCCCCTGGCCGTGGCGCTCGCCCTCGCGGGGGCGCTCGCAGTGGCCGGGGCTTTCCTCTGGATGTGAGCCGTTACTCGGCGTCGAGACGGAAGATGCGCAGGTCTTCGGGGACTCCGCTCAGGGGGGCCGCGAAGAAGCTGCGGCGGTAGGGCTTTACGCCGAAGCCGAGTTCTTCCAGGGTTTCCGGGTCGAGGGAATCGAGGGTGGCGGCGGAGAGCATGGTGTTGCCGTTGCCGCCGGCTTCCATGACGCGGGCCGCGATGGTGACGTCCACGCCGAGCCAGTCGCCGCCGATCTCGCGGGGGGAACCGGTGTGCAGGCCCATGCGCATCTGGGGGCGGTAGCCGTCGATGCTGACGCCCGAGAGGTTCTCCTTGGCCGCCACGGCTGCCCGTACGGCCCGATCGGCGGACGGGAAGACCGCCATCACCCCGTCGCCCATCCGCTTCACCACGGAGCCGCCACGGTCCACGATGGGCGGTTCGATGGCCTTGGCCACGCGGCGCAGCAGTTCCAGGGTCGCCTCGTCACCGGCGGCGAGGGACCAGCTGGAGAAGGCCACCAGGTCGGTGAACATGATGGTGATCTCCTGGGTACCGCGGCCCCGGCCGACGCGTTCCAGCATGGCCTGCCACACCTGGAGCGCACCCAGGCCCAATTCCTTTGCCGCGCTGGGCGTATCGCCGACCAGCTTGTCCGCGGCGCGGGCCACCGCGCGGGCGCTGCCGGGACCGGAGACCGAGAGCGGGTCGCCGAAGGCCGGGTCGCCGGGCAGGTTCTCGCGGGCCTTGCGGATGGCGCCGATCAGATCGCCACGCTGATTCGCGGCCGCCATCAGAGAAGAGAGCTGACCGGGGAAGCGGCCCCGGCGCCGATTGGCCTCGTTCTCGTCGAGATCCGCCGGAACCAGCGGAATGACCACGTCCGGGTCGATGGGACGCGGTTCACGTGCGCGCGGACCGGTCGCGTCCTTCGACCGGTTGCGATCGGTGCCCAAACCTTCGGTGCGGTTCGCGTCGGACGCGCGGTCTCCGCCGTCGGAGGGTCGTTCGCTCACGCCCAGAGCGTATCTCAGGCCTTGATCCTCGGATGGATGAATGATTGCCACCTGACACCTCCCGATCGGTGCGAGCGGCCACAACGTTGAGCCCGCCGATGTTTGAGTGCTTTGGTTGCTGAGGCGATGCTACCGACGGTTCAGTTCCGCGGCTAGGCCCTTCCGGATGGAAGCGACAGTTTTCACACAGCGTTCTTCTTCCGCACAGGGTTCTCCCGGCCAACGTACCTGGAATCCCGGCCGCGACCGGGTAAAGACAGGCCACGGAAAAAGACATCGGCCCGATACGGAGGTCCGTATCGGGCCGATGGCGCTACCGGCCGGGCAGTGGCCGGCAGCTCCCCGGGCAGGGTCTAGGCGTCGCGCTGGTTGGTCACGTACAGCGCGGCGGCGAACACGATCACGACGAAGGCCGTGAAGTAGACGAGCGAGCCCCACTGGCCCCAATGCCAGGGTGCGTTCTCATCGGCCGAGAGACCGAGGAAACGGGAAGCGTTCTGGAAGGGCAGGAACACCCGGATATTGCTGCCCACCTTGCCGAACACGCTCACGATCGGCTCGATCAGGGTCGGCCAGACGATCAGCAGCGACAGTGCCGCCGCCGACTGGCGCAACAACGCGCCCAAGCCTACCGACAGGAACACCACCAGCGCGATGAAGATCGGGACGCCGTAGAAGACGCGCAGGTCGCCGCTGAGGCTCAGACCCTCACCCACATCGGACTTGGTGAGGCCCTTCAGGATGAAGAAGCTCAGGAAGGTCAGCACGGCCGAGAACACCGCCATCACCACCGCGATGAAACCGGCCTTGGCCGCCAGCACCGCCGCGCGATTCGGGACCGCCAGGAAGCTGGCCTTGATGGTGCCGAAACGGTATTCGCTGGTCACCGCCAGCGCCGCCACGATCATGACGAGGATGTAGCCGAAGCCGGGGATGAACGGCGGCACGCCGATGAAACCCAGTCCGGCGACGGCATTGTCGGCGCTCGGCGGCTCCGACATGGTCACGTTCCCGCTCGCGACCTGCTTGTTGTACTCGCTCATCTCGAAGTTGAGCAGGAAGGCGAAACCCACCGCCAGCAGCAGCGCCCAGACGGCGATCAGCACCGAACACCACCAGGGCGAACGGGTCGAGGTGAGCTTGATACGTTCCGCGGCAAGCACTCCCATCAGAGCGCACCTCCCATCACCTGTTCGAAGCCCGCGGCGTGGTACTGGACCGCGCCGCCCGTCATGCTCATGAACGCTTCCTCCAGCGAGGCCCGCTGCGGGGACAGCTCGAAGAGCGTGATGTCGTTGGCGCCGGCCAGTTTTCCGACCGCGTCGCTGCTCACGCCGACCACGATCAGCGCCGGGCCGTCGCCGTCCTCGCGCACCGTCATCCCGTTCGAGGTGAGCAGGCTGCGCAATTGATCCAGCTGCGGACTGCGCACGCGCACAGACGCTTCCGACGACTTCTCGATGAAATCCTTGGTGGGCGTGTCGGCGATCAGGCGGCCCTGGCCGATCACGATGAGATGGTCCGCGGTCTGCGCCATCTCGGCCAGCAGATGGCTCGACACCAGTACGGTGCGGCCCTCGGACGCCAGCCGCTGCATGAAACGGCGGATCCACAGAATGCCCTCGGGATCCAGGCCGTTCACCGGCTCGTCGAACAACAGCACCTGCGGATCGCCGAGCAGGGCGCCCGCCAGGCCGAGACGCTGGGACATGCCGAGCGAGAAACCGCCCGCCTTCTTGCCCGCGACCTCCGAGAGACCGACCAGGCGCAGGACTTCCTCGACCCGGTTGCCGGGGAGGTTGTTCGAGGCCGCCATCCAGCGCAGATGGGAACGAGCCGAACGGTTCGGATGCACCCACTTGGCATCCAGCAGGGCGCCCACCTTGGTGAGCGGATTCGCCAGTTCGCGGTACGGCTTGCCGTCGATCAGCGCGGTACCCGAAGTCGGCTGGTCCAGCCCGAGAATCATGCGCATGGTGGTCGATTTGCCGGCACCGTTCGGGCCCAGAAAGCCGGTCACCTGGCCCGGGCGGACCGAGAACGACAGATCCTGCACCGCGACGGTCTGGCCATAGTGTTTGGTCAGGCCCCTCAGTTCGATCATGGGGACCAGTCTTCCTCGAGAACCGGTCCCGGGCCATAGCTCACAGGTCGCGCGTCCCGTCCTCCTCGAGGATGACCCGTCCCCCACCACACACCGGGCATACCCTCACATACGAGTGACGGGGGTCACGGGTTCACCGTTCGGGGGCGATTCAGAGCGACGGGGACGACGCCTGCGCCCAGAAGCGCTTGGGGATGCGGCCCGCTTCCCTTGCCAGCCAACCGGCTTCCACCGCGTGCGCCATGGCGGCGGCCATCAGGGCGGGTTGCCGGGCGCGGGTGACGGCGGTGGCGAGCAGGACCGCGGAACAGCCGAGTTCCATGGCCAGGGCGGCGTCGCTGGCGGTGCCGATGCCCGCGTCGAGGATCACCGGGACCTGCGCGGCGGCCACGATCATCTCGATATTGTGCGGATTGCCGATGCCCAGGCCGGTGCCGATCGGCGCGCCCAGCGGCATGACGGCGGCGCAGCCGATGTCCTCCAGGCGCTTGGCCAGCACCGGATCGTCGGTGGTGTAGGGCAGGACGGTGAAACCGGCGTCCACCAGTTGCTCTGCGGCGCTGACCAATTCGATGGCGTCCGGGAGCAGGGTGCGTTCGTCGGCGATGACTTCCAGCTTCACCCAATCGGTTTCGAGCGCCTCGCGGCCCAGCTGCGCGGTCAGCACCGCCTCGGCGGCCGAACGGCAACCGGCGGTGTTCGGCAGCGGGGCGATCTCCAGGCGCTTGAGCAGATCCAGCACGCCGGTGCCGCCCGCCGCGTCCACCCGGCGCATGGCGACCGTGGTCAGCTCGGTCTTGGAGGCGACCAGGGCCTCCTCCAGCACGTGCAGATTGTCCGCGCCGCCGGTGCCCATGATCAGGCGGGAACCGAACTCGCGGCCCGCGATCACCAGCGGGCTAGCCACCCTGCACCGCCGTCAGCACCTCGAGCTCCCAGCCGCGGCCGACCGGCTCGTCCCAGCGCGACTTGGGGAACAGCGCGCCGTCCACGGCCACCGCCACGCCCTGACACGGGAGATTCAGGGTCTCGAGCACCTCGCGCACCGAGGTGTTCTCGGCGAACTCGTGATCGACACCGTTCACGGTGACACCGACCGGAATCGCGGTCATCTAGTTTCCTTCCGGAGAAGACGGGTCGGCGGTGGACCGCCGCTCCGCGGTTGCGGACAAAGCGAGCGCCTCGGCCGGGCGGGGAACCGCGGCGACCTGATCGAAACGCTGCGGGGCGGCCGCGCGGGCCTCGGGGAGTTCGGCGTCCGCGAGCAGGGCCGTCACCGCGGCGGCGGTGACGGGGGTGTCGAGAATGCCGTTGCGGCCGTGGCCGGTCGCGGCGATCACGCGGTCGTCGAGGTGGCCGATCAGCGGGAGATTGTCCGGGGAACCCGGGCGGGAACCCGCTGTGGCCTCGGCGAATTCGTATTCGCCCAGGCCGGGGAACACCGTCTCGGCATCGGTGATCAGGTCGCGCACGCCGGCCACGGTGACGGCGGTATCGAAGCCCACTTCGTATTGTGTTGCACCCAGCACGATTCCGTCGGCGCGAGGCACAAGATATATAGGACGGCCGTGCACGCGGGCGCGGATGACGTGGTTCGGCACCGGAGGCGCGCTGGGGCGACGGCGCAAGCGCAGGATCTCCCCCTTCACCGGACGCACCGGCAGGCCCGGCCACAGCTGGGCGGATGCGGCTCCGGCGGCGAGCACAACGCGATCGTGCGGGAGGTCGGCCAGCTCTTCGACCCGCTCGGCCCGGAATTCCACTCCGGACGCCGCGCAAGCAATCCGCAGGGCATCGACCAGCGCCCGATTGTCCACGGCGGGTTCAGCTTCCGACCGCAGCGCCGCCCGAATCGCCCGCCCCAGCCCCGGCTCGGCAGCCCGTACTCCGGCCCGATCCAGCAGTTCCAGCACGGAGGAGTTCGCAGGGAGTGTGTGGGCATTGACCCAATCGGCGATGGTGCGCAGATCAGCGGCGTCGGCGGCATCCAGCGCGACGGTCAACGTACGGTCGGCGGTGAAGAGCGAGGCGCCGGTGATCGCTGCCAGGTCGGCGGCGAAGGCAGGCCAGCGGGAGAGGGAGGCCGCGCCGAATTCGAGGGCGGCGTCTTCGCCAGGCCAGCCTTCGGACAAGGGGGCGAGCATGCCGCCCGCCACCCAGGAAGCCCCCGAACCCACCGCCGGGTCGTACAGCGTGACCGTCCAGCCCGATTGCGCGGTACGCCACGCCACCGACAGCCCGATCACACCGCCGCCGACGACGGCCAGAGTCCGCATTCGTATCCACCTCACTCGGTCCGGACCTACCGGACCTGCACCGATATCGCACGAGAACGCGTATCCGGCGGGGCGTCGCGCATCGTCGCGGCCAAGACGCGCCCGCGGCTCGTTTCGCCTCACCACGGTAGCGCGACTAGGTTCGGAGGCGTGCAGCCCTCCCATCCGAACCGGCCCGTACCACCGCGTGAACGTCTCGCCGACGCGCGGCTGTACCTGTGCACCGACGCCCGGCGTGAGAAGGGGGATCTGGTCGAATTCGCCGACGCGGCGCTGGCCGGGGGCGTGGACATCATCCAGCTCCGGGACAAGGGGTCGGCGGGCGAGAAGCAGTTCGGCACTCTCGAAGCCAAGGCCGAGCTGGGCGTTCTGGCCGAACTGAAGGCCGCCGCCCGCCGCCACGGGGCGCTGGTGGCCTGCAACGATCGCGCCGATATCGGCCTCGCCGCAGGCGTCGACGTCCTGCATCTGGGCCAAGGCGACCTACCGCCCTGGTACGCCCGCCGCATCCTGGGACCGGACGTCGTCATCGGCCGCTCCACCCACAACCGCGCCCAGGCCGGCCTCGCCGCCATCGACGAACACATCGACTACTTCTGCACCGGCCCCGTCTGGACCACCCCGACCAAGCCCGGCCGCACCGCCGCCGGCCTCGACCTGGTGCGCTCCACCGCCGACTCCCACACGCGCCGACCGTGGTTCGCCATCGGCGGCATCGATGACGTGCGGCTGCCGGAAGTCCTCGACGCCGGAGCCACCCGAATCGTGGTGGTGCGGGCCATTACCGACGCACGCGATCCCGAAGCCGCCGCTCGCGCGCTCAAGCAGCGGATTCTGGACAACACCGCCGGCTGAGTCGTTCAGCCGGCTGCGACCGGTTCGATGCGGACCGGGATGCCGTTGAGGTTGGACATGCCGGCGAGGCGTTCTATGTCTTCGAGGTTGGTCGAGGTCAGGTCGTTGACGTTGGCTCCGCCGGCGGCGTTGGCCAGGTGCCAGCCGCCGCGGTGGCCCCAGCCGTGGGGGATGGCGATGGTGCCGGGGGTCATGTCCTCGGTGAGGAGGATGGGGACGGTGATGGAGCCGTGGGGGGAGGTGATGCGGCAGGGGGCGCCGTCGGGGATGTTGGCGGCGGCTGCGTCTTTGGGGTGGATGCGGGCTTGCTGGCGGCGGGAGCCGCGCATGAGGGGTTCGGCGTTGTGCATCCAGGAGTTGTGGGATTTGAGTTCTCGCATGCCGATCACCCGGAGGGGGTAGGACGGGTCGGCCGGGGGTGCGGTGAGGGCTGTCAGTTCGGCGGTGATTTCGGGTGGGGCCAGGTGGACTCGGTTGTCTTTGTGTTGCACCACTTTTCGGAGGACTCCGGTGGGGATGGAGTCGGACAGCACCAGGCCGTGGGGGTGGCGGCGGAGTTTCGCCAGGGAGAGGCCGTCGCGGCGGAGGCCGAAGCGGTCGCCGTACGGGCCGGTGCGGAGGGCCAGGTCCACCAGGAGGGTGGGGGTGGGGCGGAGGGTGGAGCCGCCGGGGACTTTGCGGCGGAGGGTGCTGAAGAGGCGGCCCAGCGGGCGAGCGGGGCCGGCGGTGAAGGGGGTGACGCCGATTCGGGTGGCCAGGGCGTCGATGATCTGCCATTCCTCGCGGGCTTCACCCGCCGGTTCCAGGACCCGTTCCGTGTATTGGGTGTACGGGGTGGGAGACAGGGCGGCGAACGGGAGAGGGATGTCGTCGCGTTCCAGGAAGGTGGTGGCGGGGAGGATGTAGTCGGCTTTGCGGTTGGTGTCGTTGATGTAGAGGTCGATGGAGACGAACAGGTCGAGTTGGTCCAGGGCGGTGGACAATTCGCTCGGGTTGGGGACCGAAGAGACGGGATTGCCCGCCGAGGTGAAGAGGGCGCGGAGCTGACCGGGGCCGGGAGTGGTGATCTCCTTGGCCATGATGGCGGCGGGGAAGGTGCCCAGGACATCGGGGAAATCGCCTATGCGGGAACGGGATTTGCCGTAGCCGATCAAGCCGAGGCGGGCGTTGAGTTCGGAGACGGCGACGAGCTCCTTGCCGAAGACGGAACCGCCTGGGGCGTCGAGGTTTCCGGTGACCACGGCGAGTGCATCGATGAGGAAGGCGACCAAGGTGGCGTGGCGGCCCAGGCAGGTGCCGGTGCGGCCGTAGACGGCGGCGGAACCAGCGGTGGCCAGATCACGGGCGAGGGTGCGCACGCGGTCGGGCTGCAAGCCGGTGACCTCGGCGGTGGCTTCGGGGGTGAAACGGGCTACGGCGGCGCGTAATTCGCGCACACCGGCGGCCTGGCGGCGCAGGGCGTCCGTGTCTTCCAAGCCCTCGGCGAATATGACCTGGAGCAGCGAGGCCAGCAGCCAGGCGTCGCCGTCGGGGCGGATGCCGACATGCTCGAAGAGGCGGGCGGTCTCGGTGCGGCGCGGATCCACCACGACCACGCGGCCGCCGCGCTTGGTGATGGCAGTGAGTTTCTCGCGGATACGCGGGACGCTGATCACACTGCCGTGCGAGACAACGGGATTCGCGCCCAGCATGAGCAGGAACTCGGTGCGGTCCAGATCCGGCACGGGAACCGAGGTGAGCGAGCCGTAGAGCAGATGGCTGGCGACGAAGCGGTTGTTCACATCCTGCGACCCCGCCGAATAGACGTGGCGCAGGCCCGCGGCCAGCTGGAAACCGACTATCCAGAGGGTGTGCGAATAGGAGAAGGAGGACGGGTTGCCGAAATACCAGCCCAGACTCTCCCGGCCGTGCTCGCGCATGATCCCGCGCAGGCGCGCGCCGATATCGTCCAGGGCCTCGTCCCAGCCGACCCGTTCGAAGCCGGCGGCGGTGCGGCGCAGCGGATGCAGCACCCGGTCCGGATCGTTCTGGACGGCGGTGAACGCGATGCCCTTCGGGCAGGCATTGCCCCGGGAGAGCGGATGTTCCTTGTCGGCGCGCAACTGCAGCAGCTTGCCGTCCTCGACGGTGGCGATCAGGCCGCAGAGCGGTTCGCAGATCCGGCAGTACGTGGGAATCTCACGTGGGCTCACGCCCTCAAGACAACACCTGCGCCAGGGTGAGGAACAACACATTTCCGGTCAATCCGGCGCTGGCGGATGCCGTTTCACCCGCGCCGATCCGCACCCGGCGGCCATTGCCCAGACCCTGGGTCTGCAACCAGAGGAACCCGTCGCCCGCCAGATCCACGGTCCGCGGCAACGCCGCCGCCACGGCGTCCGGATCGGGCAGATCCTCCAGATCGATCAAGGTGGGCGTGGCGCGCAGGGCCGGCCAGGCCGCGGCGAACCCGGGATGCAGCTGCCGGGCGTCCACCTCGGCCTCCGGCACCCAGGCCAGCGCCTCGCTCTCCAGGTTGCCCTCGGTGGCCAGCTGTTCGGCCGCATCGGCGACCACCGTCGTATAGGTCCAGCCGCTCGGCGCGGTCGCCGTCACGCGGGTGCCGCGCACCCGGATCGCCCCGGCCGCGATGCCCGCTTCTTCCTCGGCCTCCCGGACCGCGGCGTGCACGGTGGTCTCGTGACTGTCGCGCGCCCCACCGGGTAATGCCCAGGTGCCGCCCTGATGGCTCCACGCCGCTCGATGCTGCAACAGCACGGCAGATCCACCACCCGCCAGCGGAGCCCGCAGCAACAGCCCGGCAGCCCCGAATCGACCCCATTGGCGCGTGCCGTCGGGGCTTTCGGACCAGCCGTCACCGTCACCACGCATGCTTCGCTCCATCCTCCGAACCGGGACGTGGCGCAACGCATCGTGTTCCCGCGTCACGGCACCGGTACGTCCACAATAAGCTCATTCGACATCAACAAGTCGATCGTTCGGTTTCGGTCAGTGGGAGGTGAGCATGGCTCGCACGGAGCAGTTGCGGCTCGACGAGCTGTCGCCTCGTGCCGCCGCGGCGGCCGTGCGCCAACGGCTGGCGACCACCGAGATGCGGGCGTTCGCGCAGTCCTCACCGGCGAAACTGATCGCCGTCGGGCTGATCCTGCTGAGCCTGTGCGTGGCCGCGGGCGTGGTCACGGCGACCGCGGTGACCAATCGGCAACACGCGCTGGACGTGCTTTTGGATCAGGCCGAGCCGGATGCCTATTCGGCCCAGCGGCTCTACACCTCGCTCTCGGTGGCCGACGCCTCGGCGGGCACCGCGTTCATCTCCGGCGGGCTGGAGCCCAAACCGGTGCGGGACCGCTACAACCAGGCGGTCGGCGAGGCGGGGGCCGAGCTGGTGACGCAATCCAATCGCAGTGACCGCGACACCGACACGCATTTGCGCACCGTGATAGCCACCGGGTTGCCGGTGTACACCGGAATCGTGGAGACCGCGCGGGCCAACAATCGCGGCGGGCAGCCGGTGGGCGCGGCATACCTGAGCGAGGCGTCCAATCTCATGCAGGCCACGCTGCTGCCGATGGCGCAGGAACTGCAGGAGCATCGCGAGAGCGCCATCGCCGCGACGCAGCACAATCACGTGCGCCCGCCGTGGCCCGCAATCGCACTGCCGCTGCTGGCGGTGGCGGCGCTGGTGGCGGCTCAGCTGTTCCTGTTCCGGCGCTGGCATCGCGTGCTGAATCTCGGTCTGCTGCTGGCCAGTACGACCATGGTGGCGCTGCTGGGCTGGACCGTGATCGCGGGCGTGATCTCGGCGGTGGCCACCACCGATTCCCGCGACAGTGGCAGCGTGCCCGCGGCCAGCCTGACCGAGAGCCGGATCCTGGCGCAGCAGGCGCGCACCGCCGAGACCCTGAAGCTGGTGCGGCGCGACACCAGCGCCGGCTACGACAACACCTACGACGCGGCCATCGCGAAGCTGCGCGGGATCCTGGCCGACTACCCTTCCGGCGCACCGGGTTCCGCCGAGGTGAAGACCGCGAACGCCGCCCTGGACCGTTGGAAGGCGGCGCATCAGCGGATGAACGACGCACTGTCCAAGGGTGATTTCATCGGGGCCGGGGCGGTCGCCACCGGCCCGGGTGCGAACGAGGCCACCGCGCAGGTGGACGCGCTGGACCGGGCGCTCGGCGACGGCATCGCCGATACCCGGAACACGCTGCGCGCCAATACCTCCCGGGCGGCTCGCGCACTGGACCTGCTCGCGCCCGGCGCACTGGTGCTGAGCACGGCGGCGGCCGTGCTCATCGCGGCCGGGCTCTGGCCTCGACTACGGGAGTACCGATGAGCCGAAGACCCGTCCGGATCGTCTCGGCCGCCGCGCTCGCCACGGTGGCGGTGGTGCTGACCGGCTGCGGCGAGGACGCCACCGCGCCGCCGGTGTCCACCCGGGCGCCGAGTTATGTGGAACCGCCGCTGCCGTCGGGCGCGGTGGCGGCGCAGACCCACGCACCGTTGCCGCCGGATACCGAGACCTGCGCGGATCCGACGGCGAGCCTGCGGCCCAACGGGATTCGCGCCGGTTCGGCCATCGATGCCATCCGGGCGCGCGGGCGGCTGGTGGTGGGGCTGGATCCGGGCAGCAATCTGTTCAGCTTCCGGGATCCGACGACGGGCGCGCTGGACGGGTTCGATGTGGACATCGCCAAGGAATTGGCGCGGGATCTGCTGGGGAATCCGGAGCTCATCGAATACCGCATTCTCGGGTCCGCGGACCGGGAGCGGGCGTTGCAGGAACACACCGTGGACGTGGTGGTGAAGACCATGACCATCACCTGTGAACGGCGGCAGCGGGTCACCTTCTCCACGTCTTATCTGCAGGCTCATCAGCGGGTGCTGACCACCCATGACTCCGGGATAGGCGGGCTCACCGATCTGGCCGGGCGGCGGGTCTGCGTGGTGCGCGGGACCACCTCGCTGGACCGGATCCGCCGGCAGCAGCCGGCCGCCTCGATTCTCACCGTGCCCAGCTGGGCCGATTGCCTGGTGGTGTTGCAGCAGCGGCAGGTCGAGGCGGTGAGCACCGATGACACCGTGCTGGCCGGGCTGGCCGTGCAGGATCCGGCGACCGAGGTGGTGGGGCCTAACCTGTCCACCGAGCAGTACGGGATCGGGATCGCGCAGGGCGCCGACGATCTGGTGCGGTTCGTGAACGGGACCTTGGAACGGATCCGGAACGACGGGACCTGGAACCGGCTGTACCGGCGCTGGCTGGCCGCCGCGCTCGGGGACGCCGCCGTGCCCCCGCTGCCGAGGTATCAGGACTGACATGACCGAGACCCCCTCCCCCGGACCCGGACCGGACCGGGACGCCGAGCCGCCGGTCCCGGATCACGCGGCGGCGCAGGATGTTCCGGCTGAGGCCGAGGACCCGACGGACACCGAGCACCCGGCGGGCACCAAGCACCCGGCCAACCCTGAGTTTCCGGCCGACTCCGAGTTTCCGGCCGACGCCGAGTACCCGGCCGACAGCACGGCGGCCTTCCATCGCCCGATCGGCACCGAGACGTTCCTGCGGACCGAGGCGCATCCGCGGGCGGGCGAAGGCGGTGCGGCGGAAGCGGATTCCGAGCACGCGCCGGGGACCGAGGCGGTCGCGGGGACGCAGGGGTGGGCCTGGACCGAGGCCGCGCCGCGCGGCACCGGGCCGAGTACGCAGGGCATCGCGGGGCCACGCCGGGGCACATGGACCGATTCCACGCCGCGAGAAGCGGTTTCGGGGCGCGGCGGCTCCGAAGGCGAGGTGCGGACGCCGACGCGGCCCTCGCAGCGGACGGCGCGGATGGCGCGGACGCGGCCGGTGGTGCGGCGGCTCGGGGCCGGGCTGGTGCAGATTCCGGCGGTGGAACCGGTCGATCCGGAAGCGGCGGTACTGGCCGATCCGATGGTGGCGGAGGGCCGGCGGTTCTGCTGGCGTTGCGGCAAGCCGGTGGGGCGGGCCACGCCCATGCACGCGGCGAACACCGTGGGCACGTGTGAGACCTGTGGCGCGCCTTACGATTTCCGGCCCTCGCTGTATCCCGGCGATCGGGTGGCAGGTCAGTACGAGATCCAGGGCTGTATCGCGCACGGCGGGCTGGGCTGGATCTACCTGGCCATCGACCGGAATGTGAGCGACCGGTGGGTGGTGCTCAAGGGCCTGTTGCACGCCGGTGACGCCGAGGCGCAAGCGGTGGCGCTGGCCGAGCGGCAGTTCCTGGCCGAGGTGGCGCATCCGAGCATCGTCAAGATCCACAATTTCGTGGAGCATCCGGGGCCGGACGGGACGCCGGTCGGGTACATCGTGATGGAGTACGTGGGCGGGCATTCACTGCGCGATCTGCTCGATCAGTACGCGAAACCGGCGCGCATGCCGGTCACCGAGGCCATCGCCTACATTCTGGAGATCCTGCCGGCGCTGGACTATCTGCATTCGGTGGGGCTGGCCTACAACGATCTCAAGCCGGACAACATCATGGTGACCACCGACCGGGTGGAGCTCATCGACCTGGGTGCGGTGGCGCAGTTCGAGGCGTACGGAAACCTGTACGGCACCAGGGGTTTCCAGGCCCCGGAGATCGCGCAGACCGGGCCCACGGTGGCCTCGGACATATACACGGTGGGCCGCACGCTCGCGGTGCTGGTGCTGAACATGCCGATGGTGAAAGGCGCGTACGTGGACGGGATCCCGGATCCCGCCACCCAGCCCGTGCTGGCGAAACACGAGTTCCTGCACCGGCTGCTGCTGCGCGCCACCGACCCGGATCCGGATCGGCGTTTCCCGTCCGCGCGGGTGCTGGCGGGACAGCTCACGGGCGTGCTGCGGGAGATTCTCGCGGTCGAGACCGGGAGCGAGCATCCGCAGCTGTCGACGCTGTTCAGCCCGCCCCGCACCAGTTTCGGGACCGGTGAGCTGGTGGCGCAGACCGACGGGCTGATCGATGGGCTCGATCGCGGGACGCTGCTGCAGCCGCGCGATGTGGTGTCGGCGCTGCCGGTGCCGATCGTCGATTCCGCCGATCCGTCCGCGCCGCTGCTGGCGGGCGCGGCGCATCCGGAACCGCGGCACGCGCTCGACGAACTGCGGCACGCGCGGCAGCGAGCGGCGGCCGAACCCGGCGGCGCGCCCGAGAGTTTCGAGCTGGAGGTGACGCTCGCCGAGGTGCGGGCGCATCTGGATCTGGACGAAGCGGCGGCGGCGCGCATGCTGCTGCGGCGGCTCGACGACCGGCCGGAACCGCCCGCCGTGGATTGGCGGATCGACTGGTATCTGGGCATGTCCGAACTGCTGGAACAGGATTACGAGCGGGCATTCAGCCGGTTCGACGCGGTCCTGGAGGCGCTGCCGGGCGAGATCGCGCCCAAGCTGGCGTTGGCGGCGACGGCGGAATTGATTCTGCAGCACTGGGATTCGGAGGATCCCGAGCAGTGGCGGTGCTATGCGGAGAAGTATTACGACACCGTGTGGCGCACCGATCGCGGCGTCGTGAGCGCGGCGTTCGGGCTGGCGCGGCAGCTGGCGGCGGCCGGGCGCACCGAGGACGCGGTGCACGCGCTGGACGAAGTGCCGCCCGCCTCACGGCATTACGCCGAGGCGCGGATGACGGCGGTGCTGATGCTGCTGGCTTCGGCCCCGGTGCATGAACTCGCGGAATCGACGCTGCACGTGGCGGCGGCCCGGGTGCAGGCGCTGCCGCCCGGGGAGAGCCGGGCCGCGCAATTGCGGGTGCTGGTGCTGGGGACGGCGCTGGGGTGGCTGCAGGCCGGGAACACGCCGAAGTCGGCCGATACCAAGCTGTTCGGCGCGCCGTTCACCGAACGGGTGCTGCGGCAGGGGATCGAGACCGGATTGCGCGGGCTGGCGCGGTCGGCGCCGGAGCGGGGGCATCGGTACAACCTGGTGGACCTGGCCAACGCGGTGCGGGCGAAATCCTGGTTCTGAGCCCGGAAGGGCCCCGTGTCGCTACCGCGGTGACCCTTGGGGGCAGCCTTCGGGTCATGGGATCGGCGAGGGAAGTTCGTTCCCACCGCGGTTGTGCGTATGCGACACGGGTTCCGGTGGACCCGGACCGGAGGAACCGGATCCGGGGACTACCTTGCCAAGCGCATCGTGATGTTTTCGTGAAGCGTCAGGCGACCAGCCGCGCCGACGCCCGGGCGATGGCGAGTTCCTCGTTGGTCGGCACCACCAGCACCTCGATCTCGGAGTCGTCGGCGGAGATGCGGCGGGCGGCACGGTCTTTCGCGGTATTGCGGGCCTCGTCCACCCGGATGCCGTAGCGCTCCAGCCCCGCCAGCGCGGCGGCCCGCACCTTGGCGTCGTTCTCCCCCACCCCGGCGGTGAAGGTGATGGCGTCCACCCGGCCCAGCTCCACCAGGTACGCCCCGATGTAGCGGCGCAGGCGGTGGATGTAGACCTCGAAGGCGAGTTTGGCGGCGGTGTCGCCGTTTTCGATGAGGCGGCCGAGCACGCGGAAGTCGTTGACGCCGGACAGGCCCTTGATGCCGGAGTGCCGGTTCAGCAGGGCATCCACATCGTTCACATCCATATCGGCGGTGCGAATCAGGTGGAAGATGATGCCCGGATCGAGATCACCGGAGCGGGTGCCCATGACCAGGCCCTCCAGCGGCGTGAGGCCCATGGTGGTGTCCACGGCGCGACCGCCGCGCACCGCCGACATGGACGCGCCGTTGCCCAGGTGCAGCACGATCTGGTTCAGGTCGGTGCGCTCCCGGCCCAGGAAATCGGCGACTTTGCCGGATACGTACTCGTGCGAGGTGCCGTGGAAGCCGTACTTGCGAACACCGTGCGCGGCGGCGACTTTCGCGTCGATGGCGTAGGTCTTGGCGGCGGCGGGCAGACGATGGAAGAAGGCGGTGTCGAACACCGCCACTTGCGGCACCCCCGGCAGCAGCGCGCGGGCGCTCTCGATGCCCACCACATTGGCCGGATTGTGCAGCGGCGCAAGCGAAGACAGATCGGAGATGGCCCGCACCACGTCGTCGGTGATCAGCGTCGGTTCGTAGAACACCTCGCCGCCGTGCACCACGCGGTGCCCGACCGCGCCCAGTCCCTCGGCGGCCAGGTCGTGCCCACTGGCGGTGAACAGCTCGAACACCGCCCGCAGCCCGGCCGCGTGATCGGCGATCTCGCCTTTGTACTCGAAAGTCTCACCGTCGCTCTGATGTTCGATGGTCACCGCGTCGGCCGGCAGGCTCTCCCCGATCCGGGACACCATGCCCGAAGCCACCACATCGGCCGAATCCGGTTCCAGCAGCTGGTATTTGATCGACGACGACCCGGAATTGATCACCAGGACCTTCACTGTGCTGCCTCCTGCTGCGCCTGGATCGCGGTGATCGCGACGGTGTTCACGATGTCGGCGACCAGCGCGCCGCGCGACAGGTCGTTGACCGGCTTGCGCAGACCCTGCAGCACGGGGCCGATGGCGACCGCGCCGGCGCTGCGCTGCACGGCCTTGTAGGTGTTATTGCCGGTATTGAGGTCCGGGAAGATGAAAACCGTTGCCTGCCCGGCCACTTCGGAGTTCGGCAGCTTGGTGCGCGCCACCGTCGGCTCGATGGCCGCGTCGTACTGGATGGGGCCTTCCACCAGCAGCTGCGGGGCGCGCTCGTGCACGTACTTGGTGGCCGCGCGCACCTTGTCCACGTCCGCGCCGGAACCGGATTCGCCGGTCGAGTAGGACAGCATGGCCACCCGCGGGTCGATGCCGAACTGGGCGGCGGTGCGGGCCGAGGAGATGGCGATATCGGCCAGCTGCTCGGCGGTCGGGTCCGGGACCACGGCGCAGTCGCCGTAGACCAGGACGCGATCGGCCAGGCACATCAGGAACACCGACGACACGGTGGAGACGCCCGGCTCGGTCTTGATGATCTCGAACGACGGGCGGATGGTGTGCGCGGTGGTGTGCGCCGCGCCCGAGACCATGCCGTCGGCGACGCCCATGTGCACCATCATGGTGCCGAAATACGAGATGTCGCTCATGAATTCGCGGGCGCGGTCGACCGTCATGCCCTTGTGGGCGCGCAGCCGCGCGTACTCCTCGGCGAATTCGTCGCGCAGCGGGCAGGTGCGCGGATCCAGCACCTCGGCGGCCTCGATGTCCACGCCCAGCTCGGCGGCCCGGCCGCGCACGGCGGCCTCGTCGCCCAGGATGGTCAGATCGGCGATCTTGCGCTGCAGCACCCGGCCGGCGGCGCGCAGGATGCGGTCGTCGTCGCCCTCGGGCAGCACGATGCGCTTGCGGTCGCCGCGCGCGCGTTCGATGAGCTGGTATTCGAACATCTGCGGGGTCACGATGTTCGGGATCGGAATCTCGATCTGCTCCAGCAGATCTCGCGGATCCACATGCTCTTCCATCAGCGCCAGCGCGGTGTCGACCTTGCGGATGCTGGACAGCGAGACCCGGCCGCGGGTGCGGGCGGCGGCCTTGGCGGTCTCGAAGGTGCCCAGGTCGGTCGACAGGATGGGCAGGCGGGGCTTGAGGCCCTCCATCAGCCGGGCGATGGTCGGCGCGGGCTGCATGCCGCCGTTCATGAGAATGCCGGCCAGCGACGGAAAGCCTTCCGCCTCATGGGCGTTCACCAGGGCGAGCAGCACGTCGGAGCGGTCGCCGGGGGTGATGACGGCGACGCCGTCGGTGAGGCGCTCCAGAATGTGCTCGGCGGTCATGCCGCCGACGATCACGTCCAGGGCTTCGCGCTGCAGCAATTCCGGGTCGCCGCTGTAGATTTCGCCGTCGATGGCCTCGCACAGCTCCGCCATGGTGGGGGCCTGCAGCAGCGGGACCTCGGGCAGGGTCCAGGACGGCACCAGCGCGACCTGCTTGAGCACGGCCGCGTCCTGCGCCATCTGCTCGGGCTCGCAGCGGTTGGCGATGACCGCGACCAGCTTGGCGTGCTCGGAGACCAGTTCGCTGCGGCACAGCTCGACCAGCTGGCCCAGTTCGGCCGGGGTGCGGTCGGATCCGCGCACCACCAGCAACACCGGCGCGCCGAGGTTCACCGCGATGCGGGCGTTGTAGCGGAGTTCGGAAGGGCTTGCGACATCGGTGTAATCGCTGCCCAGGATGAGCACGGCATCGCAGAGTTTGGCGACCGCGTGGTACCGCATCACGATCTCGCTGATGGCGGCGTCCGGGTCCGCGTGCACCTGCTCGTAGGTGACGCCGATGGCCTGGTCGTAGTCGATATCCGCGGTGGAATGCTCGAGCAGCAGTTCCAGGATGTAGTCGTGCCCGTCGGCATCACGGGTGATGGGCCGGAACACCCCGACGCGGGGCGTGGTGGCGGCCATTGCCTGCAACACGCCGAGCGCCACGGTGGACTTGCCGGTGTCGCCCTCGGGCGACGCGATGTACACACTCGATACCGGTGCGGCAGCCATGATCAGAAGACTACCGACCGCTATGTACTGATTTCCGTGGCACGCGGCATTCGTGCCGAGTGCCACAGAAACCGAGTC
Organism: Nocardia yamanashiensis NBRC 100130; assembly: GCF_001613325.1. GTDB lineage: Bacteria > Actinomycetota > Actinomycetes > Mycobacteriales > Mycobacteriaceae > Nocardia > Nocardia yamanashiensis. The sequence goes on along the minus strand of NZ_BDCD01000034.1, from coordinate 14,955 downwards.
GGTAAACCGGTTACAGGGCGCGCAGGCGCGGGGCGATATCGGCGGCGAACAGGTCCAGGAAGCGGCGCTGGTCGTGGCCGGGGGCGTGGAAGACCAGGTGGTTCAGGCCGGCGTCCAGGTACGGCTTGATCTGGTCGACGGCCTGATCCGGATCGCTCGCCACGATCCAGCGCTTGGCGATCTGCTCGATGGGCAAAGCGTCTGCGGCGGCTTCCATTTCGATCGGGTCGGTGATCGAGTGCTTCTGCTCGGGGGTGAGCGAGAGCGGGGCCCAGAAGCGCGTGTTCTCGAGCGCCAGTTCGGGATCGGTGTCGTAGGAGATCTTGATCTCGATCATCCGGTCGATGTCCTCGACGGTGCGGCCGACCTTGGCCGCGCCCTCGGCCACCGCGGGCATCAGCTTGTCGTTGTAGAGCTCCATGCCCTTGCCCGAGGTGCAGATGAAACCGTCGCCGGCGCGCCCGGCGTACCGCGCCACCAGCGGGCCGCCCGCCGCGATGTAGATCGGGATGCCGCCCTTGGGAACGTCGTAGATCGACGCGCCGACGGTCTTGTAGTACTGGCCGTCGAAGTCGACGCGATCACCCGTCCACAGCGCGCGCATCAGATCCACCGACTCGCGCAGCCGCGCGAAACGCTCCTTGAATTCCGGCCATTCGCCCTGGAAGCCGGTGGCGATCTCGTTCAGCGCCTCGCCGGTGCCGACGCCCAGCATGATGCGGTCCGGGTACAGGCAGCCCATGGTGGCGAAGGCCTGCGCGATGACCGCGGGGTTGTAGCGGAAGGTCGGGGTCAGCACCGAGGTGCCGAGCTGAATGCGATTGGTGCGCTCGCCCACCGCCGCCATCCAGGCCAGCGAGAACGGGGCGTGCCCGCCATTGTGCCGCCAGGGCTGGAAGTGATCGCTCACCGTCGCGCTGTCGAGGCCGTGCTCCTCGACCGAAACCGCGAGTTCCACCAGTTCCCGGGGACCGAACTGCTCCGCCGACGCCTTGTATCCGAGCTTGAGGTCCTTCACGCGCCACTCCTGTCGCTGTACTGCGCTTGTGTCATGCGGGCCAACCTCCCGCCCGGATGGCCCACCCGTGGTGAACCATCTCTCATCGCACGATATGTCCAAAAGCGGGGAACGAATGTGGCAGGGGTGACTTCACCCGACAGCAACGCGAAGGCAAATTAGACTCGGGCGGGTGACCACCACAGCTGATCCCATCCTGTCCTATCTCACCGACATGGACGGCGTCCTGGTGCACGAGAACCACATGGTGCCCGGGGCCGACAAGTTCCTCGCCGAACTGCGCAGCAATGACATTCCGTTCCTGGTGCTCACCAACAACTCCATCTACACCGCGCGCGATCTGCAAGCGCGCTTGAAGCACACCGGGCTGGAGATCCCGATCGAGTCCATCTGGACCTCGGCGCTGGCCACCGCGACCTTCCTGAACGAGCAGCGGCCGGGCGGAACCGCCTATGTCGTAGGCGAATCCGGGCTCACCACCGCGCTGCACGAGATCGGGTACGTGCTCACCGACAGCGATCCGGACTACGTGGTGCTGGGCGAGACGCGGACGTACTCGTTCGAGGCCATCACCACGGCGATCCGGTTGATCGCGGCGGGGGCGCGGTTCATCGCCACCAATCCCGACGCCACCGGGCCCTCGCGCGAGGGCATCCTGCCCGCCACTGGTTCGGTGGCCGCGCTCATCACCCGGGCCACCGGCAAGGAGCCCTACTACGTGGGCAAGCCGAATCCGCTGATGATGCGGTCGGCGCTGCGGCGGATCGGGGCGCACTCGCAGTCCTCGGTGATGATCGGCGACCGGATGGACACCGACATCATCTCGGGCATGGAGGCCGGGATGCGGACGGTGCTGGTGACCACCGGCATCTCCAGCCGCGCCACCATGGAGCAGTACCCGTACCGGCCGACCCTCATCCTCGACTCCGTCGCGGAACTGGTGGGGCACACCAGGGATCCGCTCTCCTTGCTGGGCTGATACCGCGTCATCCCGGCGAACCGTGTGGATTCCGACTGAGAACATGCCGGAATGACGGGGGGTCAGTCGATTTCGGGTAGACCGACTGCGTCGAGCGCGGCCGAGAGGCGGGTGAGGGCGGCGGCGATGTCGCGCATGGCATCGACGCCGAGCTCCGCCGCCAGCCTTTTCGCGTAGGCGGCGTGCTGGGGGTTGATGCGCTCCACCGCCGCGCGGCCCTCCGGAGTGACCGCCACCAGCTTGGCGCGCTTGTGCGCGGGGTTGGGTCGGTATTCGGCGAAACCCTTGTCCACCAGCAGATCCGCCACCCGCTGCACGCTCTGGCGGGTGATGCCCATCTCCCGGGCGATGCCCGCGACCGGCAGCGGCTCGCGCAGTACCGCGCCGAGCACCATCCACCAGGCCACGGTGATACCGGCCGGGCGGGCCAATTCCTCTGCGATGGCGAGGAATTGGCCGTTCAGCTTGAACGTGGTGACCGCCGAGGTGGCGAAGAGGTCCTGCTCGGGCGGCATCATCCGGCGACCGCCGCGCGGCTCTCCTCGTATTCGGCGAGGGCGAAGAAACCGGCCGGATCGTTGTCCCTGTACAGCTTGACCCAGGCTTCGAGGACCTGCGGTTCGTAGATGTCCAGCTTCGCGAAGATCGTGGCGGCGAAATCGACCGGGGCGACGCCGCTTCCGGTGATCAGCGCGCCGTCCGCGACGGCGGGTTGGTGGACGAAGTTCGCGCCGCCCGAATAACCGCTGTAGGCAAGGTATTCCGCGGCATTGCTGGTGTGCTTGCGGTCGTCCAGCAGGCCCGCGGCGGCCAGGCCGAAGGTGGCTCCGCAGATCGCGGCGACCGGGACGCCGGCGGCGAGGAATTCGGCGGCCTTGTCCGAGAAGTCCTTCAGCGCACCGGTTTCCCAGGTGTCGGAACCCGGCAGGATCAGCAGCGCGCTGTCGGCGGGTGACAGGTCCGCGAGCGCGAGATCCGGGACGACGCGCATGCCGCCCATGGAGGTGACCGGTTCGGTCGTCAGGCCGACGGTCTTGACCTGCCAGGTTCCCGGCTCGCGATGCCACAGGCCGCGATTGAGGTGCGCGGTCGCGTGGCCGGTCTCCCAGTCGGAGAAGGTGTCGTAAACGGCGAGGTGCACTGTCTTGGTCATGACAGCATCCTGTCATCTTTGACAGGATGCTGTCAATAATGGGGGTTCGGGGGCTTGGCCCCCGCCTGCCTACCCGGGACAAAAGAAAGCCGGGACCGTCACGCGGACGGTCCCGGCTTGCGAGGTTCGATGGATCAGCCCAGCGCGCGATCCAGATCGCCGATCAGGTCCTCGACATCCTCGAGGCCGATGGAAATACGAAGCACCCCGTCGGTCAGGCCGATGGCCGCCCGCCCCTCCGGCCCCATGGCCCGGTGCGTCGTGGTGGCGGGGTGCGTGATCAGGGTCTTGGCATCGCCGAGGTTGTTGGAGATGTCGATGATGCGCAGCCCGTTCAGCACCTCGAAAGCCCGCTTCTTGCCCTCGGATTCGGGCGCCTTCAGCTCGAAGGTGATCACCGTGCCGCCGCCGGACATCTGCCGCGTGGCCAGCTCGTATTGCGGATGCGACTTCAGGAACGGGTACTTCACCCACGCCACGGCCGGATGCTGCTCCAGGAATTCCGCGATGCGCAGCGCCGAATCGACGGACTGGCGCAACCGCAACGGCATCGTCTCCAGGCCCTTGAGCAGCGTCCAGGCATTGAACGGGCTCAATGCCGGGCCGGTGTGCCGCATGAGGTTCTTGACCGGGCCGTCGATGTACTCCTGCGAACCCAGGATGGCGCCGCCGAGCACGCGGCCCTGGCCGTCGATGTGCTTGGTGCCGGAGTAGACCAGCACGTCCGCGCCGAGGTCGAAGCCCTTCTGCAGCAGCGGGGTGGCGAAGACGTTGTCCAGCACCACCTTCGCGCCGGCGGCATGCGAAAGATCCGCCACCGCACGCACATCCACCAGGGTCTGCATCGGATTGGAGGGGGTTTCGAAGAACACGGCCTGGGTGGGCACCGACAGCGCCTGCTCCCACTGGTCCAGATCCTCGCCGTCGACGAAGACGGTCTCCACGCCCCAGCGCGGCAGGATCTCGTTGGCCACCACGAAGCAGGAGCCGAAAAGCGAACGGGCGGCGACCAATCGGTCACCCGCGCCGAGCAGCGCGCCCAGCGCGGTGAAGACCGCGGACATGCCGGAGGCGGTCGCGAAGGCCGCTTCCGCGCCGTCGATCAGGCGCAGCCGCTCCTCGAACATGGCGACCGTGGGATTGCCGTAGCGCGAGTACACGAAGTGCTCGATATCGCCGGTGAACGACGCCTCGGCCGCTTCGGCGCTCTCGTAGACGAATCCGGAATTCAGGAACAGCGCTTCCGAGGTCTCCTCGAAACCCGAGCGCCGGGTGCCGCCGCGCACGCTGATCGTGGCGGGGCCGACGCCCTCGGGAAGCGGACGGTCGAACGAACCACCGGTGATCATGACTGTCTCCTATCGACCCGGACCGGTTACGACTGCCGCCAGGGCAGGCCGTCGGCACGCCAGCCGACGACGCCGCGATGGCCCTGCGCGTCCAGTGCGCCTTCGAAACCTTCGATCACATTGAACGACGGCTCGAAGCCGACGGCGGTGGCGGCGGTGGCCGCGCCTATGGAGCGCTGACCGGACCGGCAGATGAAGATGACCGGGGCGTCGGAGTCCGCGCCGCGCTCGGCCAGCACGCCCTTGAGCTGATCCACGAAGCGCGGATTGGGCGTACCGGTGACGTCCACCCACTCGATCAGCGCGGTCGGGCGGCCGATGCCGCTGGTGTCGGGCACGCCGACGAAACGCCATTCGGCTTCGGTGCGCACGTCGACCAGCACCGCATCCGGATTGTCACGCAACAGTTCCCACGCTTGCTTCGGCGTGATGTCACCCGCGTAGCTCACTTCAACCTCCTGTGAATCCGCACTTGCCGCATCGTTTTTCCGATGCACAGCCAGGTCGTCACCCGGAGCACCCCACCGCGGAGGAGGGTTGCCGACCAGCCAGCCGGGGCTTGGCGCTGGTACTCATGACCTGGGAGAAGAGTGCCGGGTACCGGGCCCGGCTGTCAAACTGTTCGCCGATCTCCGGAACCGTGTCACGAATCGCACACCAACCAGGCCGAACCCTGCTTGCTGAAGTGCCAGGTGGTGGTGGATTCCCGGTCACCGGCCCGCCAGGTGACCAGGGCGGTCGCCTTCTCGCCCTCGACCCGCGGGTCGACCAGCTTCACGTACGCGTACTTGCCGCCCTGTTCACCGGGCTTGCCCGCGAGCGGGGACTTGGCTTCGTCGAAACCCGAACAGGCCGTTGACTTGTCGATGACGTCGGTGCCGCTGCGGGAGTCGGTGAAGGTGCGGGCGGCGATGGCCAATCGATCGGAATCTGTGACATTCTTCTCAGCCGGGGACACCAGGGCGGCGATCACGATGCCGAGGATGACGAGCACGATCACCACCGCCGCCACCAGGAACGGCAGCATGGTCCGGGTTTCGTCCTGATCGATCGGAACCGGCTGGTCATCGACGTCACTCATGGGTAGATCATGCCTGCCCGGCGCGAGCGGATCGAGCACGGCACCGGCCTGTCGGATCGGCGGGCATTCGTGTGGTTCACCGCACCCTCGCGGGTACGGGTCCTTACCACCGATAGAATCAGCGCAATTCCCCCGCCGAAGCGGGAATAGCAACACCACGCAGCAACGCTGCAGCGTCGGGAGTCCCCGGGACCCCCGAACCCGGTCGCAACTTAGCCTAAGCTAAGAAAAGACCAAGACCTGAAGTATCGAATCAAAGGGTGCGCGTAAGAATGACCGAACAGAGTGCAGCGACCCGCCCGCTCCGCATTGCGATCGTGGGCGCCGGCCCGGCCGGAATCTACGCCGCCGACGCGCTGATGAAATCCGATGCCGATGTGAGCATCGACCTGTACGAGCGGATGCCCGCCCCGTTCGGTCTCATCCGCTACGGCGTCGCCCCCGACCATCCGCGCATCAAGGGCATCATCACCGCCCTGCACAAGGTGCTCGACAAGGAGCAGGTGCGCCTGCTGGGCAATATCGACTACGGCGTCGACATCACCCTCGAGGACCTGCAGCGGTTCTACGACGCGGTCATCTTCTCCACCGGCGCCAATGCCGACCGGGCCCTGGAGGTTCCGGGCATCGACCTGGACGGTTCCTACGGCGCCGCGGACTTCGTGTCCTGGTACGACGGGCACCCGGACGTGCCGCGCACCTGGCCCCTGGATGCCGAGAAGGTCGCCGTGCTCGGCGTCGGCAACGTGGCCCTGGACGTGGCGCGCGTGCTGGCCAAGACCGGTGACGAGCTGCTGCCGACCGAGATCCCGCCGAACGTCTACGAAGGCTTGAAGGCCAACAAGGCCCTCGAGGTGCACGTGTTCGGCCGTCGTGGCCCGGCGCAGGCCAAGTTCACGCCCCTCGAGCTGCGCGAGCTCGACCACTCGCCGACCATCGAAGTCATCGTCGATCCCGAGGACATCGACTACGACGAGGGCTCCGAGGCCGCGCGCCGGCACTCCAAGCAGGTCGACATGATCTGCAATACGTTGGAGCAGTGGGCGATCCGCGATGTCGGCAACCGCCCGCACAAGCTGTTCCTGCACTTCTTCGAATCCCCGTCCGAGGTGCTCGGCGAGGACGGCAAGGTCGTGGGCCTGCGCACCGAGCGCACCCAGCTCGACGGCACCGGAAACTGCAAGGGCACCGGCGAATTCAAGGACTGGGACATCCAGGCCGTGTACCGCGCGGTGGGTTACCTGTCGCAGAACATCCCGGCGCTGCCGTTCGACGACCAGGCCGGGACCGTGCCCAACGAGGCCGGGCGCGTGCTGGTGAACGAGGACGCCGACGGCGCGGATCGCTACATGCCCGCTACCTACGTGACCGGCTGGATCAAGCGCGGCCCGGTCGGCCTCATCGGCCACACCAAGGGCGACGCCAACGAGACCATCGCCTGCCTGCTCGACGACGCCGCGAACTTCACCCCGGCCGCCGAGCCGGAGCTGGACGCGGTCACCACCTTCCTCGAGGGCAAGGGCATTCCGTTCACCACCTGGGCCGGCTGGTACCGCCTCGACGCGCACGAGCGCGCCCTCGGCGAGCCGGAAGGCCGCGAGCGGGTCAAGGTCGTCGAGCGCGAGGACATGCTGCGGGCGTCGGAACCGGACAAGGTGACCAACCCGTCCTGACCGCACCAGCCTGACCAGGCTCGATCCACCAGGCGGACAAGGTCATCCACACTTGTCACCGTTCTGAGGCATGCTGATCAAGTGTTCGATGCCCATGTCCACATCATCGATCCGCGGTTCCCGCTGATCGAGAACGAGGGCTACCTGCCCGACCCGTACCCCATCTCGGCTTATCGCGACCGCATGCGGCGCTTCGATATCGACGGTGGGGCCGTGGTCAGCGGGTCGTTCCAGGGCACGGATCAGAGCTTTCTGCGGGCCGCCCTCGCCGAACTCGGCGAGGGCTGGGTCGGGGTGGCGAACCTGCACATCGACGCCACCGACGCCGAGATCATGGATCTGAATCGGGCCGGGGTGCGGGCGGTCCGGTTCAATCTCAAGCGCGGCGGCGGGGATATCGTCGGGCTGACCATGCTGGCGCTGCGGGCCTACGAGCTGGCGGGCTGGCATGTGGAGCTGTATATCGACGGGTCCATGCTGGGGTCGCTGGAACCGGTCATCACCAAACTGCCCAAGCTGTCCATCGATCACATGGGGATGAGCGACGACTGCCTGCCCTATCTGCTGAATCTGGTGGATCGCGGGGCCAAGGTGAAGGCGTCCGGGTTCGGGCGGGTGTCGATGGATGTGGGCATGGCGCTGCGCAAGATTCACGCGGTGAACCCCGAAGCGCTCATGTTCGGCTCGGATCTGCCGGGGACGCGGGCGGGACGGCCGTTCCGCAATACCGATATCGATCTGATCGCCAATGCGGTGGGCGGGGATCTGCACCGGGTGCTGGAAGACAATGCCCGGCTGTTCTACGGACTGCCCACCAAGGACCGCCGCGTCGAATCCGCGCCGGCCATGCCACTGTTCGGGCCCGAGGCGCCGACGCTGCGGCTGCATCGCTCGGAATTGCCGAAACCGCCTCCGCACGACACTCTTCCGCTGCCGATCATCGATCGCGGGCTGCGGCCGCCGATGCGCTAGACGGCGATGGCGGCGGCCAGCCAGACCCCCGCTGCCAGCAGGGCTCCCAATAGCTCGATCAGCATCGACAGCCCGACGCCTTTGAGCGCGTGCACCGTCGACTGCCACGCCGCTTTCTGCTGCTGGATGCGCTGCAGTTCCGAAAGATAAACGCCCAGTACGAATCCCAGGAACAGGCCGACCACCGGGACCACGAAGAACCCGATGATGCCGAGCACCGCGCCGATGAACAGCGAGCGGTTCGGCACCCCGGCCTCCTTGAGCTTGCGCCCCGGCCAGGTGTATTTGATCACCCCGCTGATCACCAGAAACGTTGTGCAGACCGCGAATACGGTCCAGGCCGCCGCTCCGCCGGTCATGATCGCCCAGACCAGGATGGCGCCGGCGATCAGGATCACCCCCGGCAGGATCGGCACGATCACCCCGAGCAGGCCCACCAGAATCGCGAGGCCGACCAGCACCTCACCCGACGCACTCACGTCACAGCCCTCCACTCTCGCTACCGCACATTGTGACCCAACATCCCGACACGCGGAGTCGGCGCGTTATTGTCATACCGTCAACACCGGGGTTGTGATCCGGTGCGCAGGATCGACGATGAACCGAGGCAGGGACGTGAGCACTCCATCCACCGCCAAGCAGGGCCCGCTCGCGGGCGTGCGGGTAGTTGAACTGGCCGGTATCGGCCCCGGTCCGCACGCGGCGCTGCTGCTCGCCGACCTGGGCGCGGACGTGGTCCGGGTACAGCGGCCCGGGCAGTTCCCCGGATTCATGGAGCGCCCGCAGTGGCGTGGGCGCACCATCGTCGAGGCGAATCTGAAGGATCCGGCCGATATCGAGAAGGTGCTCGGGCTGATCGAGAAGGCCGATGTGCTGATCGAGGGCTTCCGGCCCGGCGTCACCGAGCGCATGGGCCTGGGTCCCGAGCTTGCGCTGGAACGCAATCCGCGCCTGGTGTACGGCCGCATGACCGGCTGGGGCCAGGACGGGCCGCTGGCCGACCGCGCCGGGCACGACATCAACTACATCTCGCTGACCGGCGTGCTGAACGCCATCGGCCGCAAGGGTGAGCGCCCGGTGCCGCCGCTGAACATGGTCGGCGACTTCGGCGGCGGCTCCATGTTCCTGGTCTTCGGCATCCTGGCCGCGCTGGTGGAACGCCAGACCTCCGGCAAGGGCCAGGTCATCGACTCCGCCATGGTCGACGGCGCGCTCGCCCTCTCGCACATGATCTGGGGCATGAAGGGCATGGGCCTGTGGTCGGACGAGCGCGGCACCAACCTGCTCGACACCGGCATGGCGTTCTACGACACCTATGAAACCTCCGACGGCAAGTACATGGCGGTCGGCTGCATCGAGCCGCAGTTCTACGCGGAACTGCTCAAGGGCCTGGAGATCTCCCCCGAGGGCCTCCCCCACCAGCTCGACCCCGCCGGTCAGGACCAGCTGCGAAAGCTGTTCGCGGACAAGTTCAAGACCAAGACCCGCGACGAGTGGTGGGCCGTCTTCGAGCACACCGACGCCTGCACCACCCCCGTCCTCACCTTCACCGAGGCCGAACAGAACCCGCACATCCAGGCCCGCTCCGGCCTGATCGAGATCGACGGCGTCGTTCAGCACGCCCCCGCCCCCCGCTTCTCCCGCACCCCCGGCGGCATTCCGACCCCGCCGCCGAACGCGGGCACCCCGATCGACGAGGTGTGGGCCTAATCCCGCTGGAACGCCGAAGGGGCGGCACCCGGATCGGGTGCCGCCCCTTCGCATTTCGCGAACGAGATGCGATCAGGCCTGGGGCTCGACGAGCTGGATGTCGAGTTCGATGGCGATCTTGTCGGAGAGCATGGCGTTCGGGAGGGCCGGGGCGACCTCGAAATCGCTGCGCTTGATGGTGCCGGTGGCGGAGAAGCCGGCGTGGTTGGTGCCGTCCTGGAAGGTCTGCACGCCGCCCCACTCGACCTCGAGGGTGACCGGCTTGGTGATGCCGCCGATGGTGGCCTCGCCGGTGACCTCGAACTCCTCGCCGACCTTGACCGGCTCGGGGACGCGGAAGGTCAGGTGCGGGCGGTTGGCGATATCCAGGATCTCGGCGCTGCGGACGTGGTCGTCGCGGAACGAGTTGCCGGTGTCGAAGGAATCGAAGTAGATGGTGGCCTCGATGGCGGCCTCGCCGGACTCGTTCACGACGAAACCGGTCTCGAAGCGGTTGAAGCGGCCGCGGACCTTGGAGATGCCGAGGTGCTTGACGGTGAAGTTGACCGAGGAGTGGGCGGCGTCGAGGGTCCAGGAGCCGGCGGTGAGGGTCTGGGTGGAAGTCGTCATGCGAATGACGATAAGTGGACTTCGGTCCGCTTAACCACACCGTCGTTATCCTGGCATTGGCAGGGCTGGGATAAGCGGACTCCGGTCCAGGCATGATGGATGGGTGGCCCGTTCCGAATTCGCTGATTTTCTCATCGCCCGGCGCGCCCAGCTACAGCCCGAGGCCGTCGGGCTGCCGGCCGGGCGACGCCGGCGCACCCCCGGACTGCGGCGCGAGGAAGTCGCCGCGCTCGCGGGCGTGAGCGTCGACTACCTGGCCCGGCTGGAGCAGGGCCGGGACACCAATCCCTCCATGGCGGTGCTCGGCGCGCTCGCGGAAGCCTTGCGGCTCAATGAAGTCGAACGCCACCACTTCGGCAAGCTGGCCATGAACATGGAACAGAAGGCCACCTGCCCGTCCAGCGGGCAGGCCGGGGAACGCGTCACCGAGACCGTGCAGGCCGTCGTCGACGCCATGCACCCCACCCCCGCCTTCGTGGTCGGGCGCTGGCTGAACCTGCTGGCCTGGAATCCGGCCTGGAAGGACTTCACCGAACCGCTCGGCCTGCTCGGTGACGAGGGGCACGGCAACTTCGCCTACTACCTGTTCGCCCATCCGGACGCCCCGAAATACTTCCTGAACTGGTCCGATGCCGCCGATATGGTGACCTCGATCCTGCGCGAGAGCCGCTTCCGGTTCCCGGACGACCCCTCGCTGGAGACCATGATCACCACCCTGCAGCGCTTCCCCGAGTTCGAACGCCGCTGGCGCGAGCACGTCGTCACCTACGCGCGCTCGGGCGTGTTGCGTATCGACCATCCGCTGCGCGGCGAAGTGGAGGTCGAGGTCGAAACCCTCGATCCGGCCGCTGACCAGAGCGTCATGGTCTGGCTGGTGGACCGCCGGCAAGTCCGCAGCCCCGGATTGCGCCTGGTCAACGAGTAATCCACCGTCTCCGGGCCTTTCGTTTCCCCTGCTCACTATGGGTCGGCGCACTACAGTTGAGCCATGGCTCGGAATTGGCCGATGGTCGAACGCGAGGGCGAACTCGAATCGATCAGGTCGGCGCTGAGCGGCGGCGACTTCGTCGGCGCCGTTCTCACCGGTGATGCGGGAGTCGGAAAGACCACGCTGGCGCGGCAGGCCACCGCCGCCGTCGGCGGCAACGTTCGTTGGGTGGCCGGCACCGAATCCGCCAGATCCATCCCCTTGGGCGTGTTCGCGCACATGGTCGGGGTGTACACGGCCCACGATCCGGTGACCTTCATGGCCGCGGCGCGTGAGGCGCTGCTCGCGGACGGGCACACCATCATCGGCGTGGACGACGCGCACCTGCTCGACCAGCTGTCGGCGACGCTGCTGCTGCAGCTGGCCATCGACAAGGCGGCGCGGATCGTCACCACCGTGCGCAGCGGGGTGCCGGTGCCGGACGCGGTGACCTCGCTGTGGAAGGACGGGCATCTGCTGCGCATCGACCTGTCGCCGTTCACCCAGCGGCAGAGCGTCGAGCTGGTGGAATCCATGCTGGGCGGACAGCTGGAGGGGTTCACCTCCAACCTGATGTGGGAATCGTCCGGGGGGAACGCGCTTTTCCTGCGGCATCTGGTCGAAGGAGCGCTGGAAGCGGGGACGCTGCGGCAGGTCAACGGGGTGTGGCAATTGCGCGGGCGGGCCGCGGTCACCTCGGAATTGGCTGCGCTGCTGGAGGATCGGGTGGAGCAGCTGCCCGAGCCGGTGCTGCGAGTACTCGAATTGCTGACCTTCTGCGAGCCGATCGACCTGGATGTGCTGTCGGAGCTGGCGGGAGCGGAGGCGGTCGAGGCGGCCGAAAACCGCGGCGCCATAAGGATTGTCGAGAACAGTCACCAATTGCTGGTCCGGTACAACCATCCGCTCTTCGGCGAGGTGATCCGGCGACGGCTGGGGATCGCGTCGGCACGCCGGTTGCGCGGGCGGCTGTATTCGTCGCTGCGGGAACGGCCCATCCCCTCGGCGTCGGATCGAATCCGTCTGGCCGAATTGGCTTTGGACAGTGACAAATCGGCGGATCTGGAATTGTTCGAGGCGGCGGCGGCCGATGCCATCGCCTTGGCGAATCTGCCACTGGGCGAACGGTTCGCGCGGGCCGCGGTGGAACGGCGGGGCGGGGTCGAGGCGGCGGATCTGCTGGCGCGGGCGCTGCTGTGGCAAGGGCATCGCATCGAGGCCGAACGGACCCTAGCCGGGTTCGATCCGGATCAATTGAACGAAGTGCAGCTGGTGCGGTGGGGCAGCACCCGGGTGTCGAATCTGTTCTGGTCCATGGGCGATGCCGACCGGGCCGAGGAAGTCCTGGCCTCGGTGCGCAGCCGGGTCGAACATCCCAAGACCGCGCTCACCCTCGACGGGCTGGCCTCCGCGTGCGCCGTGCACGAGAACCGGCTCGACGACGCGTTCCAGCTCGCCGAACCCGTCATGAACGCGGAAGGCGCGCCGCCGTGGGCGGTGTGGTGGGCGGCCTTCGGGGGCGGGCTGGCGCTGGCGTTCATGGGGCGCGGGGAAGCGGCGCGGCAGTACGCCGAGCGCGGGCATCAGATCGAATCGCATATCGACGGACTGAATCGGTTCATGTCGACGCACGCGGAAGTGCTGGCGCTCACGCTCACCGGGGAGCTCGAGGACGCGAGGCGTTGTGCGAGCAGCCCTTACACGTATTCGTCGGCCGGGCAGTACCACGCGTGGGGGATGAGCCGGATCCTGCAGGGGACCGTCGACGTCGCGCAGGGGCGGTTCCCGCAGGGCATCGACAATCTCGAGCAGGCGCTCGCGGCGCTCACCATGGAGGGGGCGGCGACCTGGATGTATCCCGCGAGATTGCGGCTGGCGGAAGCGTATTCGGCGCTCGGGCGGGCGGCCGAGGCGGCGGAGTCGATCGCGCTCGCGGAGGAGCGGGGCGGGCGGCACAGTGCGGTGTATCAGCCGCAGCTGGAGATCGCGAAGGCGTGGCAGGCGGCGGCGGAAGGCACCGCGACGCCCGCCATCCGGCTCGCGCTGGGCGCGGCGGACGCGGCGGCGCGGTCGCATCAGCACGCTATCGAGGCGATGGCATTGCATACGGCGGCGCGGTTCGGGGATCACTCGGTGGCCGGGCGGCTCGCGGATCTGGCGGCGCGGGTGGACGGGCGGCTGGTGCAGGCGCAAGCCCGGCACGCGGTGGCGGTGGCGGCGCACGACGGGCCCGGATTGGATGCTGCCGCAGCGGAATTCGAGACGATCGGGGTGCTGTTGTCGGCGGCCGACGCCGCCGCGCAGGCCGCGTCCGCGCATGAGCGGGCGGGTGATCGGCGGCGATTGCTCGAATCGGCGGCCACCGCGAACCGGTTGGCGGCGGCTTGCGGTGGGGCCAGTACGCCCGCGCTGCGGCAGTCCGCGCAACCGCTGCCGTTGACGGCTCGGGAGCGGGAGATCGCGAATCTGGTCGCGGCCGGGTTGTCCAACCGGCAGATCGCCGATCGGCTGACGGTGTCGGTGCGCACGGTGGAGGGGCATCTGTATCGCGCGTGCATCAAGCTCGACGTGACGGATCGGGAGGCGCTCGCCGAGTTGATGCGGGGCGGGTCATCATTCGGCAAATCCGAAGCGTGAGATTCGCGGCCAGCATTTACGGCTCCCTGCCTGCATAGTGTGGGATACATCTCCCTCCACAACGTGGGGCACAGCTTCTCTCGAATCAGATCTGGAACCAACAGTTTCCAATCAGCTACCATCCTCGCGAACTGACCGTTCCAGGTCAGCCAAGCGGCCCTGTTCGAGCCGCGGGGGACAGTTCCAGATCTGATGAGGGTGGTGTTTCGGCGTGACTCGTCGGCATCGAGAAATGAATACCGGCGTGCTCCGCCACGCCCTGCGCCCCGCCATGGGCGCCCTCCCGCTGGCTATCGCCATCGCCTGTGCGGGCGTCGCCCAAGCCATCCCGCAGCCCGGCGTCACCAGCCCCGCCCAGCCCGGCGTCAACAGCCCCGGCAACTCCGGCGGCCGCCAGCCCGGCACCACCGTCGAACCCGCGGCCCCGGCCCCACAGGCCGACTACGCCGTCCCGCCCTCCCACCGCCCCATCCCGGTGGAAACCGAACCGGCCCCGGCCATCGACTGGCAGCAGCTGCACGCCCCCGAACCCGTCGAGCCGGTGGCCCCGATCGCCCCGCCGCCGCGCACCCTGCGCATCGGTGACTTCATGACCGAGGTCCCGGACGAGGTGCCCAACGACATCCTCAACCCGGTGAACGACTTCGCGGCCAATGCCGAAGCCGCCGTCGCGACCGGCGGAAAGTCCATCGGTATCAACCCGAGTCGCTCCGACAAGATCGCCGCCGCGACCGCGGCCGGCGCTGTCGGCGGCGCACTGGTCGGCGCCGCCGTGGCGGGTATTCCGGCCGCTATCGCCGGCGGTGT
>NZ_BDCD01000033.1 GCF_001613325.1 Nocardia yamanashiensis NBRC 100130 | reverse complement strand
CGAACTGGCCAGAAGCCGACGGTGCGTGATGTGTTGAGCCTCGCCCCTTGCAGACAGCGGGGGACAATTCGCGCCCGAATCCTGGACCGAAGCCGTGCCGGAACCAACAGCTAGAGGGCATTCAGTCAGATGAAATGACCGCCAGTAGCGGACATTTCGTGACATATCGACCTGACAGGTGGCTACGGTCCAGTTACGCTGCCCCCGTGATCGGCACCTTTCCCTCCCGTACCGCGGATATCGTTCGCAAGACCGCACTGCGCGTCGGCGTCTCCCCCGTCGACCTGGCCGGAATCCCCGGTCTGTATCCAGCGGCGCTCGGCGACGATCTGCTGCGCGTACCCACCGAATCGGTGTGGCGCATGTGGGAATTGATCGACGCCATCGCCGGCCCGGGGTCGGGCCTGTGCGCCACCGCCCAGGCCGACCGCGGTGGGCTACGGGTCTGGGACTATCTGTTCTCCAGCGGCGGGACCCTCGCCGAGGGTGTGCGCACGGCCGCTGAATTCCGTGCCGTGGTCACGGATCCGGCCGCGGGCTGGGAAGTGATCGAGGACGGCCGACTGCTAACCATACGCGCCACCCGCTTCGAACCCGAGAAGGTCTTGGCGCCCATCGAGGAGTACGCCATGTCGTCGCTGCTGCGACGGATGCGCGAGGCCACCCGCCGGAATCTGGTGCCGGTCCGGGTCGCCTTCGGCAATAACGCCGGCAATCGGCATCGATGCCTGGTCGACGAATTCGGCACCGGCCAAATCGATTTCGGCGCACCGCGCTCCGAACTGACCTTCCTCGACGCCGGCGCCCTCCCCACCGGCACCGACCCCAAGCTCGGCGAGATCCTCAAGAACTACACCAAATTGGTACTGGCGCAGTCGGGCCCGGTACCCAGCTGGCACGAAACCTTTCGCGCCGCGATCGCCCAGGCGCTCTATGAGGACAACCTCACTCTGACCGCGGTCGCGGACCGCCTCGCGATCAACACGCGCACCCTGCAACGCCGTCTCGCCGAGCGGAACTCCAACTGGCGTGCGGAAGTCGAAGCCGTCCGCCACGAGCAGGCCAAGCAGCTGTTGCGCGACACCGACCTTCCGGTGCAATCCGTGGCCGCCCGGCTCGGCTATTCCGACGCCCGAGTCCTGCGCCGCGCGTTCGGACGATGGACCGGGCAGACACCCGATGCTTTCCGGCGCGAATTCGCCAGGCATCCCGCGCGAGACCTGAACGACCTGTCAGCCGCAGAGTCCGGCCCCGAGCCGACTCGGCTCATGTGAACGAGCGAGTCAGCGCCGCCGTCGCGCGCCCGGCTGTCCGTCGCGACTGCGGCCGGTAGCAGCCTGACGGTCTCGCTCAGCCGGTGGCGGCTCGTCCGACCCCGTCAATGTGACGGTGACGAAGCCCGCGAGCAGTATCAGGAAGAGAATGCAGATGAGCAGCATCCCAAGGAAATTCACGGCCATCCTTGATTTCGGGACTAGCGCCACCCGGAATGCGCGGCGCGGATCATAAGAACTCGGTCGTGCCGAACGCAGCGGCGGGTCTCCGTGACCAAGACCGACATGTATTGCCCCAACAGAGTGCGTGGATCGCTTCCTTTTGTCTTCTGGCTGTTCCCACTGCGGAGAACCGCCGCCGCCCCGCGTTTGCCGGAGTCGCGATGTCCGCGTCCGCCGGCCAACTCGCTAGAACCCTTAGCGTCAGCCGGCGGCGAAGGCGCTCATCCAGACCAGGGCGGAGTTCCAGTTGATCGCGACCTCGTTGGTCAGGTACGAGCCGATATGGTCGACATAGCATTTGGCTGGAGCGCATTTGCTCAGAAAGCGTTCGGACTCATGCAGTTTGGCCGGATCGGCAACCGACACGTCCGAGTTGGGTCCGCCGGCCAGCGCACCCGGCGGCGGGTTGGGCAGGGTGGATCGGAGTTGGTGCGCCCAGAACCGGTGATGCTGGTTCATACTCGCCCGCTCCCCGTAGCCGGTCACATACGACTGGTTCAACGCATTGCGGCCGAAGAGGTAGTCGAGAGCTTCCAGCGCGCCATCGCGGAACTTCGAATCGCCGGTCAGCGTGTGCGCAAGACCCATCACCATCGCCTTGTTGGTGGTTCCGCTGGTCGAACCCCAGTAGTACCAAGGAGTCTCGACCCCATTGATATTCTTGGTAGGCCGATCCGGATTCGGATACCCCTGCGCATGCATGTCCTTGAGATGCTGCTCAGCGGCGGCGATGATGTGTGCGCGGGCGCGATCGTAGAGCGGATTCGGCACCCGGATGAGTGCGATATCGCCCAGGCCGCCGGTTTTCTTCCAGGAGAAGTTGCCGGCGTCCAGCGATGCGGTGGCCTCGCTCTTGTACGAATCCAACCCGGTGGCCGCATACAGTTCCGCTGCCGCCCACGAGAACTCGTCGGAAACGTTGTCATCGAAGTAGGCGCCGCCGCCGGGCGTGGACGCGGCCGGCAATAGCTTGGGGTTGGCGCGAGCCGCCTCCCATGCCAGCTTCGCAGCGCTCAGGCACTTGCCCGCGAAAGCGGAGTCGAATTGCTGGTAGACCCGCGCACATCGAGCCCCCACCGCGGCTAGGTTGAGTGTCGCCGCGGTCGTGGGATCGAACAGCTTCCTCGGTTTCGGATCGTCCTGCGGCGGCATCGGCAGGCCGGTGCCTTCGACATCGTGAATCTTATGGTGCACCAAGCCATCCGAGCGCTGCATTCTCAGCAGGAAATCCAGCTCCCATTTGGCTTCGTCCAGAATGTCTGGCAACACTCCCGCGGCTTCCGGGATGCGCAGCACCGGAGAACCGGATTGCTCGTAAGAGTCGATCAGCTGCCAGGCGGCCAGCGCACCGTTGACGACATACTTGCCGTGATCGCCCGCGTCGTACCAACCGCCCCATTGTGCGCCATCGCCGTTCGGTGCGTCGGCGGCGTGCCCGGCAGGCCGGGCATAGGCGGCGGGGACGTAGTCGGAGCTGATCGGGATACCGGAACGGTTGTGGTAGAAGTACGCCGCCGCGTCCGTGCGCAGTTTCCCGTACAGGTCGGCGGTGATCTCGAACGGCACACTCCGCTCCGCGCCGACGGACAGCTCGTAGGTTCCCGGTGCGCGCACCGCGCTGAAGTCGGCGAGATGAACATTGTCCCCGGACAGCGCGTCCGCGCCGGAAACCGTGGTCTGCCCCGAGATTTCGACGGCGCCGCCCGCATGTGACAACGTCCATGTCAACGGCTGAGTCGCCGTAGTGACGATGGTCGCGCGTTTAGGACCATCCAGCAGGTAGCCGACCTGGTTGACCCGCACGGGAGATCCGAGATCCCGGCCGCCGCGAGGTGGTCGCGTACCGCCGGTCAGCGAAATGTCGTCCAAGCACAATCGATACGGTTCGCTGGCCCCACCCACCTGAAAGAGCAGTTGTCCGGTTGCGTGCTCGATGGTGGAGGTGCCGGTGTACTCGAAGGTGGCCGGGCTCGACGTCACCGATGCCCAGCCCGACAGCACGGCGGTGAACGGGGTCGTATCCATCTGTGCGACCGGGCGGATCCGTACATTCTTCGATGCCGAAGCCTTGAAAGTCAGTTTGTAGGACTGCCCATTCTCGAATGGAATATTGCTCTGCCCGATCAGCGCATCCCACGCTTTCCCGGTGCCACCGGGCACATCGGCGCACAGTCTCCCCGCGTCCACAGTGGACGGAGTGTTCGCGCTGCTCCACCAGGGCTGTTTGGCCGCGGAATCGAACGAGCCATTGGCGAGCCGTTCATAAGTGGCGGCGGAGGCAGGAGGCGCGGGCAGCAGCGCGGCCACGACGATCAGGACCAGGCCTGTCAGCCGCCGAGAAGTGTTCATGCGCAGCAGCATTCACAGAACCCGCAGCGCCCGCAAAACAATCATTCCCACTGATGGGAAAGCACTCGAGAAGGACCGGCTGAGCCGACCTTTGTAGCGCCGTGGCTGATCCTGCCAGGATCAGCCACGGGACCTGCTATCGAATGAAATTCAGCAAGGAACTTCCGAGACCAACTGCCGAACCTACGAAGGACAGGAAAGAAGCCAGATCGTGTGGGCCGGCGGATCCGATATCGGGCACTGCAAACCTCTTTCAAGGGATGTTCATCCAGACGAACGACCTCGGGGATCAGCCGGTTGGCTCGATCCCGACAGGTCCTACGTTTCGGAATGGTATGAACTTCTCGCCACTGAGAAGATCGCGCCCTGTACGCGGATCGTCTGGGCGGCCGCCGAGTGAACTACTGCTCAGGCTTGGCCCAGCGGCCGCGGGCCTGCTGGATGTGGGCACGCAGGAATTGCTCGACCGCGTCCTGGTCGCGGGATTCGAGGAGGTGGACGATGGTGAGGTGTTCGCGGGCGACGTCGACGAGTTCGCCCTTCTCGGCGAGGGAGGCCAGGCCGAACAGGCGGGTGTGGTCACGCAGGTCGGAGACCAGCGCATTGAGGCGTGGATTGTCGGCGTACTCGAGCAGGGTCAGGTGGAAGATCTGGTCGGCCGCAGTGTATTCCACTAGGTCGCCGCTCTGGGCGCCGGCGACGATCTGCTCGGCGAGCTCGCGCAGATGAGGGAAGTCCGCGTCGGGGATCAAGGGCGTGACTTCGCGGACGATGGGAGGCTCGAGCAGCAGCCGGATGCGGGTGATGTCGTCGAGATCCTTTTCCGCGACCTCGATGACCCGGAATCCCTTGTTGGGGACGATCGCGATGAGGTTCTCGCGGGCGAGATCCTGCATGGCTTCGCGGACGGGGGTGGCCGAGACTCCGAAGCGGGCGCCGAGCGTCGGCGCGGAATACACCACGCCGGGCTCCATTTCACCGGCGATGATGGCCGCTCGCAGTGCTCGCGACACTTTGTCGCGCAGGCTGACCTTCTCCACCTGGGTGAACTGCTCGATACTCACGTGGTCGGCTCCCCTGCCCGCGATCGATGAACTCCATGACTTCCGACATTCTATGCCATGTCACGTGGCATACCCGGCGGGCTAGGGCGGAGCGTCACGGCGTGGCTTCCGCATCGACGGCCCGCAGTGACTTGCCCGCGGTTTCCTTGGCCAGGCCGACCGCGATCACCGAGATCGTCGCCGCCACAACCAGATACAGCGAGATCGGTACCGAGCTGTGGAAATGGTCGAACAGGCTGACCGCGATCAGCGGGGCCAGCGATCCGGCCAGAATCGGGGCGACCTGATAGCAGAACGACAACGCCGTATAGCGCACCCGAGTCGGGAACATTTCGGTCATGAGCGCGGAATACGGTGCGTAGGTGCAGGATTCGATCGCCAAGCCGAGGGTGATGGCCACGATGATGAGCGCGTAATTCCCGGTGTCCATCATCGGGAAGGCCACGAAACCCCACCCTGCGGTGAGCACGGCCCCGGTGAGATAGACCGGCCGCCGGCCGACCAGATCCGACAGCAGACCCGCCGCGGGAATCATGAAGAAGTGCAGCAGGTGCGCGCCCAGCATGAGCGCCAGGATCGGCGCGGTGTCCACATGCACGGCCAGCTTGAGGTACGTGATCGAGAAGGTCACCACCAGGTAGTAGAGGATGTTCTCGGCGAAGCGCGCGCCGATGCCGATCAGCACCTGCCGCCAGTGGTAGCGCAGCACCTCGACAATGCCGAGCGCATGCCGCCGATCGGTCTCGGCCCGCTCCTGCGCCTCGCGGAAGATCGGCGCGTCATCCACGCTCGAGCGCACCCAGTAGCCGATCAGGACGACGACGGCCGAGAGCCAGAAGCCGATGCGCCAGCCCCACGAAAGGAACTGCGCCTCCGACAGATTCGCTGACAGCACAAGCATCACGACGGTCGCCAGCACATTGCCCAGCGGTACGCCGGCCTGCGGCCAGCTGGCCCAGAACCCGCGCCGGTGATCGGGACTGTGCTCACTGACCAACAGCACCGCCCCACCCCATTCGCCGCCGAACGCGAAGCCTTGGATCAGGCGCAGCGTCACCAGCAGCGCGGGCGCCCAATAGCCGATCACCGCGAACGTCGGCAGGCAGCCCATCAGGAAGGTGGTGATGCCGACCGCCACCAGGCTCAGCTGCAGTAGCGCCTTGCGCCCGATGCGATCACCGAAGTGCCCGAACAGGATTCCGCCGAATGGCCGGGCCAGAAAGCCCACCGCGTAGAGCGCGAAGGCGGCGATGATGCCGTCGATGGCGTTGCCGCTGGAGCGGAAGAAGACCTGCCCGAAGACCAGCGCGGACGCTGTGCCGTAGAGGAAGAATTCGTACCATTCGGCGACCGCGCCCGCCATGGCCGCGGCCACGATCCGGCGTAGTCCGGCCGCCGGGGCACTCGCTTGGGCATCGGTTTGCTGTTTCGTCGCGGGGTCGTCGATCGCGGTCATGCTCCACCTTCATCTGTGATGTGTGACATTGCACTGTAGAGTGGTGACCCGGATCACGCAAGCGGTTGACCGGGCATGAGTCCATCCCTTACCGTCAGTGCAATGTCACACGTCACATGGTGACAGGCGGCCGGGGCGCTCTCCCGGACTCTCGACCTGATGGAGGCTCACATGTCCGAAACCACCACGTCCCCGGCGAACAAGCCCTGGCACGGGGTGATCGTCGCGACCACCCTGCCGTTCACCGACGATCTCTCGGTCGACTACGAGGCCTACGCCGAGCACGTGCGCTGGCTGGCGGACAACGGCTGCCACGGCGTCAGCCCGAACGGCTCGCTCGGCGAATACCAGACCCTCGACGACACCGAGCGCGCCCGCGTGGTGACCACCGCCATCGAGGCCGCGCCGGAGGGCTTCACGGTCATGCCCGGCATCGCCGCCTACGGCGCGCTGCAGGCCCGCAAGTGGGCCGAACAGGCCGCCGAGGCCGGCGCGCAGTGCGTGATGCTGTTGCCGCCCAACATCTATCGCGGCAATCGCGAGGTCGTGCTGGATCACTATCGGACAGTGGCCGCGGTCGGCCTGCCCATCGTCGCCTACAACAATCCGATCGACACCCGCATCGACCTGACCCCGGACCTGCTGGCCGAATTGCACGGCGAAGGGCTGATCGTCGGGGTCAAGGAGTTCACCGGCGACGTGCGGCGCTTCTACGAGATCAAGGAACTCGCACCGGAACTCGATGTGCTGATCGGCTCCGACGACGTGGTGCTCGAACTCGGAATCGCGGGCGCGGTCGGATGGGTCGCGGGCTACCCCAACGCCATTCCGCAGGTGACCGTGGAGCTGTACAACGCCGCGGTGAACCGGGACCTGGACAAGGCTCTGCCGCTGTATCGGGAGCTACATCCGCTGCTGCGCTGGGATTTCAAGACCGAATTCGTGCATGCCATCAAGCTGTCGATGGATCTGGCCGGGCGGCCCGGCGGAGCCTGCCGGCCGCCGCGGATTCCGCTCGCCCCCGAACTGGTCGCCAAGATCACCGCCGATACCCAGGCCGTGCTCGCCAAGGGATACCGGTAACCGAGAAATCCAGCGGTAAGGGCGAATACGGAAGAAGAAGGACCACTCGATGATCGAAACGACAGCCGAGCCGATCGCCGACACCACAGCGGAAGCGGTCGATGCCATGGTCGCCGCCGCGGCGGCCGCCGCACCGGCCTGGGCGGAACTCGGCGCGGCCGGACGCGCCGAGGTGCTCGATGGTATCGCCGATCGGCTCGACGCTCAGGCCACCGAGCTGATCGCCCTGGCACGGCACGAAACCCGGCTGCCAGAGCCGCGGCTCACCGGCGAATTGCGGCGCACCACGTTTCAGCTGCGCCTGTTCGCCGACACGGTGCGTGACGGCGGGTATCTGGATGTACGGATCGACACCGCCGACGACCGCTGGCCGATGGGTGCGCCCCGGCCGGATCTGCGCCGGATGAACATTCCACTCGGCCCGGTCGTCAATTTCGCGGCGAGCAACTTCCCCTTCGCCTTCTCCGTTCCCGGCGGCGACACCGCCGCCGCATTGGCCGCCGGCTGCCCGGTCATCGTCAAGGCCAACCCCGGCCACCCGGGGCTGTCGCGGGCGGTCGGCACGATCATCACCGCGGTGATGGACGAAAACCGGGTTCCGCGTGGCACTTTCGGCCTCGTCTTCGGGGTCGATGCGGGCGTCCGGGTGCTGACCCATCCGGCCGTCGCCGCCGCGGCGTTCACCGGCTCCATCAGAGGCGGGCGGGCGCTGTTCGATATTGCCAACGCACGACCGAATCCCATTCCCTTCTATGGTGAATTGGGCTCGGTCAACCCGGTTTTCGTCACCGCCGCGGCCGCGCACTCACGGCCCGCCGAGATCGCCGCCGGACTGCTGACCACGCTGTCGGCCAGCGCGGGACAACTGTGCACCAAACCGGGCCTGATCGCGGTCCCCGACGGATCTCCGCTGCTCGAGGAACTGGCCGGGACCACCCCCGAACCGACCGGGGACCTGCTCAACGACTCGATAGAAGCCGGATTCATCGGGGCCGTCGAGCAGATCCGGGCGCACCCCGCAGTACGGATCCTCAGTGGCGGCGCTTCCGGGCGCACCCTGCTGCTGACCACCCGCGCCCAGGATGTGCTCGCCGATCCGGAAGCCTTGACCCAGGAGATGTTCGGCCCGGCGGCACTGGTGGTCACATACCGCGACGTCGACGAACTGTTCGCGCTGGCCCGCGCGGTGAGCGGGCAGCTGACGGTCTCGGTCTTCGGCGACGACACCGACGACATCGCCCGCACCCTGCTCACCCGAGGCGTGGACGTGGCAGGCCGGGTGCTGTGGAACAGCTGGCCCACCGGGCTGTCGGTGACCTACGCCCAGCAGCACGGCGGCCCCTACCCGGCGACCACCGCACCCACCGCGACCTCTGTCGGGTCCGCCTCGATCGCTCGCTTTCTGCGGCCGGTGGTGTACCAGTCGGTGCCTGCGGAGCTGCTGCCGCCGGAATTGCGCGACGACAATCCGCTGGCCGTCCCGCGATCGGTGAACGGGGCACGCGCGCGATGAGATTCGACGAGTCCGGCACATCGTCCGTGAGGGGGACCGATGTGCTGATCATCGGCGCCGGCATGATCGGCTGCGCGCTCGCGGACCGGCTCACCCTGGCAGGACTGTCGGTGCGAGTCTGCGAGGCGGGCGCGGTAGCCTCGGGCACCACCGCGCACGGCGAGGGCAATGTGCTGGTCTCGGACAAAGGGCCCGGCCCAGAGCTGGAATTGGCGCGTCTGTCCCGGCGACTATGGCCCGAGACGCTCGCGCGCATCGGTGAACGGCTGCCTCGCGCGGTCACGGCGGTCGAATGGGAACCCAAGGGCGGCATCGTCGTCGCCACCACCGAGACCGGCGCGACCGCCCTGGCTGCCTTCGCCGACGGTCAGCGCACGGCCGGGGTGGACTGCACCGCCTTGGATACCGCGCAGCTCGCGGCGGCCGAACCGGCACTCACCAAGGAAACGACCGCCGCCGTCCACTATCCCGAGGACGCGCAGGTCCAGCCGATCGGTGCAGCCACCGCGCTGCTCGCGGCTGCCACGGCGGCCGGAGCGATCATCGAAACCCGTTGCGCGGTCACCGATTCGATCGTCAGCGGCGGCCGGATGCTGGGGGTGCGCACCACCCGCGGCGACCGATTCGCCGATGTGGTGATCAATGCCGCGGGACCGTGGTCGGGTCCGATATCCGTGCTGCTGGGCGCACCCATCGCGGTCAAACCGCGACGCGGCGACGTGCTGATCACCGCTCCCCTGCCGCCGACCGTCTTCCACAAGGTCTACGACGCGGATTATGTCGGGGCGGTGGGCAGTTCGGATACCGCGCTGCAATCCTCGGCGGTGGTCGAATCCACGCGCGGCGGGCCGCTGTTGCTCGGATCCTCCCGCCGCCAAACCGGATTCGACGACCGCATCCGTCCCGACAGCCTCGCCGCAATCGCCCGCAAGGCACTGCGACTGTTCCCGGTACTCGCCGATGTCGCGATCATGCGCGCCTACGGCGGATTCCGCCCCTACGTCGAGGACCATCTGCCGGTCATCGGCCCCGATCCGCGCCTGCCCGGACTGTGGCATGCGACCGGTCACGAAGGCGCCGGCATTGGACTGTCGGTCGGCACGGCACAGCTGGTCGCGGCCGCCCTCACCGGCGCCCGCGCGCCGATGAGCAGTGCGGCTTTCACCGTCGACCGTCCGGCGGTCCTCACCTCGAGCACGGAGTACGTATCCCTATGAGCCCCTACCTGATTCCCGCGGACCGCGACCGGCTCGGCCGCTCCGACCGGCCGCTGACCGTGGTCGCCGATGGCGTATCCGTGCCGGGAGTCCACGGTCAAACCCTCGCCACGGTGCTGCTCGCCGCGGGCCGCGACCAGTGGCGCACCGCCCGCGACGGTGGCCGGCGGGGCGTGTTCTGCGGTATCGGCGTGTGCTTCGACTGCGTCGCGACGGTCAACGGGGTGCCGGATGTGCGGCTGTGCCGTCGTCCCGCCCGTGACGGCGACACCATCATCAGCCAGAGCCGCGCCGAACGGAGCGAGCGATGAACCGGCACGTGGTGGTGATCGGCGGCGGACCGGCGGGCACCGCCGCGGCCGAAGCCGCACTGCGACACGGCGCGACAGTCACGCTCGTCGATGCCAACGAAGCTCTCGGTGGTCAGTACAACCGGCGGATACCGGCCGATTACGGCGTGCGGCGGCCCCTGCGCATCGGGCACGGATACCCGGCGGCCGAGCGCCGGGCGCGACTGCTGCACGAGCATCCGCGCTGTGAATATCTGGCCCGCGCGGCGGTGTTTCACCTCGAGCGGCATCCCGAAGGTGGTTGTCCCACCGTGCGATTGCTGATCGGGGTGGAAGGTGAGCGGCGCATCCATCGCGAGGTGCGCGGCGATGCGCTGATCATCGCGACCGGAGCCTATGACCGGGTGTGCCCGTTCCCGGGCTGGGATCTGCCCGGCGTCTACACCGCCGGGGCCGCACAGACACTGGTCAAAACACAGCGCCTGCTGATCGGGCGATCCGTCCTGGTATCGGGGACCGGACCGTTCCTGCTGCCCGTCGCCCACTCACTGGCACAGGGCGGCGCGCGGGTGCGCGCGGTGCTCGAGGCCAACCCGGCCCGGCGGATCCTGCGCCACTGGGCTGCCCGGCCGTGGGAGTTACGGCACAGCGCGGGCAAAGCCGCGGAACTGCTCGAGTACGCGAGTTCCGGTCTGCGCCATCGGATCCCGCTGCGCACCTCGACGGCGGTGGTCGCGGTCGCCGGCGACGGCCGGGTGGAGGAGGCGACCGTGGCCCGGCTCGATGAACACTGGTCGCCGATCCCGGGCTCGCACACCACCGTGGCCGTGGACGCGGTCGCGGTGTCGCACGGATTCACCCCACAGCTCGAGCTCGCCGTCGCCGCCGGTGCACGGCTGACCGCGCACGGATTCGTCAGTGTCGATCAAAACCAACGCACGACCGTCGATTCCGTTTGGGCGGCAGGCGAACTCACCGGTATCGGCGGAGCGCAGGTCGCCGCGATCGAGGGCACGGTCGCCGGAATCGCGGCGGCGGGCGGCGATCCGAGCCAAGAGCGCGGCCTGACCGCCCGGCATCGCACCGCCGGGCAGTTCGTCGCCCGGCTCGCCGGCGCGCACCCGATCGGCGCCGGTGCGACGGGCTGGTCCCGGCCCGACACCGTGATCTGCCGGTGCGAGAACACCACCCGGGCCGAACTGACCACGACCTGGACGGGAGTGGCGGGCACCAGCTACCGCGCGGCCAAACTCGCCACCCGCGCCGGACTCGGCCCCTGCCAGGGCCGCATATGCGGTTCCGCCATCGCCGACCTGCGCGCGGCGCACTGGGGCGCGACCGCCGACGCCACCCACCCGCGCGCGGCGCACGCGGAAACGGCCGACGACTCAGCGCCCGGCGGACGATGCGGCACCGCCGGTTGCACTCCCGCCGGACTGGCCGCCGCGACACCCGCCGCGCGCCCGCTGGCCGCCATCGTCCGACTGCGCGAACTCGCCGAACTCGACACCCAAGGACCGTCCTGATGCACAGCAGCAGAATCATCTCCGCCATCGACACCCACACCGAGGGCATGCCGACCCGCGTGGTCACCGGCGGAGTCGGCACCATCCCCGGCGCCACCATGGCCGATCGGCGCGACTACCTCGTCGAAAACCTCGACGGCCTGCGGAAATTCCTGGTCAACGAGCCGCGCGGGCACGCCGCCATGAGCGGGGCGATCCTGCAACCCGCCACCACCGCCGACGGGCATTACGGCGTGCTGTTCATCGAGGTGAGCGGGCTGCTGCCGATGTGCGGACACGGGACCATCGGCGTGGCCACCGCACTCGTGGAAGCGGGCATGGTGCCGGTCACCGAACCGGTCACCGAAATCCGCTTGGACACCCCCGCCGGACGAGTGATCGCCAGCGTGAATGTCACTGCCGGGCACGCTGATTCGGTCGCGCTGCGCAACGTGCCCGCCTACTGCGACAGTCTCGACAATGACGTCGAAGTGCCTGGGCTAGGCGCGGTCCGCTACGACATGGCCTACGGCGGAAACTTTTACGCCATCGTTGATCTCGGCAAACTCGGGTTGCCCTTCGACCGCGCCCGCCAAGGCGAGATCCTGGACGCAGGACTGCGAATCATGCGTTCCATCAACGAATCCCGTCGTCCCGTGCATCTCGAGGACGAACGGATCGGCGGGTGCAAGCATGTGCTGTTCCTGGATCCAGCCTCCGAGCCCACCCACACCCGCAATGCCATGGCGATCCACCCGGGCTGGTTCGACCGCTCCCCCTGCGGCACCGGCACCTCCGCGCTCCTGGCCCGTCAGCACGCGCGCGGCCTGCTCTCCGGAGGCCAAGTGCTGCGCAACGATTCGTTCATCGGCACCACCTTCCATGCCCGCGCGATCGACACCATCACCGTCGCCGGACATCCCGCCCTCATACCGGAGATCACCGGCCGCGCCTGGCTGACCGGCACCGCGAACTACCTGCTCGACCCGGCCGACCCGTTCCCCGAGGGCTTCGTCTTCTGACCCCACCACCCCTAGTTAAAATATCACCACCTGAAAGGCGCGACAATGTCTGTCGTCACCCGCCGCCCACGCCCACCCATCACGCTGCGCGGAGTCCTGCGGCGAATGCCCGTAACCGACTCCGAAACCGGCGATTTCACCAAGAGCATGGGCCTATGGCAACTGGTCGCGTTGAGCCTGGGTGGCCTGGTCGGCGCCGGCGTGTTCTCCCTCGCCGGCGTCGTGGCCAACGAGGTGGCCGGACCCGCCGTACTCATCTCGTTCGCCATCGCCGTCATCGCCTCCGGCGCGGCAGGCCTGTGCTACGCCGAATTCGCCGGCATGGTGCCCAAAGCCGGTTCCGCCTACACGTATTCCTATGTGGCACTGGGCGAAATCATCGGCTTCATGATCGGCTGGGATCTACTGCTCGAATACACCGCCATCGTGTCGGTGGTAGCGATCGCGGTCTCCGGCTACCTCAACTACATCACCCACTACATCGGCTTCGACCTGCCGACCTGGGCCCTGGGTGCGCCCGGCACCGGCGACGGCCGCAAGATCGACCTGTTCGCCGTCCTGCTGTGCCTGCTGCTGGCCTTCCTGCTCTCGCGCGGCACCCGCGAATCCGCCCGCGTGCAAACAGGTCTCGTCGCGGTGAAGATGGTGATTGTCGCCATCGTCGTGATCGCCGGCGCCTTCCACATCAAAGCCGGCAACTACACGCCGTTCTTCCCGTTCGGCATCGGCGGCGCGGTTTCCGGTGCGGCACTGGCCTTCTTCGCCGTCTACGGCTACGACGCCATGAGCGCCGCCGCCGAGGAGTCCAAGGACGGCAAGAAACTGCTCCCCAAGGCCATCCTGGTCAGCCTCGGCATCGCCTCTATCGTCTACCTGCTGGTCTGCCTCGTCATCGTCGGCATGGTGAACTTCACCGAAATCGATGTCGCCGCACCGTTTTCCAGCGCCTTCGACACCGTCGGCATGGGCATCCTCGGTCTGGTCATCGCGGTCGGCGCCGTCGTCGGCGTCACCACCTCCGCCTTCGCCAACATGCTCGCCGTCACCCGCGTCGGCTTCGCCATGAGCCGAGACGGCCTGCTCCCCACCTACTTCGGCAAATGCAGCGAACGCCGCAAGGTCCCCACCCGCGTCATCTGGCCCGTCGGCGTCGTCTCCGCCCTCATCGCCGGATTCCTGCCCATCCGCGAAGCCGCCGAACTCACCAACGTCGGCATCCTCATGGCCTTCATCGTGGTAGCCCTCGGCGTCATGCGCCTGCGCCACACCCGCCCCGACGCCGACCGCGCCTTCCGCACCCCCTGGGTGCCCGTCGTCCCCCTCATCGGCATCGCCTTCTCCATCTGGCTGATCAGCCACCTCGACGCCATCACCTGGCTGCGCTTCATCATCTGGCTGCTGATCGGCCTCGCCATCTACGCCGCGTACGGCTACCGCAACTCCACCCTGAACCAGCCCGAAACCACAAGCGACTAGCACCCGCGCTACCCGAAATCTGTTACCCCGCTGTACCACTCGCAGCCTCCAGGTGCGATTGGGTACTTGCCAGTAGTCCCGTGGCTGATCCTGCAAGGGTCAGCCACTGTCAGGGCTGAGAAGCGTACATGGTCGGCCTGGGCCGTCCCGGAGATCATCTAGTCGGCAAGTAATGCCGGGAGGATCGAATGAGTCGGAAATGGCCATGCGCCGAACTGCTCTTGGCGGTTCGGCGCATCCTGTCCCTTTCGCGGCGTGTTCGGTCCGCGAAGCACCCATCGACCCGGCCATAGGGTTGCTCTCAGCGGTGCATACGCCCGAGAAGACTCGCCGATATCCAGAAGGCGCTTATCCCGAGGAGCCCTGATGAAGACTCTGATCGTCTATGCCCACCCGGAGTCGAAGTCGCTCAACGCGTCGTTGAAGGACCTCGCGGTGTCGACCTTGGAGTCCGCCGGGCATGAGGTCAAGGTGAGTGATCTGTACGCCATGAATTGGAAGGCGACCGCGGACGCAGCGGACTACGGGCCCCATGCCTCCAATCCGCTGAAGGTCGCACGGGATTCGGGTCGCGCGTTCGACGCGGGCACTCTCACCTCGGACGTCGTCACCGAGCAGGAGAAGCTCTTGTGGGCGGAGGCGATCATCTTCCAGTTCCCCCTGTGGTGGTACACGATGCCGGCGATCCTGAAGGGATGGGTGGACCGAGTTTTCACCTACCACTTCGCCTATGGCGTCGGCGAGCACAGCGCTACGAAGTACGGCGAACGATTCGGGGAAGGAACTCTCGCGGGCAAGAGGGCAATGCTCTCGGTGACCACCGGAGGCCCGGAATCGCACTATGCGGCCCGCGGGATCAACGGCCCCATCGACGATCTGCTGTTTCCTATCAACCACGGCATCCTCTACTACCCCGGCCTCGAGGTACTGCCGCCGTTCATCATCTACGGCGCCGACCGCATGACCGTCGAGGATTTCTCGGATTGCGCCAAAGCCTGGAAGCAGCGCCTCCTCACCCTCGAGTCGACGGCGCCGATTGCGTTCCGCCGCCAGAACTTCGGCGACTACGAAATTCCGTCGCTGCAGTTGAAAGCAGGTCTGGAGCCCGCAGGGCGTACGGGCTTCGGTCTGCACTTGCACGAGTGACCGAAGGCGGACAGGGTTGGGATGCACTCTCGCAACAGAATTGCTGACGCACTTCGCGTTCTCAGGGCGCGCTTGGCAGGCAACATCAAGGAGTGGGCCGCACACAAGCAGCGTGCTGAGCGCGGCCTTACCGACCTTGGGCCACGTCAAGCAGCGCATGTGCTGCCGGGAGAGGACATCTCAGCCGCGGACCTGATTCACAAGGATGTTGCCTATCCCACGCCAGGCGGAAAAGGCGTCACGAGCACCGAACTAGAGACACAGCCGGGCGACCGAACGCACCGTGAAAGCACGGTACCTGGGATGCGCACGCAGGACTATGAACGTCTGTCTGCCGAACTATCGGAGCGAGGTAGACGCGATCAGGAAGTCCGCCGGATGGGCAATCCGCCAAGCAAGGTAGAAATCGAAACCATGCGTGCAGTTGATGCCGATAATGTTTCGTGGTTCAGGGGCGTTGTCGCGGAATATGGTTGGCCCGGAGCGGATCAGGTGGGGAGGGAAGGAGCCAGGTCAGCGTGGCTGATTGTTCAACACGGTCCGCTGGACCTGCAGAAGCAATGCCTGCCCTTGTTGCGGCAATCGGTAGCCGAAGGCAAAGCGAGTCGAATAGATCTGGCATATCTCGACGACCGGGTTCGCACTCGCGAGAAGCGCCCGCAATTGTATGGGACTCAATCGTTCGGATTAGAAGGACCGATTCGCCTCCTTCCCATTGAAACCCCGGGGCGGGTAAATGAGCGCAGAGCGGAACTCGGTCTGCCACCGCTCGAGCCAGAGGATATCGCCAAAGCCTGGACCATTGAAGAAATTTCAGCGCTGTCCATCACTTACTGATCGGTTGGACTCTCGCACACGACGCGACATGCGGCTCAAACCAGCATCGACTGGGCGTCTGGCGGAATCTGTGAGAATCCCGGATCCTCGAGTTGAGGCATGTCCCTGGGATGTGGCATAGGGGTCGGTTGCGGCGGCCCCCCGTCCTTCGGGATGAACGGTAGCGGTGGCAATTCCCAGCTGAGCACTGGCAGACCGAGCGCCCACTGGGCATCTTGCACAATGAACCTGGATGTGCTGAGCGTGCGGTCAGCTGCCAATGCGAGTTTGTATTCGAGATACAGTCCGAGAGGAGGAGAACCTCCAGGGGTATCGGCCTGGTACGAAAACAGTGATCGGAGCGCGGTTTGCCGCGTCCATCACCTCTTGGCCCCATTCGACATTCTGCTTGATGGCTTGCAGCGCTTCCGAACCCACCGTCGCTGCTCGTTCCGCGATGTCGACAGCCGTCCCGTCCGATCGCCGCCAGCTCAGCGAATCCTCATGCAGCGACTGACGAGACGATGAGTATGCGTCGGCGGTAAAGCCCGCGAGCGTGGCCTGGTCGTTCGCTGGAAGCAACGGCGTCTCTGGGGCCGGCATCGGTGGCGGGGGGAACAGCGAAATCCCTTGCACCCAGCGTGTCGACCAACATCTGGAGGCGTTCATTGATGCGGGTGATGAAGCTGGCCAGAGGTACCGAAGCGAGTTTCAGCGGAACCAGTTCGGGTCGCCACGCCGGCATCGGGGGCGGTGGATTCGATGACGGTGAGCTTTCGTCCGCGCTGAGCTGTTCGATCAACACAAGCACCTTCCCGACGTCGCGTTCGGGTCCATTCTTCTACAACCGGCCAAACGTACGCGTTCTCTCAGCTGGCAATAGTCCTGGTGGACCCGCGAATGCCGATGAGGTGATGCGGCACGAGCCCGCTGTGCTGATGGTGCAATAGAACCTGTGCTTTCGGATTATCAGCGGCAAATGCGCGACCACTGGCTGGCCGCACCCGTCGAACCTCCTCCGCCGCCGTGGCAATCGCCGCCGACCCGCATGATGCCCGTCGGGGGCCTGCTCGGCATCGGGTTCGCCGTTCATCCCGACAATTGTCACGACCTGGTGATGGTCGTATCCAGCTCTGGCCATGGACTTTTCGACGCGGTCACCGGGGAGAAGATCGCGCGCGACTACGATCCCGATCCCGACACCAGCACTCCTGACTGCGCACCGGATCTGACCTGCCCCGGATTCGGGCCGATCGCCGGCACTCGCGTGCACATCGCCGGCCATTACGGTGGCGGCCTCCATCTGACCACCGCCGGCTGGGCTGTGGATGTCGTCGTGCCCGCCTGGCCCAACCACCGCGTACTGCTCTCGGGGACGGGCGATATCCACCGTGACCCGCCGGGTCATGGTTGGTGGCACATCTTCCACTCGAGCTATTCCACCTTCCGCGCTGCCGGTTTCTCCCCCTCCGGCCGCACGCTGGCGGTGGCGACCAGCAGCGACCTCACCCTGTGGAACCGGAAGAGCACCACCGCACCATCTTGACGATGCTCATCGCATCGGCATCGGGGCCTGTTGACGGCACCTGATGTTCCTAGTAGGCAACCGCCACAGGATCATTCGTGCGGCCGGGGGGCACGCTGCCGAGCGCCGGTTCGAGATCATCGAACCAGTGCGCGGCGCGATCGTATCGTGCGAAGAACTGCTGACCGAGGTGCGCGCCAAACCCGAGACTTGGGAGATCGCATCGGTGTAGATCTCCAGGGCACGAGCAGAGTGGACATGCCCACCAGTTTGGTTCTCGCGGGCATGTTTTCAGGGTTGAGAAGAAATATCCCGCCACTAATCCTTTTCGGACGGATCGAGTCGGCGACGGGCCAGTTGGGTGACGCCGTTGTAGCCGTAGCTCTCGCCGTCGAGTTCGTAGAGCGCGACGTACGCCGCGGCGGGCAGCGGGCCGAGGCGGTCGGACAGCAGCGTGTAGGCGTGCTCGATGAACGCCGCCTTCTCCGTCGACGTATCCGTGCCGGCGGTGATGCTGACTTCCAGATGGACTCCGGTCGCCTGTCCGGGCTTGGTTACCGGAGCGAACCAGGTGTCGGCGGGGACCAGATTTACGTGGACCACCGTGACCTCGGGCTCCTTGAGCAGATCTTTCTCCAGCAGTGCGGTGATGCCGGATGCCAGGTCGGCGCGGACAGCCGGGGAGACGTCGGGGTTTGCGATGGTCAGGCGCGCGAAAGGCATTGGTACCAACTCCGATTCGATCATGTAATGCTTTGAATCATTACTAGTCATCATGGTGTAATGTGTCAACCCATTACAGGAGGTGAATTCATGACCCGACCAGACCGACTCGGCCTCGCTCTGGTGGCAACCAGACGTCGGCGCCGCACCGACAGCCCGATCGACGACCTCACCGATCCAACGACCCTGTGCGCTTGGCTGCAGGCCCGGGGCCTGGAGGTCGGCGAGTGCTCTCCGGGCGATCTGACAGCCATTTGTGAATTGCGA
This sequence comes from Nocardia yamanashiensis NBRC 100130, assembly GCF_001613325.1. Classification (GTDB taxonomy): domain Bacteria; phylum Actinomycetota; class Actinomycetes; order Mycobacteriales; family Mycobacteriaceae; genus Nocardia; species Nocardia yamanashiensis. The sequence goes on along the minus strand of NZ_BDCD01000033.1, from coordinate 94,818 downwards.
GAAGCGATTTACGACTCGGTTGCCGCCGCCGCCACCGACGGCCACCCCACGCCCTCGGCACTGGACATCCTCAACGCCGTGGCTTCGCACCCGATGACGGAACGAAAACTACTCTGGGACACCAACTCCGGATTCCATCTCGAAACCGGGCCGCACACACTGACACAGGCGCTGATCACGATCGCCCGCGATACTGTCGATCTGCTGACCGGTCCCGTACGCGACCAGCTGCGTCAATGCGAAGCTGATTCCTGCGGAACCGTTTTCATCGCGCCCGCCAGCGGACGCCCCCGCCGCTGGTGCTCGTCGGCCACCTGCGGAAACCGTGAACGCGTCCGCGCCCACCGCGCCGGGTCGTGAATACCGGGCGGGTTCAAAATACGACCTTGACCCGGTGTCCTCCGCTTCGGGTGACCGCCATCAGCCCACGCCCTTCTTGCTCCATCCGGGATACACGGCCGCTGTCACCACAACTGGAAGGACTCAGACGGCTGGCGCCTGCGAGAATCGAAACCGTAGTCTGCTTCGTGTGTAGAAGACCGGACGGAATGCGGGCTGAGGTCATCCATCCGGGAAGGGGGCCCACGCCGGATCGAGATTGGATCGTGCACGAACTCCAGAAGAAGCTCCTGGTCAGCACTCATCAGATTCTTGCTGAAATCGAACGGACGACTGAATACCTGGCGGGGCCGCGAGGCGCGGCGCGAGTCGGCCCAGCGATCAGGCGAGCGCTGACCGGAATCGTCGAATGTGATCAACACGGCCCCCTGCATCACCTTGCGCTTGAACCACCTCCGGTAACTCCCGCCGAGCTCACTTGGCAGCAATTGAGTCAGCGCCGAACAGTGACCTTCGCGGAGGACCCGAAGTTCGCCAATATGCGCGATTTCGGCGGGCTGCCGACGACTGACGGAAAAGAAACGGTGTTGGGCCGGCTGTACCGGTCGGGGACTCCCGAGGCTGCGACCCCCGCGGCGATGAACGATCTGATCGACGTCAGGAATGTCCGCACCGTGATCGATCTGCGCTCGCCCCGCGACCATGCACGCTATGACGGCACCGCATGGCGCGACCGCCCGGACGTCAGTGTCATTTGCCAAACGGTCGGGACCGATAAATTCGTGCCCCGTGGCGATTTCGGCGACCTCTACCGGAACACACTCAACGACAGCCTGGAATCGATCGCCAAGGTCGCGCAACACGTCATCGACGCCCTCGAGCGGGCTCCGAACAGCGCGGTGCTCATACATTGCACGCATGGCCGGGACCGCACCCAAGTGGTGCTTGCGAATCTTCAATGCCTAGCTGGTGTTCCCCGCAATGTCATCATCCGCGACTACCAGCTCACCGACCGATTTGTCCCCGCGCTCGGTCCCCTCGATCCCAACCAACGTACGGTGCGCTTCACCGAGGCACACGCCGTCGAGAAGCTGCTCGACGAGATCGATCGCCATGGCGGACCCGAGGGGGTGCTCCGGACAGGGGGTATGGAACAGGACCAAATCGACCGGCTTCGTGGTCTATTGGTGCATTGAGTGACGATCGGACTGCCTGTGCGGTACAGGTATTCGTCGGGCGCAGGACCGGGGTGTGGCCGGCCGGGAAAGTCGTTGGGGAACAGCGGAATTCCATCAGGGTCGGCGGGTTGGCGGCTGCGCAGTTTGCTACTCGCGGTCGGGGAAGGGCGGGGTGATTGGGCCGAATCGGCGGCGGTATGTGGTGGGGGTCAGTCCGGTTCGGCGCCGCATACATGCCCTGAGGTTGGATGCGGTTCCCAGTCCGCTGGCATGGGCGACTCGGTCGAGGTTCGGTTCGCCGCGTTCGAGTAGCCGGCAGGCCAGCGCGACGCGTTCGGTTGTCAGCCACGTCAGCGGTGTGGTTCCCAGTTCGGCCTGAAAGCGGCGGTGCAGGGTGGCGGGACTGACCCCTGCGCGGGCGGCGAGGTCCGCCACTGTCATGGGTTGGTCCAAATGTGTTTGAGCCCAGGCGAGTATGGGTGCCAGCGTTGTGTCTTTCACACCGGCGATGGGGCGCTCGACGAACTGCCGTTGCCCTCCGTCGCGGTGGGCAGCGAAGACCAGGCGGCGACCGACCGCGGTGGCGATCTCGGCGCCGTGGTCGCGGCGAATCAGGTGCAGGCCGAGATCGAGCGCGGCAGCACTGCCGGCGGCGGTCAGCACGTCACCGTCGTCGACGTAAAGCACATCCGGCTCCAACAGCACCTTCGGATAGCGGGCCGCGAATTGCTCGGCCCACCGCCAGTGAGTGGTGGCCCGGCGTCCGTCGAGTACCCCGGCCTCGGCCAGGGTGAACGCCCCGGTGCAGAAGCTCACCAACCGCGCGCCGCGTTCTGCGGCCTGCCGCACTGCCCGCACCACTACCGGCGAGCACCCCTCCTCAGGATCCGGGCGATTCGGCACGATCACCGTGTCGGCAGTCGCTACCGCGTCCAGCCCCTCCACCTCGCTCAGGGTGAACCACCCTCCGTGCATCCGCGCCGCACCGCCCTCTGCGCACAGCTGAAACTCGTACCACGGTCGGCCAAGCTCCGGCCGCCGCAGTCCGAACAACTCGGTCGCGACACCCAGCTCGAAGGGGTTCGAACCCTCGTCGACGATCACGACCACCCGATGCGAGGATCCACACGACATACGCGATTTCTAGCACTTCCCTGGTCAAGGCGCACCACTGACGATGGGACAGTGAGAAAAGAACCAGTCGACCTGCACGACGCGCTAGCGAGCTTCGATGACCTGTGGTCCCCGCGGATCGCCGCCAGGGTCAACGATTACGACGTCCGCATTGCCAAAGTGGCCGGCGAGTTCGCCTGGCACCGTCACGACGACACCGACGAATTCTTCCTCGTCCTCGACGGAGAACTCCAAATCGCCTTGCGCGACGAGCATGGCGAACATACCGTGACCCTGCCCAAAGGTTCCGTCTTCGTCGTCCCCCGCGGTACCGAGCACAAACCCTCCTCCACCAGCGGCGCACACATCCTGATGTTCGAACCCACCGGCACCCCCAATACCGGCGACCACCATGAACACTTGCCCGAACACATCACGACCACCACGGGCTACGCCCTCGACTGAAAGCTCAATCCGATCATCCGGTGATCGTCAGCCGAGACTCGGTGGCGCCGATGCGTCGTTATTGTTCGATGGCCACTGGCTTCACGGCGAGCTGGACTGAAATCCAACCGACCTCGGTACGCTCGGTTGCCATGGCCTCGATCAAGCCGGCTTCTATCCCCGGCGCCGTTCCGAAGCGGCTGAGCAGCAGCTGGACCGCGACCCAGGCGGCCTGTTTGTTGCCCTTCGAAAACGACTTCTCGCGTATGACTGATTGGAAAACCGCGGCAGGAGATGTCGGCGAAGCTGTGTCACGTGACGATCGTGAGACGATGCGGTCACTCTCCTATCCGGGGCATCCCAGTAAGCGCGCGTCCGATATTGAGAACGCCCGAGTCAAACGTAATGCGTTCCAGCGGAACAGCACTCGATCACCTCCCGGGCATCTGACCTCCGATAACGTTTGGTTATCGGAGGTCAGAACGCCTTCTTTCTCAATCGCTCTTTTCATGTTTCGTTTCGTTTGTAGCGTGTGCATGGTGACGTAACAACGAAACGTATCTGTCGCGTTGCGCATATGCCGGTCACATCCGAGTCCTCGAACCTCGCCCCCGGCAACACGGCCTCCAGCACGGAACGATTCGGCCCGTATGACTGCCTAGGCTTTCGAAATGAGCGGGTGGATCGAAGAGGGAACTGCAGCGGATGACCAGGACGTGGCACATCTGATCGAGGACCTGCACTACACCGGCGACTGGACATTGTGTTGCACGGGAACACCCGCGCGAGCGGAGCCGAAGCTGGGACGTCCACGCTGGTTACGGTGTTCACTCAAGGCCGCCGAGGCTTTCCGCCTCAGCGAACAGCCGCTGAGTATCGTTCAAGAATGGATGCGCGTCGACCACACGGCCCACCCTCGGCCTTCGACGATCCTGTCTCCGCCATCGGACCGGCGCGGCCGTCCACCGCAATCCGCGCAGTCGGCCGAGGGCGTCGGCCACAGCGCAATCGTCTTCGATCTCAGCGATCCGGACCTCCGGTACGTCCTCACCGATTCGCTGTCACGGTGGGCGACTCTTCAACGTCGCAAAGCCCGTGCAGAATCCGACGCGAGCTTGACCGAAACACGCAGGCGCTAGGCCGAGCTCGCCGATGCCACCCGTCGGCGTGCCGACCGGGCGGCCGAGAACAACTAGAGTCGAGCCCATAGTCACCGGAATTACGCTGGCTCCCAGAGCCTTCGCAGTCGCGGGCTACGAGCTGGACCTTGCAGCCAAGAAACGTGCGGCTGCGTTGGGATGTCAGCATCGGCCTATATTCGGTCCCAGATCGAGAACGACATCGCGACCGCCGGCACCGGTGAACCACAGCCGCCGTGGGTGCGTGAACTGTTCGCGGTCATCGCTCACCACGAGCACAAGCGTCCTGAGTAGTGGTCAACGAGGAGGCAGACTGATGAGTGCACTCCAGGAGCCCTGGCGCCCGGTAGTCAAAAAGCTGAGCCCCGAGCAGCTCAAGAAACGGTTGCGGCAGGCCGAGAAAGTTCTAGGACGTCCCCTGCCCCGGCCCGTCGGTACATCCCGAAAGGGATAGCGGCCACTCTGGCCGTGCCCGATGCGATCGATAGCTCGTCCGAACATGCACGGCACAGCGCAGCGCACGCACCGCTCTTCCCGCGCGTGCGTCTGGTGAACCTGGAGGTCCACCACGCTGCCAGCCAGCCCTTGCGGCTGTGACGCCCCGAGCAGACTTCGGCACCCAGGAGTTCGGCAGTGCAGGAACCAGGTTCGGACAGAAGTTCCTTGTCCCACAACAGAATTTGCGCGTGAATGGCCGTTGTGTCATTGCCACAGAGGATCGATGAGCACCGATATCGGTGCGGGCAGGGCTAGGAACGCGGTTACAAAGGCAGTGACTCGGCCGGCACCCGCTGGGTGCGGGTCCGTACTCCCGAGCCCGTAACCGCGCCCGCCGAATCGACAGCGGTGTCCATTGCGGCCCGAACCACATGCCACCGTGAGTGACGTCCGCACCGTGGCGCGACACTGTGGCACAGCTCCAGCTCGAGTCCGGCGCACACGGCTGATAATTGCAGGTCGGTGATGGTCTCGTCGACCTGTTCCGACGACCATACCTCGGTCGCAACCTCCTCCTCGAGCCCGAGCGTGCCATCCTCGCGCGCGACACCGCAGTGTTTCCACCCCTCAAATAGGTGATTCCCATTGGTAGGCAGCATCATTGGTTCAGGGTAGTTTCGTGCGAAAAGCAGGGCCCATATCAGGCCACGCGTCCTTGGACACCATAGGACGCGACGCTGAATCGGTACTGGTTCCCCGGCTTCAGGCCGCGGTGTCACGACTGGCTAGGACCCGCTGCCGATGGGGTGGTCAGGCACGTCAACCGTCGCGCTGGTGCGGCAGAACCAATACCAGTCACCGCTGAGGTGACGGGATGTCCGTGACGCGGGTCGGCGGTCGAAAAGCTTGGCAAAGCCACTTCCCTCCGAGCAATGGTTTGCCATTGGTCCGGTCCGGAAGTAGATGCCGTCGCTGAGGCGTTGCACGCCACGAATGCGATAGAGGCCGAAGCGGTCACCTTCGAAGGTCCGTGGATCGGTTCCGGCACTTACCTGCTGTGCCGCATCGTCGAAGGCGTGTGCGGAGAGGTGCCAGCGCACAGCCATTGGCAGGTCTTTGCTCCATAGGGCGGCCGTGAGTGCGATCACCAGAATAGGAGCAGCCAGAAGGCCGAGCTCGGGTATCAGGAGCCGCCGGGATCGGACCGCCAGGACCGTGTAGACAAGGACCACCAACCACATCACAAGCGCCACGAAGATCCCATCGAGGACCAGCAAGGGCGACAACGACATCAACTGGGCAGTGGCCGGATCGCTCGCTGAGACGAGTAACCCAAAGCAAGCCACGACGGTGCAGACGACCAGGAGATACCGGCGGATCACTGACCGCAGACGTTGGTTCCCTGATCGGGTTTTCCCAGTATGCGCCATGCTCATGCCGGGAGCCTAGATTTCGGCCAGCGGTCACTGGTGTCGGTTGTCGCCACTGGTGAGAGGGCGGCACCACCCCTGAGTCGACGGGGTTGATCGCGATGCTGATCCACACATGCGTGATCTCAGCGCGATCGTCCCACCGTCGGCAGGTTGCCGCACAGAGGGTGCTGCTATCTGAGGTAGCTCGTTGGCGCCGACTTTCAGGAAATGGGCAACGCCGTCGTGTGCCTAAGCCCAATGTCTTTGCTGCACAAATGATCAAGTGCGTCCGGTCCGTGTCGTGGGTTCTGGGCATCGGCCGTTCGGTGGTGTCGGTTGAACTGCTTTTCGCGTGCCCGAGAATTGACCAGTACGCCCACGAGCTGCCCTAGGCGGGGAAGTCTGGCTGCCAGAAAGGCTCGGTGGTCGTCGGCGAATCGAAAGTTGTAGCGGGATTCGGTGGTGTCGAACCGTTGTCCTGCTTCGCCTGGGAGGTATTCCGATCCTCACGCGACCTTATTGCCCTCGGCTCCCTTATCGAACCGCTCACCAAACACAGGAAGGCTACACCGTGGACTTGGACCTCAACCCCCGGAAACGGTCGACATCGATGACCTCTGGCTGAACCAGCGGCGCTGAGTCCTGGGATCCCCACGGTGTGCCACCCCGAACTCTTCCTCGGCCCGCTAAGTTGCACCACGACGCAATAGCGGACCGCGGCCTGGCGAGAGAAACGCGACAGCGGCCGGGTGAGCGTGGAGAGCCGGAACAGGTCAGATTACCGGCTTCTCCGCCGTTACCAATGCGCCTGTGCGGTGGAGCAATGGTCGATACAGCCGAACATTCTGAAATCCTGCATCGATGAGATTATCTCTGATTGCTACTTCCTCATCGTGATAGCCAGGAAACCCTCCCCATGCTCTCAGGCGGCCGCCGGGCTTCAATACACGGAAAATCTCGGCGGGTGCCTGGGTGCCGGTGTCGGAGAGCGAGTAGGGTGGTAGGCGCTCGTAGAAAACCTCATTCACGGAACTGTTCGGAACTAGGTGAAGATCCTCGACATCGGCTCGTAGGTCCGGGCGCACAGCTGGGGAGACATCCAGGAACACTTCGCCGACAGCTGGATTGCGATAGGTATGACCTCCTCCCACCACCAATCTCGTGCCATCAGGTGCCGCGTCGGTCTCGTTCAGCAGCCGGGACAGGTCCAATCTGGCAGCAGGTATGTCCGGTAACTCGGGGTGGCTCCTCACTAGACTTCGGACAAGATCATCCGGACTTTCTTCTGTCAAGTATCTGGAATGGTAAGCCATCTTGTATCGGAGATCTTGCCACGGATCCGTCGGCGGTTCCGGTTGCCTGACTCGCCAGCGCCCAATTTCGCTGCCTTCGATGGTCAGCGACACCCGTTTCCCATCTATGTCGAATGGAACCTCGATGGCCTCTACGCTGCGATATCCGAATGGTGTGAGTAAGATCTCGCCATCAATTCTCGGTCTGAAGCTATCGTGTAGTCCGCTTTCCAGCCCCGAAATCTTGACTGCTTCACCAGATCGCCAATCGCTGATTTCCAGATTGCTCGTCGAATATTTCACTCTTTCGATAGCGGCCGCATAATTCTCGTCGGATATCATATGCGCAGCCCGCTTGACGAGGCCGCCTATTGAATCCCGTAAGGCTATCGCAGCCCGGCTCAATGCATTCGTCATGTCGACCTGCCACAAACGGCCGCGTGTGTTTCGATCAGCTCGTTCACAGGCGTGCCCTCTCGGTGCGCTTGACGAACTCGGTGTTCATCAGTACCACCGACAGCAGGAGGATCCCGAGGAACAGCATGAACGAGTCGCTGTTTCCAGCGGGCGAAAACAGTCCCCTGTCGAGCCATGCCGAAGGTCAACGCACCGATCGCGGTGACAACCACAGATCCGAAACCGCCAATGAGCAGACAGCCTCCGACGACCGCGGCGACGAGATACTGAAACTCCGATCCCACGCCGTAACCGGCATGGACACCGTCGAACCGCAGCAGTTCGCGCGAACCCACCACCCATCTGACGGCAGAGGTGGTCATGAACAGCAGGATCTTGGTGCGTGGCTTTGCACGTGATTGCCGGTGCTCGGCCCGCTGCACGCGGCCAGCGCGGTGCTTGTGGCGAGCCATGGCAGGACACTCCGCTGCGATCACCGTCGTCACTTGCCGAATCCAATCTGTCCGCAGGCCGAAATATCCAGCCCGCCAATGCGATACGAAAGCTGATTGGTATCGACAACGCAATCCGGACAACCCCAGGAGCGGGAAGCTCGATCACAGTCAGCGGGCAACGTCGGCATGGACGCAGGACGGAATGAGCGACTCGAAGGCTGGCTGACCTGGAGCCATGGAGACGACCGCACGAGATCGAGGAGGTGCCTGGGCCGGCGAACTCGATGTTCCCATTCATAGGAAGGAATCACGGTCGCCATTAAGCTCCGAGCAGCCCCAGCCCGCGACCTGGGTTTCGTCGTCGTAATCAAGCTCTCCAGAGAAGGGCTCGTATACGGAAGCGCGATGCTTCGACCGCGACGTCGTGTCTCTTGCCGGCGTTCTCGGCGGTGCATTGCTCCTCGGCGGAACGGCACTCCTGTTGAGTTGCGGTGCCGGCAAAGTCACGTTTGTCACCGGTGAGATGAAGGTCGGCGATTCCTGTACCACGTCAAGCAAACGGCACTCGACTAAGCCGAATCAGCCCTAATAACAACAGTTCTGATTATCGGCTGACGTGTCACGGTGCCCGCCGGGCTCATCCGGAAGGCGGGTTGCGGATCAGATGGTCGCGATGGCTAGCCGGATGACCGCATATCTCGAGAGGTATGTTCAGGAAGTCCGCAGCGAGATGGGGCACCTGACCGACCTCGGGCTGCGATCAGGGCCCCGGCATCTGATGGAAGGCGATGCAGTTGGGGCTGCGCGGCTGCGGGACGCCGTGGAGCATAGGGTCGACGGCCGTAGCGTGGTCGCGGCAGATCGGAATGCTCGCGCGGATGCGTTGACTCCGCGATTGTCCGACGGCGTGTATCCGATCTTTCCTGATCGACAGAAGGTAGCCGACATTGTTCACAGCGCCCGCTCACGAACCGGCAACTTCGGCATCGGTACCGGTGACCGAGCAGAAGCTGACGCCGCAGGTCTAGCCTGGGCCGGTGCCGATGCGGACTGGCTGCCGTACAACGACACCTATAGGTTGGTCAGTAGCGATAAGTTGCGGCAATACCGTCCGCCCCAGCAGAAGCCGGCCGAGGAGTGGAAGCCAACTACGAGTGGCGATCTCATCCCGGTAGGCAGGGAGAGTAACGCCCACCTGGCGATCGAGGAATGAGAATGAAGGCCGAGCTCAAAGGACTTCACAGCCCGGACGCCGAAATCGCAGACGGCACCGGTGAGGTATCGATCGATACGTTGCTGGTGCAGTTGATGATCGGCCCCGAGGGGGCACCGGGCGAGGAGTCGTTCGATCTCGTCGTCTGTACACCGCAGGCCCAGGCACGAGCCGACTCGGTGCTCGGTTCCGGATCGGAAAAGTTTCGGCTGGTTCTCGACCGAATCGATATCGCGGGGATCCGCGCATACATCGATCACTTCCTTCGGGATCTCGAACGGCCGACGTGGGAGGAACTGGCCGTAGGGATCGGCCGGATCGCCAAATGGGAATTCCAGGACTACCGCCCGTAGTGCAGGCAAACCGGATCGCAACGTCTCGATCGTTACCCACCCGGCTCGGATCCGCCGCCGGGCGTGCCGTGCATGCCCCTGGCGTCTATCGATCGGTGGCCGCTCGTTCACCTTGCGGTGGAATCTCTCAATGCTCGTAGGTCGGCAGCCAGTTCAGCTTCCAGAGGTCCAGACCGCGACCGCACCACAGGTGGTGTGTTGCGAAGGTATTCCAAGTCCTGCCTCGTCCGGACGATTGCCGCCGTCTGTTCGGCGGGGCTGCCTTCGTCCGCAAGGGTGCGATTGGTCAACACCCGCCAATTGGCCCCGGACTGGTCCAGCGCCTGCCGCAACACAGCATCGGGTGGCTGGTGCAACCCGATGAATTCGATGTCCGCCGTGGTGATATCGAACATCTGGGCTTCGATGAAATGGTTGGCGCGAAACTCTGCGCCGAGATAGTCGCGATCGATGAGAGCCACACGATGCATCCCAGCGCCATACGAATATTCCGAAGGGTTGTTCAGCGGAGAGGGTATCGACCGCTCTCTCTCCATCAGCGAGTCACCGAAGGTGACGGTTGTTCGTGACCTCACCTCCGGCTTCAGGTAGATCTGATTGTCGCCGTAGTCGAGTTGCGACAACGCATCGATCATGCCCGGCTGTGATGGGCGCACTCCATCCACGGCGATATAGCCGTAGACGGGAGGGTTGTCGTGGACATGCGGACCGAACCACTCAGCTTCGGAATGGGCGCGGTCGCCGTCTGGGGTGCGAGCGCCCCTGATGCGCCCTTCTTCGAGGATGGCCACCAGTTTGTCGTCGCGGACACGGATAGCGATCGGCTTCCCGTCGAGCGCGTTCTTCAGTTCTCGCCGCATCTGTCCACGCACTTCGGCTTGGTCCCGCCCGAGAGCGACCGCAGTCTCTTCGATTTTCCGATCGATGATGGCGTATTGCTCCAGCCGTGTCGGCCGCCGGTCGGATATGAAGTCGTATAGTTCCTCGTCGGTCGGTCCATTCTCACCGAATCGCCGCCTCAGTTCGACGTCCAGCTGCCTTCTGGCTCGGGTCAATGACACTCCGTCCGGCGGCGGAGCACACAGGTTTCGCCCAGGACCAAGATCGCTGCCCTCCTGGATCGCATGGGACCGGGCCGTTCTCAACTCGCTGCCTGATTGTTCGACTTCCCATCCGATGCGGCTGTCGGCGTCCACCTTCAGATGGACGTCTTTCCCGGCAAAGCGAGCGGCACCTCGGGGTAGGTCCGCAGCTCCCCCTGCTCCTTTCCTGGTCAGGTGGAGTAGATCTTCCATGATCTTTCCGAGGGCTCGGATCAGGCCATTGCTCAAGCCGGCCTCACCGCTGCGATAGGCGCACCCCGCTGCACTGGGAAGTCGGCGCTGAGCCCAACCCGATCGATGCCGCCCACAAGCCGCCATCCGATCGCCACGGCTTGGTCATCCAGCAAGATGCTTTACCTCCGCACGGGGTGACGTCAGTGGCTTCGGCAGACGGAGAAGGCAATCGAATTGCCCTGCGGGGCCGTCAGACTGGGAAGAAACGCTGGCCCTCAGGCGAGGTGTCGAGCGCCTCGTCGCGGGCGGCCGCCAGGCAGGCGAGGACCGTCTCGTTAGCGGCTCGGGTACCGACGGTGATACGCATACCTGTCGGATACCGGCGCACTCGTATTCCCGAGGAGGCGAAGGCGTCCGCGATGCGATGTATCAAATCCGGCTCGCTCAGTGGGACGAAGATATGGTTCGCCGAACTGACAGGCAGCGCATAACCGAGCCGGCGCAGAGCATTCGACAGCCGGTCCCGTTCGTTCGTGATCGCGTACACGAGCGCGTTCAAGTCGTCCTCGGCCGCGTAGCAGGCCGCCACCCCGACCTCGGCGAGGGCGTTCATGCCGAAAGGGATCTGCCGGCCGGCGATATGGGCTGCGATGCGTGGGTCGGCGACGGCGAACCCGACGCGCAGGCCCGCCAATCCGAAGGCTTTCGAAAAAGTCCTTACCACAATGACATTCGGAAACGCCGCCAGCAGCGTCATGGCGTCCATCCGAAGCTCGGGGTCGACGAAGTCGATGTATGCCTCGTCGAGGAGCACCACGGTGCGAGAGTCGATGCGGTTGAGAAAACCAAGCAGTTCGTGCGGTCCGAGCTGGGTGCCGGTCGGATTATGCGGATTGCACAACACGACCACCGCGGTGCGGTCGTCGGCGGCCGCGACCATCGCATCCACATCGTGAAATCCGTCCGAGGTCAACGGGATGTGAATCGCATGCCCGCCGACCGCCTCGACCAATATCGGATAGCCGTCGAAGGTCGGGTCGGCCAGCACCACCCGCGGCAGGGTGTCCGTGACGAACGCTTGCAGGATGTAATGGATGACGCCGGTGGCCCCGGCACCGACGACAATCTGCTCGGGCGGGCATCCGATCCGGTCGGCGATGAGCCGCGACAATCCGTGTGGCAGCATCTCCGGATAGCGGTTGGTCGACAGCACCGCTCGTTCCAGCGCGTGCCGGACCGACGGCAGCGGACCGTAGGGATTCTCGTTGAGCCCCAACGGATATCGCACGCGTTCGAGCATGATCGTCATGACTCGTGCCCCCTGGAATACCGTCCGTCCCAGCGTATGGCCGCCGCGCCCGCGAAGTCTCCCGCGTGCGCGAACCCCGCGAACACCACCACGCTGCCCCTCGGCACCAGCCCCGTGGACACCGCGTGATCGAAGGTCAACGGCATGGCGGTGGCGAACAGGTTTCCGCATTCCTCGAACGTGTCGGGGTGCCGGTCGGCGGGCAGTTCGAGGGCCTCGTGCCAGTTGCGGAGGAACCGGCGATTGGGCTGATTCGTCACCAACAGGCCGAGTGCGTTGGGCCGCACGTCGATTCGCGCGCAGACAGCGCGGACCACCTCCGGCACGATACGGTTGCCGCGTTCGAGGACCGCCGCGACATTCGATTCGGTGAAACCGAGATGATGCTCTCCCGCGCCAGGCTCCCAATAGCGCCGCGGCGGGTCGGAGATCGAGGTCATCTCACCGGCGTACCGGGGCAGGTGCCGGGCCTCGATATCGAGAATCGGCGACCGATCCGATTTGATCAGCCACGCGACCCCCGCGCCGTCGCCCGGAATCGCGCCCTGCGGCATGGTCCGCACCCCAGGCTGGTCGAAGATCTGACCGGCCGTGTTGGTCACGGTGACCACAAGGGCACTGCGGGCCGCGGTGCCGCACAGGATCTCCCGCGCGAGCTTGAGCGCATGGACGAAGCTGGCGCAGCCACCGTTGGCGAGATCGATGAGCCATTCCGGCTCGATGCCGAAGCGGGTGGCGACCTCGCCACCATTGCCGGCGAACCAGGTCTCGGGTAGTTGGGTGTGCACGATGAGCACATCCACTTCGCGCAGGAACTCCCGCCCGTGCCGGGCGAGCAGGGGCGCGAGCGCCCGTTCGGCCATATCGGCCGGGGTCTCCCCCGGGCCGACGTGGTGCCGGAAGCGCGGCGGATCGAACATCACCGCCGAAGCCGCGCCCACGCTGGCGTGCGCATGCGCGTAATGCTGGGCGGATATGGGTTTTCCGGGCCGGTAACTGGAGACATCGGCCAGGCTCACTGTGACGCTCACATCGATCAACGATCCGATCGGACGGCCGGCAGCGCCGGGGTGGCGGGACCCAGCTGCTCCGGAACATCTTCCAGCCGGGTGAGGAGATACTCGGTCAGTCCGACGAGAATCTGTTTGCAGGAATCGCGATTTCGCGCATCGCAGTACCGCAGCGGCACCCGCTCGTCCAGGTCGAGCGCGGCCCGCAGATCGGACAACCGATATCGGTGACCGCCGTCGAAGTAGTTGACCCCGACCACGAACGGCAGATTCCGGCGCTCGAAGTAGTCGATACTGGCGAACGAAATATCCAGGCGTCGCGGGTCGATCAGGACGACCGCGCCCAGGGCTCCCGCCGTCAACTCGTCCCAGAAGAACCGGAACCGCTCCTGGCCGGGTGTGCCGAACAAATAGAGGATCAGCTTGGGATTCACCGTGATCCGCCCGAAGTCGAGCGCCACGGTGGTGGTCGCCTTCGACTCCACCCCGGAGAGGTCGTCCACCCCTGCGCTGGAGGCGCTGATCGTCTCCTCGGTGGACAGCGGCGCGATCTCGCTGACCGCGCCGACCAGGGTGGTTTTGCCCACCCCGAAGCCGCCCGCGACCAGAATCTTCGCCGAGGTGATCCCCGTCGGTTGCACGATGTCAGAGTTTGAGTAGGCCATCACGTATCGCCCTTAGCAGATCGGCGGTGTCGTTCTTGTCGTTGACGGCGTGCCGGGCGCGCGCCGAACTGATGCTCAGGTAGCCGTCCGCGATCAGGTCGCCGATCAGAATTCGGGTCACCCGCAGCGGCAGCCCGACCCGAGCCGAGATCTCCGCGATGGCCCGGGGGTGCCGCGACAGCTCCACGATGCGCTCGTACTCCGGGTCCATCCGGTGCAGTCGTGGATCCGCCGCACCCTCGACCGCCACCACGATCGTGATCATGCTCAGCTCGGGCCGCACATCGCTGGTGCGCCCGCGCGTCACCCCGTACAAGCGCACCAGTGGACCGGCCGCTTCGTCGTAGTAGATGTCGTCCCGTTCCCGATCCATGGCGGCGGTCGATCATAGAGTGTGGTTGCTGTGGCGCGGCGGCGCGGACAGCCAGGTTCCCATGCGCTGCACGGTCAGGTTCATCTCGTGCGCCACCGAACCCCAGTCCGCGTTCGCCTCACCCAGCACCGCCAGGCTGGCATTGGGCCCGGCCGAGGTCACGAACAACATGGCCTCTTCGAGCTCGACCATCACCTGTTGCAGATCGCCGACCGCGAATTGCCTTCCGGCACTTGCTCCCAGACTGTGCAGCGCGGAGGCCATGGCGCTGAAGCGCTCGCCGTCGTCGCGGGAGATCTCCGCGCAGTGCCCCAGCATCAGGCCGTCGTTGGACAGCATGACGACATAGCGAACGCCTTTGAGCCGGCCCGCCAGATCGTCCAGAATCCAGTTGAACTTGGCGTACTGATCAGTCATTCCACTGTCTTTCGTTGTCGGACATGGATTCACCCGGCGAGCCCACTGGCACACCCGAGCGGCCGAGTTTGGTGCCGGCCTGCAGCGCGGTCCACAGATCGGAGGGCCGGCCCTGCCCCGAGACCCGATCTCGCTGGATGCGCACGCTCGGATGGCTGTCAGGCATCGGCGCGATGGGCGGCGCGGCGGCCGCGGTCTGCCGTTTGCGCTGCGGCAAGCGCGGAGCGTCCACATCATCCGGCACGTATTCGCCGGAACTTGCGCTCTCGCCCCAGGCTGCGGTCATCGGCCGCTGCCGGAAGCTGTCCGGATCGTCGATGGGCGTCGGCTCTTCGGCCCGGGGAGCCGGCTGCTTGGCCAGCGACACCCGCGCCGGTCGGCGCGGCGAACTCAGCTCGGGCCGTTCGGGTTCACGGTCGAGGCGGTGCGCCCCGGATCGCGGCTTCTCGCGGTCGATGGCGATCGCGCCGGCGGGCGTCGGCAGTTCGTCCTGGTCGACGACCACCAGTTCGTACGGCAACCGCACGACACTGCGGATGCCGCCATAGTCGGATTCGGTCAGCCGCACCGCGACCTGATGACGCTTGGCCAGCTGGCCCACCACGAACAAGCCCAGTCGTGAATCCGAGGACAAGGTCGAGATGCTGAAATCCGGTGGATCAGCGAGTGTTTCGTTGATCCGCGCGATCTCGGTCCGACCCAGGCCGATGCCCAGGTCGGAGATCTCGATGATCAGTCCGGCCCCGCCCAGCTCGCCGGAGATTTCCACGCGGGTCTGCGGCGGGGAGAAGGTGGCGGCATTGTCGATGAGTTCGGCGATGAGATGGATGAGGTCGGCCACGACGGAACCGACCACCGGCACATTGGGCAGCCGCACCATCTGGACCCGGGAGTAGTGCTCGGTCTCGGTCACGGCGCTGCGCACCAGATCGTGCAGCGGTACCGGGTTACGCCACTGCCGTCCGGGCTGCTCGCCGCCCAGGATCACCAGGTTTTCGGCATTACGCCGGGCCCGGGTGGCCAGATTGTCGAACTCGAACAGCATCTTCAGCGTGTCCGGGTCGTCGTGGCGGTGCTCGGCCTGCTCCAGCATGCCCAGCAGCTGATGCATGGTGGTCTGGCTGCGGCGCGCGATGTTCACGAACACCGCCTGCACGCCCTGGCGGGTCTGCGCCTCGTTCACCGCGGCCGTGGTGGCGGCCTTCTGTGCGTGGTCGAAAGCCGCTGCGACCTGGCCGATTTCGTCACGGCCGAAGTTCAGCCGCGGCAATTCCTTGTCCAGATCGATGGTTTCGGTACGACGCAGCCGGTTCATCAGCATGGGCAGCCGTGATTCGCTGATCGCGAGGGTCTCGGCCCGTAGCCGCCGCAAACGCTGGATCAGACGCTGCGACAACAGGATCGCGGCGATGAACGCGAGCACCGACAAGGTCAGGGCCGCCAGGCCGTTCTGCACCGACTTACGGGAAAGCCTGCTGCCTTCCTTTTCGGCGACCACGCCGGCATAGCGCAGGTGCGAACTCCAAATGCCGCGCAGCTGGGAACTGACCTGGTCGGACGCATCTTTCCATTCGGCCAGCGGCGCGATCGCCGAACTCGCGGCGACCGGCGCGCCACTCGCGGCGGACGGGGCACCTCCGACTTCGGTGCTACTGCTAGGCGACGTCACCGGCGAGGTGGCGTGCGGCGCAGACATTCCCGATGTCGTTGCGGGCGGTGGCGTGCCCGCCGGGAGTGGCGCTGTCGCCGTCGCCGGTGCCGGAGTTGATCCGGCGTCGGGCGCCGCGGCGGGCGGGGTTGCCATAATCGCGGTGCGCTGGAGCAGTGTTTTTTCCAGCGCGGCCATTTGCCGCCAAGCCGCGCTCGAGACCAAGGCGGTGTACCCCGCGGTCTCCTCCGGTGTCAGCTGGGTGACCCGGTTGTCGAGTTCGATGCGATAGAAACCGACCAGCTTGGAGTACTCCTCCTGCTGTGCCGGGGTGAACCCGCCCTTGAACGTCGCGCTCGCGGCCAGGATCGAACTGCGCGACATCGCCTCGGCGGTGGCGAACAAGCCGACCTCGGTGTCCTGCTCGTTGGCGGCCTCCGGCACCGTGGCTGTCCGTGCGGCGAGCCGGCCCGCCAGGATGACCGTCTGGATGACCCGGTTGTAGTACTCGTAGACCTCATCGATCGGGGCCGCGCCCAGTTCGATGCGCTGGCGGATGACCGGAAGCTGACCGAACGTCGCCTGCATCTGGGCGACGGCGTCACCCACCTCGCCCTGGAAGAGCTTGATCAGGTCGTCGCCGGCCGCCATCATCGGCGGCAATGCGGCGTCGAGCCGAGCGCGCTGCGGCCCGAGTGTCGCCGCGGCCGACGGGTCGCCCGCCAGCGCCAGCATGCTGGCGCTGCGC
Source organism: Nocardia yamanashiensis NBRC 100130 (assembly GCF_001613325.1). Taxonomy (GTDB): domain Bacteria; phylum Actinomycetota; class Actinomycetes; order Mycobacteriales; family Mycobacteriaceae; genus Nocardia; species Nocardia yamanashiensis. The sequence goes on along the minus strand of NZ_BDCD01000033.1, from coordinate 77,599 downwards.
TCTTGTTGTACCGCCTCGACGAATTCCAAAGCGGGACCGGCCGTCTTGTTGATCGCGTCCGACCAGTCCTGAATCGATTGGGATTGGCGCAGAAAGTAATCCGCTGTCACGCCACCGACAGCCAGCAATGACAAACTGGGGATGAGCGCGATCGACAGAATACGAAATCGAACGCTCGGGGTGACTTTGAACCTGCGAGGGAATTTAAGCATAGTGAACCGAATTCTCTGTTCTCAGTCGATCTGGTGACTGCCCGCGCGAGTCAGCCGAGCGCCGCCTGCTGGGTGCGGACGAGTCGGCCGCGAAAAAGTCGTGCTACCGGCAGGGCGGGAACCCCGGCCAATTCGTCCGGGCCGGCGACCAGCAGCAGCCAGGCCGGCATGAATCGCAGTGTCCACAGCGGCGCCGTTTTGCGCATATAGGTTTCGAAACCCTTCCACACCGATTTGTCGAGGACCGGGGCCAGTCGGCCGGCCAACTCCGTTTCCTCGTCTGCGGCGTGGGCGACCAAGCGAGAGTGGACTTCCGTCGTAATGCGCGCCAGCTCTTCGGCGACACCGAGATCGGTGGCCAGTTCACGGCCCACCCGGCTCCACTCCACGAGGAACTTGTCCAGCTCCTCGTGTTCGGACGTGAGCAGCGCGAGCGCGGCCTCGTCGGCTCCCAGGCCGCGCAGACGCGGCCACAGGAAGGCATCCTCGCCCTCGTGATGGTGATGGATCAGCGCATGGACCCGATCGATGTAGGCGCTCAAAGCGCGAGCGCGATCCGAGTCCGGGCTCTCCGCCAAACGTGAAGCAGCCGCGGCGATCCGGGGTAGGTCGGTGACCATCGCGCGATGCGCGAGCAGCATGGTCTGGTGGCCACTGGGCAAGCCGGTAAGGGACGGGCTCATGAACAGCTCCTGTGGAGTTCGGGTCTCGCAGGCAATTTCAGCCCGGCGTGGGCAGGAATTCTCATCGAGCGCAGAGGTGCTCGCCGAATTGCATTCGAGAATGCGGCTTTTCGATAAGGGCACCTGCGTGCCCGGGACGGGTTGACGTGTGCGCGACAGTAATCCAGCTGCTCTGCCCACGGCCACCACCCCTTCCCACGCTTGGGAATGCCGCCCCCGGCGGGTGTAGCTTCGGGCCATGAAGATAGACGAGCAAAAGCTTTTCGACATTCCGGGTTTGGTCCGCGGTGAACAGGTCGGCATCGGCGAAGTGATGGCCCGCTGTGCGGCGGTCACCCAGGCCGCCTACGTCTACGAGGATTTCTATCGCGACTACTGCACCGTTCAGGGTTATATCGATTGCCCGCCGCAAGAAGTATTCGACTATCTTTCGAATATTCATAGTCTTTCGGAGTGGACTTACAGCACACGGGATTTCGAACCGACCGCTACGCCGGGCGTTTTCCAGGGCGTCGACACCCTGGGCGCCGAGACCAAGATTTTCATGCGGGTCGTCGCGAATCGCGAAGCGCTGACCGTCGACTATCACTGCGCCTGGGACCAGGGCGACGATCTCTGGATGGTCTACCTGATGCGGGTCGTCCCGGCCGAGGTGGTACTCGGACGGCCGGGCTCGGTGGTGCTGTGGACGAACTGCCGCCACCCGTACTACAACGAAAATCCCTACCCGGAAACAGCTCCGGCAGGCCGCAGCGAATGGGTGGGCGATATGTGGGGCATCTTCGGACCGGGACACGGGCTCGAACTGGACAACCTGAAGGCGATTCTCGAGTACCGACACTCCCGTCAACTGTCAGTCGGACCGCACTTGCTCACCGACTGAACGCCCCGAACGACTTCCGCCAGCTGCGGTGAGCCGAGCCAGGACTACCCCTGGAACTTCGAGATCGGAAGGGCTGGAATGGAAAACTGGCGTGTGGCCGATTACCTGGTGCAAGGCTGTGCCGAGCTGGGTGTCGAGCACATATTCGGCGTCGACGGCGCGAACATCGAGGACATCTACGATGCCGCGGCCCGCCCTCGCTCGGGTGTCCGGGGCGTCGTGGCCAAGCACGAGTTCGCTGCCACCGCCATGGCCCACGGGTATGCCCGCGCCACCGGCGGGTTGGGCGTCGTCGTCGCCACCTCCGGTGGCGGGGCGATGAATCTCGTTGCCGGACTGGCGGAGTCGTTCACCTCACAGGTTCCGGTACTGGCACTGGTCGGGCAACCGGCGCGAGAACTGGAAGGGCTAGGCGCTTTTCAGGACACCAGCGGCCGAGCGGGCAGCATCGACGCGGTGCAACTGTTCACCGCGGTGTCGCGCTACTGCGCCCGCGTCGATCAGGTGCGTGACCTGCCCCGGCAGTTCGCGGCCGCGGTCGAAGCCGCCTTTGCCGGTGGACCGGCGGTGCTGTTGCTGCCCAAAGACATACAGCGAGCCGCCATCGACTCGAGGCCGGTGCGGCTGCCGCCCTTCACCCCCATGGATCCCGACGCCGACGACCTGGCCGCCGTGGCCACCGCATTGGGGTGCGCGCGCGAGCGCGGGAAGGTCCTGGTGATCGCAGGCGATCAGGTGGCTCGTGACAACGCCCATCACGGTCTGCGTGAGCTGGTCACGGACCTGCACGCCCTGGTCGCGGTGACACCGGACGCCAAGGATGTCTACGGCCCGCGTGATCGCGGGTATCTCGGTGTCGCTGGCATGATGGGTCACCCGGATGTGATCGAGGCGGCTCGCTCGGCGGCCTTGTGCTTGCTGGTCGGCACCCGATTCCCCGCGACCGCACGAATCGCGCTCGGCGAGACCCCGCTCGCCAGTATCGGTTCGCTGCCCCCCTACGCACCCGGCATCCACGCCACCAGTGCCGACCTGGCCGCCACGCTTCCCGCAATCGCCGCCCTGATGCGAGAGACCGGCATCCGCACGCCGACTCTTTCCGCTTCCACGCCTCCCGCTTCGCCGACTGCGGCAACCCGGCTACGACCGCCTCCGGCGACCGGACCGGGCCTGCGCTATCGCGAAGTGATGACGGCCCTGTCGGAGCTGTTGCCCACCGGGAGTGCGGTTTTCGCTGATGCGGGCAATACCGGCGCGGCCGCCGTCCACTACCTCGATCTCCCAGCCGACGGCCGCTTCGGCCTGGCGCTGGGCATGGGCGGCATGGGCTACAGCTTCGGGGCCGCCATCGGCGCGGCCTTCGCCGACCCGCGCCCCACCTACGTGCTGGCGGGTGACGGCTCATTCTTCATGCACGGCATGGAGATTCACACCGCCGTCGAACACGACCTCCCCGTCACCTTCATCGTCCTCAACAACAACGCCCACGCCATGTGCGTCATCCGGGACCGGCTGTACTGCCGAAACCACGACGACCGCAATCGGTTCCACCCGGCGTTTCTCGCCGAGGGCCTGGCGGCAATGTTCCCGACGCTGCCCTGCTACCCGGTGCGTACCCTCGGCGAATTACGCGACGCACTCACCATGCCGGGCGGGAACGGTCCCCGATTCGTATCGATCGACTGCGATCCCGACGAAGTACCACCGTTCGCGCCGTTCCTCGATTGAGCCCATCCGACCCGTCAGGCGCGGTTCGACGGGCGCCGCGAAGCCAATTCTCCGCGATGCCGACAGTGTCAACCTCATTGCCGAACACCTGTACGCGACCATCGAAGACGGCGATTCAGCAGACCATTCAGCCGGTGTATGTCCGGTATCGGAAGCTCACGCTCATCCGTGCCAGCAGCCCAGCGGTGTGCAGCACCCACAAGCCGGCCGGAACCCGTTTGCGTGTAAAGGGATTCAGCGGATTGCACACGATCGCGACGAAGAGGGAGCTCAGTGTGGCGGCGACCGGAAGACGTGGACAGCCGGCGGCACGATGTTTGATGCACACCTTCGCGTAACCGTCGCCGTAGCCCCAGGCTTGTTTCCATGCGCCACGAAGATCGCTGCGGAGACGATAGGCGATGAGCGCCTCGGGGGCCTTGCCGAACGACAGCCCGGCCAGCTGCAGGCGCCACGAGATGTCGACATCGTCACCCCCCGAGATCAATTCCTCGTCGAACCCGCCGATCTTCTCGAATGCGGTACGCCAGTACGAGCTGTTGTTTCCGTTCGCGAACGGCAGCCAGTGGGTGTCGTAGCCCGATTCGGGGGGCGGCGTAGGACGCCAGGCCGGCGATCGCCGGTCGTTGAGCGTCTCGGTTTCGTTTCCGCCGCCCACAGCATCGTAGTCAGCCGCGACATCGATCAGCGTGCGCAGCCACGTGTCGTGGACTCGGTCGTCCTGATCGACGAAGACCAGAAAGTCGCCTTCGGCGACCTCCGCGGCCCGATTGCGGGCATAAGGAGCGCCACGTTTGGCGGAATTGTCGAGATACCGCAGGCCCAACTTCTCCGCATGCGGGTGCGCCGCAATGTGTTCGCGCAGACCGTCTTTACCGGAGTTGTCACTGATCAATACCTCGTACCGCCCGCTGTAGTCCTGACGGGCGAGCCCGTCGAGTTGTACGTCCAGATCGGGTAGCCCGTGGTACGCGGCAATGACGATAGATACCAACTCCGGCACACGCTTCGAGTCGATCGGATCGCTCATAGGGACAGCTCCAACCTCGTGGGAATCGGCTTCTCGAATCAGCCGGACACTCAGGCGAGATCGTAGTGAGACGGGCTAACAACCGAAGTCACCCGCTTCCCAACATTGGGAATGCCACGGTGCAGTACAGACCAGCGGTAACCGACGCCGTGTACAAGTCCATGCTGGCTTTCAACACTCAACTGGCCCTGTTGAATCGGTGTTTCGGCAGCAAACGTTCTTCAGCCGGTTTCTATGTACGTCGATAGCGGCGTCGCGTATCGCGTCTAGATCCTGCCGGACGGATCCGCTGTCGGATCCGAAAAGTGAACAGAACCTCCAAAGGCAGGAGACCCTCAAAGTCGGCCAGCCTTCCCGCAGCTGGAAACCTCACCTCTCGCAACGGGCCGCTTGGACTGCTTCCGTCTGGTGCTGTTGGCATGGATTGTTCCCGGCGTGGCCTGGATTGTCCGCTGCCGCGAGCACGGACAAACCTAGGATTCTCGACAGACCACACGATGTCGAGGGATCACGGTGACCAGAGCTGAGGAATTCACTTCACTGGCGATGTCGGTCAACCGGTCAGTCTGCTCCACTTGTTCGACGTCTCCAAACCCCCAGATTTTCAAGGTGGTTCGCGAAGTGAGCGATCGAGGGTCTTGGTGACTGCGGGCAGATCTCGTGCCGCGAACGACGGCACTGTTTCTTCGAGTCTGGCCCGCCTGGTGTCGGGTGTCGTGGACGAGCTGGGAATGAACCGGGGGCAGTTCGCGGATCTGCCTGATCTGCGGCCCGAGGTGCTGGCCGATGATCTGGCGCGAGTGTCGACACCGACCATGATCGCTCTGTGGGAACAGCTCACCCTCGGTGATGCCGGCACCGCGATCGGTGTGCACGTGGCAGAGCGAGCGCCGGTGGGAACGCTGGGACTCTGGGACTATCTGTACACCACAGGCGCCAGTTTGATCGAGACGACACCGCGGGCTCTGGGCTATCTGGATGTTATCGGCGATCCAGGCGCGGAGCGGACGCGGGTGCTGAAGAACGGGGGTCAGTTCGTGGTCGGGCATGCCACCGGCCCAGCGGTGCCCGATGTCGTCGAAGCGATCGAGATCTTCGCGCTGGCACTGTTTCTCGAGCGGTCCCGCGAAGCCACCGGCCGTGCGATCGTCCCGCTGAATGTCAGCCTTTCACACCAGGCGCACCGCGAGCATCGCCGACTGGTCGAGTTCTTCGGGACCACGCGCATCGACTATGAAGCCACACACAATTCGATCACCCTGCACGAGGACGACGCGCACGCACCGCTGCCGCTGTCGCAGCCGGGTCTCGGCAAGATCCTGCAACACCACGCCGAGTTGACCTTGGCCGCCGCCAAGCCGGTACTGCGCTGGTACGACGCTTTCCGGGTCGCCCTCGACATCGTCTTCCAGGCCGACATCGTCTCGCTGGAAGCGGTAGCCGAGCGGCTGGTGATGAGTCCACGCACGCTGCAGCGCCGGCTCGCCGAGCACGACACGACTTGGCGGGCCGAGGTCGAGCAGGTCCGGCAAGCTCGTGCGCTGGCGTTGTTGAGGGATCCCGAGCTGTCGATGCGTTCGATCGCTCGCCGGGTCGGCTACAGCGACGAACGCGCATTGCGGCGGGCGGTCCGGCGCTGGCATGGCGTGCCGCCCCTGGCGGTTCGCGACGGGCTCGCCGCGAGTTGAACTGACGACCCGTCCACCACCGACGCCAGATGAATCGACCACACGGGCCGAACACGATCGGCTCAGCGGCACACCCCGATGGGCTCACAGGCCCCCGATCATCGCGTGTGCGCGACCGAAATCCGTTCGCGCAGTGTGGAGTCGTGCAGGTAGTCGATCACCGTCATCGCCAGCGCCTTCGCACCGTCGATGACGGCCTGGTCGGCTGCCGCCGAGACGGCGTAGTGGGCGAATTCCGCGTCGTGGATCATGACATGCGTTGGTGCACAAGCGATCGTGGGATGCAGAACCGGAATGCGGTGGCTGATATTGCCCGCGTCGGTCACCGCGGCCGGGAACGTCTCGTAGGAGGTGAAGGCGCGGCCCAGACGTTGCGTGTTCGCTTGATATGCCGCAGCGAGGGGCGGATTGGTTCGCAGATCCAGGTAGTCGGGATGGGCGAAATCGATTGCGGCAGAACAGCCCGCAGCTCGGGCTGCACCGGCAATGCAGTCCTCGACCCGGTGCTTGAGCTGGGCGAGAGCCGCGGGATCTGCTGCCCGGAGGTAGTACCGGGCCGCCACGCGTGCGGGGACGATCGAAGGTGTGTCACCGCCCTCGGTAATGATTCCGTGTACGCGCTCGGCCGCGGCGAGGTGCTTGGCGAGCATGCCGATGGCCTGGTGAGCCAGCACTGCGGCGTCCAGCGCGTTGCGCCCTTGTTCCGGCGCGATCCCGGAATGACTTGCGCGGCCGGTGAACCCGACCTCGAGCTGCGACAGGCACACTCCGTTGAGTGCCTGGAGATCCCAGGAGGCGGGATGGACCATCATGGCGGCATCGAGATCGTCGAAGGCGCCCGCCTCGGCGAGTAGCTCTTTGCCGCAACCTGATTCCTCGGCGGGCGTCCCCAGGAAGCGGACTCGCCCCGCCAGCTCGGCGCGCAGCTCGTGCAGCGTGGTCGCCGCGCCCAACCCGATCGCTGCGATCACGTTGTGACCGCACGCATGCCCTGATCCCGGGAGTGCGTCGTATTCCGCCATGATCGCGACTCCCGGCGCGCCCGCCCCGAAATCGGCACGCAGTGCGGTGTCGATGCCGTACGCGCCGGAGTGCACCTCGAGCCCCAGTTCCGCCGCGGTAGCTGTGATCGCGGCGACCGCGCGATGTTCCTGGAACGCCGGCTCGGGGTCGGCGTGAATACGATGGCTCAACGTGATCAGCGTCTGCGCGCTGCGGTCGACGCCTTCGGCGACCGTGTCCTTGAGGTGGCTGATTATCGCTGTAGTAGAGGGCATTTCGTTTCCTACACGTGTGCGAGAGCATTGCTTCACCCGCGGATACCGACAGCCTTCTCGCAAAACTCGCCGGTGCCAATTACGTCGCGGGTAATGGTGTGGCGATTGCCTCGGGGCGACAGTGGGAGCAGAACCTCACACTCATAAGGATCCGTCATGAGCACACCGAATTCCGAAGAAGCCCAGCCGAAATCCGGATTCACCGTCGCCAATTGGGAAGCCTTCTGGTCCCATCCCGACCTGGCCCGGGCTGGCCACTTCGCCACCCCCGACATCCTGGGCGACTGGCCCGGAGACCCCGCTCCAGTGCGTGGCCCCGATGCGTACCGGGCTCGTATCCAGCAAGTGGTCGATCAAGTGCCCGACATCAGGCTGGTGGCCGCCGAACACGCGGTCAACGGGGACGTCATCTTCATCCGCTGGATCGCCCGCGGCACCGGCGTGAACGGCCCCTTCGAAATGGACGGCATCGATCGAATTCTGCTGCAGGACGGCCTGATCAAGGAGAACATCATTCGGTTCGACCCCGGCCGGTTCGCCGAACTCGTCCTCGGGAACAAGCGAACCGGGGAGGATTAGCCTCCACTCGAATCGGGGCCGTCGGACTCTTACCACTGCCGGGAAGGGCGAGCGGTCGAGCTCGGCAATCATTGTGCGAATGAGTCGGAAATGGCACCGCGTCACAATGCTTCTGGCGCTCTCCGCACTGCTGAGTTCACTGGTGTGCGGGTGGCGGCCACCCACTGCAGGCGCAATGCCCGCCAATCGCGCTGATGTCATCGCGCTGCTCGGCCAACTGCCAGGACGCCACCAGATACTGTCCGGCCAACATAATCGCGAGCCGTCGGCGACACCGTTCGGCTGGGATTGGAACCGTGCTCCGGCATCGCAGCTGTACGCGCCGTGGTCCCAGAAGGTCGTCGATATCACCGGGGTACGACCCGCGGTGTGGAGCGCGGACTTCCTGTACTCCGCGCCGTTCACCAGCGGAGGGTGGCGACAGGCCCTGACCGATCAGGCCATCGCGCAATGGCGGGCGGGTTCGCTGGTCTCGCTGACCTGGCATATGTGCCCGCCGACAGCTGATCCTTCATGCGCGTGGAAGCCGGCCGGCGGCTCCGACCGTACCGCGGTGAACAGCACTCTCACCGACGATCAGTGGCAGCGCATTCTCACCTCGGGCGATCCGCTCAATACCGCGCTGTTGCGCCGCTTCGACGAAGCCGTGCCCTACCTCACGCAATTGCGAGCTGCGGGAGTTCCCGTGCTGTTCAGGCCATTTCACGAGATCAACGACGGCTGGTCCTGGTGGGGCGCGAGCATCGCCAGCAGCAGCCAGCAACAGGTGATGTGGCGCGCGCAGCTGTTTCGCCTCCTGCACGACTACTACGCGGGAAAGGGACTCGAAAATCTGATCTGGGTCTGGGCGATCAAAGACATCCTGGTCAACCAGCATCAGAATCCCGACTCCGTCGTTCCCATCGGTCGGTACGGAGGCTCGGGGGACATCTATCCCGGCAGCGCGTATGTCGACGTGCTCGGTGTCGATCTGTGGAACAACAGGCAGCCTCCGCTCGACCTGTACAGCGAACTACACCAACTCGACGTGACGAAGCCGATGGCCCTGACCGAGGTCGCCCAGCATCCGAAGGCCGATGTCCTTGCAAGTCAGCCCCTTTGGGCCTATAGCGTGGTGTGGGCCGAGTACATCAACACCGACTGCTCCCCCATCACCAAGGGCGACGGTTCCTCACTGTGCCTGGGCTTCGACGATCCTGCCACCGGCAAGGTCGTCAGTTACAACACCAACGCGGGCAGTAAGGAGTTCTACTACCGCTCGAACACGTTGCGGCAGGGTCAGTTCTGAGTGATCAGTGTGCGTGGCACACGGAGTTTTCACGGGCGTGAGACGTCGCTCGACGCGTATTCCCGATAGTCCGGCAGCGTGATGCTGCCGGACTTCTGCAAGGACTTGGCCGGTACGCCGCGCATGGGCGCGGAAGTCATCACCCGAACCGACAGATTCCGCGCTGCGATGGCAATACGACTGCTCGGTAGGAAGCCGTTCACGCCACCGCGCGGCAGCTTCTGACACTCGATCACAAAGGGACGCAGCAACTTCAGGTAGCGACCGTAGGCAGTCAGGTAATCGTCACGAGACCGCGCCAACTCCCCGGCCAGGACATAAGCGCCGACCATTGCCATCGCGGTGCCATTGCCCGAGAGTGGCGAGCCGGAGTAGCCCGCGTCACCGATCAAGGCGACCCGGCCGCGCGACCAGCGATGCATTCGGGTGTGGCTGAGGCTGTCGAAGTAGAAGTCCGGTGCTTGCCCCATCGAATCGAGAAGGTGCGCGGCATGCCAGCCGACTCCGGAGAACCGTTCGGCCACGATGCGCTGCTGGCCGACTATGTCGTGACGGTCGTAGTCGAGCGCTGGGGCCTTGAATCCGAGCATGGCTTGGGCAGTGTCGGCGCCCTCAGTCCGGATCGCCGCGAGCAATCCGCCGGGCGCGTTGTGCAGGAGGAACCCGTCGTCGAGTTCCAAGCCATCGGCCGGGATGGTGAAGAAGGCCAGGTAGGCCCCCAAATGGTGAACGAATTGCGCCTCGGACCCGAAGACCAGCTCGCGCACGTTCGAGTGCAGACCATCGGCACCGACGACCAGGTCGAAGACATGGGACTCGTTACGCCCGAAGGTGACTTCGACACCTTCCGGTGTCTCCAGTATGTCTGTGATCGAGTCGCCGAAAAGGTACTCGACGTCCTCGTTGGCGACCGCGTACAGGATGCCGATCAGATCGCCACGCAGAATCTCGATCTCCGCGACCGCGGCCTCACCGTCGAACAGCGGCGCCGGGATACTCGCCTTCCGTTTCCCGGAGGCATTGACGTAGGCGAGCCCACGCCCAGGCGCCCGGGCACTGTCGATATCGGGCAACACCCCCATGTGCGTGGCCACGTCCTTCGCGACACCACCCAGCCCTACCGCCTGACCACCGGGGCGGGGTGCGGGCGCATACTCCACGACAGTCACGTCGAACCCGTACCGGCGCAGCCAATGGGCCAGCGTGAGGCCGGCGATTCCGGCGCCGGAGATCAAGATCGTGCGGTGGGCTGCGTTGCGTGGCAAGAGTTCTCCTCGAGGACGCGGACGACTGTACGACGCGATCCGCATCTTCTCAGGAGTGGGAGGTTCGACGGTAGGGCACTCAGCCGGCCCCAGCCTTTGCCGCGGCCGTGGCCGCCCTGAGACGGTCGGATTTATGTTCGCGCGATGTACTCGGACACGAGTTCGGCCGCCGCGCCGCGGCCAGCCGTGGTTGCACGGCGCAGGAAGTCGGCGATCAGATGCAACTGCTGTTCGCTGTAGAGATCACATAGCGAGTCCATTCGTGCGTTCATCCCAGCCAACACCTGGCCTAACTCCGGGTTGCGGGCGGCCGCGACCCGTACAGCGGTCGCGCGCCCATCGGTGGAGTCGGGATGTCGTTCCCGAATGATCCACCCGCCGCGTCGCAGACGATCCAGCGCCCCGGTCATCGTCGCCGGGTGCACGCCCGCCCATTTGGCGAGAGCCCCCGGACCGATGGGTCCGTGCCGGCGAATCATGTCGAGGTAGGTCCAGTCGGTCGCGCCGACCTGCAACGCGATGCCGACCTGTCGATTCAACAGCACGAGTTCGGTATTCAACCCTCGCAGTTGCTCCAGCACGGCACCGACCGCACGCCGCTTTCCACTCAGGGGACCGATCCCCTCGCCCAGCCTCATGCGTACGCCTGCTTCAAGATTGCCCTCGTCCACACCGTGGTTCTCGCCGCCGATGAGGCGCGCCGTTTGAGCGTCCACGCTCGACTTCACGACCACCTCACAGATACCGAAAGGGTGCAACGGCCTTTACGAGGTCGGAGCGCGTATCGACCGTTGCAACCGCAGAAAGCGTCACATACGTTCGACTGCCCGCAATTCCCACAGGTGGGAAGATCGGCGATGAAACTGCCGGTGCCGCTATGATCCACCCCGGGTGTGGTCCCGAAAGGAATGATCGCCGTATGTTGTTCCGCCGAGTGCTCGCTTCGACCACGCACCGCGCCATCGTGATCAGCGCGCTGAGCCTGTGCGCCATCGCCGGTACCACGACCGTGCCCGCCACCGCCGAGATAGTCGCGCTCGGCGAGCTATCGAACATCGAATTCCTCGATACCGCATGGTCTTTCGAGAAGGCCTCCGCCACACTGGGTTTGACCTACGGCACTCTCGACCAACGTGACAATCCTGCCCGTGCGACCGCCGGTTTGTATCTGCCCCCGGGTCTTCCGCCACAGGGTGGCTGGCCGCTGGTGGTGTGGGCGCACGGCACGATCGGCATCGGCAACGACTGCGCGCCTTCGCGTCGCCCCCAGTCCGAACGCAACCGGACGTACTTCAACCAGATCCTCGACAACGGATACGCTGTCCTGGCGCCGGACTATCAAGGCTTGGGCACGGGCGGCAATTTCAGCTACTACAACACCGAAGTCGAAGCCCGGTCGATTCTCGACGCGGTCAGTGCCGCCCGTAGGCTGCCGCTGCCCTTGTCCGCGGATTGGGTACTGGTCGGCCAATCCGAAGGCGCGCACGCGGTCATGAGCGCCGCCGACCGCTACGCCCGCACGGGCGGAGGCGGCGCCGCGGGTCTATCCGGTGTCGTCGCCACCGGACTGCGCACCGATCCGGCCAAGAGTCTGCCGGAAATGTTCCGTGCCACCTCCACCGGCTCGGCCAATCAAATCGGTTACGCCGCTTACTATCTGGCATCCCTCGAAGACCGCCACCCCGGTAGTGTCCGTCCGCACCTGTCGGATTTCGGCGCCCAGTTCGTCGAAAAGGCGGCTACCACATGCCTTTCCGACCTGGTTGCGGCAGCGGACGGCCGCCGGCCCGCCAGCCTCGTCGCCGACCCGGACCACCCCACCCCGAGCTTCGAAGCCGATCTGGCCGAGCTGACCGGGTACCGCGACGACGCCCTTCCCACCGATGTCATGATCGGCTATGGCACCGCCGACATCGACGTGCCTTCGACCGAAACCTCCGCCTACACAACGCTGTTGCAATCCCGCAATCCGAACATCACGGTGACCGTGAAGGAGTACGCGGGCAAGGACCACAGCGGCGCTTTCCTCGCATCCCTGCCCGACACGTTGTCCTTCCTGCGCAGCCACCTGCGCTGAGCACCCGAACGGTCACCGCCTCGGGTGGCCGGCTGTTCCCATTAGAGGGAACAGCCGCCCGGCGAGTTCCGGCGTAAGGCGTAATGTCGATACGCGTCCGGACATCCTTCCCAACCTCAGGACCCGGGCCGTCGCGGCGAACCCTGCCGCGCCTTGCGATGAAAGCCATTCCCCCCTATCGGATCTCACCTTTCATCGAGATGGCGCCGGAATACGCGTATTCCCGATCGGGTTCACTTCCGGCCGCGACATAGTCGCTCCCGGGCTCCGCTTCATTCCTGTGACACTTGGAGCCCGGGAGCGACGTTCCCGGCCAGCCGAGCCTTCCGCGCTGAACATGGTTCGCAGTGTCTCGCTGCACACCGCCGTCATTGCGGTACAGCCCTCCACGTCTGGGAAGCAGCGGGCCGAGCCGCCACTGGTACCTTGCGACGCATGCAGGTGCCGACAAGCGACAGTGAATGAAAATTGCTCTCGCGCAACTTGATTGCGCTAGCGAAGGCGAGTTGGCGAAGTCCTTCGATGCGGTCCGGAACTTCGTCGACGAAGCGGCCGAGCTGGGTGCGGAACTGACGATCTTCCCCGAGTTGTCCCTACATGGCTACGCACGTGAGGGTCATCCGCTGGCGGCCGCCGACTCGCGCCTGACCGGCCTCACCAGAGACGGGATGGATGTTCTCGTGGGGTTCCGCGAGGACGGCGGTATCCGTCAGTTCAACGCGGCAGGCTATTACACCGGCGGCCTGGTGCATCATGTTCATCGCAAGCTGTATCTGCCGAACTATCTCGTGTGGGAGGAGCGCAAACGCGCCAGTCCCGGCCAGTCCATGCAGGCCTTCGATACTCGTTTCGGCCGCATGGCGGTTCTCATCTGCAACGATGCATGGCAGCAGGTGCTGCCATGGCTGGCGGCCCAGGATGGCGCCGAGGTGATGGTCATTCCGGCCAACAGTGCGGCGGGCTTCGGCCCGGAAACACTCGACGTCATCGACTACTGGGACCAATTGCTGACCTTCATTGCCCGAATGCACCAGAGCTGGGTGGTGTTCGTCAACAGAGTCGGTGACGAGGACGGTACTCGGTTCTGGGGTGGGTCACGGGTCATCGACCCATCGGGGCAGGTGACCGCGCAGGCGCCGTTCTGGCACCCTTCACTGCTGGTGGCGGACATCGATATCCAGCAATGCCGCCGCCGGCGCCATGAGATCCCGTTGCTGGCGGAAGGCCGCCTCGGCTTGATCGAACGCGAAGTTCAGCGACTGATTCGCGAAGGCGGCGACTTCTGAAGGAACCGATCAGGAGACCGCGGCGGCGGCGAGCTCGACGAGAAGCAACTGACCGGGCGTGGGGATTCGCAGCAAGTGGGCACGATCGGCGAGAGTGAACCTATTGGTCAGATAGTGCAGGTGCTCGGAGAAATGCGCCCAACCCTCGGCATGCACCGGCACGATCAGGGCGTCGCCGAGCGCGACGGAGGCACGGACTGCGGTGCGGCCGTTGAGGGTCAGGTCGCTGTCGCCGAAGCGATCGGTATTGGCCGCACCGACATTCAGAATGGCCAGATCGATACGACCGACACGCTCCGCGATCTGCTGCACGTAGTCGACCGAAGCGTTGTCTCCGGAGAAGTACACCGTCGGCAGGCCCTCGGCCTGGAGCACGAATCCGGTAACGACACCGGTCAGCGGCTCGCAGCCTTCGGGTCCGTGCAGTGCCGGCACGGCGGTCACCGTGACCGCCCCAAGCTGCACCGATTCCCAACTGGCCAGTCCACGAACGCCTCCCAGACGTTCGGCCGCGTCCGGCGTGGACAGCACGGTTTCGACACCGGCGAGGAATTCCCGTCCCGAACGGTCGAGATTGTCCGGGTGCTGATCATGGGAGAGCAGCACTACGTCCACAGGCCCGATTTCATCGGCGGGCACGGCGGGACCGGTCAGCTTGGAGAGGGTGACACCGCCTCCGCCCACGTAGTCGCCGGGCTCGTCGAAGGTCGGATCGGTCAGCCACACCAGATCGCTGTAGCGGAATCGGATGGTGGGACCACCGATGTGGAGCAGCTTGAGGGTGGTCGCAGCCGCCGCGGTGCCGATGCCGTCAGGGTTCGTCATGGGTATCTTTCCTCCGGGCTGGAGATACAGGGATCTGGATCGAGTGCAGATGAATCTAAGGGCGGATGGCACGGGGACAGGAGGACTTGTCACGCCATGAGGGGGACTCCAGAAACCGAATCGACCAATCGGAATTTCTTTTTGCGGCTACAGATTTCCGAGAGCGAACGCGTCCGGCACCAGGAGACCAGACATTCCGCACAGCATCACGGGTAGGGATCGGCGCGGCCGATGAGGTCGAGACTGCGCTGCCAGAGTTCTCGGCGGACAGCAGAATCGTAGGCCTGGGGATGGGCCTTGGCCTCATGGGTGCGGTCGTAGAAACATCCGGTCGTGCTCGCCAAAGCCGGGTCGGTGACGAGGCGATGGGTCGCGGTGACGCCCGTGTCGAGGGTGTCGATCGAATGGCCGATCTCGGCGAGCACCATCTTGGTGGGCATGTAGGTCGCGGGGTGCACGCTGTTGACGGTTATCCCCGTGCCGGACAGGCGTTCTGCGAGCTCGAAACCAGACATGATCTGGGCGAGCTTGCTCTGACCGTAGGCGCGAGTGCCGGAATAGCCCTGCTCGAGCATGAGATTGGCGAAATCCAGGGGATGCTGGCCGATGGACGCGACGTTCACAATGCGAGCTGGGGTCGAATCGCGGAGCAGCGGTAGTAGATCCAGAGTCAGCGCGAAACCCGCGAGGTAATTGACGGCGAAGCGAAGCTCGTAGCCGTCGACGCTGGTCTGACGAGAGCGGCCGTCGGGCAGGCCGGAACCGATGCCGGCATTGTTCACCAGCACGTCGAGCCGATCAGTGCGGTCGGCGACCTGCGTGGCGAGCCGGCGGACCTGGTCCAGGTCGGCCAGATCGGCGACCACGGCGTGCACCCGCGCTCCCCGGGCACGCACGGAATCGGCGGTGTCGCTCAGCTTTTCGTGGTCGCGGCCGTGCAAGACGAGGGTGGCGCCGTCGGCGGCCAGCCGATCCGCGAGAGCACGGCCGAGGCCGTCGGTGGCACCGGTGATCAGGACGGTGAGGGACATGGATTTCCTTACTGGGCGAGAGTGGCCACGAGTCGGTCGGCGAGCTGATCCTCGATGGGCTCATCAGTGGTCAGCAGCCGGTACCAGATGACGCCGAAGACGATGTCGGCGACGATCGCCGGTGGCGGGTCGGCGGGCAGGTCGCCGCGGGCGGCGGCACGATCGGTGATGACCGCCAGCGCATCCCGGCGGCGTTGCAGGAATTCGCTGCGCAACCGCTGACCGAAGGCTTGGTCGAACTGGGCCTGCGCCATGAGCGCGCGCAGCGTGGCGACCACGGTCTCGTTGCGCCCCAGCGCGAAACTGGCGACCAGGAACGCATGCAGGTCGGCGGCGTAACTGCCGTGGTCGTCGCTGACCGGCACATACAAGTCCGCCTTGGTGGCCAGCGCGTCCAGCAGCACATCCGCCTTCGACGGCCACCACCGATAGATGGTCTGCTTGCCGGTTCCAGCGCGAATGGCGATGCCTTCGACGGTCAGCCCGGCGTATCCGAGTTCACTGGTGAGCTCGAAAGCGGCGGTCAGAATCGCCAGCCGGCTCTCCTGGCTGCGCTTGCGCCCGGGGCGTGGAGTGAGGGGTTGCTCGTTCATCGCCGCCGATGTTAGCTTATTTCGAACCGAGACGTCTCGGTTCGAAATTGACCGAAGGGAATCCCCTGATGAATGCCCCTATCGCCTTGGTAGTCGGCGGCACCTCCGGCGTCGGATTGGCGACCGCGCGGCAGCTGCAGGCGCGCGGCGCGACGGTCCACATCGCCGGCCGCAGCGCCGCGCGACTGGCCGAGGTCGCCGGAACCGACCCTGACTTGATCGGCCATCAGGTCGATGGCGGGGACCGCGACGCCGTGTCGGCGCTCGCCGAGCAGATCGGCGTCATCGACTGGTTGGTGATCACCCTCGCCGGGAGCGAAGGCGTCGGTCCGATCGCCGATTTGGATCTGGGCATGCTGCGCAACGCTTTCGAAGCCAAATTCTGGGGGCACATCACCACCGTGCAAGCAGCGCTGCCCCACCTGTCCCCCACCGGCTCGATCACCCTGCTCGGCGCGGTCACCGCGCGTACCGGCATGCCCGGCACCGCGGGGATCGGCGCGATCAATGCCGCGGTCGAGGCGCTGGTTCGACCGCTGGCCGCCGAGCTGGCCCCGATCCGGGTCAACGCGGTGTCACCGGGATTCGTGGACACCCCGTGGTGGAGCGGACTGCCCGAGGAGGCAAAGCGCGACTACTTCGCCACGGCCGCAGCGGCTCTGCCCGCCCGCCGCATCGCCACTGCCGAAGACATCGCCGAGGTGGTGGCGCTCGCCGCGACCAACCGCAATATCACCGGCACGGTCATCGAGGCCGACGGCGGTGCGCGACTGGTGACCATCGGCTGAACACACGCGCAGAAGACGCTGACGCGGGCCCGGTCGGAGCGGGTCCGCACCAGCGCACCAAAAAGCGCGCGTAAGGATGCCTGGACCTTCCCCGTGTGCCAGAACAATTGCGTCCCCACATTTCCCACTCATGGGAAGGGCCGATTACCGCCATTAGGCTCCGAGGCAGTCCCCCGCTCGCGGCAGGAATTCTCCCCGTCGCAATCAGTTCTCCGAAGAGAGGGCTTCCATGCGTACAGCCCGACGCCTCAAGACCCTGATGTCATACCTCCTGACCGCCGTCGTCGGCTGTGGATTGCTTGTCGGCGGAGCGGTGCTCCTGATCGAATCCGGGGACGGCAAAGTCACCTGCGCCGGTAGCGAGATGAAAGTCGGTGACACGTGCACCACCTCGCGCAGGGGGCACTCGACGACACGCAGCTACGAGGAGCAGAAGGAACGGGACAGCTGGACGCCATGGGTTCTCCTCGGCATCGGCACCCTCGCACTGGGCGGCGGCGGCTTCCTGCTGGTCCGCGAACTCGGCCGCGGCGCGACCCGCGGCTCGGCGCGGCATAGATTCCAGCCCGCTCCCCCATCGCACGCACCCTGGCCGAATCTCCCTCAGTCCTCTCCTACCGGGTTCGTACCGAACTATGCTGCGCCGCAGTGGGATCAAGGAATGACAGAGCAGACCATTCCGATTCCGCCGTATCGCGGCACACCCAGCCATTACGGGCAACCGCTGTACCTGCCCGGGCAGCGATACGTCCCACCGAATCGTTCCCCACACCAACCGTTCTGAGCTTGTCCCTCCGAGTTTCGGCACCCGACTGTTGCGGGTAGGCGGCACGTCGGGTGACGAAAGACTGCCCTTATCCAACATCGCCGCAGTCGGGCTTCGTTCTATTACGCTGCCGCACAATCAATATCTGGCGCTGCGCAACCTGATCGCCTACGCCCAGGACCGCGGTGATGTCACCTTCGCGCGCTGTCGCGGAGTGGGCTCGCGATGACCCGGGCACCCCCAACAACCCCCTGCCGACCTACGACGTGGATGCCTCGGTCTATCTGCACTGAACAGTCATAGCGACGAAAAGAGCTTCGCACCGGCGACGGTGCGAAGCTCTTCACAAGTCATGCCGACTCAGATCGCGCGGACGTCCTGCGCCTGCGGGCCCTTCTGGCCCTGCTCGATCGAGAACTCGACCCGCTGACCCTCATCGAGGGATTTGTAACCCGAACCGCCGATGGCCGAGTAATGCACGAAGACGTCCGGGCCGCCTCCGTCTTGAGCGATGAAGCCGAAGCCCTTCTCGCCGTTGAACCACTTCACACTGCCTTGAGCCATGCTGTAACAACTTCTTTTCTGTAGCGAGCCGAGCAAATTCTGGTAACACGCCCGTTCTCGCCCACCACTATGCCTTATCGCTTCGACTCCTCCCACCGCTGGTGACCGAAGCCAGGGTTGGGGCCACCGCCCCGGCCGACCGCAGGTGGACCCGACCGCCGACTCCTCGCGCCGCCGCACCGGACCTCAGTTTGTGTGCCACCAGAATTCCGGGGTTGTCCATTATCTGCGAGGTTGCCACAGTCGGTCCGGAATTGTTGCCGCGACAGGAGAATCGACATGTACGAGAACAAGTCCCCTTTGGAGCAGATCCAATACGTTCTTTCGCTGCTGCTCGGCGCGCTGATGTTCGGTAGCGCCCACTGACCTCACCAACCTTCACCGGTCACCCGAAGCCGCGGCGTTCACCAGTCCACCATCAAGGCCAGATACAAGTCGATGGCGTCCTCCAGGCGGCCCACATTGCGCCCGGTCAGTTCGATGATGCGGGACATGCGATTTCGCAGGGTGTTGACGTGGACGTGCAGCGCCGCGGCCGCGATCGCTCATTAGAAGTCGCGGACGAGGAAGGTCCCCGGGGTGTGTTCGAGACCGGTGTGGGCGCGCGTCGTGATCGCGGAGCGGGGCCAGGATTTGTTCCGAGAAGCGTTGCTGCACTCAGTAATCGAGTAGTTCGAGCAGCATGCAAAAGGTAGCGACATCGGCGAAGGCCGCCGCGTCGGGGGTCTGCTGGGCGCGTAGCACCTGGCAGACCTCGCGGGCGCGGACCAGCGAATCACGCAGTCCCGCGACCGGGACGCATCAATCTCACCCCATCACGCCCTCGACCAGGTACAGCACGGCCGGGCCGTCGCAGAGGAGATCCCCTTCCAGGGTCGGGGCGTGCGATTGAGTGTGGCCGCGGCCAAACGCACTTGCTCCTCGATCGGTTCACAGCCGATCGAGGCCAGGCGGCGGCACCCTCTCGATCCCCGACCTCTACCACGAACCCGCCGCCTCAACCTACGGCACGTTCAACCTTCCCGGTCTGAAGAGCTTGGCGGTCGGCCTCATTGCTAGCTGGAGCTGTCAGTACGGCCTGGTCCCCGCGATGCAAGACCCGCTCGCCCGCGCCCTGGTGGATACCGACTTCTCCAGGCTTTCGGGCAGTCTCGCTGCCGGCGGACGTTATACCGTGCTGATGACAGTCCAACGCAACCGGGTGAACAGCTTTACCGGCACACGGTAGAGGTACAGCGAGTCGGATCGACCTGCTTCGAGGCTTATCCCCGGAACAACTTCCGGTTGGTGGGACCGGCGCGGATCGTTCCCGACGTGGCGTGAAATGTCCTCCGTCGTGGGAATAGGCAAACCTAGGGTTTTCGAAATCCACATCACATAGCCGAAGGGGTCCACGGTGGTAAGAACCGAAGAATTCACATTCACCAGCAATGGCGATCAGCTGGTCGGGCTGCTGCATTTGCCCGACGGGGAGCCGATCGCGGCGGTGGTCACCAGTGGTCCGCTGACTTCGGTGAAGGAGCAGGCGTCAGGGGCGTATGCGCGGGCGTTGGCCGAGCGCGGGTTCGCGGCGCTGGCTTTCGATCACCGGACTTTCGGGGAGAGCGCGGGGCAGCCTCGCCAGCTCGAGAACGGGTTCGGCAAGGCCGAGGATATTCGGTATGCGGTCACGGCTCTGACCACCGATGAGCGGACCGGGGCACTGCCGGTCGTCGCGGTGGGCGTGTGCGCGGGTGCGGGGTACATGGCGCGGGCCGTCGCGGACGATCCGCGGATTCTCGCTTTCACCGGTGTCGCCGGGTTCTACACCGACACCTCCGCTATGGTGCCGGATCCGGCGGTGCTCGAGCGTGGCCGCGCCGCGGAGGCGAAATGGCGGGAAACCGGTGAGTCGGAGACCATTCCGGCCGTCGCGCCCGACGGCGGTGATGTGGGGATGCCTTTGCGCGAGGCCTATGAGTTCTACGGCACGCCGCGCGGCGCGGTCCCGAACTACACCAACGGGTACGCGGTGGCGTCGTTCGCTTACGGCGAGTTCGACTCCATGGAGGCCGCCGCCCGCATCGCGGTGCCCTTCGCCATGGTGCACTCGGAAAACGCGCTGGTGCCGCCGTTCGCCCGCAAGTTCTACGCGACGGTGTCCAGTGAGAAGACCGAGACGTGGCTGGAATCGGTCGGCCAGATCGACTTCTACGACGACCCGAACCTGATCAACCCGGCCGCCGACGTGGCCGCGCAGCTGTTCCACACCGTGCTGGGCCGCTGACCTGGATGAGCTGTAGCGCTGGACCGGCAGTTCAGCGCGAATGGATTTCGACGGCAGTGCGGACCGCGCTTTCCAGTGCGCCTTCGATCCAGGCGGGTTTGAGGCTGGTGTGGTCACCGGCGAAATGGACACGGCCTTCGACGGTTCGGGTGGCGGCGTGGTGTTCGTGGAGTTGGCCGGGGGTGGGTATGAGGGCTTCGCCGAGGGCGTATCGGGCGCGTTGCCAGCTTTGGGACAGACCGACGCCGGTGAATTCGGTGTCGACGACCGGGCCGAACAGATCGCGCATGCCGGCCAGGCCGAAGTGGATGCGTTCGCTGTCGGTGAGTGAGTCCCAGCGCATGGCGTCGTCGGACCAGGTGTAGCTGGCCAGCACCACGCCGCCGTCGGATCCCTCGACGTGGGAGGGGAAGTAGATGAAACGGTTGGGGCTGTCGGTGACGCAGCCTCCGCCGCGGAATCCGTTGGGGCCCTGTTCCCAGAAGCGGGTTTTGAATTCGAGCAGGACCTTGGTGGCGGCGTCGTGGTGGAGTTCGACGATGGCGCGGCGTTTGGCGTAGGACAAGGGCGGGTCGAAGGTGCAGAAGCGCGCGGAAGTGAGCGGGATGGCGACGATCGCGTAGTCGGCGTCGAAGGATTCGATCGGGTCCGTCGGTGCGCCGTCGGTGTGTTCGGAGCCGGATTCGGCGGTCGTCCACACCCGCACACCGTGTTCGGTCTGCTCCAGCCGTGTCATTCGTTTGCCTTGCCGCACAACGGGTCCTAGTTTCGCCGTGAGTGCGTCGGTGAGGGTGGCGGTGCCGCCTTCGAGTTCCCAATAGGTGGCGTCGGGGCGGATCAGGCCGTGGTCGACCAGCGCGCCGATGACACCGTAATGCAGGCGGGAAGTGAGATTCTCGAGCGTGCCGACGGCTTCGATCTGCGGCAGCGTCCAGCCTTCGGCCATCAGGTAACGGTGCAGGGAGAAGTCCTCGTAGGTGTTGAAAATGTCTGTCCAGCCATCGATTCGGCGGTCGATGGGTTGATCGGCGCGCACGTCGGCCTTGCTGAGGATGGCATCTAGTGCCGAACGTGCCGGCGAGGCGAACTCTGCCCCGAAGCCGCTGTGCACACCTGCGGGGTCGGCGGCGTACTCGGTGCGGCGGACGCTGCGCCCGTTGACACGGATCAGTGTCGCACCGCGCGCCGCGGGCGAAACCGGTTCGCGGACATCACCGTTGGACCAGTCTTCACCGGTGAAGGAACGGTGGAGCACAGGCACCGGTGCCGCCGACGCCGCGTCCGGCGCTACATCGACATTGTGGAATTGCCGCCGTCGAACGCCGAGCTTATCGGCCAGCGCCAGCACCATGGGGTGGGCGCTGGGCAGCCGCATAGCGCCCGCTTCGGCGTAGAGCGCCGGGTCGGAGAAGACCCCGCGGAAAGTCTTGACCCGGCCACCGGTACGACTGGCATTGGCTTCGAGCACGGTGACCTCGTGCCCGGCCTCGTGCAGCAGATTCGCCGCGGTCAGCCCCGCCGGACCTGCCCCGACTACCAGAATTCGCTTGGGTGAGCGGGTTTTCGGCAATCCGGTATCGATGAGGGTCTTCAGGTGCGCGAGCTTGAGGTCGTTGCCCTGTTCATCGACCTGCAGCATCTCGAGCGCCAACGCGCGACTACGGTCGCGGTCGCGCTGAGTCTCGGCAGCCGGCGCCGGTTTCGCGCATCCACTGGTGAGCGCACCAGTCGCCAGCGCCCCCGCCACCACCGCCCGCGACAGCAGCGCCCGCCGACCGATCACAAACCCCGCCATGCCCGACCTTCCCTCGTGGGATACCGACCTGACCGTACGAATGTGAGACGGCGTCACCCTAGCAACACCAAGCCCGGTAGAGCCGGAGGCTCTCTCATCCGCCGGACATGGTGTGCGGGGGCCGCCACGGCCGAACGAGAGTCACTGTCGCGAGGCTTCTGCCAGAGGATTCCCGGCATGCGCCGGACAGCTCCTTCGCTTGCCGGACTCACAACTGCCGACGCTGCGGAATGGGTGGATCGGCCCGTGCCATTTTTCGGCCGGGGTGTCCTTCGGAGGACTGCCTCAAAGGCACTTGCACACCCGACAGGTCGAGTGCTACACATTATCTATGTCAGACAACATAGATAATCTGACGTATCTTCAACAGAGAATGGAGTGAGCAGGAGGTGGCGACCATGCTGATGCGTACCGATCCGTTCCGTGACCTGGATCGCCTGACCCAGCAGGTTTTCGGCACCCCGGCGCGACCGGCCGCCATGCCGATGGACGCCTGGCGCGAGGGTGACGAGTTCTTCGTCGAGCTCGATCTGCCCGGGATCGACCCGGATTCCCTCGACCTCGATGTGGAACGCCATGTGGTGACGGTGAAAGCCGCACGCCCGCAACTGGATCAGAACCGTTCGATGATCGCGGCCGAACGCACCCGCGGGGTGTTCTCCCGTCAGCTGTTCCTGGGCGAGAACCTCGACACCGACGCCATTCGCGCCGACTACCGCGACGGCGTGCTGCGGCTGGTGGTGCCGGTCGCGGACCAGGCCAAGCCGCGCAAGATCGAGATCAACCGCGCCGAGACCGCGGAACGGCAGGCCATCAACGCCTGATCCGTGGTCCCGGGCCATCAAGGGAGGTCCGGTGATGAGGTGCATGACTAATGCAGCGCCGGTCGAGGAACCGGGCGCGCGGTCATGGTGGCTCGAACCGGGACTGGCCGAGCTGGACCCCGACCTCGAGGAGTTGTTCGCCGAGGTCGACGCCATCCTCCGGCAGGCCGTCCGGCGGTTGCCACCGCGATGGCGTGAGTTCCGGTCCCCGCCCGTGCGCAGTGCGGCCACCCGGTACCGGGTGCGGCCCGCTCGGTGGCGGCGCGGTCCGGTCCGCGCCTTTGAGCGCGGACCACCCCGCAGGCCGGATCAAGCTCGTACACAGGGAAACTCGGCTTCGCGAAGATGAGGTGATGCCTTTCAGGCCTTCCATAATCGGCGATTCCCGGCTCGGGCATGGCCCGGGAGCGGCGGTCACCTCATACTTCTCCGAACCTCGTCCACACACGGGTGAGCCCGTTCAGCGTCGTGCTTGCGGGCTCACCCGGCCCTTCCAGATCCTGCGAGACCACGACACCGATGATGACGACTTCTACTGCCTCGCTTCCTGATCCCGTACACCCCCACACCGAACTCACCACGCTGCCCCACTGGCACCGCGCGCGGGTGGACTGGTTCGACGCCGCGAAAGGCTTCGGATTTCTCACCCCCATCGACGGCGGGCCCGTGATCTTCGTCGACCGCACCGCGATCGAAGTACCCGGCTTCAAATCCCTCAGCGCCGGTCAACCAGTCATCTACCAGGCCGTCGACACCGATCACGGGCCCGAAGCCACCCGCGTCATCCCCTCCCCAATCGCCGATACCGACCGCCACCCGCGCCGCGCGCAGCGCCCACGGCGACGCAACCGCTGCCAATCGCGCGCCGCCCGACCGACCCGCCCGGTTCGCGCCGGACACCCGGCATTCAACAATCGAGGGTCTCGTTCCGGCTCACCGGGGTGCCGGCGCGACCGCCGAAGGCCATTGGGCGGCACCGAGTTCGCGGGATATGGTGCGGGCGGTCGTGCGCACCATATCCACCACCGCCTCCGAAGCCGGCCAGTCCAGGGTGGGCAGGACCACCGCAACCGCACCGGCGATGCCCGTGCGATCGAAAACCGCACCCGCGACAGCGGATTCGCCCAATACGGCTTCATCACACTCGTATGCGATGCCCGATTCCCTGGCGACGGCGAGTTGTTCGCCGAGGGCCGCATGCGAAGTGAGCGTCGCCCCGGTCATGCTGCGCAACTCGAGGGCGTCGGGCAGACCACCGAACGCCAGCATCACTTTGCCGAGAGCGCTTGCGTGCGCGGGGATTTCGGCACCTATCTCAGGCATCTGACGGCTGCCGTCCGGGCGCGGCTCGTGATGGATGATCACGACTTCCTCGCCGAGCAGCACACCGACACGCACCGCCAGACCGGACTGCCGGGCCAGTTCGTGCGCCCACGCCAGTGCGCGGGCACGCAGGTCGAGCGAGTCGAGATAGACATTGCCGAAGCGCAGTACCGCAGGTCCTAGGCGGTACCGGCCACCATCACCCTCCTGAACGACTACCCCGTGCGCGGCGAGGGTGCGCACGATGCCGTGCACGGTGGTCGGTGCCAGTTCGAGCTCGCCGGCCAGTTCCGACAGCGTCATGCGGCGAGCGCCCTGCAGCGCGAACAGGATACGAACCGCCCGATCGACCGACTGGATCACGCCGAGACCTTCCTCGATAGCCGCAGCGGGGTCTTGTGACCCACGCAACTTCGTCGTAGTCTACGCATCACATTCGACATTATCGAATGGGCTTCGAAATTCTCTCGGGAGTTCCCCATGAACGGTCTGCGGACGCCACAAAAACTGGCGGCTGAGGTGCTCGGCACTGCGTTCCTCGTCTTCATCGGTGTCGGGTCGGTGCCCGCCACGCTCATCGTCAACGGCAGCGCGCCGTTCACCATGGCCGATCTGGGCATGATCTCGCTGGCGTTCGCCACGGTCGTCGTCGCGACCGTGTACGCCTTCGGGCATGTGTCAGGGAACCACATCAATCCGGCTGTCACGCTGGCCCTGGCGGTCACCCGCCAGTTCCCGTGGCGAGAAGTGCCCGCCTATCTCGCCGCGCAACTGACTGGAGCGGTGCTCGGCGCGTTCGCGATCGTCGGCGTGCTGGGCAAGCGGGCCTCCGATGTCGGGCTGGGCGTGGCCGCCTACGGCCAGGGCGTGGGCTCCGGGCAGGCGTTCATCGCCGAATTCGTCGGCACCTTCATCCTGGTGCTCACCGTGCTGCTAGCCGTACACCGGTCCGCGCCTGCGGGATTCGCGGGCGTGGCCATCGGCCTGGTCGTGTGCGCCGCGATCATTCCGGTCGCTCCGGCCACCGGCGCCTCGATCAACCCCGCCCGGACACTGGGCCCCATGATCGTCCAGCAGGTCCTCGGCGGACACGTTTCCTGGACGCAAACCCCCGTCTATCTCGCTGCCGAACTGCTCGCCGGTGTCGCCGCCGCAGCGGTAGCGCGACTGCTGCTCCCCGCCGAAACCGAAGCAGCCCACCATGATCCGGTCGATGCGACCGCGTGAGCAAGGAACCCTGATGAAGAAATTGATCAACGATCCAGCCTCCGTCGTCACCGACGCTCTTGCGGGCATGGCCGGCGCGCACCCCGAATTGCGGGTGGATCTGGAGCACCGCCTGATCCTGCGCGGCGACCCGCCCCGCCCCGGCAAAGTGGGACTGGTCTCCGGCGGCGGCTCCGGGCACGAGCCTTTGCACGGCGGGTTCGTCGGCCTCGGCATGCTCGACGCCGCTTGTGCCGGTGAGGTTTTCACCTCCCCGGTCCCGGACCAGATTCTGGCCGCGACCACCGCCGTCGAAGCCGGCGCGGGGGTGCTGCACATCGTGAAGAACTACACCGGCGACGTCATGAACTTCGAGATGGCCGCCGAACTGGCGGCGGTCGAGACCGGGGCCGAGGTGCTCGCGGTGATCATCGACGACGATGTGGCGGTGCAGGACAGCACCTTCACCGCGGGCCGGCGCGGAGTCGGCGCCACACTGATCCTCGAGAAATTGGCCGGAGCGGCCGCCGAACAGGGCCGCACGCTGGCGGCGGTCGGTGAGGTGGCCCGCGCGGTCAACGCGAACTCGCGCAGCATGGGCATGGCATTGACTTCGTGCACCGTACCGGCGGTGGGCAAACCGACCTTCGAACTCGGTACGGCCGAGATGGAGATCGGTATCGGAATCCACGGCGAACCTGGCCGAGCACGCGTTCCGCTCGCTTCGGCACGCGAAATCGCCGAGATGCTCGTCGAGCCGATCCTCGCCGATCTCCCGTTCACCAAGGGAGACAACGTCATCTGCTTCGTCAACGGGATGGGCGGCACACCGCTGCTGGAACTGTATGTCACCTACAACGAGGTCGCCCGGATCCTGCGCGGACACGGCGTACAGATCGCGCGCAGCTTGGTAGGACCCTATGTCACCTCGCTGGACATGGCGGGTTGCTCGGTGACCCTGACCAAGACCGACGACGAACTATTGCGGCTGTGGGACGCGCCCGTGCGCACGCCCGCACTGCGCTGGGGGATGTGATCGTGCTCGATTCCCTGTCGTGGCTCCGCGAATTCGCCGCACTCGTGGAGGCCAACGCCGACGAACTCACCGAACTCGATGCCGCCATCGGCGACGCCGACCACGGCAGCAATATGCGCCGTGGCACTGCCGCGGTGCTGGACGCGCTCAGCCAATCCCCACCGGCCACTGCCGCGGAGACCACCAGACAGACGGCGATGGTGCTGATCCGCAGTGTCGGGGGCGCCAGCGGACCGCTGTACGGCACGTTCTTCCTGCGCTTCTCGGCCGCGATCGAGGAAACCGGGCTCGGCACAGCCGGTTTCGCGAAAGCGTTCCGCGCCGGACTCGACGGCGTCGTCACGCGCGGCAAAGCCGAAGCCGGAGACAAGACCATGTACGACGCCCTGGCGCCGGCCGCCGCGACTCTCGACGAATGCGCTGCCGCCGGTACCGCATTGGCCGAGGCGCTCGATCGTGCGATCGCCGCCGCGCAGGCCGGATCCGATGCCACGGTCGAGATGGTCGCGCGTAAAGGCCGCGCGTCCTATCTGGGTCCGCGCAGCATCGGTCACCGAGATCCCGGGGCCGCCAGCGCGGTGCTGTTGGTGCGGGCCGCGCGGGAGGCGCTGCGATGATCGGCATCGTCGTGATCTCACACAGCCGGGCCCTCGCGCGCGCCGCCGTGGCCCTGGCTTCGGAAATGTTGCACGGCCAGCCCGTTCCCATCGAAATCGCGGCCGGGCTCGATGAGCGGACTTTCGGCACGGACGCCAGCGCCGTCGCGGAGGCGATCACCGCGGCCGATCACGGCGACGGTGTGCTGGTGCTGATGGATCTCGGCAGTGCCGTGCTGTCGGCGGAATTGGCGATCGACCTGCTCGACGGTGCGCATCGCACCCGGTTGTGCGCGGCGCCACTGCTCGAGGGCCTGATCGCCGCGACGGTCGCCGCGGCCGGAGGTGCCGATCTCGACACCGCTGCTGCGGAAGCTGAGAACGCGCTGGCCGGAAAACGCACCCAGCTCGGCGAACCCGCGGTCCTCCCGATCGAAAGCTCACACGGGGAAGATGACCGGCCGAGCAACCAGCCTGATGCCGTCGCCGCCTTCGTAATTCACAACGCGCACGGCCTGCACGCCCGACCCGCGGCACGGCTCGTCGCCGAAATGCGCGGGCACGACGCCCGGGTATGGTTGCGCAATCTGACCACCGGCAGCGGCCCGGCTTCGGGCAGGAGTCTGAGCCGCATCGCGGCGCTCGGTGCGCTGTGCGGTCACGAAATCGAGGTCACCGCAAGCGGTTCCGCCGCGGTAGAGGTGGTCGAACGGATTCGCGCCCTCGCCGCACGCAACTTCGACGAAACTCCAGCCACGCCGGACACTCCCGGCGAACCCGCCATCGAGCACGACAGCGGTCCCCGCGCCGCCTCACCCGGCATCGCGGTCGGCCCATTGCGCCGAGCCGACCAATTGGAATTCGCTCTGCCCGATGCCCCCGAAGGCACACCGGCCGAGGAGCTGCAACGCCTCGACACCGCACTCGATGCCGCACAGGCCGCCATCGACCGGGTGCGGGCGAGCGCGGGCACCGAAGCAGGGATCTTCCACGCACATCTGATGCTGCTCGAGGATGAAGAGCTGCTGGCCGATGCGCGCCGACGCATTACCAGTGGCGCCGCGGCCGCGACGGCATGGGCGGCGGTCATGGATTCCGCCGCAGCCGAGTTCGACGGGCTCGCCGACGAATACCAAAGAGCGCGCGCGGCCGACCTGCGCGCCGTCCGCGACCAGGTGCTCGCCGCGGCGCTCGGCGTCAGTCTCGACCTCGCACAGGTAACCGGCGTCCTGGTCGCCGCCGACCTGACTCCGGCCCAGGCCGCTGCGCTGGACCCACACCTTGTCTGCGGAGTCGTTCTCGCACAAGGCAGTTCGACCTCCCACAGCATGATCCTGACCCGATCGCGAGGCATCCCAGCCGTGGTCGGTGCCGGCCCGCGAATCCTCGCCGCGCCCGAGGGCACGATGGTGGCACTCGACGGCGCGACCGGCCGCCTCGTCGTGGACCCGGACACCGCGACCCGAGCCGAATTCGACCGCTCAGCCAAGCAACTGGCACGGCAGCGCGCAGCCGCCGCGGCCGCCGCCACCCAGCCCGCCCGGACCACGGACGGCCGACTCGTCCACCTGGCCGCCAACATCGGCGATATCGCCGACGCCACGACCGCCGTGCGCCACGGCGCGGACCTGGCGGGACTGGTGCGAACCGAATTCCTCTTCCTGGGACGCGATCACGCACCATCCGTCGAAGAACAGGAACAGACCTATCGCGCGATCGCCGAAGCCTTCGAAGGCCGCCGCATCGTGCTGCGCACCCTCGATGTCGGTGGCGACAAACCCCTCCCCTACATCGCGCAATCACCGGAGATCAATCCGTTCCTGGGCGTCCGCGGCATCCGCCTCGCCCTCGCCCGCCCACACCTGCTGCGCGACCAGTTGACGGCCATCTGCCGGGTCGCCGCCGATCATCCGGTCAGCGTCATGTTCCCGATGATCACCCAACTCGACGAATTGCAGGCCGCCCGACGCACGCTCGACGACGTCGCCCCGCCCGGCGTCACACCCGAAGTCGGCATCATGGTCGAGGTTCCGGCCGCCGCCGCCAAAACCGCCGCCTTCGCACCCCACGTCGACTTCTTCAGCATCGGCACCAACGACCTGACCCAATACACACTGGCCGCCGAACGCGGAAACGACGCGGTCGCACCCCTGGCCGACGCCTTGGACCCAGGCGTCCTGCGCCTCATCGACATGGTTTGCCGCGAGGCGGGCGATAAACGCGTCGCGGTATGCGGCGAGGCAGCCGCCGACCCTGCGACCATCCCGCTGCTGCTCGGACTCGGTGTCGACGAGCTCAGCGTCGCGCCCCCGGCGATTCCGTTGGTGAAAGCCACTGTGCGCGAATATGACTCGGCAATGTGCGCACGCACTGCGGCCCAGGCACTGCGGTGCGCATCAGCCGAGGAGGTGCGGGCGCTGGTCCAGCGTCACCATATGCTGCAGGCCGCGCGATGAGCATACGGGCGGCTACGCGCTGATCCACGTGACTACCAGCCCCGCTGGCCTTGCGCACTGAGGCCGGAATCTCCCTGCCGCCGAAGTGGTTCCGGCCTCGAGTCGGCCATGGCGGGTGAGCACCGGGACCAAAGGCGTCGGCCTGTCGCTGGATCAACTCGACTCCGCTGATACCGAGCCAGACGAGTGAAGCCGGATCCCACGTCATCACGGTCCTCGTGCACCGGACGGTTCACGAGTTGCGAGTGACTAGTCCGGAGGTTCCTGCGCGCCGTCCTCGGTGCCGAGATCCTCGGCCACCTCCCGGCTCGCCATCCCACCGTCGTCCCCCTGGTCCGATGGGCCTGGCCGGCCGCCCTTCGGCCGGTCGGGATCCTTCTCGCGGTTCTCTTCCGGTCCATCCATGGCGGTTTCCTTCCGTGCGATTGGCGAATCAACGACCGACTACCTCTGCACGGCGCGAGCAAACCTGCAGCACGTGAGGGAGCGGGCCCTGCGGCTGCGGTTTCGTTGCCGGGCCCGCGGGAATGGCGGACCTGACGGTTGATTTCCATGTCTTGCCGCGGTGGAGGAGTTGCGATGTCCAGTGATGCGATCGTGCTGTTGCGTGAGGACCACAAGCAGATCCGGAAATTGTTCCGGGAATTCGAGAAAGCGGGACCCGGGCGCACACGCCGAGCAGGGTCGGCTTGTTGACAAGATCATCGAGCTACTGACCGTGCACACCTATCTGGAAAACGAGTGTATGTATCCGGCGGTGCGCGAGCTACTGCCCGAACTCGAGGACGACATCCTCGAATCCTATGAGGAACACCATGTCGCCGATGTGCTGGTCATGGAATTGGCGGCGCTGAAGCCGGCGGACGAGCGCTTCACCGCGAAGACCACCGTCCTGATCGAGAACGTCGATCACCACATCGACGAGGAGGAAGGGGAATGGTTCCCCAAAGTCCGAGAGAAGCTGGGGCGCAAGCAGCTTCAAGAAATCGGTGAGCGGATGATCGAGCTGCGAGAGAAGGCGCCACGGTCGCCGGCACAGCCGTCGGCGGTGAAGAAAGCGGTCGATGCGATGCGGGCCTGACCGGATCGGATGAGCGTCTCCGGTCCTGACAGACGCTGACCCGCCGACGGCCGAACCTCGGAACTACCGGGGAAAGTCAGTCGGCGAGTTGGGCGAAGTGGCGGAGATCATCGCCGTGGTCCGGCGACCGTGACCTCGGCAAGAAGGCCGGAGGGGTAGTCGCTGATCATCGTCTTGAAGTAGCCCTCGGGGGGTTCGACCAGGTAGTCGAGCAGGTTGTCGAGGAAGTGACGCAGCGCCGGGTACTTCTCGTTGTGCGCGTCCAGGTCCTCCTGCGAGCGCCAGACCTCGTAGAGGAACAGCCGCCCGTCCGCATGCTCGTGCAGGTGGTACTCGAGGTTGCCCGCTTCTTCGCGTGTCGGCTCCACCAAGGAGGTCAGCAGGGCGCGTACTTCAGCGGCGCGGTCGGGCTTGGGACGGAGAAACCCGTACAAGGAGATCACTGACATGCCCGAACCAACCTGCCTGCCCGTCGATTTCATTCCGGCCGGACCCGTGGCGCGCCGCATGCCGATCCAGCGGATCTCCCCTGCTTCCGGGGCCGTTCTCCAGAGGGTGACGAGCGCGACAGGCCGTTATATTGTGCGCAATATAGTTGCTGCCTATATTATTGTGCGTGTCAGATGAGCAGGCCCTGGAGAACCAGCTGTGTTTCGCGCTCTACGCGGCATCGCGGGCGATGACCGCGATGTACCGTCCCGAACTCGACGCACTCGGGATCACCTATCCGCAGTATCTGGTCCTGCTGGCGCTCTGGCAGCGCGATGGCCGCACCGTCGGCGACCTGTGCACGGCACTGGAGCTCGACTCCGGCACGCTTTCGCCGCTGCTCAAACGCCTCGAGTCGGCAGGTTTCGTGCAACGCCGACGATCCGCGACGGACGAGCGGCGCGTCGAGATCACGCTGACCGATCGCGGGCACGAATTGCGTTCGGCCGCATGCCATATCCCGCAGCAGTCGGCGGAGATCACCGGCATGACGATGCACGAACTGGCCGAACTCCGAGAAACCCTGCGCCGTCTGACGACCGCGTTGACATCCCACACCCGATCGAAGGAGATCCACTGATGGATGCGCTCTATACCGCAGAAGCCCTCGCGACCGGAGAAGGCCGTATGGGCCAGGTCCGTACCGACGACGGCAAACTGGACTTCGCGTTGTCGATTCCGAAGGAGATGGGCGGCGACGGCATCGGAACCAATCCCGAGCAGTTGTTCGCCGCGGGCTACGCCGCCTGCTTCCATTCCGCGCTGCGTACCGTCGCCCGCGCGACCAAGACGAACATGGACGATTCGGCGGTGGGCGCGAAGGTGGGCATCGGCTCCAACGGCGCCGGCGGCTTCGGCCTGGCCGTCACCCTCGAGGTGTCGCTGCCGCATTTGCCTCTCGCCGAGGCCCGGGCGCTGGCCGAGAAGGCGCATCAGGTGTGCCCGTACTCCAATGCCACCCGCGGCAATATCGAGGTCGACGTGATCGTGGTCGAGGACTGAGGAGGATGAGCATGCGTGCGGTAGTCATCGAACAGTTCGGCGAACCCGAGAAGGTTCTGACGGCCGGTGAACGACCCGTTCCCGAGCCCGGCCCGGGCGAGGTGCGCATCGCCACCACGCTGGCCCCGATTCACAACCACGACCTGGCCATCATTCGCGGCGTCTACGGATACCGGCCGGAACTGCCCGCCGTCCCCGGCACGGAAGCGGTCGGCCGCATCGATGCCCTCGGACCCGATGTCACCGGCCTGGAAATCGGCCAGCGCGTGACGGTTTCGGGTGTGCACGGTGCGTGGGCGGAGTACTTCCTGGCCAAGGCCGGCGCGGTCGTGCCGGTGCCGGATTCGGTGTCCGACGCCACCGCCAGCCAGTTGCTGGCCATGCCTCTGAGTGCCTTGATGCTGCTCGAGGACCTGAATGTCGAACCCGGACAATGGATTGCGATCAATGCCGCCAACGGTGCGGTCGGCCGATTGGTCAACCTGCTCGCCCGCGCACGCGGCGTGCATGTACTGAACCTGGTCCGCAGCGCCGCCGCCGCGAAGTCCTTGCAGGAGTTGGGTTTCGAACCGGTACTCGACACCGGGACCGAGCAATGGCAGCAGCGCGCGGCCGAACTGACCGGCGGCGAGCCCATCCTTCGGGCCGTCGACCAGGTCGGCGGACCGGCCGCCAACGACCTGCTGTCGCTGCTGGCCGCCCGCGGTGAACTCATCACCTTCGGCGCGCTTTCCGGGCAGCCGCTGGTCCTGAACCCCGGCCCGATCATCTTCAAACAGGCTGTGATCAAGGGCTTCTGGGGTTCCCAGCGCGCCGAGGAGATCGGTGGCGAACAGCGGCGCCGCCTCATCACCGAACTGGTGACGCTGGCCGCCCAGGGCGTTCTGGACCTGTCCGTCGAGGAGACTTACCCGCTAGAGGGCGCCGCAGCGGCAGCCGCTGCCAGCGAACGCCCCGGTCGCAACGCCAAGATCGCTCTCGGCACTGCGATCAACACCAACGCATAGATGGTATCCAGCTCGGCTAGGTGCGCGTAAGCATCTGATGGCGCAGACATCTCTCCGAAGCCACTCTTCCCGCAACCGGTTCTTCAGACCGGGTATGGGGCTTCGGACCGCGGTATCGCGGGCATGGGGCAGTTCTTATCCGGGATGGCCTGGAGCGAATCCACCGACATCCATCGAGATCATCCAGAACGCCAGTACGCCCCCGAGCACAAGAAAAGCAGTAAGCGCTGCAAGTACGAACACCCGACTGAACTTCCAGAATGCGAGGATCGCGCCCGATAGCCCGATCGCCACCGGCAAGATCATCCAACTTGCCCAATACGAGCCGGCGACGTGCTTCGATCCACGCATGTCTTTCAAGGGCACAGCGCTCGGAAGCGGGACATGAAGGAGATCCTGGATCTTCACGGTCAGAGGTATGTAGGCGAGTGCCAGGATGAGGCCTGCGATCAGTCCGAACGCGATCGATTTGGCCGCACCCGCGTCACGCCTCAGCTCGCTCGCGTCGAGACCATCAGCAGAAGGCTTCGCCTTCACTGGACCTCCAATCCGCCCCTGACAGGAGCTGAAGAACTGGGCTCGCTGCATCCTACAAGCAGAGATTCAATAGGCATGCCTGTCACGCCAATCGGCTGGGAAGCGAGTTCGCCGACTGGCGCCGCAGCAGTCTCGGATCGAACGATCGCCGGCAGGATGGGGGGTGTTCAACCTTCGACGCCCCGCCTCAACCGAAGTCGTAGATGCGGCTGCACATCTTGCGGCGACGCCTGACTCATATCTTCGTCGTCGGGCCCTGCGGCGACGCGCCGGCGACAGGTCTCAGCGGATTTGTGGTGGGCGCCATGGGAATCCGAACTGTAGAGACCCATTTGGCGAGCCGCACGATCGAGGTGCTGCCAGAAGCTGAACGGGACTTCACGCCTGTCACCGATATGGACGACGACGTCGAACGCCAGCCCCAGCTCATTGTGTTCCAGATACTCGGCCATTTCCGACAGATCGACATCTGGCCGGCCCACCAGCTCGGTACAAGCAGCAGCGAGATGCTCCCGAGTCCGCCTCCAGCTCTCCCTGAGTTCTGCGCGATCATCAGCCACGAAGCCAGTTTCACCCATGGGTGCGGCGGATCTGATCAGAGCGCGCACTGAAGGTACTGATGGTCGCGCCGGTTCCCTCATTTTGATAGTCGAACTCGTCGCTGATGTACAGGTCGAGAATGAAGCAGGTTGCGCCGCGGGGTATGCCGAGATCCTCGAAGTCGTCGGTGGTGATCTCAACGCGATCGAATTGGCGGAACACGATGCCCCTCACGTCGGTGTCCAGGACATGGTCGGCGCCCAGATTCCGTACCGTCTCGTGTTTGCTCGGCGAAGCGGTCGCGATCACGATCGCGCCGAAGTGCTTGGCCAGGCGCACCGCAGCTTGACCGACCCCACCCGCCCCCGCTTGAATCAGCACGGTCTCACCCGCGGCGAGTCGACCTAGTGGTCGCAACCGATGAGCAAGCACTCGACCTGATCGTCAACTGGGCCACCGCACTTGCCGCGTTCTTGCGCGAGTGCGACCTCGTCGCAGAGGTATTGCGCCGCACTGATGGCAAGGGCGCGGACCTGGTGCTGGAATCGATCGGCGGGCCCGGCCAGCCCACAGTATTCGAACTGGCCGCAGGGCCAGAAGCGCTCACAGCACTCGCGGCGGGCACCACCACCGGCAAGTTGGCGCTACAGCCATAGCACGCTAGGGAACAACAACCTGTCGGTCCGCGGATCCGCCGAAGCATTGCGAGTGCCCAAATACTCTGAGAAACAAGCGAGTTCAACCTATAAACAGCGGACGGACGCCCGCTGGACTGCGGAGAGCGAGACGGTTCATAGCCGTTAGTTTGCTCGGCCGTCGGCAGTTGCCGATATTCGGCCGACCCAAGATCGCCACTGGCGGTTGCTCTTCCGCGTTAAGGGCATCGCTGCGATAGCTGGCATGCGATGCCCGGCAGCGATCAAACGGCCACCGGTATTGCATACATTGCAATGTGTTTATATGTTTGAGGTTCCTTGGAAGCTCGACACCTCGCGGGAGCACGATCATGGCCCAGGCCGCACTTGCCCTCTACCTCCTCTTCGGAGCACTCGGCTTCGGGTGGCGAAGCTGGGATCAGCTCCGCCGCACAGGATCAACCGGTTTCCGAGGAATCAGCGGTCGCACCGGATCGGTCGAATGGTTCACAGGCGTAGGGTTCGTCACCGCTATCTTGCTCGGAATCGCCTCACCTGCACTGCAATTGGCTGGAGTCCTCACACCGCTGCCGCTCCTCGATGTCCCCCGGATCGCAACCGCTGGAGTCCTCGTTGCGGTCGTGGGGATCGTCGCGACGGTGTACGCACAAAACAACATGGGCGAGTCGTGGCGAATCGGAGTCAACCCAGACGAGGCAACGACCCTCGTCCGCACCGGTGTCTTCGCGCTCGCCCGCAACCCCATCTTCACGGCAATGTGCGTGTTCGCGGGCGGTATCACTCTCATGATCCCGAACCCACTCGCACTCGCCGCCCTCGCTGTCTTGGTCCTCGCGATCGAAGGGCAGGTGCGGATCGTGGAAGAGCCGTATCTCAGCCGCATTCACGGACAGGCTTACAAGGAATACACCCGACGAACGGGCCGGTTCGTCCCCCTCGTTGGACGTGTTCGACTTTGAGGTCGGTGGCGAAGTAGTCGAGCAGTGGGCCGGCGGTGAATGCCTTGGTGTCGAGGTAGCTGTCATCGACACTGACCAGTTCGGGAATGTAGGGGCTCAACGCCGTACTCATGCCCTTGACGATCTCGGGGTTCACG
Source organism: Nocardia yamanashiensis NBRC 100130 (assembly GCF_001613325.1). GTDB lineage: Bacteria > Actinomycetota > Actinomycetes > Mycobacteriales > Mycobacteriaceae > Nocardia > Nocardia yamanashiensis. The sequence continues at coordinate 41,126 of NZ_BDCD01000033.1, read as the reverse complement.
TCGACGAGCGACTGGGACCGGCCGCCTTCGAGGTGTAGCAGGTCAGAGCCGTGTGCACCGACGTAGTCGGCCAGGCTGGTGGCGGCTTGGCCATCACCGCGAAGATCTTTTGCGCGTTGGGCAGATTGTGCCGGTCCAGTTGGGTGGATGTGGCACTGTCGGGGTGGACACCAATACCGAAGCAGCCCAGGACTTCAACGCCAAGACCCTGCTGGCCGCCCAACAGCTCGACGCCCAGTGGCTGCAGTCGGTCCTCGACGAGGCGCGTTCGGCGATCTGCGGGTCGGCGTTGGTGGCGTCGGCGCCGATCCACGACAGCATCTTGTTGACCTGGCGGCCGTCGTCGACCCACTGGTGATGGGTGAACGCCTCGAGCACTTGATCTTTGGTCATGGACACACCCGTGGGGAGTCCGCTGCCGGTTTCGGCACCGACGGTCCCCCGCTCGGCGGATTCGGTCCGGTCGACACCGGTGACCGCAGTCGTAGGGTTCAGATCAGGGGTTTGTCCGGAGGGAGAACTCGTGTCCGTGGCGCTTCTGGTGATTGTCGCGGTGGCTTTGGCCGCGACTGTGGTAGCCGCCTCCTATGCGACCGTGGCGATCGCCTATTGGTGGGAGCAACGCGGCCTGCATACCGTTCGGCTGCCGTACAAGAAGCCGGTCGGAAGTCGAACCAAGGCCTTCCCGCACTGAGGCGCCACACCACTCACCACACTTCCCACCTCCGGGAAGGATAGCGATGTCGGGTCTCCCTACGGTTGGCCCATGCTCCAACGACGGTCTCGTTCCAGAAAGCGGCGCGCCTCGGCAGGCTTCGCCCTAGCCGCTCTTCTGCTGCTCTCGCTGTTGTCCGGAACCGGCGACGCCTCGGCCGCCGACGGCGATATGTGCGATGAACAGCAGACCACCATGGTCCAAGACGGTCGATACGCGATCCGGAACAACAACTACGGCAAGGCCAGACAGTGCATCCGGCCATATGGCAGCAGCGGATTCACCGTGACGGAATCGGCTGCGGCAGGCGGCGGGGTGGACGGAGCGCCGGTCGCGTATCCCGAGATTTTCGAAGGCTGTCATTGGAATACCTGCACGCAAGGGACGGCGCTACCGGTGAAGGTGGACCAGATCGGCAGTGTGCAATCGACCTGGGCAACCTCGAAAGACTCTGCAACGACCGGGGATTACAACATCTCCTACGACCTGTGGTTCCACTCGTCGGAAAGCCCTGCGGGACAACCTGACGGTGCCGAACTCATGCTGTGGCTCGACCGCCAGCCGCCCGGTCCGCCGCCGGCCGACAGCACGATCGCCTGGATCGCCCGCACCCAGTTCCGCGTCTGGAACAGAACCGGCACAGCCAACGGAAAGACCTGGCCGCTGATCGTCTATCAAGCCGTGAACCCCAGCAGTGCCGTCTCGGTGAACCTGCGTGAGTTCATTCGTGATGCCACGGTGCGTGGAGTGGTCAAGCAGTCGCACTATCTCGTCACCGTCGAGGCCGGATTCGAAATCTGGAGCGGCGGCCGAGGATTGCGTGTCGATGACTTCAAATCGACCGCACGCAAGGGGCATGTGGTCGGTGCCATCCGCGCCGGCGCCGCCGATACCTGTATCGAGGAAAACGGAAGTGTCCCCGGCACGGACGACAACCCGATCGTGGTCGCCCGGTGCGCCGATCGCGCCACGCAAAAGTGGACGATCGCCATGGACGGCACGATCCGTCACAACGGCATGTGCATGGGCACGACCGGAGCGAAGATCGCGCTGCATCCGTGCAACGGCTCGCCCTATCAGGTGTGGCTGCCCAGCGGATCCGGCGGACTGTGGAACCTCGGCACCATGGCCCAGAACAACAACAATGGCCTGTGCCTGCGGGACCCATCAGAAACCGGTAACCCCGGAACACAATTGGACCTGGTCAACTGCGACGGCTCCAGCAACGCCCAGCGGTGGTCTCTTCCCACCGACGTAACCGCAACAGCGGCATAGCCACACTCGAATGCGCATCACACCGATAGTGACCGTGCTCCGACCGATCCGGGGTAGACGACGGAACGCATCCGGATACCCAGACCGCAGCGGTACTCCGTGGTCTGGATCAGGACGAACTCGAACTGCTCGAACTCGAGGAGGACGACGACGAGGACGACGACTTCGAACTCGAGGAGGTGGACGAGGGCGAAGAGGACGAGGTCGTGCTCGACATCGAGTAGGACCAGGCCGTATCTGTGGCCGGCGTGAAATGGAAAGTGATGTTCAATGCGCTGTCGACGTCGATCGCGCTGATGCCGGTAATGCCCAGCTCGCGGGTCCAGTCCATAACGAGATAGGCGGGGCCGCTGCCGTTTTCGGTACCCAGCAGTGCGTAGTAGATCTCGGTGCCGTATTCATAACGGCCGGCGGGAAGCCCCAGGGTGTTCTCCCGCGCAGCCAGATACAGGGCTACCATCGCGCCGGAACCCGATGCGACACCGGACTGGCGCAGCAGTTTCAACCGTGGCACGGCGGTGGTCAACGGCGCACCCCGCCCTCCCATGGACTCCAGATATTGGAAGTAGAAGATGTCCGAGCTGCGCAGCGGCTCCTGCCTGGGATTCTCGATGGGCTTTTCCGCCGTGGACTTTTCAGCGAAGCGGTTGATGGTCGAGCACAGGATGCGATTGTTCTTGGGTTCGGGGGTGTTCTCGTAGTAGCTGCGCTCGGTGGTGGTGCCTTTCCACGATGCCACGTACGCCCCGTCGGTGACCTTGTCGTCTTTGGGTTCGTTCGTGTACTCCTTCTGGAAAATCGCCCATCTGCCATCGCGCGTTTCGACGCTGGCTTCGTCCGGTTCCTTGCCGCGCAACGCTGCCGCCTTCGCCATCAGGTCGGCACGTCGACGCCCGGCTTTCACGCACTCCTCATACTCCGGTTTCAGCGTCTTCAGCCTCTCAGCGCGTGCCTCGGACGCCGACGGCGCGACGTCCATCGGCGGAGGCGGGGGTGCATCGGAGGTGGCTGTTGTTTCCTCGGTGGATTCTGGCGTCTCCGGGGAGGTCATCTGTTCGTCCTGACTCTCGCACGTCGGCACCGCACCGGCGTTTCCTCAGTCTGAGCCGAACCCCGCACGCGCCCACGGATTCCCGCAGACCTGGCATCAGTCGTCAGTGACCCGCAGTCTGTTTCACCCGGTCCACGCCGAACGTCCAGGCAAAGTTGATACCAACGGCCGAGGAGTTCGAGATCCACCCCCGGGGCGGTAACTACTGGTGGGAATATGCCTGCCGTCGCCATGGATACAGTTTCGAGACGTCGATTTCCACCGGCGAACACGATCATCTCCTCTATCAGCTCGCAGGTTGGCACGACGATTCGGTTCGGCTCCACCAGTATTCGTTGCACACCGTCGAACAAGAGCTCGGTTCACGCCACCGCCGGGCCATGGCGGAATTGCTGGATTCGGGGGAGTTCGTCGATGCGCCGGACTTCGAGAGGTTGATCGCCGACTGCGTTGTGCTCTATGACGCCGACGATCCGAAGACGATCGATGTGCGCACCGCGGTCGCGATCGATTTGAATAGGCGCGGCCGCCACGAGGACGCAGTCGGGCTGCTCGAACGCAGCCTGGCCGACAACAAGCGCGTTCGAGGCCTCGACAGTCGCCTGACTCTGGAAGCACGTGAGTATCTGGCATCGGTGCTGCTCAGGCTTCCCGATCGGGTGCCGGACGCTGTCGTCGTTATGGGACAGGCCCTTCGGGATCGCGAGCGCATCATCGACCTCGACGATCCGGTCGCCATCGACCTTCGCTACCGGCTGATATCGCATTACGTGGAAACCGACCGCGACGAACTGGCGATCCCACTGCTCGAGCGCGTACTCGACTCCGCCGAGCGCGTCCACGGTAAGGATCACCCCGAGACGGTCCATGCCAAAAAGGGATTGGCCGCCCTGTATCGGGGCACCAATCGCTACGCCTCGGAGATTCCGCTGCTCGCCTACGATCTGGTCGTCTGCGAGCGAGAATTGGGCCTCGACCACGACGACACCATCGAAGCGAGATTCCAACTCGCCTGGAGTTCTTGGCATTCCGGTCATCCAGAGCATGCGCTGCCGATGTTCGAACAGGTCCTGGCTGCTCACGAACGGCTACGCGGACCCGGTCACGACGACACCATTCCGGTACGCCGCATCCTGGCACACCTCTACTCCGCCACATTCGAGCAGTTCGACAAGGCCGCCGACCAGTGCGAACACCTACTCGCACACCACGAGCGGAACGACGGACCCCGCCACGACGACACCCTCGTCGTCTGCAACAACCTCGCCCACGCCTATCACCAGCTCAATCGCATTCCAGTAGCGATCGAACTGCACGAACACGTCCTCGCCATCCGCATGGACACCGTGGGATCGGACCACCCCGATACCCTGCTGACGTTGCACAATCTGGCCGCGATCTACGAACAGGTCAAACAATACGACCGCTGGGCAGACGCCTACGACCGGATCCTGGCCGTCCGTAACGCGTTGCCGGCCCGCACGATCCGCTGACACTGCTCACCCACGACAACCTGGGCGCCGCCTACAAGGCGCTGGCCCGCTACACCGACTCGATCGAACAACACAAACTCGCACTCGCCGGACGCGGCCACCTCCTGGGCCCGGACCACCCCGACACCCTCAACTCCTCCCACAACCTGGCAGCCGCCCTCTCCGCCGCCGGCCACCACGACGAGGCGATCGCCCTGGCCGCACGCACAGTCGAGGACCGAGAAAGGGTACTCGGCGCCGACCACCCGGGCGCGCTGTCGACCAGACACTTGCTCGGCGACGCCTACCACTCGGCCGGTCGCCACGACGCCGCGATCACCACCCTCACCCGCGCCCTGGCCGACCGCGTCCGAGTCTTCGGTACCGACCACCGGTACACCGCTGTCACGCGAGAAATGTTGGCGATCGCACAGCGAGCAGAAGCACGCCGGGCACAGCAGTAGCCGGAAGGGCCACTTCGAGCCACCGATGAATCGACCAGGTGTTGTCCCAGGGATCGGCGAAGCCAGCGACCGGTTCACCGAAGGCCAGTGCTATGGGTTCGGTGAACGAGCGGAACCCAGCACCCGGGGGCGTTGTTGCAAACAGCTTCGGTGTCGTCGACCAGCAGGAACTACAGTGCGGGTGACCATTCCGGCTTGCGATCGAACATCCAGCGCCGACACGATCGCGTACTCGGGGCCACACGAATGGGAGGGCGGTTCAGACGGCCCGCACGGTGGAGCTCGGGGGGTGAATGACGCCGGTGAAATTTCCGTCCGTGAGAACGTAGGTGTGCTGACGTACTGCGTCGCCCGAGTTTCCCTCGACAGTGGTGATGGTGTTGCCGTCACGAGCAACCACCACGCCGAGGTGGTTCTGGCCGGCGAAGACGACGAGGTCTCCAGGACGAGCCGCCGACACGTTGCTGTCGGCCAAGCCCTGGCGGGCGGCATCGGACCACAGGCTGGGAACGTAGTTCTTGTTGCTCCAGTCGACGTTGATGCCGGACTGCTTCCATACCCACGTAGCGAAGGACGCGCACCAGGCATCGTCGATGTTGTACGGACGGTTGACATGATTGCTGCCGGTCTCGGTGACACCGAGCTCGTTCTCAGCGAACCCTTTGATCTTGTCGACGATTCCGGCGTCCAGGGGCGGTACGTAGCTGTGCCTGGACACAAGTGCGGACTGTGGACCTGGGGCACCGCTGTAACCGTTGCCGGCCAAGGTCATGGGCATCGATTCGCGAATTTTGTCGGCATGACGCTGAATGTCGAACGCGGCGGTCCGCATTCGCTGCTCCACCGCGTGAGTGGTTCTTGCGCAGGCCGTCCGCAACGGGCCCTCCACCGATTCGGGCCAGAAGCTGCGGCCCGACGGATCGATGCTCGGGCCGGGCGTGTTCTGTGCAGCGTGGATGGTCCGCTGAAGGTTTGCGACCGCGGCTTCTATATCGACGTAGGCGTCGTCCGCTGCCGCAAAAGCACCGTAGGTCGAGCTGTCGACCCCGACGTCGTTCGTTTCCATAGAAGCTTCCAAGTCCCGCAACGCCGAGGCGGTCTGATTGTGACTGACGGTGGTCAGCGACTGGTTCTGGTCATCAACGATCTTGTTGTCTCGCAGCATCTTCGTGAACTTGGGGGCTTCGGAGGGTCTGCCGACACCCAGTTTGTCGACGTTGACCTGGATTGCCGCATGGGTGGCGCGGACCAGGCATGCGAGCGCCGCCGACGCGTACTCGGGAACCGCCAGCGCCGGCACGATCCGATAGTGGTGGACGGTAGGGCTCATCGAATTCGAGTGTTGTGTATTCCCAGAAGAGGGAATCAGAAAGCTCACCCGGAACAGAACCGTGATAGCTGCCAGACCACGTGTACGCAGCTGATGCGCACACAGCATCGTCCCGAACCGCGACGAGCAGCGACACTGCGGCCGACACAACCACTACGCCAACGTCTACCTGCCGTGGAAGAACTGCACCCTCACGTCAGCGAACTCAGGCTCCGTCTCTGCCAGTCGATCAGCAGATGCGCGAGCTCGCCTACTTCGCGGTGAAGACGACGGCTCGTCGCGCGGTGGCCGCCCGGTCGTAAAAAGCCCGCACATCTACGAAATTGCTCCAGGTGTACTCGAAGTCTTCGTCATCGAGCGCCCCGGCATAGTCCTCGCCATCGATGGCATCGAAAGCCAGCCGCATACCTTCCCGGTCCACCTCGTGAAGGGCCTTCGCTATGTCCTGCACATGATCCGCGTTCACATACACCGCGTAGTAATCGTCATGCAGGTGCCGTCCACCGATGATGGCGGGCGAGAGCGGATACTGCCCGCTACTGGGGCCGAGGGTGCCATCGGTCAAGCTGCGATGGATCGCATCCCAGGCCTTGTCGGTGTCAACTTTCAACTCGTCCTCTGCCCAGAATTCCTCCATGCCACTGAGCAACTCGTCGATCGCGTCCACGTCGTCCAGATCATCGGCGACCAATAGCGCCCGCTCCTGCTCCGCGGTAATCGCGAAGTGCACTCCCAACATGGATTCGACGGTATCCGAAAGAGCCAACACGGGCTCGGTCAGCACACAGCGCACGTGCGAGCATTGCGTGGACATCCGCCGGTGTTCGTGCTGCCCGCGTCATCGTGATCGTCACGGCACATTGGTTGTGGGCGTGATTTCGTGATCTGGGACGAGAGGCTTTCTGCCCCTTGATCTTCAAGCCCGCTGTCCGGTCCTTTCCAGACCCCGATATCGACCGAGCTATGTCATGGATGACTGGGCCGCACAAGCCACGAATACCGTTGGTGGGCAACGCATCCGGCACGGGCGTACACGGCTCATTACCCGAGGTCGGTGGCGGTGCCGCGCAGCTGGGTGAAGTACTCGGCCAGCAGGTTGTGTTCCTCGAATCCCAAATGAATGCCAGCGACGTCGGTGGCGCCGAACCACCCCAGCCGCTGGCCTTCGGTGAGCACGAGCTGATCAAGATCCAGAGCGTCTCACCGGGCTCGATGTGCCCGCCAGGCAGTGCCCAGGAGTTCAGGAACGGAAAATCGGGCATGTCATCTCGCAGGATCAGCAGAATCTGGCCGCGAGGGTTGGTGATGATGACGCACCTTCCATACCAGCAGCCATGCGGAAGTTCATCCACCGATGCTCGGATGATCACAAAGACGATCGCTACCAGGGTTGCCTGCACGCAGAATGTAGATCGGCGGCCGGAAGTTGTTGCCCCGATGTTCAGCCAGCAGTCGTCGCAGGGCCGAGGTGGTGGCTGGATCGACCGCGGAAACCATCTCGGCGACCCTGCGCAACGTCAACGCATCAACCCCACGGGCCAGTGTGGCCTCGACTTGGCGATCGATTATCTCTAACGATTCAACAGACGGCTCAACAACTTTGGACCGATCCTCGACGGAACGCCGACGCTCGATGTCCAATTCACTGCGGCCACCGCGGCGGTCACGAAGCAGTTGTTCAGCTTCCTCGAAGCTCTCGGTCGAAACCAGCCCGGCCGCCAGCGATGTCTCCAGCAAGGCTGGCGCCTCGACCTCGAACACCCGGGGCACGATGTCGCTGAGCTGAATGAGTGACCGACGTTGCGTCTCAACCACACCGCGCCAGCCACCAGCCGCCGTCGCCAGCAACGCGGTGGCCTCGGAGGGATGCCAGGACCAGATTCCGTGATAGGGGGCTACGTCGTCCGCGGTGAGGTGGCCGACTTCGTGTCCGTGAAGGTCGTCGAGTCGGGCCAATACCTCTACGATCGACAACTCTCCGTCGACCGCCGGGCCGGCAACCAAAACGCGTGTGGGGAGGCCGGATTCGAACGCTGCAGCAAGTGCTAGGGAGTCGGCCAGCGGACTGTTCAGCCCCGGCTCGCGCCCTTTGGCCAGGATGTCACCGCCCACATCGACAACCAGCAGTTCGTCCGCGTCGAATGCCTTTGCTGCACGCGTCATGAGCGCCGCCATACCAGTCGCGCCACCTTCTGCGTCCAACAGCACCAATGGCAACTCGATGCAGGTCGACAGTCGCGGCAGCGTGGACATTCCGTTCCGGAGGGTGGCCGACGGTGTCACTATCGCAACACCGTCACGATCGGTGAGCCCTTCGAAGTCGGCCGGACATCGTGGGCCCGGCGCAGGATCGATCATGAAGCGGTCCCACGAGTAGCTCATGATGGCGGTGACCTGAAGACCTGGTATTGAACGTGCGAGTATGGCAGCGGTTACTGCATCACCACCCCCGCCAGCTGCGATTGCGAGCGATCTCGTCATTACCGCGAATTCGGTCCTCTCCCGGCCTCGTACACTGGCCAGTGGCTTATGGTACTCACGGAGGAATGCAGCGGTTGCCCGAAATCGAAGAGGTACTCCCTAAGTATCTGCAGATCGCCGGCTACCTGCGCGATCAGATCGTCCGCGGTGATCTGCCGCCGGGCGCGGAAGTCCCGTCTGAACGCGAGCTTGCGGCGGTATGGAAAGTGGCGCGCCCCACGGCAGCCAAGGCGCTGCAGGCACTACGACAGCAGGGACTGGTGCAGAGCAAACGCGGGTCGGGGACATTCGTCCAGCATTTGGGTTCCGCGCCGCGGGCACGCGAACGGTTCGAACGTGCCTCCGCGCTGGGGACGATGTACTCCGACACCGAGCGAGTCGATTTCCCGTATGTCGGGATAGTCGACGCGCCAGAGCATGTCACGACGTCGCTGGCGCTTGATCCTGGTGAGCAGGCGCTTCGTCGTTGCCGCGTCATCCGTAATCAGGTGAGCGGGCCGACCGAGTTGTCCACTTCCTGGTTTCCGGCGCGCTTCGCTCATTCCGCTCCCCGACTCGCTGTGCCAGAGCGCGTACGCGGCGGCACATTGCCTTACCTTTCCGAGGTCCTGGACGAACGCAACCTCTACGCTCGGGATCAGGTGTCGTCGCGCCTCGCGACCGAGCAGGAACGCCACACACTTGATCTTCCCAATCCGTCTGCCGTGCTTGTGTATTGGCTCGTCGCATACACTTCTGAAGACCATCCGATCCAGTTCGATGAGGCTGTCTACCCTCCGCAACGATGGGCGTTCCGCCAGGAGTACCCGATCACTACCTAACCCTCGGTCGGCACCTCTCTCGATCGGAAGTTTTCCGATTTTCCCAAAGTGGACTATGCCACTTACATTTCAAGTGGCATAGTCCACTTGCAAGGTTGCCTCAGCGCCGAGCAGCGACAACCGACGACGAGGGGAGCTCCCATGGCGTTGACCGAGCATGAAGCCAAAGTGCTTGCCGCGCTCGCCATTCTGGAACCCACCGGGTCACTGACCGTGAATGAGCTGTGCCATCACGCCAGGCTCACCGCGACCGCCGTACGCCACGCACTGCTGCGACTCTCACGCGACGGCCTGGCCATGAAAACCAAGCAGGCACCTAGCCGGTATCGATCGACGAGCCGCGGCTCAGTAGCGATCCGGCGACCGGTCTACCGCCAGTTCGGAGGACGCCGGTGACCCCTCCTGCCACCAAACACACTCGTCGAACTTGCCGTGGCGTCTCATCGCCACCGAGACCGCCGAAGAAGTGGCGTCGTCAAACCCGACGACCAGACAAGGCTCTGCCCAACGACTACCAACAGCGCGAACGTCGATGACTACTGCGCTGCTACCGGACATGCATGCACCGTCCACCACCAGACAAAGCACGAAGGGTGAACCATGGCCACGCCTTTGATACTGCCGTCTGTCGTCGGATTCATCTGCCCGGGCACGCCCGGCGCCGACTGGGAAAAGGATTCGGCCGAGATCCACAGTGTGGCAATCAAGCTCGGCTGCGTCGTCGCGGCGATCGTCTACGACATTCCAGGACGCTACCTGCCCTTCGGGCGCATCACGAGTACGGCGTGGAGCGCCGATTCCATTGCCGTAATCGTGCCCAACGATCGTCATCTGAGCGCCGGCGAGGTCGATGACCTGCTCGCCGTCGGAGATGTGATCTTCATCGAATCCGCCAAGCGGCACACCGCGATCGGCAGAGAAGTCAAGGTAACCGACCTCTGGAACAGCGGGCCCGTCGGCACATCGAGTACCGACCGGTAATCGGGCTCCATCGAGTATTCCGACGGTTCTCTTCAAAATCACTTCGCGACCTTTATGCGTTCTGCCGCAACGGGATTCATTCACTCAGGCAGGTGGCCGCCACCGGGAGTAGCAGTTCTGGCATGCCGACCGAAACCATTTGGAAGACAACGAGATCGTCGCTGCGGGCCAGCATCGCGTAGGCAGGGCAGAAGATCGTCTTTCGCACGAGCACTACCCGTCCTTGGTTCACAATCGGGTAGCGGGCAAGCTGCGAAGCGCCTGACATTCCTGCATTCCCGCAAATAGATCGTCCTCACGGCCGTCGTCTCCGACCGGGCCGCTACGCCCGCGGACAAGAACATAGTGCTCCTCGCTCAGGAGCGGCTGCGCAATGTTATTGGAAAGACTCACAGCGCTGCCCAGCGGAGACACCCGAATCTGAGTCGCGTGTGCACAGAGCGCAGCCCGCTTGGCATCCAGCACACTGGCCACGTTGATGGTTGCCGTCACGAGGTTCGCGTCGGCCCCGGTCATTTCGCCGGATGTAGGCAGGCGTGAGTGTGGCGGTAGAGCACGACCGGGCTGTGCTATCGCCAGGCGGCGCAGCTCTCTTGTCTGTTGTTGCAGGACCTCGAGATTCGTAACTGTCCAGTAGAGTTTGGGAACGTCCCATCCAGCTCTGACGGCCTCCTCTACGGCCATCATCGTGATCCGATGAGCATGGATGTGGTCCGGGTGCCCGTAACCGCCATTTGGGTCGTAGCCGATCACTACCTGTGGCTGTAACCTCACGATCACCTCTACCAGTTGTTCGACCGCCGCGGAGCCTGACTTCACGAAAGCACGTGGGTGCCCGGCTGTTTCGGATTCACGAGGGTCTGACATCGACCCCGCCATACCTGAGTCTCGCCATCGGCCGGCACCACCGAGAAAGAGCGGCGGGCCCGCGCCGAGCGCGGCGAGCGCGGTGCCTAGTTCCCCGATCCGATAGCCACCGAGTTGATCGGCAGATCCACTGACCAGTTGTGACCACTGGTCCCCGATAACCTCGCCTTCCTCGCCCAGGGTGCAGGTAACCACGGTCACCGGGACGCCGCGCCGCCGGTAGAGGGCTATCGTGCCGCCGGTAGCGATAGATTCGTCGTCCGGGTGCGCGTGAACGAGGAGCAATCCGCCTTTCACGATTTCCTCCGGCATAGGGACCGTCATCCGAATACCGGCATCTCGGTACGAGTCTTCTGATATTCGAAAAGATATGGATACGAAACCAGTGTGGAAATCGCATCGAAGATTTCAGCGGCCTCCGGGCCGGCCGGAACTCGCGAGATCGCCGGACCGAAAAAGGGGTTTCCGTTGATACGGATGGTAGGAGCTCCCGAGGTCGATCCGTCATCGTCGCTACGAGCCGTGTGGCTGGCCCTGATGCGCGCGTCGTGCTCGACTGCCTGCGCGTGCAGAAGGAGCTCTTCGGACATTTCGCAGCTTCGTAGGCACTCCCCGATGATCTCGATCGTTTCGGAACGACTCTTGCGCTCGTGTAGGTGCGAACCGATAGCGTTGTAAAGGTGCCGAAGGCCTCGCTGTCCGTGAAGGTCCTCAACTGCAATCAATACTCGGAGGTACGGCCACGAACCGGCGACAATGCTGCGGACAGGCTCCGGAAGTTCCTTACCCTCGTTCAATACCGCAAGACTCATGACGTGAAACGATAGATCTATATCACGCTCGGGTTCGACGGCTTGAATCCACCGTGCCGCAGCCCAGCACCACGGGCTGACCGGATCGAACCAGAACTGCACTCTGTCTGCCACTTTTTCACCCTCCACTAGTTAATATCCTACGCCTCGACGCCAGTGTAAACGGAAATGTAATTGCCCCGCTCGGGATGAAATGGCAGAGGCAATGTCATGTAACCGTTTCCGGCATCCTGAACATAACTCAGGTAGGCATTGTCGAGGTCTTGAGCGTTGTCCGCAACAACAATGGCGTTTGTCGCGAGATTTGGTTCCAGAAGCCGGAGAACCGGCAGGTAGAGGTGATAAGCCCCGTCTAACAGTAGGAGGTCGATCGGGCCTCCTACGCCGCCCCGAAGAGTCTCACGAGCGTCACCGACGCGGACTTCAGCTAAGTCGCCCAGGCCGGCTGCCTCGAGATTCTCTACAGCTTTCACCGCCTTGACCGACTCCAATTCGGTGCCGATGAACTTGCCGCCGCCATTGTCCTTCAGGGCGCAAGTGAGATAGATCGACGATATGCCGAAGGAAGTGCCGAATTCCACAATCCGCTCTGCCCGCATTCCGCGAGCGCAGAGATAGAGGAACTTCCCCATATTCGGATCTATGTTGAGAAAATTGTCGATCTGATCATGGCAGAGCTTCCTGAAGTCACATCGATCGTCTTGCAGCATTTGCTCGACAGAGTAGGAGCCATCAGCGAACGAGTCATGCAACGGCTTGTCTGCCACATTCGCCTGACCGATCAACCGATCGAGAACCTCCGCCACAGGCGAGGTTGTCAAAGAGTTCACTATTCCCCCTTCTATTTTCGAATATGGTTCCGAATCATAATCCGATATCCGCGGGGTTCAACGCCGCATATCCGTTCCGCACGCGCCGCCACACCGAGGCGGTCGCATCTGCGCCTTCAGTCTTGAGGATCGATGCGAGATATATGTCGATGGCATCGGATGCCCAGGCGGAATGTCCGGTAGATACGTTGTCGATTGTACTGTGAATATCGATGAATCGGGTATCGAACTTGTGCGCGGAATGCGCGCGCCGCATTCGGCGATATGTCCCGCCAACGCCCGATAGTTCGATCGCCAGGTTCAGTCCGAGTAGCTCCGGCGTGAACGTCAACGGGAATCTACTCAAGCTAAGCCAGTAGACCGGCACCGCAAACGAAGAGTCTTTGAATCGGTCCCATTCCGAGAATTCCTTCGAAGCCGTCGGCGGGGCGTCGATGCCCATCTCGCCGAGCAGCTGGCGGTATATCAACGGATGATTGAGCCTCAATTCACTGTTGCCAAGTTCATCCCAGTATGTCGCGAACAAGGAGAAACCGATCTCCGTGCTGGCTAGGGAGTAGTCGGTGAATCCCTGCAGCCAGGCACCGTCGATCAGAATCATCGGTGCCAGCTGAATCGATTCTTCCACCAACTCTTCTCGCGTCGGCAGTGGCTCATCGGTCTGCTCGTACTCCAGCGCATGGCGATCGTGCTGGTCCAGCAACCACGGTCTGAGCCCGACCGAGTCCCAGACCTTAGGCAGGTGCACTTCGGTGTCACGTGCGCGATCCAGCCAGCAGCGGACGTAGTCCATGGCGTAGTCGTTCAGTGCCACCGACTGCCGGCGGGAATGAAGGAGGTAGTAGGCCTCGCGAAGACCACGCGGCGGCTCTCCTTGCTCAGGAGGTGAGTACAGCCCGTCGATCGGGACCGCAGTCGTCGGGTGGTTCTCGCTCATAATGGTATCCGGCTCAGAATCGCCGGTCGGTAGTGCCGAGATCCATCGTCGAATAGTCGATAGGTCCTCCTCGGTAAACACTCGGAACATGCGGCCCCGCTCGGCCACCAGAGTGGTGACGAGCGGACTGGCCTCGGGTCGTCCCGGCCGGATCAACCTGCTGGTGGCAAGTGCACGTACGAACGGAGCCGGATCAGTTCTGGCCTGCTTGAACCAGTCCGACAGCGAACGCCCGGCCAGCCGGAAATCATGGTGATAGACGTAGGCTTCCCGGGCGCGCGAGCGGACCAGTTCAGCCATTTCCACTGCGGGGTCGAGCATTCGGACCAGCTCGTCGAACAGCAACGTGCTCCACCGTTCGAGTTCGGCCAGCGCCCAAGCGAATCCGTGCCGCACCGGAGTCGAATCCGTCGAGTTCTCGGTTATGACGGTCACGATGGCGGCGCTGCGATCGACAGGAAGCTGAGATTCCGATGACCGTGCCGTGCTGAGGTCGATACGTTGCCAGTCGGCCGGAACGACCCCGCCCGATTGCACCGCAGCCAAGGGTGGGAGCAAGGCGACAGTGCGCAAGCACAAATCGACGCCCATGAGCTCGCCCGCGAACTCTTCGGGTTTGCGGCTCATCAGTAACAGTCGAGCGGCGAAGTCGAAGGCGTATCCGGGGATTCGAGAATCGGCCGGGAGCCGAGATACCGGCTCGGCGTACTCGGATATCTGCAGCGATCGCATCAATCCGAGGTATGCGTCGCCGCGTGAACGTCTCGGCCGACCGGCTCCCACATCATCGGCGTAGAGCGCCAGTATTCTCAGCGCGAGATCGTCCTCGCAGGTTCCGGATCGGTTCAGCCACTGCAGCCATGCACCCGCCATCAAACTGATGGGTGCGCAGCCCAGGACGATCCGACGAACGAACCCCTCGGTTACACCTCGATCGGTTGCAGTGTCCAAAAGTTCACGATAGCGGCCGCTTTCGCGCTTCCCCCACTCCGCGGTCCGTCGAATCAGCTCGTCGAGATCATTGGAGTCGCCGATGGCGACCAGCCGGTCACGCAGCCCAGAGACCAACGGCTGTTGGGGGAACTGATATTCGGGGTCGACCGCAATTCCGTAGGCCGAGCGGGCATCGGCAGCGTCGCCAGCCGGGGGTTCCGTCCCGGTGGGCAGAGCTGAGCCGAAGGGGTGCATTTCGTACTCTCCCTCTGGTTTCGATCACAGTCCGTGTCGGCGATCACCGAGGACGAGTTCTGATACCCGCCGCTCCATCTCGTTCGAGAAGACATCGCCGTACGAACGCTGACTCGCGACCGCACGATCGATCTCCGCGGCCAGCAGATAGTGATTGACGGCAACCGCCGCCATGTAGGCGCCGCCCGCCGCACTGACGATCTGCGCCGGCGAATCGACGACATTGCCGCTCGCCCACACCCCGGGAACACTGGTCGCACCGGTCGAATCGATACGGACCCAACCGTTTTCGCCGAGCTCGCACCCCAGGTTCTTCAGCAGGGTGTCACTCGGCCGGAACTGCGGCCCGATGAAGATGATCGTGCGAGGCACCACTGACCCGCCACTCATCCCGACGCCGGTGATCCGGTCATCGGACAGTTCGAGGTGTTCTACCGATCCCTCGCTGATTCGCACGCCGAACGCGAGCATTCGTTCGCGCTCCTCGCTCGTGAGCTCGATCCCGTTGGGGAAGAACACGACATCGTTGGACCATTTGCGCACGAGCATCGCCTGGTGCACGGAGAACGGCCGATTCTTCCCGCCGATCACCCCGATCGCGCTGTCGCGAACCTCGTAACCGTGGCAGTACGGGCAATGCAGGACATCGCGGCCCCACCGGTCAGGTACTCCCATGATGTCGGGAAGATCATCGCGAAGCCCCGTTGCGACCAGGACGGCCGAGGTGGTCAGCAGCCGGCCATCGTTCAAGCTCACCGAGAATTCGCCCGCGGCGGTCCGCTCGATTGCCTCTACGGCGCCTTCCCACAGTTCACCGCCATAGGTCTTAACCTCGGCTCGGCCCACCTGCAAAAGTTCCTGCGGGTCCATGCCGTCACGGGACAGGTAGCCGTGCAGGTGCGCTGAAGCCGCGTTGCGCGGTTCACCGGCATCGACAACGACGACATGTCGGCGGGCTCTCGCCAGCACCAGTGCCGCCTGCAGGCCGGCCGGGCCGGCACCGACTACAACTACCTCACAGCGCATTTCATGTACTCCCATCGATTGTTGGTCCGGCCCCGGGGATGTAGGGCCGGAATCTGTTTCAGCGCAGAGATTTCGAACGCGCACGCAGTAGCGCGTGGAGATCGCCGGCAGCCGTGGAGCCCTGCTCGGCGACTGCCCATTCGGTGAGGGTGATCAAGTCTGGATCATCGGGTGTGCCGGGCAGTTCCGCGGAAACAGCTCCGTCGTAGACGGTCCCGGTGTAGCCGTCGACGGTCACTGTTCTGCCGACAAGTGTCCGAAGTGTGTCCGGCCCGCAGCCGACTACGCAGGGGATCGCCATTTCCCGGCATACGACAGCCGCATGAGAGGTCGCCCCTCCGTGCTCGGTCACCACGGCCGCGGCCATACTCATGGCCGGCACGTCCTCCGGCTCGGTTGTCGGTCGCGCGAGCACAACTGGGTCGCCGGTCAACTCGACAAGTTCGGGTTCAGCGACGACGGATCCAACACCGATGCCAGGACCCGCAGGGAGTCCGGTCGCCAGCACCTTGGCCGATCGTGCGGCCGCCGAGTCGATACGCGGCCGGAGGAAGGTCGCGATGTGATCAGGAGAAACACGATCGAGGGCCTGCCCAGGAGTAATCATCCGCTCGCGGGCCATCGCCACCGCGTGCCGTATCGCCGCTTCGGAAGACCGCTTGGCAGTACGGGTCTGCAACAACCACAACTTGCCGGATTCGACGGTGAACTCGATGTCCTGAACGTCCCGGTAAGTCCGCTCGAGCAAGGCAGCCGCCCTGGTCAACTGCCGATAGACCTCAGGCATATCGGAGAGACCAGCCAACGCCTGGACGTCGCTTCGGCCCGACACCACGTCCTCACCCTGTCCCCCAGGCAGCCATTCGCCGTATAGGTGAGCATGGCCGGCATGCGGATCACGGCTGAAAACCACCCCGGTGCCGGATTGGCGATCGCGGTTTCCGAACACCATGGCCTGCACCGTAACTGCCGTCCCACCCGATTCGGGCAAGCCGAGCCGCGCCCGATACGCCTGGGCGCGTGGAGAATCCCACGATCCCAATACCGCGACAATGGCCGATCGCAACTGCGCCCACGCGTCGGCGGGCGCGGGCCGTCCCACAACTCGGTGAAACTGCTCGCTGAATCGGTGGCGGAGATCGACAGCGAACGGCGAGTCGTCGAAAGTCTCGTCGGTCAGTCCGACGTTCAGGACGGTATCCATCATCCCGGGCATACTCACCGCGGCACCTGAACGCACCGATACCAGAAGGGCGTCGGTTCTTCCGCCGAACCTGCGCCCGGTCAACCGTTCCAGCCGACCGATCATCTCGACGACATGGGCCCAGACCTCAGCGGGCAGGTCCTCGGCGGGCGTTCGGCGCCGCCACACCTCCGTAGTCAGCACGAAGGCCGGCGGGACCGGTAACCCCAAGGCCTGCATGCTGTTCAGAGATGCGGCTTTGCCGCCGATCGACTCCGGTCCCTGGGTACATGTGCCGTCCAGTGGCAGTACCCACTGTCGGTCATCGCCGGTACTCATGAGGCACGTCCGGATGCCGCCTCGTTCAGGCGCGTACGACCCGATAATCCGATGAGTTCTTCGTGCAGTTCGAACCACACAGTGTGATAGCTGTCGGCCAGCGGCGCGGTCAGCCACTTGACCTCGCCGGCCTCGACGCGTCGCACGGCGTTCTGCAACCGGGCACGATAAGGCCACAACCGTGGGACGAGTTCGATGATCTCGCTGAGGAGCGGTTGAAACTGCTGATGGACGACGCCGAATCGAGCGAGCACCGCCATGTCGTAGTCCGGGTCCGTGTGATCGTTGGCCAGCGTCGGACTCCGCAATTGCCAGTCGGTTACGACCTGTTTGAGGGTTGCGTTCGGATGCTCGAAGCGGGTGTAGCAGTCATCGAGGAGCCGGTGGTCGATACGCTCCCGCTCGTCGGCGAGCAGGGTTGCCAATCGGTCCCTACCAGCGGTGGACAGACTGAATCGTCCATGCGATTCCGTACAGTGCCCTTGGGCGACAAGGCCGCTGAGCATCGATCCGAGATCGGGACCGATGACACCGAGCGCGTTCCTGAGCGTCTCACCGTCCGGTCGGCCCTTCAAACGAATCGCTTGCAACACAATCGTTTCACCGGTCATCGCGTGCACTCCTCAGCTCGAGACTCAATTGCGTGCGACGCAATTTCCCCATTCCGGTCTTGGGAATCGATTCGCGCGACATCGCCTGTACACGCACCGCCGATACGCCGAAACGTTCGGATATATGGTTCGCAATCCACCAGCGATCCCAATGCGAACCCGCACCGGAACGAGGATGATAGGCGACAGTCAGTTCTCCGTCGATTAGGCAGGCAACCGTGAAAGTCGGATCGACAAACGGGAGTTCTTCCACGGCCGATTCTATTTCGTGTCCATAGAATTCGCTGCCATCGATCTGAATCAGATCATCGACACGACCCGTGACAGTCAGCAACCCGTCGGAAATGAAGCCGAGATCGCCGGTCACGAACCACCCATCCGCGGTGAAATGTGTCGACGCATCGTCGATGCCGTAGTAGCCGTCTGTGACCGGTTCCCCCGTGACCTGGACCCGGCCGATCTGGTTCTGAAGCAGAACTCGGTCTTCCGGGCCGACAACCCGCACCGAGACTCCAGGATGTGGGTAACCGACCGGGGTGAATCGGTCGTGGGAGAACTCTTCAGCGGACATCACATGATCGACGACGCCGGACGACGTTTCGGTCATACCCCACCCCGGATGAACAGCGGTGTCCGGCAGACCGAAGGGTGCGAGCAAGGCGAGAAAACGGCGCGCAACGGCCGGCTTGATGGCCTCGCCGCCGTTCATGATGTATCGCAGTGGGCTGAGATCCCAAGTTCTGCAGCCGATCTCGGAGGCTCGATCATTGATGAGCCCGAATGCGAAGTTCGGCGCCCACGTGGTATCGCAGTTGTAGGCGTCTGCCAGATCAAGCCAACGCAGGGGATCCGCCAACACCCATGCCGTGGGTGCGTGCACCTGATGACAACCGACCAGGACGTCGCGTATATGAAACATGACAAGTCCGCCGACATGGTCGAGCGGCATCCAATTCAAGGTGCGGCTGCCCTGCGACAGCCTCCGCTGGTGAGCGGTCGCGACGGAACGGCTGAGGATATTGCCGTGGGTGAGCATGACGGCTTTGGGTAGACCGGTGCTACCCGAAGTCAACAGCATGGTCGCGAGATCGCCGGTGCTCGCCTGATGAAAGTCCTGGGTTGGATGCGACGCTCGAAGGTCCTCGACCGAGCCCAGCAATCGCTCGGAATCGACTCCGGTGGTGCACTTTCCGACGACCCACTCGGCATCGAGCAGTGTGCGGATCTGCGCCAGCAGTTCCGCGACCGACAGAGTTCCGCTCTGCGGTGCCGTGGACACCGGAACCGCCACCAGCCCGCCGAGTTGGCATGCCCAGAACACGCCCATCAGATCGAAAGGTTCGGCAACCTGGATGACTACACGTTCTCCAGGACGCACACCCGACCGCCGCATACCGGCCAAGATCCGTGCCGCATCATCGAGCAACTCCGCATAGGACTGTGTACGCGGCGCACCGCTCTCGTCGAGACAAACGATCTCGCCTCCGCCGGTGCGCTCCGCGGCTTCCAGCAGTGCAGCCGGCAACGACGCGACCGGGAGTTCTATCGACTTTCCCCCATGGAGTGCCGCACGAATGAGTTCGAGTTTTTCCATCACAGGTCACATTCGAATACTGCAGAGATGAGGGCATTGTTCAGAAACATCGATGGCTCCTTCGAAGGGCAAATCCAGGGCACAACACCGCAGTTGGAGATTGTTCAAGGCTTGGGCATCGACCGCTGTGGTTGTTTGCGCACCCGGCGCAGGGTTACGGCCATCTTTATCGGAAATTATCCGAGCCCACGCCGGCATGCAATGGAGTGAACAGTTCGTTCCTTGAACGCGGATACATGTAGGTCAGACGAAGCCGAGCACGAGCGGGAATTGCGGCTTGCCGCCCACCAGGTAGGCGCCACAGGACTGCACGATCCGGTCCTGCGCCATGACGTGTTGGCACATCGTCTCGAGGTCACGCAACCAGCGGTCCAGAGGCGAGGACTGGTAGATCGACATGGAGGCGTGCAGGTCGTAAAGCCTGCGAACGATTGCACGACTTTCGCGCATGGCATGGAAACGCGCGAGCGCGGTGGCCACACGTTCGTCAGGATTCAGGTCGTCGATGGTGGCGCCGGCTTCCATTCGCTGCCAGCGATCTTCGAGGGTGCCGTAGACACCGTGGCGCATCGCCACGAACGCCATCTCGCACTCCCCCAACGTGAACTGCACCCTGATAGTCCTGCGACCACGGCACTCCCGTCGACCTGTCGACCTTGGTCCGCGCCACCTCCCGTGCATGATCCAACGCCGCCCGCGCCACACCCAAAGCCACCCCGGGCATCTTCCGCATCAGGGCGTCCGGCGAAGCCAAAGCTCCGGTGCGAGTGCGTTCTCCCAAACTGAACGTATGTTCCTCGGGAACGAATTCAGTCTCGACCTCGAAGTCGATACTGCCGGTGCCACGCAGGCCCGTGGTGTCCCAGTTCTCGATCAGTCGCACGTGTTCGGGCCGAATCATCATGACCCGCCAGGTAGCTCGCCCGCTCGGGCCGATCTCACGCTGACCGTTCTCGTCGTGAACAAACGCGCCGGCCGACACCCAGTGGGCATGGTGGATACCACTGGCCATCGTCCATCTGCCGGATACGCGATATCCACCTGGAACGCGGTCGGCCCGGCCCACCGGAGTCAGCATTCCGGCGACGGCGACGTCGAGAGAGGGGAACATCTCGCCGACCGCGGTGTCGCGCAGGCTGTACATCCCTGCGTCCATTCCGACCATCGCGCACCAACCGACCGACGTGTCGCCGTAGGAGAGCGTCTCGATGACCTCGATCTGTTCCATCGACGTCAAGCCCGGCCCGCCGAATTCTCGCGGGAATCCCATTCGCAGGACACCGGCGGCGCGAAGCTCGTCCATGATGTCCTTCGGGATGCGGCCGGTCCGTTCGATCTCCGCCGACCGCGCACGCAGACCGGGAACCATTGCACGAACTGCCGCCAGTACGTCCGGATAGCTGTTCGGGGTCGATTCCGTCGACCGCTCCAGCGAGGTCATGACTGCGCTCCTACGGTGTTCGCGCCCGATGCTCTGGTGAGGATCTCCACGGTTCCGGACGTACCGTTGACGCGTACACGATCGCCGGTGCGCAGAACCGCGGAGCCGTCGCCGGTCCCGATGACGCACGGAACACCGATCTCGCGGGCAACCACCGCCGCGTGGCTGAGCAGACCACCGACGTCGACGATCAGTGCGGCTGCGAGCACAATTACCGATGCCCAGCTGGGATCGGTTGTGCCACAAACCAACACCTCGCCGGCCTCGGCGAGGTCGTTGAAGGCGGGATCCTCGATCACCCGGACAACGCCTTCGACCACTCCGCCGCTGGCTCCGATCCCGGTGATCACCGAACGCTCCCGGGTCGAGGGGCGCGCGTCGGTAGCGGAAATCGGGACCGGGGTGCCCTGCCAACTCGCGGGCAATGTCATCGTCGCGAAGGTAGTGCGTTCAGCGCGCCGTTGCGCAACGACCCCGGCCGGATCATCGGGGAGCTGCCCGCACAGTTCATCGACCGTGAAATAGAACACGTCCTCGGGTTCGCTGATCACACCTCGGTCGAGGAGTTGGGTACCCATTCGTCGCGCGGCGCCGCGCGCCACGTCGAACGCTTGGAGGAACGACGCCTTGGCCACGCCCCGAAGCGGCATTCGAGACGCCGTCGCCGCGAGCACGACTCGCGCAGCAGGCCGCTGCCACGGGCTCAGCGAGCCGAGCAGCGCCCGTTCCGCGTCGTGTCGTTTGCCGGCACGGTGGACTGCCGCGGCGACCGGATCGGCGTCGTCGCCGAGAGACCGATAGTGCTCGGCCAGACGAAGTACCGGTGTCGGATCCTCGCGCCATACGAGACTGGAGATCTCGCCTTCGAGTGGCCCGTGGTATCCGTGCTCGGAAAGGAAGTCCGCCAGCTTGATTCGGCCGCGGCTCAGCGCCCACAAATCGGTGATCATCGCCGTTTCGGCGTGATCACCCTGCCCGGAGATCAAGGCATTCGCGTGATCGGGATCGAGATCAGAACGGGCGAGCAGAGCGAGGAACTGGTCGTAGACCGACTGAATCGCCACGAACAGTCCCGCTGCCTGAAGACGGATCATTTCCTTGAACCAGATGTGCGCCTCCGCGAGGACCAGGCGCGCACCGTCCAGGTCCCGCTCATCCATCCGAGCGATATGGTGCCGCCACCACGGCGACACCGGCGACGTGCGACGAAGTACGTCACGTCGGATCGTGGCCTGGGTGTATGCCGTCTTCGCTGCCACGATCGGCCACCGCCGATGGTTACGCTCGGAGGGGATGCCGTCGGGCAGTTCACCGAGGAATTGTCGCGCGATGGCATCCGGTGCCGTACCGGGCAGATGGGCGCCCATGCGGCAGAAGAAGTTCACGTTCAAGGCGCCTCGCCCGTAGAACACCGAGATGAGCCGGTCCTCCATACGTTCGGGTATACGTACTTCCCGCCGTGGCAGCGCGCCGACGCGCGCATAGCAGTCCCGGATCCCGAGCTCTACCGATGGCCCGCACAGCGACCAGCCCAACGGTGTCAGCACTCCGGGAAACGCTTCGCCCACATTGGTGGTGCTCCAGAAGGTCTGTGGATCCGAGCGCGCATGCAGCGGCCCGACAGCGTGATCGATCGAAATCATCGGTTCCCTTGCGCTAGTTGATAATTCCGAGTACGAGCGGGTTCCACGGCTGCGCGCCGAGAAGGTACGCGCCAGCGGATTGCACTATCTGATCCTGCGCCATGAAGTGCTGGCACATGGTCTCAAGATCACGCAACCAGCGATCCATCGGCGAGCGCCGATGGATCGACATGGTCGCGTTCAGGTCATAGAGACGACGGACGATCGTGCGCGCCGTACGGAAGGCGTGCAGCCGCGCGAGCATCGTCTCGATACGCTCGTGGGGCGACAGATCGTCCTGGCCGATCCCTTCGTCGAGTCGGTCCCATCGGTGTTGGAGAGAGCGGTAGACCGCCGTGGCGCATCGCCACGAACGCCATCTCGCACTCCCCCAACGTGAACTGCACCCTGATAGTCCTGCGACCACGGCACTCCCGTCGACCTGTCGACCTTGGTCCGCGCCACCTCCCGTGCATGATCCAACGCCGCCCGCGCCACACCCAAAGCCACCCCGGGCATCTTCCGCATCTGCAGGTCGGGGGTGGACAGCGGTCCGGTCGATACGCGCGGTTCACGAAAGCTGAACGAATACTGTTCCGGTACGAAGACGTCGTCGATCGTGTAGTCGAGACTGCCGGTTCCGTTGAGACCTGTTGTGTGCCAACGATCAATGAGTTGGACCTGTCGTGGCGGGAGGAGCATCACCCGCCACTCAGGGTTTCCGCCCGGGGTCCGCACCACGTCGCCGCCGTGGGTGACATGTGCTCCCGCGAATACCCAGTCCGCGTGGGATATTCCGCTCGCGAAGCTCCACTGCCCCGACAGCCGGTATCCATCGGCGACACGTTCGGCGCGTCCGCCCGGCGCCAACATGCCGGCGATGCTTTCATCCATCGTCGGAAACAGTTCACGCACTGCATCCGGGGCCATGTAAGTGGAGAACAAGCCGGAATCCATGCCAACCATCGCGCACCAGGCCGCCGATGTATCGCCGTAGGCAAGGGCCTCCAGGACTCGAGTCTGTTCAGCTGCGGTCAAGGCCGGGCCACCGAATTCCGTGCCGAAACCCATACGGAACACACCGGTTCCGCGGAGCAGTTCGACAACATCCGATGGCAGGCGACGGTCACTCTCGATTTGCGCACTGCGGGCGCGTAGCGCGGGCGCGATCGCCTTGGCTGCGGCCAAGATCGAGGTGGCGGTATTGGGGATCTCCCGACTGAGCGCCGGTGTCACTCGGTGACTCCCACCGCGAAGGGGAACCGCGGTTCGCCGCCGAGGAACGACGCGCCGGCCGACTGCATGATCACGTCCTGAGCCATCACGTGCTGGCACATGGTGTTCAGGTCGCGCAACCAACGGTCCATCGGCGAGGGCTTGTAGATCGAGGTTGTGGCGAGCAGATCATAAAGCCGTCGCACGATCGACAGTGCGCCCCGGAATGCGTTGAGTGCGATCAGGACACTGCCGACCCGTTCCTCCGGGGTGAGGTCGTCATAGGTGGCGCCTCCCTCGAGCCTCCGCCACTTGTGCTCGAGGCTGCCATACACCGCGTGTCGCAAGGTGAGGTATTCCATTTCGCACTGGCCCAGGGTGAATTGCACTCGATAGTCGTCGGCCCAGCGTTCACCGGTTGCCTTGTTCACCTTCACAGCCGCGACCTCGCGGGCAAAGTCGAGAGCAGCCCGGGCGGTGCCCAGGGGTACACCGGCCATCTTGCGCATGAGAGTGTCGGGGGCTGCCATCGCGCCGGAACGGCTCTTCGGACGACTGAAATTGAAGGTGTGGTCCTCGGGCACGAAAACATCGGTGATCGTGTAATCGAGACTGCCGCTGCCGGCCAGACCTGTGGTGTACCAGGTATCGATCAGCTCGACCTGGTCCACGGGGACCAACATGACCAGCCAGTTGGGATTGCCGTTGGCGTTGCGATCCTGCTCGCCGTCGGTGTAGGTCAGCGCACCGGCGGACACGACGGACGCGTGAGTAATGCCGCTTCCCAGCGGCCATCGGCCGCTGAGGCGGTAGCCGCCCGGGACTCGATCGGCCCGCCCGATCGGCGAGACGAACCCTGCGGTCACCGTGTCCGCGTCCGCAAACACTTCGCGCACTGCGGTCGGCGACAGGAACGCGGAATACAGTCCGCCGTCCATCCCGATCATGCCGCACCAGCCAACAGAGGGATCGGCGTAGGAAAGGGCTTCGATGACCTCGGTTTGTTCCATAGAGGTGAGGCCCGCCCCACCGAAATCGGTGGGGAACCCCATCCGAAACACACCGGCATTGCGCAGCTTTTCGACGACGTCGACCGGCAAGCGGCGCTGCTGTTCGATTTCGAGGGCCCGATCGCGGAGCTCGGATGTCAGCGCCCGGACCGCGGCGAGGATGTCCTCGGCGGAATCGGGAATGGCGGTAGCGGCGGGCTGGTCGAGTGTGGTCATTGTTTGCCTTCCTGTGGCGGCGTGTTCGGGTCAAGGCAGTCGACCGACTGCCAGCGCAGGTTGGTCGCATTGCGGATCTCGATCACGCGATCGATCTCGAAATGCACGAGACGTGCTGTGTGATCGTGTGGATCTGGTCCCCAGTCGATGGACGCCGCTCCGGACAGGTGCAGCGTTCGCCCATGCTCCCAGTCCAGGAAGCACAGCCCGCAAGCCGGATTCAGCTCGAGGTTGCCGAATGTCATGTAGAAGGAATTGCCTGGATAGTCCGGCCAGCTGATTCGACGAGCATCGGCGACGGATACGAAGCCTGCTGGTCCTCCTCGATGGTTGACGTCGGCACCGTGCTGCGGAGAGTAGCTCGCGATGAAGAATGTATCGCTATCACTGATCCACTGCTGTTGCGCTGCAGTCAGTTCCGAGCCGGACGTGACGCGGGGCTCTGCGGCAGGTGCTGCGGCGATCAGCTCGCGCCGGTGAATGTACTTCGGACAGTTGCGAAATGCCAGATCGCTGTGCAGAACCAGTCGATCACCGTCGCGAACCATCGGCCCGTTGACTCGAACACGCCGTCTGGATTCAACATCGAGAAACAAGGTCGCGCACGGGCGTTCGGAATCGAAGGCGCCTACCAGAGGATCGCCCGGGACCGGCAGTGCGGAAAAGACGATCGTGTTCTTCTCGGCCTGCGCCAATCCTGCTTCCGCGGTCAAGATGGACGCCCACAGCATTCCGCGGCTGTCCGGGCTCCCCAGGATCACCATGGGCTGTGCGGCGATCACTTCGGTGAAGGCGGAGTGGAGTTCCCCGTCGAACATGGGCGAGCCGCGGCCGGGTCGCTGCTCCCCCGCCCGGCGCTGCACGATTCGCTCACCCTCATGATCTCGCGAAACTCCTTGTGACAGAGAGCTATTCGTCGAGGAAGTCAGGTTCGTCATGGACTATCTCCTCCCACAAGAGCTGAAAGCTGAACCACGCCAGCTGGCTGTCGCCGAACCCAGCGCGGGCGAGCTCGGCTTGCTCCTGGTTCATGACATGGGGGCTTCCCGCCGCCGCGGCGAGCAATTGAACCCGCGCACTACCCTCGAATGTGAAGAACCAGTGCACCGCCTCCTCGAGCGAACCGCCCTTGGTGATGAGACCGTGATGACGCAACAGGATCGCGGCGTTGTCACCCAGTTCGGCAGCTATCCGCTGACCCTGTCGGACGTCGATCGCGGGACCGTTGTAGTCGTCGAACAGCACATGATTCCGGTGGAATGCCGCCGACTCCTGATCGATCGGCAGTAGCCGCTGGCCGATCGCACCGAGCGCCCTGCTGTATTTCGTGTGGCCGTGCGCGATCCCGTCGGAATTCGGACACAACCGATGGATCTGGGAATGAATCGCGAAGGCGCTGGGATTCACCCGGTGCCGTCCCGACACCACTACCCCGTCGCCGTCCACACAGATCAGGTCGGAGACCCGGCAACGCCGGAACGATATACCGAACGGGTTGACCCAGAACAGATCCGGATGCTCGGGATCGCGCACCGAGATATGGCCGGAGATACCCTCGCCGAAGCCGTGCCGGCCGAAGAGCCTGATCGCCGCGGCAAGACGCTGCTTTCGATACCGCCGTTCGTCATCGACCCGTTCGAAGACGGGCGGGCCTGGAATGGGCAAGCCGGTCGCGGTGTCGGCCAGATGCGCCTGAGTGGAGGCTTCAGACATAGCTCTCTCTCCTTTCATCGACTCTGCCGACCATCAAGAGGTCCATGACGATGTCGCGGCATCGGTCGACAAGCGATGGGATTCCGAAAGTGAAGAAGAACGTTCCCCCGGTGATGTCGCCGATCGCGTAAAGACGCGGGTGACGGCGGTACCCCCGGGGACCGTTGTTGTTGCACAGGCTGTTGTCCGTCCGGACGCAGAGCCCGCCATCGGCATGCAGAAGTGCCAGCCCCTGCTCCACCAACGAGTTCACCAGCGACTGGGCAGCATCGGGGATCCGATGACGCGGCGCGCTGACACAGTTGACGACGTGATCCGCACGAAATGAGGCGCTCGGCGGGTTGATCACGAAGTCACCCGCGGCAGTGGCTGTGATATCGATCGTTCCGTGCATGACCTCGAGCCGGCCGGCCCGCATCAGCCGTGACAACGTCCGGGCGCTGCTGAGAGGCATCGGGCAGCACAGGCTCATCAAGGTCCGGTAGTGCGTCTCCAGCACTTCCCGCTTCACCTCGTCGGCCAGTAGTGGCCACAGGTCCGGGCCGCAGACAGGAACTGCTGTCTGCAGGATTCGAAGGCCGATGTGGTCGGAATCGACAGCATCGATCTGTCGCTGCAGCCGTCGCAATGGCTCCTCTCGGTCGCGTCCGGTGATCTCGACCAGCACGTCGTCGAATCGAGCACCCGACTCCTCGAATTCCAGCCGGAGCAGGTCCAGTACCTCGGACAGCTCGAGCTTCTTGTCTTCCCCGGCGAGAGCATGCAGTCGAGCGGGCACGAAATGCTCAGGCTCGTACTCGATCGGGCGTTGCCGAACCGCCGGCAGAATCCCGCGGCGGGACAAGAGCGTGATGCGCCCCCGATGTCCGCGAGCGTCGAGCGCCAGGACGGTGTCGACGGCGGTCAGACCGCTCCCGACCACCGCAACCGCATCACCTGATCCGATACCGCTCAATTTCTCGGCGATCGGATAGGGGTCGTGCACGAAGTTGACAGCATCCTGAAGCCCGAAAATATCGTCGGGCCGACCGACGCCGACCGCGACGATCACACAATCGAATGGTCCATACAGGAGGCTGCCGGAGCTGAGTGAAATGGAATCTTCGCCGCGCCGCGAGCCGGTGACCGCGAGCGGAATTACGTCGACATCCCAACCTTTCTCCCGCAAACGAACGACAGATTCATCACCCACGGCCGACAGATACTCGCCATAGATCGATCGCGGCGCGAATTCGGGAGCCGCGCCACCGATCGACGCGTACCGAGAAATAAGCCAGCGGTCGAAATGGCCAGGGTCTCCGATACGAACCGACATATCTTCGGCTCGGGAGTTCACCAGAACAGTATCGGAGTCATTCTGATATGCACGGCCACGCCATAGATTCGGAGTGGGTTCGAAGATATGAAGACTACCTTGCCACGGAACTAATGTGGCAAGCGCATCGATAATACATGTAGTCGATGCACCGCCCCCGATGATGCCGATACGCACAACAACCCCCGATATCCGATCTTTCCAGCTGTCCCACAGTCCCGCCTAGACGTTCAGGGTGAGGTTAATTCGGCAGGGTCACACTCTCGGCAGTCTTCTTGATTAATTCCAGTGTCGATACCATGGATCGGCGGAGATTCTCGCGCCGTTCTACCATGCTGGCCCGCCGCTCCTCCTCGCTGAGGTCTTCGAGCATCGCGCGATAGAAGGGGCTCGGGAATTTCATCGAATGGTCTTGGGTCAGCAGGGAATCTGCGCCAATGCTCTCGATAGTGAATCCCCATGTCATATCACCGATCTCGGAGCCGGTGGTCCAGGGCAGATCGTCCTCAGGGCCGCCGGGCCGGAAGCTGAGCACTGAGAACCGGAAAGTGCTTGCCGGTCGAGATTCGATCACGACAGATTCACTCACCCAGCTCGCCTCCCCTTCGCGGTTGAAACCATGAAACCGCGACCCGACCTGGCCGAGTTGCCCTGCGACCCAGGCTCCGCCGTAGCACTCGGGCGACCACTCTCCCATCCTCGTGATGTCGGTGACGAGCTCGAAGATCTGTTCGGGCCGAGCGGCAACGACGATCGACTCCGCCAACTGCCAACCGGTCGAGAACGCGTTTTCAGACATTGCTGATACCTCTTCTTCGGGAGAAAATTGACACTTCCGGACCTGCCGGCCTCTGAACGACTACAGAAGTTCGAGAGCGACACCCGGGCGGCCATCGAACTGGGCTGCGACATCCATCTCGAATTTCCGCAACATCGCCTCCGCCTCTGTGGCCTGAGTGCCAAGTTCTTCGAGATAGACCCGATGGGCAAGAAGCGCACGCAGACCCGCGTCGAAATGGTCGGTGGTATCGACGGCATGCGTCGGCTCCGGGGAGCCGATGAGTGCGATATAACGGACTCCGCTCCAGGGCTCCTCGCTCAGTTCCCGGAAAACCCATCTGTTGGCCGCATCGCGCACCGCATCGATCGCTGCCTGGCCGACAGCACGATGGTCGGACATGTTTATCATCCCGTTCCCGGACAACTCGCGATGATTGCCGATCAATACGAAATCTGGCCGGTGGGTCCGAATAGATCTGGCGATATCACGTCGCAGCGAGAGGCCGTACTCGATCATCCCGTCGGGATAGTCGAGAAATTCCACTCGCGATACGCCCACCTCCGCAGCAGCCGCTACCTGCTCCGCAACTCGTATTTCAGCGGAGACTTCCGGAGCCTTCCCGGCAAATCCGGCTTCGCCACGACTGGCTACCAGATAGATTATCTCTTTTCCTTGTGACGTCCACTTGGATATCGGTGCAGCACCTGGATATTCAATATCGTCGGGGTGCGCTATAACGACCAGCGCCGATTGCCAGTCTTCCGGAAATTCGATCAAGCTCACGATTAATTTCTAACACGAAATGAGACTTGCTCTCAATGTTCAAGAGCGTTCGGAGCTTTACAAGAAATGGTTAGCGGTGTGCGTGAAAGAAATCAGATCGCTGCGAGGCGATTATGCCTTGTTCACGCGTTCAGCGAACTTCGACCAGTCGCGGGCGATGGCTTCGGCGAGTTCCGCGATCAGTCGCGCACAATGCTGAGGAACACCGTCGGCCAACGCAATCCACTCACGCTCCTCCATGGGTTGCGAGGCAAGTCGGCGCAGCAAGTCGCGGCCGGCGTCGGTGAATCGCAGGGACGGATCAGTGCGCAGGATGTCGAGCAATGTGCCGAGAGCTCGACTGTCGGGTTCCAACCGCGACGTGGCCAGATCACCACACGGCTTCGCCGAGACGCGGTTCGGCTGCGAACTCGTGCGAGCAGGAACCGGATCTTCTCCGCGCCGCATCCTCTGCCGCACGTCGTGGGCAGTACCGACAGACACACCAGCGGCTTGCGCGACCTGCCTGATCGACGCCTCTGGATTGCGGGCGATGAGTTCACCCACACGCCGCCGGCCGACATCCGCGGTCAGGGTATGCGTTTTGCCGTCTTGTCCGAGCCGGGTGTTCGGTTGGATATTTTCCCCACCTGAACACCATCGGATCCTGCCCACTGTCCGGTGTGACAGTCCCACAGTCGCCGCGATCGATCGGTCCGACCGTTCTGGGAACGCTCTCAGAATACGTTGGGCCGCAGACTTGCGATCGGCGAGCGACAGCGGCAGCCCGTGACTGTTGTTCAGCTGCACCGCCAGTACGAAGGCATCGTCGTCAGTTCCGTCGTACAGGGTTGCGCGAATCATCGTCTCGCCACGCATCAGCGCGGCACGAACCCGGTGCACACCGTCGATGACCCGCATGGAAGGTCGATGCACCAGGATCGGGGGCAGAACCGCGTCCACCTCCGCGAGTGTGTGGACGTGATCGCTGCTTTCGCCGCGTAGCCGAGGAGATCCAGTCAAGATCAACTCGTTCACCGGCAGCTCGATGGTCGCGTCGATCAGCGGCAGATCATCACTGGCCGACAGGGCTTGCGTCTTCTCCTCCTCACACAAGTCCGCGGTCACAGCCGTCACCGGATTCGGTTTGTTCGAGCTGGATGGATCGGCTATTCGTGGAATTCCCACCTCGTTACCCCTTCTCGACGTGGATTTTTGGAGACTCTAGACACCCCGACGGTCAACGCCGTGGCTCACCAGCCGACCGGCGAGCGCTCACTCGTCGACGGCAGCATGGCATTTCGACCGATTGTCGAACTTCCGAGCGATTTCGGCGACGGTGTCCGCCGACAGCAGCGTCGACGGTCCGATCTGCAGTCGACTGGGCCCGGCTCGCAGCCGTTTGGACAGCTCGACGGCCATCAACGAATCCAACCCCTGGTCCGCAAGCGACAATCGGGTGTCGATTCGGTCCGTAGTTGTACCCAGCACGTGCGATGCGCCGAAGAGAATGGAATCCATTGGCGTGCAGGTATTTTCATCATCATTCGCAAGAACAGCGGAGGTGGCCGCGACGGTGCCGACTGCGAAGCCCTTGAGAACGATGCCCTGGAAATCTGCGACCACAACCCCCGCGGGCGAGACAACCGTGACAGTGCCGATCGCGTCGCCGATATCGCCTGCGACCTTCACCGTGCAGATCGCCCACAATTGCGTGGGATCCGTTCCCCATTCTCCGTCGACCGACACGGCTTGAATAGCCGCCGGGGCATAGGACCTATCGGGAGGCAGCAATGCCAGCAGCGGTTGGAGACAGGCCTCGAGGAGGACCGCCGACGAACTCGCCGCGATGGATCGGATATGCGCGACCGCTTCGAACGGAGATCGCCACAGCCGCACCGATATCGAACGACCGGGATCAGTGGTGACGCCGCGGCTAGCGAGTATCGCGTGGAAGTCGTTACCCGGCATGTAGGAGTGGCACCGCGACAATGCCGCGTCCAGGAGCGCAGCATCCCAGCGATGCTCGTCGGTCGAGGTCACCATCGCAGTGGCGCACGTGATGTCCTCCGAGCTGCGGGAAATCACGGCTACCGTCGCGTGCCATGCCGTGGCGCTCGCAGGGCGCAGCGTGACCCGCAATCGTGGATCCGTCAGGCAATCGACGTCAATCGAGGCGGTGAACCGTACATCTTCGAGCGCCACATCGCTACTCAGGTGCAACGATCGCGCGGCGTCCAGAACCGCCGCGGCAAAGGTCACCGGGGGTATCGGCCGTGTACCGTCGACACGGAAACCGGTGACCTGCCTGTCGAGTGGCAGTTCGATAGTGTGCGTTCGTATTTGAGTCAGTGGCGAGGATTCCCGGCGGTAGTACTCAGCATCCCAGGCATAGGTTGGGAAGCCGTCGATGGCGGTGCCAGCGGGAAAGTAGTTCTCCCAAGCCATGTTCGCTCCGAATGCGAACATCTGCCCAAGCGCGGCGACCAAGGCCGTCCGCTCGTCGCCACCACGCACCAACGTAGCGACCGCGGTCGGTTCGGTGCCGTATTCCTTCTGGTTCTCACAGATCGAACTGACCAGAATCGGATGCGGGCTTATCTCGAGGAAGACACACTCTTGGTCATGGGCTGAGAGCATTCGGCGAACCGCAGTGCCGAACAGCACTGGTTGACGGAGGTTTTCCGGCCAGTAGTCCGCGTCCAACTCGGTTCCGTGCACGGTGGACGCCGTGACGGTGGAACGCATGGGAATCTGAACGGATGCAGGACGCAAGTCGACAAGACGGCGCCGTAGCTCCGCCAACAGTACGTCGGTCTGGGGAGAGTGTGATGCCACATCTACCTTCACAGGTCGCGCGAGTACACCGACCTCATCGAGACGGGCGGCGATCTCCTGCAGGACCTTCGGCTCGCCGGCCAGGACTGTCGATGTCGGAGCGTTGCTCGCCGCGATACTGACTGCGGGTCCGAATTCGGTGACGAAGCCTTCGGTGTCTTCGAGTCCGAGGCCGACGACAAGCATGGCGCCGGCACCGGCGATACCTTCCAGCAGAGCGCTACGGTGACCGATCACCCGGGCGGCCTCGTCAACCGACAATGCGCCTGAAACGGTAGCGGCGGCAACCTCTCCCATGCTGTGGCCCACGCACTCATCAGGCTCGAGCCCCCATGAACTCAGCAGTCGACTCAGAGCCACCTGCACAGCCCACAGCACGGGCTGAACCTTCGCAGTGTTCATCGGCGGGTGCTCCGACAGAAGGTACTCGAGAACCGACCACCCGAATTCGGCCCGAATCGCCTGGTCGGCATGTTCAAGTGCTTCTCTGAACACAGACTCCGTCGCGAGCAGAGACTGAGCCATGCCACTCCATTGCGAGCCTTGGCCCGAGTAAACGAAGACCGATCGTGGTGTCCGGCTCCGCACTTCGCCGATTCCCGCTCGGCGTGTTGGTGTCCCCTCGTCGAGCTCCTTCAAAGCCGCCGAGAGCTCCTCGTGGCTGGATCCGACTGCCCAAGCACGGTAGCGATGGTGATCTCGCAGCAAGGCAGCATTTCCACAAATGGCTTGCAGCGGTTGGGCTTTGCCCCGCCCGTTCAAGTACTCCACGAATCGGGCGCGGAGCGCATGCAATGCTGCCTGAGAACGCGCGGAGAGCAACAGCAACGCTGGGCGCGCGGAGGCGGGGGCGGCATCTTCGAGGAGGTGCGGTCGCGGAACTCCGCTGACGATCACGTGTGCGTTAGTGCCGGAGATACCGAATGAGCTGACACCGATCACCGCGGGACGACTCGTCCTCGGCAGGGACCGGGCACTCTCGACAACCCTGATGGGCAGGTCCGCCAGCACCGGATGCGGTGTGGAGAAATGGAGCGAGGGCGGGATGATGCGACGGTGCGCGATCAGGACGGCCTTGATCAATCCAGCTATGCCGGCCGCCGCCTCGGTGTGACCGATGTTCGTCTTGACCGACCCTACTTCCAGCGGCCGGCCGTTCGGTCTTCGTACCGCGATAGCGGCACCGAGCGCCCGCAACTCGACCTCGTCACCAACGATCGTCCCGGTTCCGTGCGCCTCGACATAGTCGATATCGCCGGGCTCGACTCCCGCATTCTCGCAGGCTTGGACAATCATCGCCGTCTGACCGCTCACAGCAGGTTGGAGCAGCAGGCCGCTGCCCTTGCCGTCGTTGTTGACCACGCTCGCGTTCAGCACGGCCAGGACGCGGTTGGCTGCGGAGTCGGCATCATGGGTTCGTTTCAACACGATCGCCCCGATGCCCTCGCTGCGGACGAACCCGTCGGCGCCGGCGTCCCCGAAGCGACATCGCCCAGTGGGCGAGAGCATCTTCGCCTGCGAGTACACGATCGCGTCGGTCGGCGACTGAATGAAGTTCACCCCCGCCGCGATGGCGAGATCGCACTCCCCGCTGAGAAGACTTTGTCTTGCCAAATGAACCGCGACCAGCGACGAGGAGCAGGCCGTGTCGACGGTGATGCTCGGCCCCCGCAGGTCGAGCGCGAATGACACCCGCCCGGCGGTAACCGTGCGCAGGCGACTTCCTGCGGCATCACGAATACCTGCCGGTTCGCCGATGGCCTCGCCATACTCCGACGTCGCCTGACCGACGAAGACGCCGACACGCGTGCCCGCAAGGGTTGCGGGACGGATTCCCGCGTCCTCCAGCGATTCCCATACGACCTGAAGCAGGAGACGCTGCTGCGGATCCATACCCCGAGCTTCAAGGGGTGAGATACCGAAGAAGGCGGCATCGAAGGCGAAAGCATCATCGATGAACCCACCGTGACGAGAGACCGTCCGCCCTGGCACCCCGGGTTCTGGGTCATGCACCGACGCCACATCGAATCGGTCCACAGGGACCTCGACCACCGCGTCCCGGCCCTCGACCAGCAGTGACCAGAACTGTTCGACATTGTTCGCCCCCGGAAACCTGACCCCCAGACCTATGACTGCCACAGTCTCCGGATGTGACTGCAGCCCGCGCGAGTCCACCACCGATCCCCTCCATCGTCCACGGACAGTGCGTACGCTGCCCCCCTGCTTCCAAACGGAAGTGTACCAGCGTCCAACTTCAGTCTGCAGTCAATGTTTCCGACCAACGAGATTTGAACCAGGTTCCGGACGGGTTCCGGCGACAACGACCACGTTTGACGTAATGCGCTTGCGCCACTGACAGTTTGGTACATGCAAGGGCTGCTAGTCGGCGCGATGAGTCACAAGTGCAGGATGCCCGAGGCCTCGCAAACAAAATGAACTACAGTTCATCATTAGGCTATGGTGCACACTGTTTACGATGTTGGCCTGCGAGGGAGGTTCGATGCAGCAGGACACAGCCGACCACACCGCGTTGGCAGGACGCAGGGAGCGGAACAAGCTACGCAATCGCTCCCGCATCTACGAGGCCGCGATCGAACTGTTCGTCGAGAAGGGATACGACAGAACCACGATCGACGACATAACCGTGCGTGCCGACGTCGCGCGCGGCACCTTCTTCAACTACTTCCAGCGCAAAGAGGATCTGATCACCGAGTGGGCCACCAATCGGCGGCGCATCATGATCAAACGACTGCAGCTGCCGCTGAGTATCGAAACCACCGACACGGCAACATTGCTCCAGCTCTGCCTCGGCATACTCGCTCAGGTAAACGAAGAACAGCGCGAGCAAGTCGACGTCATGATCACCGCATGGGTCAAGGTGGGCCGGCCACTATCGGAGGAGCCGCACACCGCAGAGGTGTTCGCCAGCATCGTCCGGGCAGGGCAGGAACGCGGCGAGATCAACCAGGACGCTGACCCTGAGACGCTCGGCAATGTGATCCGAGACCTGTATCTGGGCGCCTTGTACCGATGGATCAGGCAGAACAGTCCTCGTGGTGAGCTGATCCAGGATCTGCGCAACATCATTCAAGTTCTGTTGAACGGCATCACCGTGACCAACCGGTAGCGATCAAGAAGCGGACACGAACAGCGAAACATAAGCGGGTCAGGGAGGACCCGGGGGAGGAAATTACGTGCTGGTGATCAGGGCTGACCTGGTGGACGCCATGGTGGCGCACGCCCGCGCCGACCATCCCGACGAGGCGTGCGGGGTGATCGCCGGGCCCGAGGGGTCCGACCGGCCCGAGCGTTTCATTCCCATGATCAATGCCGCGCGCTCGCCGACCTTCTACGAGTTCGATTCCGGTGAACAGCTGAAGTTGTGGCGCGAGATGGACGCCGCCGACGAGGAGCCGGTGGTCATCTACCACTCGCACACCGCGACCGAGGCGTACCCGAGTCGCACCGACATCTCCTTCGCCTCCGAACCCAATGCCCACTACGTGCTCATCTCCACCCGCGATCCGGAGCGGCACGAGCTGCGCAGCTATCGGATTCTGGACGGGCAGGTCCAGGAAGAGCCCGTTCAGATCGTCACCACCTGAAAGCAAGGAGTCCCAGTCATGCCGGTCACCGTGTCCATTCCGACCATCATGCGCCCGATCACCAAGGGCGAGAAGCGAGTTCAGGGCGAGGGCGCGACCCTGGCCGCGCTCATCGACGACCTGGAAGCCAATTTCCCGGGGTTGAAGGAGCGGCTGCTCAAGGACGGCAAGCTGAACCGCTACGTGAACATCTACATCGACGATGAGGACGTGCGCTTCGCGGGCGGGCTGGACGCCGAGGTGACCGACGGCGGCACCGTGACCATTCTTCCGGCGGTCGCCGGCGGCGCGCGCTAACCGTGGCGCGCTACGAGTCGCTGATCGCGACGTTCGGCGACACCCCGCTGGTCGGGGGCGGGACGTCAACGGATGCACATTCCCCAATTCCTGCGGCAGCGGCAACTGCCGGTGACCATCACAGCCCAGGGCCGTCAATCTTCAATTGGTCGTGCTGGCCGGTTCGGTCAGCGCGGTCAGCGGCAAAGTAGGGCGTCTATTGCGCAGCCGTTCCTGGGGTATGTCACTGATTCGGCTGTGTTCCGACGGGTGCGGACCTTCTCGTACGGGCATCGAGTGAAATGATCGTTTTGTCGCGCAGCCGATTTCGATCTGACAGTATCTGAAATGTAATCGTTTCAATCTAGCTCGTGGGTAAGGTCAATGAAGAAGTCTTGGCTGGTGCTGCCGGTGGTCGCGCTGTCCGTACTCGCCGCATCGGCACTCCCCGCCGCTGCCGCTCCCCCTGATCCCAAGCCGCTTGTCGAGATCCAGCGGGCTCCCGCCTCGGACAAGGTCACGCCGCGGCCTGGGGAATACATTGTGATCGTCAAGAGCGGTGAATCCGTCGATGACGTACTGGCGGATGCCAACGTCAAGCCGGACAATCGGTGGACCCCGATGCTCAACGGGTTCGGAACCAAGCTGACCCCGAATCGGGTCGAGGCCTTGCAGCGAGACAGCCGTGTCGAATCCATCATCGAGAACGCCGCCGTTTCCACGAAGGACACCCCCTCCGCCAAAGCGCTCACCGCCTCAGCCGCCCCCGACAACTGGGCGTTGGATCGGATCAACCAGGCAAATCTTCCCCTGGACGGTGTCGTCCAAGTCAACTCCACGGGGGCCGGCGTGAGGGTCTATGTCATCGACGATGGCATCGATCTCAGCCATCCCGATTTCGGAGGCCGCGCGTCGAACGGTTCCGACCATGTCGGGGGAACGACCACTCCCGCCTGCTTCGAACACGGCACCGAAGTGGCCGGTGTCATCGGCGGCACCAGATACGGAGTCGCGAAGCAGGCACAGCTGGTTTCGGTCCGCGTCGGCGACTGCGCCGGGCAGGTCGGCTTGATCCAGTTCTTGAACGGCGTCAATTGGGTGCGCACCAATCATCAGTCCCCGGCCGTGGCCAACATCTCGAGCAACTTCGAATACTGGGTGGCGCAGCTCGCCGGGGCGGCGCTTCGACAGGCCGTGAACTCCCTCGCCGATTCCGGTGTATTCGTCGCGGTCTCCGCCGGCAACGACCACGACGACGCCTGCCACCACCCACCGGCCGATGCCGCTGGCGGCTTCGCGGTCGCACACACCGACTTCACCGACAGTCGCGACGTGCAATACGCCAACTATGGCACCTGCGTGCAGATGTACGCACCTGGCGATGTCGTCGATGTGCCGATTCCCGGAGGCAACTACGGAAGGGACAGCGGTTCATCGTTCGCCGCGCCCCTGGCAGCCGGTGTTGCGGCACTGTACAAAGCCACCTACGGCGATGCCTCCTGGCAGACCATCCGCGACTGGCTGATCGACAAGTCCACCAAGAATGTCGTGCAGAACAACAACACGGGTTCCTACCCGACCCCGAACCGGCTGCTCAACACCGGCGGGCTGTAAAGCACTGCGACCGAACCACATTGGACTCAGCGATAGCGTGCTTCGGAACCGGCGGTGCCGAAGCCGCTACCGTCGTCCTTGGTCGTGACAAGCGATGTCGCCTACTCGGGCCGGGCGGCAATTCGTCAATGCGGCGTTCGGTTCCGCACCGGAGCGCACGAAGTAGCGCGAGATCCTGGTTGCGAACTTCGCCTACTCGACGTCCTGGACGCCGAGATCGAGCAAACCGGGACGTTCGGCCCCGCTGTAACGAGATTCTCCGACTTCTTGCTCTACCTAAGCTGGCCGGCGTGGTCTCGATTGGCGGTGGGGTTTCCGCCTTCATCCGCCATTCGTCCTCCTCCCACGCGGAGAAGGACATCATGTCGTCCGCAATGCGCTCCTTGTGCAGCAGTTCCCGAATCTCCATATACAGGTCGACCGCCTCACCTTGACTCGTCAGACGCGAGACCGTGAGCCCGAAGTCAAGACAAACTGACACGGTCCCGAAGGCTGGACCAATCCGCCGGAGCCCGAGCGCTGGCTGGTGTCGGCTGGTCCTGGACAGTCATCGAGGCACACTGAATTCGCCGTGAGCGTGCATTCGCTGGCGGCCAGCGCGGCCTGGTTCGGAACGCGAGGGTCGTGGCGATGAAGGATCCTGCACAACAACAACGGTCGCAACAACCACTGCAGCGCCCGGCGCCACCGTGATCAAAAGTTGTGCTGCACGAGGGCGGATCTCGACAGGGAATACTCGTCCTGATTCAAGGCCGTACCCCGAGGGTGCCGGCCAGGAAAGGCCATGAGTCGTGCAAGTCGTCTTCCCAGTATCCCCACGAGTGGGTTCCCACGGGCCGATCATTCACGGTGGCAGGGATATTCAGCTCACGCAGGCGAGCGGCCATGTTCGCGGTGCAAGTATGTACGGCGGCCTCGATCGGGCCGCCGAACGCGATCTGTACAGGTAGCGGGATGAGGCCCTCGGTGACGCGCCGATCGGCAGGGGTGTCATGCGGTGCGGCGGCGACACCGGTGCCGGAACTCAGATAGATCGCGGTGCCTCGCAACCGGTCCGCGTTGAGCAATGGATCGTTGGCGCGCCAGACCGGACCGCCGATCGGACCCCACATGTTCTCGACACTGCTTGCGCCGGACCAGTTCTCAACCGTGACGCGGACGTACTGCCCTCCGACCGGGTCCGAGGTTTGAGCGCAACCGCTGTAGGAGGCGACGCCCTGCCAGAATCCGGGCTTGACTATGGCCAGGTTCAACACCGAAGTGCCACTCATCGATACACCGACCGCCGCCCGGGTTCGGCTGGCCCCCAAGTGTTCCTCGATCGCCGCCGGCAGTTCCTCGTTGAGGAAGGTCTGCCATTTGTTGACTCCCAGCACCGGGTCCTCGCGGATCCAGTCGGTGTAGTAGGAACCGCCGCCACCGATCGGATTGACGACATTGACGTCTTTGCCGCGCAGGTAGTCCGGCGCGTCGGTCTGGGTATCCCAGCCACTTCCGTTCGGACCGCCCTGCGAACCGTTGAGCAGGTACAACGTTGGTCGTGGCGCTGGGCTCGATGCCCGGATGATCCGCGCCGGGATCGTCTTGTTCATGGCGGGTGAGTACACCTGCACCAGCTCGTCGCGATCTCCGAGTACCTGCACCGAAACGACTGCGGGAGTTCGCGAATCGGCTACGGCGTGCCCGGCACCGGCGGCGGCCACGCCCATGATGATCCACGCCGCCATCACAAACCGTGCTGTCGCAGCGGTTCTCGATCGTCGTACTCGCATCGGCATTCCTCCCGCGGACCGCTATCGGACGTAATCTCTACTCTCGAAGGTTTCGCGACGACACCGCCCGCGGTTTGGTGGCCGGGTCCCGTCGCAGCCGCGAGCCTGATTCGCTCGAGCAGCCGTGCCCACGACCGGATGATCTAGGGTCGAGTGCGTGTACGACGAAGTCACGATCCACATGGCGGCCCCTGCCGAGCAGATCTGGCAGCTGGTCAGCGATGTCACCAATGTCGGGCGCTTCAGCCCGGAGACCTACGGCGCGCGGTGGGTGGGCGGAGCGACCGGACCTGTGGTCGGCGCCAAATTCCGCGGGCAGGTCGATCGTAACGGTTGGGGGCTCAAGTATTCGACCGTATGCCGCGTCATCGCCGCCGAACCGGGCCGGGAATTCGCCTTCACCGTGCTGGGTCCCGGCGGCATGGAGATCAACACCTGGCGGTATCTCCTCGAACCCGATGCCACCGGCACGCAGGTCACGGAATCCTTCCACCTGCACAATTCCCTCCCGCTGCGCCTGTACTGGCTGCTCGCCGGCTGGACACGCGGCAAGACGAATCGAGAAGGCATGCGGCAAACCCTCGAACGCATCAAGGCCGAGGTCGAAGCCCCGCGTTGACGCCGAATTCGCTGCTCACCCGGCTTTCCGTTGCTGTTTTCGGTGGAGGTCCGTGTCCGGTGGTAACGGTCCGGCGTGGCGTTCGCGCTGGTGAGGTACCCCCTGAAATGCGGGGGTCGTGCGGGTTGTGCGCGCCGTCGTTCTCGTCTAGTTCCAGCCGGCGTGTGATCGAAAGGGGCTCGACATCATGGGATTTCCCGAAGGCAACTGCACTATCACCAACAACGACACCGGCCGCTGCGTGCGGGTACGCCTGGGCCGCAGTCACGACGTCAGCAACCACAAAAAGGCACCAAATACCTGCAGACGGTGACCGACAAGCCATGGCTGGAGCTGGGCGAACCCGACGG
>NZ_BDCD01000032.1 GCF_001613325.1 Nocardia yamanashiensis NBRC 100130 | reverse complement strand
CGCGAGCTGGCGCGTGCGGCCAATGCCCGGGAGGCCCTGGGCGATCCGACCGCGCACGCCGAGGTCCTGGCCCTGCGCGCCGCCGCGCAGGTCATGGGCGACGGCTGGCGGCTGGAAGACGCGACCCTCGCCGTCACCCTCGAGCCCTGCACCATG
Source organism: Nocardia yamanashiensis NBRC 100130 (assembly GCF_001613325.1). GTDB lineage: Bacteria > Actinomycetota > Actinomycetes > Mycobacteriales > Mycobacteriaceae > Nocardia > Nocardia yamanashiensis. The sequence goes on along the minus strand of NZ_BDCD01000032.1, from coordinate 115,673 downwards.
TGCGCGGGCGCGCTGGTGCTCTCCCGCATCGGCAAACTCGTCTTCGGCGCGTGGGAACCCAAGACCGGCGCGGTCGGCTCGCTCTGGGACGTGGTCCGTGATCGACGTCTCAACCATCGCCCTCAAGTCCGGGCCGGCGTGCTCGAAGCCGAATGCGCCGCTCTGCTGGACGAATTCTTCAAATCCCAGCGCCCCTAGCTCGCTCTCCAGCCGATTTCGGGATTCGCGGGCTCGTCCGGTAAAGTCACCACCGGTGGCGTGTCCGAGCGGCCTAAGGAGCACGCCTCGAAAGCGTGTGAGGGGTAACCCCCCTCCGAGGGTTCAAATCCCTCCGCCACCGCTGAAAGCCCCGCACCGGGAAACCGGTGCGGGGCTTTTTCTTTCGCGTCCGCGCTAGCGGTGGATTCGGGCGCGATCACCACCGCGGGGGTTCGGGGACGAAGCCCCGAGACCTACTTTGCTTGGAAAAGCACCGGCCCCCAACCGGATTCGGTTGGGGGCCGGTGTCGTTCAGGTGGTGCGTCAGCCCACGGAGGCCGGCTCCTTGGCCAGCTCCACCGGCTTCTGCTGCAGCTCACGCAGCTTCGAGCCCTCGACGTCGATATCGGGCAGGATGCGATCCAGCCACTTCGGCATCCACCACGCCCACTTGCCCATCAGGACCAGCAGGGACGGGATGAGCACCATGCGCACGATGAAGGCGTCGAACAGCACGCCCGCGGCGAGCGCGAAACCGAAGGACTTGGCGGTGGCGTCGGTCTCCAGGATGAAGGAACCGAACACCGAGATCATGATGATCGCCGCCGAGACCACGACGCGGGCCCCGTGGTGGTAGCCGCTGATCATGGCTTCCTTGGGGGACTTGCCGTGCACGAACTCCTCGCGCATGCGGGTCACCAGGAAGACCTGGTAGTCCATGGCGAGACCGAACACCAAGCCGATCAACATGATCGGCAGGAAGCTGACCAGCGGATGCGGATCCTCGATCAGGCCGAGCGCGCCGTCCTGGAAGATCAGCACCGTCGCGCCGAAGGTGGCCGCCATGGACAGCAGGAAGCCGAGCGCGGCGGTCAGCGGGACCAGGATCGAGCGGAACACCAGGATCAGCAGGATGAATGCCGCGCCGGCGACCAGCGCCAGGTACGGAACGATCTTGCTGAGCAGCACGTGGTCGACGTCCGCGTAGATGGCCGTCGTACCGGTGATGCCGTAGGCCATGCCCGGGTACTCGGACGCCAGCGAGCTCTCGGCGCTGCGCGCCTCGCTCACCAGGTCCTTGGTCTCCTGGTTGTTCGGGCCCTTCTTCGGCACGGCATTGAGCATCGCGCCGGCCTTGTCCTGGCTGAACTCGGGCGCGGTCACGTAGTCCATGTCGGAGTAGGACTCGAGCTTCTTGCGCAACGCGTCCGCGGCGGCTTCCCGCTTCTCGGGAGCGACGTCGGCCAGATCGGCCACGACCATGAGCACGCCGTTGCTGCCCTCACCGAAGCCCTCGGTGCGGACCTCGTACGCCTTCCGGATGGTGGTCGTCTTCGGCAGGCTGTCATCGCCCGGCAGGCCCAGCTGCAGACCCGCGGCGGGCGCGGCCAGCGCACCCAGCAGGATCACGCTGAGCAGCAGGGTGATGGCGGGGGCCTTGGCGATCACGCGGGCGAAGCGGGTGCCGTTGGTGACGTGGCTGTCGTCCGACGGGTCGTACTGGGCGACCAGCGGCAGCTTCGGCTTGAACAGGAAGCGGCCGACCGCGCCCATCAGCGCCGGCATCAGGGTGATGGCGGTGAGCACCGCGAACGCGGCCGCGATGGCGCCGCCGAGGCCCATGAAGGTCATGAACTCGACGCCGACCACGCTCAGGCCGCCGAGGGCGATGATGACGGTCAGACCCGCGAACACCACCGCGGAGCCAGCGGTGCCGAGCGCGACGCCCGCGGCTTCCTCCGGCGAATCCTGCACGGCCAGTTCGGATTTGTAGCGGGACACGATGAACAGCGCGTAGTCGATGGACAGCGCGATGCCGATCATGGACGCCAGGAAGGTGGTGAAGCTCGGGACCTCGATCACCGAGGTGCCGACGAAGATCAGCGAAGTGGCCGCGCCGAGGCCGATGATCGCGGTGAGGATCGGGACGAAGGAGGCGACGATCGCGCCGAAGGCGACCATCATGACCACCAGCGCCACCGCCATGCCGATCATCTCGGACTTGCCGCCGGGCTGCTGCTGCTCCATCGCGATGGAACCGCTCATCTCCACGGTCAGGCCGTTGTCGCGGGCGGTCTGCGCCACGTCGTAGGCGGCCTTGCGGTCGTCGGCGGTGACATCGCTGAACTTGGCGATATTGAACGGCACATTGAGCACCGCCACCGTGCCCGGTTCGGTCTTGTTCAAGACGTTCAGCGGTGCGCCGGTGCACTTGGAGACGTCCGGGTTCGCGGTGAGGCAGCCCATCTTGTCGGCCGCCTCGACCGGATTCATCAGCGGCTTCTCGTGATTCACGATGCCGAGCTGACCCAGCTTGCCGATCAGCGCGTTGATCTCGTCGACGTTCTTCTTGTCGGTGAGCTTCTCGCCGGCCGGAGCCTGGATGACGTAGGTGCCGGTCACGGCCTCGAACTTGAAAGCCTCGGAGGCACCGGGGAAGTGCTTGTCGAGGATCTCGTTGGCACGGGCGGACGGCAGTTCGGGCATGCTGAAGTCATTGCTCATCGGCTCCTTCAGCTGCGCGCCCACGCCGCCGAGCAGCAGGAACAGCAGAAGCCAGACGGGTAAGACGATCCATTTGCGGCGGAAGGCGAATTTGCCCCACCGGTAGAGGTATACGGACACGAGGGGTTCTCCTGGCGCTGGTTTGGGCTTGCTGGTGCAGGTCGGGCAGCGCATAGGCAGCTCTACCGCGGGAACCGTACGAACCCCCGCCTCCACGAAAATTCTGCCTACCGTGCGGTAGGTAGACTACCGAGTGGCAAAGCGGAGGAACAACCTCGATTTTAGTGGTGTTGCTCGCTGCGGGAAGCGTGGTGAGAGGATGAACGAATGGCCGCCCCAGTTGGTTCCGTGAGCATCGTCGCAGGTCGGAGCACCAAAGACGCGATTCGTGACGCCGCCATCCGATTATTCGCCGCAAAAGGCTTCGATCAGACCAGCTTGCGGGAGGTCGCGGATGCGGTGGGAATCACAAAAGCCTCGCTGTATTACCACTACGCGTCCAAAGTCGACTTGCTCATAGCGATCATCGAACCGATCTTCCAGGACCAGCGCGCGCTGGTGGACAGCCTGGACGGCCTCGAGCATTCCCCCGAGCGGGTCCGCGAGGTGATGACCGCGAATCTCCACTCCACACTGCGGTACCGCGACACCGGCGTGCTGTGCATGCGCGACACGGTGGCCATCGTCAACGCGCTCGGCGACCGCTATCCGGACATCATCGAACTGCATCACCGCATGTGCGACTGGGTGGCCGGACCCGACGCCGACCCCGCGACCCGGCTGCGCGCGGCCGCGGCCATGCAGGTGCTGGGCACCGCCATGCTCTCCCAGGAGATCGCCCCGGAGACCGATATCGAGTTCATCGAGAAGGTACTGCTGGACTCGGCGCTGGGCGTGCTCTATCCGGCGGGATAACCGGGCGAAAAGGGCCGTGGGTGGCGCGATAAGGTTTGCCTTCGCCGTCCAGGAGATCAGGAGTTCCCCGTGCACATCACCGCGAAGGTCGATTACGCGGTGCGCACCCTCGTGGAAATCGCTAAAGCGCAACCGGATTCGGTGAAAGCCGACTCCATCGTCATCGCGCAGGACATCCCGCCGAAGGTGCTCGAAGCGGTGGTCGCGGATCTGCGGCGTGGCGGATTGGTCACCAGCCGCCGCGGCCCGGATGGCGGATACCGGCTCGCCGCGCCCGCCGCGGACATCAGCATCGCCGATGTGATCCGCGCGGTGGAGGGCCCGCTGGCCTCGGTGCGCGGGCAGCGGCCGGAGGATGTCAGCTATGCCGGTGCGGCCGAGCCGTTGCAGCGGGTGTGGATCGGGCTGCGGGTGAACATCCGCTCGGTCCTGGAACGGGTGACCATCGCCGATATCGCGCACGATCTGCTGCCGTCCTTCCTGGACGAGCTGCTGCACGATCCGGACGCGTGGACCCGCCGCCCGCGGCTGGCCGGGGGCGAAGCGGCCACCGAGTGGCGTGATCTCGATCAGCCGGATATTTGAGTAATAGCCCCCTTGGCAGTGATGTGACGTGGGGCACTGGATCCGGCGCCGCCGGAAACCTCGCCGCGCTGCCGAGCGGTCAGGGGTAGCCTGCGAACATCATGTTGATCAGACTTCTCCGCAGCTTCCTCGCGCCCTACCGAAAGCAGCTGGTGGGCGTGGTCGTGCTTCAGCTGATCTCGGTCATGGCCATGCTCTACCTGCCGAGCTTGAACGCCGACATCATCGACGACGGCGTCACCAAGGGCGATATCGGCGCCATCTGGAGCATCGGCGGGCTCATGCTCGCGGTGACCGCCGTGCAGATCGTGGCGCAGGGCGCGTCGGTGTACCTGGGCGCGCAGGCCGCCATGGGCGCCGGGCGCGATATGCGCGCCGCGCTGCTGCACCAGGTCGGCGGCTTCTCCGCCCGCGAAGTGGGCACCTTCGGCGCGCCGTCGCTGATCACCCGCAATTCCAATGACGTGCAACAGGTTCAGCTGCTCACCCTGATGAGCGCGACCATTCTGGTGATGGCCCCCATCATGTGCGTGGGCGGCATCATCATGGCGCTGCGCGAGAGCCTGGAACTGTCCTGGCTGCTGCTCATCGCGGTACCCGCGCTGGGCCTGACCATGGCCTTCATCATCACCCGCATGGTGCCGGGCTTCCGGCGCATGCAGGAACGCATCGACGCGGTGAATCGCGTGCTGCGCGAACAGATCACGGGCATCCGCGTGGTGCGCGCCTTCGTCCGGGAGCGGCAGGAGGCCTGGCGTTTCGGCGGGGCCAACACCGATCTCACCGAGGCCTCGCTCTACGTCGGCCGGTACATGGCGCTGATGTTCCCGTCGGTCATGCTCATCTCGAACGTCACCGCCGTCGGCGTCATCTGGTTCGGCGGGCACGCGGTCGACGAGGGCACCATGCAGATCGGCGCGCTCACCGCCATGCTGGCCTACATCATGCAGATCCTGATGGCGGTCATGATGGCCTCCTTCCTGGCCATGATGGCCCCGCGCGCCGCGGTCTCGGCCGAGCGCATCGGCGCCGTGCTGGACACCGACTCCTCGGTGGAGCCGCCCCGGCTGCCGCAGCCGTTCAAGGGCGATCCGGGCACCGTCGATTTCCAGTTCGCCGAGTTCAAGTTCCCGGGCGCGGAGAAGCCGGTGCTCAGCGCCATCCGCTTCGCGGTGCGGCCGGGCACCACCACCGCCATCGTGGGCGCGACCGGCGCGGGCAAGACCACGCTGGTCAATCTGATCCCGCGGCTCATCGACGTCACCGACGGCGCGGTGTACGTGGGCGGCACCGATGTGCGGCACATCGACCTGGAGCTGCTGCGCAATCAGATCGGCCTGGTGCCGCAGAAGGCGTACCTGTTCTCCGGCACCATCGCCTCCAATCTGCGGTACGGCAAGCCCGACGCCACCGACGAGGAACTGTGGCACGCCCTGGAGGTCGCGCAGGCCGCGGACTTCGTGCGCGAGATGCCGCAGGGCCTGGAAACCCCGGTGGCGCAAGGCGGTACGACGGTCTCCGGCGGTCAGCGCCAGCGCCTGGCCATCGCCCGCGCCCTGGTGCGCAAGCCGCGCATCTACCTGTTCGACGACTGCTTCTCCGCGCTCGACGTGGCCACCGACTTCCGGGTCCGGGACGCGCTGAAGCCGGAGACCCGGAACGCGGCGGTAATCATTGTGGCGCAGCGCATCTCGACCATTCGCGATGCCGACCAGATCGTGGTGCTGGAGGACGGCGTGATGGCCGGCATCGGCACCCACGAGCAATTGATCAGGGACACACCGGAATACCGCGAGATCGTGGAATCCCAGCTCAGCGCGGAGGAGGTTCGATGAGGCCCGGCGCTCCCGCCCCCGGCGCGCCGGACGCGAAGGCCAAATCCTTCGGACCGTCGCTGAAGCGAGTGCTCCGCCGGCTCGCCCCCGAACGCTTCTATCTGGCCATCGTTTTCGTGCTCGCGGTGTCGTCCGTGGTGCTCAACACCCTGGGGCCGCAGATCCTGGGCAAGGCCACCAACCTGATCTTCGACGGCGTGGTCGGCAAGCAGCTGCCGCCGGGCATGACCAAGGACCAGGCGGTCGAGCAGATCCGCCAGGCCGACGGCAATTTCGCCGACATGCTCGCCAGCATGGACGTGATTCCCGGTGTGGGCGTGGACTTCACGGCCGTGGGCCGGGTGCTGGCCATCGTGCTGGCGCTCTACATCGGCTCCTCGGTGTTCGGCTTCCTCGAGGCGTATCTGCTCAATATCGTCATCAACCGGACGGTGCGGCGGCTGCGCAACGAGATCGAGGAGAAGATCCACCGCCTGCCGCTGAGCTACTTCGACTCGCAGGCACGCGGCGACGTGCTCTCCCGCGTCACCAATGACGTCGACAATGTGGCACAGACGTTGTCGCAGACCATGAGTCAGCTCATCATCTCGGCGCTGTCGGTGATCGGCATCCTGATCATGATGTTCTGGATCTCGCCGCTGCTGGCGCTGATCGCACTGCTCACCGTGCCGCTGGCGATCGTCGCCACCGCCCTGATCGCCAAGCGCTCCAAACCGCACTTCGTGGATCAGTGGAAGCTGACCGGCGAGGTCAACTCGCAGGTCGAGGAGGCCTTCACCGGCCACGAGGTGATCAGCGCCTTCGGCCGCGTGCGCGAGGTCGGCGAGAAGTTCGACGACACCAACGCCAAGCTCTACGAGGCGTCGTTCAAATCGCAGTTCATCTCCGGCCTGATCATGCCCGCCATCATGTTCCTCGGGAACCTGAACTACGTGCTGATCGCCGTGGTCGGCGGCCTGCGGGTGGCCTCGGGCAATCTGTCGCTGGGCGAGGTGCAGGCGTTCATCCAGTACTCGCGCGGGTTCACCCAGCCGCTCACCCAGATCGGCTCGATGATCAACCTGCTGCAGTCGGGCGTGGCCTCGGCCGAGCGCATCTTCGAGATCCTCGATGCCGAGGAGCAGATCCCGGATCCCGAGGTCGAGGATTCGCGGCCGGTGGATCGCGGGCGGGTGGCCTTCGAGGGCGTGTCGTTCCGGTACGAGCCGGAGACCCCGGTCATCGAGGACCTGTCGCTGGTCGCCGAACCCGGGCACGTGGTGGCCATCGTCGGGCCGACGGGTGCGGGCAAGACCACGCTGGTGAACCTGCTCATGCGGTTCTACGAGGTGGACGCGGGCGCCATCACCATCGACGGCGTGGACATCACCCGCATCACCCGTGATCACCTGCGCTCGCGCATGGGCATGGTGCTGCAGGACACCTGGCTGTTCGGCGGGACCATCCGGGAGAACATCGCCTACGGCAATCCGAACGCCTCCGAGGACGAGATCCTGGCCGCCGCCCGCGCCGCCTACGTGGACCGGTTCGTGCACGCGCTGCCGCACGGGTACGAGACCGTCATCGACGAGGAGGGCTCGGGCGTCAGCGCCGGCGAGAAGCAGCTCATCACCATCGCGCGCGCGTTCCTGGCCAAGCCGTCCATCCTGATCCTGGACGAGGCGACCAGCTCGGTCGACACCCGCACCGAATTGCTGGTGCAGCAGGCCATGGCGGCGCTGCGCCGGGATCGCACGAGTTTCGTGATCGCGCACCGGCTTTCGACGATTCGCGATGCCGACACCATTGTCGTGATGGAAAAGGGCAAGATCGTCGAGCAGGGCACGCACGAGCGGCTGTTGCAGGCGCGGGGCGCGTACTACCGCCTCTACCAGGCGCAGTTCTCGGCGGCTATCACCAATGGTGAGGGCGAGAATGTGGACGACCCTGATCCGGATGTGGTCTCTTTGGGGAAATGACCGATCTCCGCCCGGCCCGTAATGGGCCGGGCGGAGTTGTGCTGGTGGGGACGATTAGCATCGCGGGGTGTCTGATTCCGCGTTCTCGTTCAAGGTCGGTACCCGGCTGGAAGGCCGCCACGGTCGAACGGGAGTGATCAGCACCCCGCACGGAGATATCGCGACCCCGGCATTCATCCCGGTCGGCACCAAGGCGACCGTGAAGGCGGTGCTGCCGGAGACCATGAAGGAACTGGGCTCGCAGGCGCTGCTCGCGAATGCCTACCACCTGTATCTCCAGCCCGGTCCCGACATCGTGGACGAGGGCGGCGGCCTGGCCGAGTTCATGAACTGGCACGGCCCCACCTTCACCGACAGCGGCGGCTTCCAGGTCATGTCGCTGGGCGTCGGCTTCAAGAAGGTGCTCGCCATGGAGGCCGTCGGCGTGCAGAACGACGACGTGATCGCCAAGGGCAAGGAGCGCCTCGCGCACGTCGACGACGACGGCGTCACCTTCCGCTCGCACCTGGACGGTTCGAAGCATCGCTTCACCCCCGAGGTGTCGATGGGCATCCAGCATCAGCTCGGCGCGGACATCATGTTCGCCTTCGACGAGCTGACGACCCTGATGAATACCCGTGGCTACCAAGAGGAATCGCTGGAACGCACCCGATTGTGGGCCAAGCGCTGCCTGGACGAGCACGAGCGGCTGACCGCGGCCCGCTCGCACCGCCCCTATCAGGCGCTGTTCGGCGTCATCCAGGGCGCGCAGTACGAAGACCTGCGCCGCAAGGCATGTCGCGATCTGGAGGCGTTGCGCGGCGACGGCGGAACGGGTTTCGACGGCTATGGCATCGGCGGCGCGCTGGAGAAGCACAATCTGGGCACCATCGTCGGCTGGTGCTGTGACGAACTGCCGGAGGCCAAGCCGCGGCACATGCTCGGAATCAGCGAGCCCGAGGACATTTTCGTGGCCGTGGAGAACGGCGCGGACACCTTCGACTGCGTGAATCCGTCCCGGGTGGCGCGAAATGCCGCGCTGTACACCGACGAAGGCCGGTTCAATATCAATACAGCCCGTTTCAAGCGGGATTTCACGCCCATCGATTCCACGTGCGACTGCTACACCTGCGCGCATTACACCCGCGCGTATATCCATCACCTGTTCAAGGCGAAGGAGATGCTGGCGTCCACGCTGTGCACGATTCACAACGAGCGCTTCACCGTGCGCCTGGTGGATCGCATTCGCGAGAGCATCGACGGCGGGTATTTCGACGATTACAAGACCGAGTACCTGGCGGGCTGGCAGGGCCGGATCAAGGTGCCCAGCAAGTGAATTGAGTAAGGGGCGGGGCAAACTGCCCCGCCCCCTTTTTTTCGTCCGGGGTCCCCTCAGCTCTCCAGCGCCGGCTTCTCCAGCGGCTGATAGCTGGGTTCGTGCTTCTTGAGGAACGCGATCACCCGGTAGGTGATGGGCAGCACGATCACCTCGGCCAGGGTCTTCCACAGGAAGCCCACGATCACGTAGTTGATGAACGAGCCCCACGAGTCGATGCCGATGGCCGTCGCCGCGATGGAGCAGAAGATCAGCGTGTCGCCGAACTCGCCGACCACGGTGGAGCCGATCAACCGCGCCCAGAGGTGCTTCTCCTTGGTCTTCTCCTTGATGGCGACCAGCGCGGCCGAGTTCAGCATCTCGCCGACGAAGTACCCGGCCAGACCGGCGGCTACCAGCTGCGGCGTGGTGCCGAGCACGCTGCGGAAGGCTTCCTGGTTCTCGTAGAAACTCGCGGCGGGCAGATGCACCGCGATGTAGAACGCCCCGACCATCACCAGCAGGATGGCGAAGCCCATATAGATGGCCCGCCGGGCGGACTTGAACCCGTACACCTCGCTGAGCACGTCGCCGATGATGTAGGCGAGCGGGAAGAGGAACCAGGCGCCGTCGGTGGTGATCGGGAGGATCTCGATCGGCCCCAGCTTCAGCGACTGGTCGGCGAAGAACTGAACGCCCTTGGTGGCGCAGATGTTCGAAATGATCAGAACTGCCGTGAACAGTGCCACGACCGGTGTGTAATAACCCCCCGCTGCCTTCGCGAATGCCGCGTGTTCGGAAGCGGGGCGTCCAGTGCCGGCGGTGTCCGCCGGAAGTAATGCATCACTCACGAAGTGAACAGGATACCGGTCGACCTGCCTGGTGGAATAGGCTGGGCGGATGACGAATCCCGGAGATTCCGACGAGTGGTGGAAGCAGTACGGCGGGGAGGGAGTTTCGCCGGACGCGCAGTCCTCCGGATCGGCTCCGCAGCAATCGGCGCCGCCACCGCCCGGTTACTCCTCGGCGCCCAATCTCTCGAAGCAGCCGGAGACGCCGTCGGCTTCGCCCTACCCGAGTTATCCACCGCCGCAGCAGAATTCGGCGCCCTCCTATCCGCAGCCGACCCCCGGCGCGTATCAGTCGGGAGCGAACCCGTACCCGCAGCCCGCGGCCGGGGCCTATCAGTCGGGCCCGAATCCGTACCCGCAGACGCCGGGGTACGGGCAGCAGCAGCCGTACGGCCAGCAGCCGGGTTATCAGCCGTACGGGTACGCGCAGCCGGCCGGGCTGGGCACCAACGGCCTGGCCATCGCCTCGATGATCCTGTCCATCTGCGGTCTGCTGATGTGCATGTTCGTGGTGCTGTCACTGGCGGGCCTGATCATGGGCGTGGTGGCGCTGAACCAGATCAAGCAGAGCGGGCAGCAGGGCCGGGGCATGGCGCTGGCCGGTATCTGGGTGGGCGCGGGCGGTGTCGCCCTCGCGGCGATCTACTGGATCTTCATCATCGTCGCGGCCATGAGCGGTTCGACGTAGGCCGTCGCGGAACGAAATCGGGCGCGCATCCGGATCCGGATGCGCGCCCGAGGTTTTCGGTGCGTGCGAATTACGCGGTCTTGATGACCTGGGTGCCGCCCGCGAACTTGTCGTGCCAGCCCTGCTTGTTCGGGTCCTGGCTGATGCTGACACCGGCCCAGATCGCCAGGCCGAACTCGACGATACCGCCCAGGTAGGGCACCACGCCGGCGGCGATGAAGATATTGCGCTTGAGCGAGGTGACCGGGTCGAGGGTGCCGCCGCCGGGTGCCAGCACCTTCAGCTTGAGGATCTGCTTGCCGAAGGTCGCGCCCTGGGCCACCTCCATGCCGACGAAGTAGCCGAGCATGATGAGACCGGTCGCGATGGTCCACAACACGCTGAGGCTGTTCGGCAGCACGAAGCCGATGATCGCCGTCGGAATGCCGACGATGAAACCGTCGATGATGCGCGCCGCCAAGCGGATCCACACGTCACCCGGCTGCGCACCGCCGTTGAAACCCTGCTGACCGGGGAACGGCTGGTACGGGTTCTGCTGGCCGTACGGGTCGGGCTGCTGGCCGTAAGGCTGCTGACCGTAGGGCTGCTGCTGCCCGTAGCCCGGCTGCTGGTTGTACGGATCGGACTGCTGCCCGAACCCGCCCTGCTGACCGTAAGGCTGCTGCGGCTGCTGGCCGTAGCCCGGCTGCTGCTGCCCGTACCCCGGCTGCTGACCGTAGGGATCGGACGGCTGCTGACCATAGGGCTGCTGACCGTAAGGCTGCTGCTGACCGAAGCCCGGCTGCTGACCGTACGGATCGGACTGCTGGCCGTAAGGCTGCTGACCGTAGGGCTGGCCACCGCCCTGCGGATACTGGTTGGGGTCATACCCACCGCTTGTCATTGTGTTCGCCGTCCTCGTCGAAAGTCTCGGGGGTCTGGTCGAGTGCGTACGTTACGGACACGCACTGGGTTGCAACAAGCCGTTCGGATCCAGCGTCCATGGTTCTCGCGGCAGCGTTTCCGGCCGGAATTGTTCCAGTATCTGCGGAATCGTGGTTGCGCCGGAATAACCCAGCGATTCGGCGAGCCGGGTCAGCACCTGCGCCGGGGTCTCGCCGAGCGCCAGCCGATCGCGCAGGGTGACCGCGCCGTCGCGTTTGGCGAGTCGCTGACCGGCGGTATTGAGTACCAGCGGGACATGGGCGTACTGCGGAACGGGCAGGTCGAGCAGGGTGGCCAGATACGCCTGCCGGGGTGTGGACGGCAGTAGATCGTCACCGCGAACCACCTGGTCGATGCCCTGATCGGCATCGTCGACCACCACCGCCAGGTTGTATGCCGGGGTGCCGTCGCCGCGCCGCAGCACCAGATCGTCGACCGCTCCACGATGGTCGCCGAGCAGTTCGTCGTGGATCTCGAATTCGGTGACGTCCGTGCGCAGGCGCAGTGCGGCCGGGCGTCCTGCGGCGCGTCGCCGGGTTTGCTCGGCCGCGCTGAGATCGCGGCAGGTGCCCGGGTACGCGCCCATGGGTCCGTGCGGCGCGGTGACGGCCTGCTGGATTTCCTTGCGGGTACAGAAACATTCGTAGGTGCGCCCGGCCGCGGTCAAGCGCTCGATGGCCGCTTCGTAGAGCGGCAGCCGTTCGGTCTGCCGCACCACGGGCGGATCCCAGTCCAGCCCGAGCGTCGCCAGGTCTTCCAGTTGCCGCGCCTCCGCGCCCGCTTTGACCCGATCCAGATCCTCGATCCGCATCAGGAAGCCGCGGCCGGTGGAGCGCGCGAACAGCCACGCCAGCAGCGCGGTGCGCAGATTGCCGAGATGCAGATCTCCGGATGGGCTCGGCGCGAATCGTCCGTATCCCGTCACGCTGGCCATCGTAGGCGCACCTTCGTTCGCATCCTTCGCACCGCGGCTACTCGTTCGCACTCTTGCGGGCGCACACAGCCGGTGCGAATCGGCAGTGGAACTGCGAACTCAGTGAACCCGCAGGCGTGGGCGCAGTTCCGCCTCCGAAATGGGCTTTTGCTCCGCCAGGGCGGTGAGAAGCGTTTCGGCACAGGCGATCAGCCCGGGGGAGTCGATGTCGTAGGGCGCGGGCCCGAACGCCCGCAGCCGTCCGGCGGCGCGCTCCAGCAGCGTTCGAGCACCCTTCGGATTCCCCCGTTGAATGTGGGTGAGGCCAACGGCGAACTGTGCGAGCCCCTGCCACAGCATCCGCTCGGCGAATGGGCCGTTCTTCCAGGCCGCCTCCAGCACCTCATGGGCATTGAAGGCCAGGCCGTCGTCGAGCAGGCGCTGGGCGTAGTCCAGGGTCGCTTCGGGCGGTAACTCCAGATCGTCCGGAATGCGTGGCACCCCCGGGCTGCCGAATGGGAGGGGTCGCCCAAAACGGTCACGAGGTCGGGCATTCCGGGCACGCCCGGTCTCGTCTCGATCCCGTCCGGTCTCCTCCGGCTCGCGCTCGGTCATGGCTTCCATGATCCCGGACGTAACGGTCAGCGGTCGCCCGCCCGGTCCGCTCCGGCCGCCGATCCCGGGCCGGCAACAAAATTGCTACTTCGGACAATTGTTTTGCGCGTGCTGCGGCTATTTCTGTGCAAATAATTTGCTGGCTAACCTTGCCGCTTATTTGCTGATTGAAAACGAAAGAATGCGATCTCCTATTGGAGAACCCTGCTAGTGTTTAGCGCGGGAACGGCCATCGGGGGTGCATTCCCATCGTGAAGTGCAGAGAGCGGGTTGTACGGGGCGTTTGCGCGCAACCCGGGGCGTACGTGGGATTCGCCGATCTCCTCGGATCCCAGTGTCACCAAGATCGATGCCAGCAAGATCCTGAGCTTGACGCAGAAAAGGAGCTAGTACCGTGAAGGTGGATTACACCGGCGCCGTGTGGCGTAAGAGCAAACATAGCGGCCCTAATGGCAACTGCGTAGAGGTCGCATTCCTCGGAGACGGCAACGTGGCGGTTCGCGATACGAAGGACCATGGTCACGGCCCGATCCTGGCGTTCACTCCAGGCGAGTGGGACGCATTCCTGTCGGGTGTCTCCGACGGGGAGTTCAGGCGCGCCTGAACCGGGAAACCTGGGCCCCGAGTCGGTGTGGACTCGGGGCTTTTCGCTGCGCGGTGAAAGTGCCTGTCAGTGCTGCCCGTTGCCCTCTTGGGCGCGGCGCAGCACCGCCAATTGCTTGTGCTCCTCGGCGGTTTCGGTGGCCCGGTGCTGTTCCCGCTCGGCCGGCGGGTCGGCCCGGAAGAAGCTGCCGGTGCCCGGCCGCCCGGCCAGGCCCAGCTCGTTGAGCTTCTTCGGGACCCGGGCGCCCTGATATTCCAGGGGAATCGGATGCCCGTGCGCGTCGACGGGTCCGAGCGGCTGATGGATCTCGATGTACTCGCCGTGCGGCAGCCGCCGGATCACCCCGGTCTCGATGCCGTGTTCGAGCACCGCGCGGTCGCTGCGCTGCAAGCCCAGGCAGATGCGGTACGCGATGAAATAGGCCAGCGGCGGGAGCAGCAGCAATGCGATGCGGAAGGCCCAGGTGGTCGCGTTCAGCGAGATGTCGAAGGTGAAGGCGATGATGTCGTTGACGCAGGCCAGGGTGAGGACCAGGTAGAACGCCAGCGACATGAAGCCGATCGCGGTGCGCACCGGCACATCTCGCGGTCGCTGCAGCAGATTGTGCCGCGCGCGATCCCCGGTCAGCCGCTTCTCGATCCACGGGTAAGCGATGAGCGCCACGAAGATGAGCGGCATGGCCAGCGCCACCGAGAACGCGCCCGGCACGGTGTGCCCGAAGATATAGAGCTCCCAGGCGGGGAACAGCCGCAGGAAACCGTCGGTCCACATCAGGTAGAAGTCGGGCTGGGTGCCGGCCGAGACCTGGGATGGGTTGTAGGGACCCAGATTCCAGATCGGATTGATCTGCAGCAGGCCGCCCATGATGGCCAGCACGCCCAGCGTGAAGGCGAAGAAAGCGCCCTGGTCCAGCGAGAACACCGGCACGATGCGGGTGCCGATGACGTTCTTCTCGGTGCGCCCGGGACCCGGATACTGGGTGTGCTTCTGGTACCAGACCAGCGCGATGTGCGCGGCGATGAGCGCCAGCATGATGCCCGGGAAGAGCAGCACGTGCGCGATATAGAGGCGCGGCACGATGATGGTGCCGGGGAAGTCGCCGCCGAACATGAGCCAGTGCAGCCAGGTCCCGATCACCGGCGAGCCCATGGTGATGCCGGCGAAGGCGGCCCGCAGCCCGGTGCCCGAGAGCAGATCGTCGGGCAGCGAATAGCCGAAGAAGCCCTCGAACATGGCGATGATCAGCAGGATCGAGCCGATCACCCAGTTGGCCTCGCGGGGTTTGCGGAACGCGCCGGTGAAGAAGACACGGCACAGGTGCACGATCATGGAGGCGCTGAAAAGCAGTGCGGCCCAATGATGTACCTGCCGGACGAAGAGCCCGCCGCGGACGTCGAAGGAGATCTGCAGCGCGGTCTCGTAGGCGCGCGACATGGTGACGCCGCGCAACGGCTGATAGGACCCGTTGTAGGTCACTTCGGTCATGGACGGGTCGAAGAACAAGGTCAGATACACGCCGGACAGCAGCAGGATGATGAAGCTGTAGAGCGCGATTTCGCCGAGCAGGAACGACCAGTGCGTCGGAAAGACTTTATTGATGGATCTTTTGAGGAATGCGGCGGCTTGATACCGCTGGTCCGCCTCATCGGCCTGCGCCGCCAGTCGACCAGCGGTGCGATTACGAGTTGCCATAGCGGTCACCCGCCCCCGGTGAAGAGTGGTAAGGCTTCTACTACACACGGTAGCACCCGGACCGGTTGCGTTGTACGGGCTTTCGCTAGGCTCGGCCGGTGAATTCCCTGACGGCCCGCGACGCCACCATGTACTGGCTGTCCGCCCGCACCCGGAACGATTTGTTCCTGCTGTACGGTTTCGCCGACGCCGGGCAGCCGACCGACCGGCTTCGTGTGGCGATTGCAAACCGAGTCACTGGTATTCCGGATTTGCTGACACGCGTGCTGGAAACTCCTGCAAATATTGCGTATCCCATTTGGGTGCATTGCGAATTCATTGCCGAGCAGTTCGCCGAACATGAACTGGCGGAACCGACGTGGGACCAGCTCACCGCCGCGGTGGAGAGATTGCTGGCCACCGGACTCCGCGCCGAGCAACGGGCATGGCGGCTGCACATCTTCCGCAACATCACGGGCGCACCGGGATTCGCTCCGGACGAGCCCGCGTTGATAGCGATCCTTCAGCTCTCGCACGCCCTCGCCGACGGTCGTCGCGCCGCCACGCTCGCCCGCGTGCTCTTCTCCGAAACCCCCGCTCCGTCATCACGCCGGAATGACAGGGGACGCGGGTGGGACAGGTGGAGTGCTGCTGTCCGTGAACTGCCGCGCCTGCCGATTCGTATGGCGCGCACAGTCATTCGCGGTATCGAAGCCGCCCGCGCGCAACGTGAACTGGCCGAACTGACCGCGTCCGGCGCGATTCCACCCCCGCCGCCCGCTGTTCTCCCTAACCTCCTCAACGGCGACGGCACCATCCCAACCGGTCACTCCATACGAATGCTGGTGCGCGAAGCGAACGACCTCCGCCTCCCCGGCCACACCGTGACCGTCGCGGCCCTGACCGCCATCTCACTGGCTCTCGAGCGCTACCTCACCCAGCGCGGCGAACCGAGCGAAGCCCTCCGCGCCCAAGTCCCCATGGCGGTAGCCACCCCCGGCGGCCCCCGTAACAGCTACCACGACCTCTCGGTCGACCTCTGCATCACCGAACCCGACCCGCACGCCCGCGCCGCCGCCATCGCCGCCGATCTCACCCTGCGCGCCGCCCGCGCGAAACACCCCCTGCAGGAAGCACAATCCCGCGTCACCGAGACCCTCCCCGCCCCGATCCTGCATCGTGACGTGACCCATCTCCCGATCGAGGCGCTGCCCGAACGAGTTTCCGCCCACACCGTCGTCTCCAGCGTCCACCGCGGCCCGGCCGATCTGACCTTCGGCGGCGGCCCGGTCCGCTGCACCGCGGGCTTCCCGGCCATCGGCTCGGTCATGCACCTGACCCACGGCATTCACGGACTCGGCGACACCGTCACCCTGTCCCTGCACGCCGATCCCGCGGTCGTCCCCGATCTGGACGCCTACGCGGCCCTGCTGGACGCGGCGCTGACCGAAGTCGTGAACCTGGCGAAGCACCCCTGAAATACCGAAAACCCCGGCCGGACTGAGTCCGGCCGGGGCTTTCGTGAGCGGAGGATAGGGGATTTGAACCCCTGAGGGCTGTTAACCCAACCCGCGTTCCAGGCGAGCGCCATAGGCCACTAGGCGAATCCTCCGTGGAGCAATATACCGGCTGACCCCCTGCGGAACGCAAATCAGGTAGTCGGAGGCTATTTCTTCTTGAGTGCGGTGAGCGCCTTCTGGAGTTGTTCCTTGGCGACCGCGGCCATCTCTTCCTTGCTGATGGATTCGCCGGGCCCGCGATCCAGATCGATCTTGATCTTCACCGAGACATTGCTGTCGGTGGCGGCCGCCGTGTACTCCTGCACGGTGAACGACGAGTAATCGCTGGTCTCGGTGTGCCAGTACCCCTGCGAGCCGATACCGGTGAGATCGCCGGAGGCGCGCCCGGAACCGGTGGTGCCGGTGTCCATCTGCTTCCAGCTGTCGTAGGTCGGCCCGCCGTAGGCGCTGGTGAAGCCGACATCGAGGGTGATTTCGGCCTCATTGTCGTGGTACTTGCTGCTGCCGGACTTGCTGGTGTACGACGCCTTGCAATTCATCGACCCGCCGCTGTAATCGGTCGGCTTGGTCTCGGTGTGGGTCGGGCTGCCCTTGGAGGTGGACGACCACTTGGTGACCGCCGAGGCATCGATCAGGCTGCAGGCATTGGTGATATTGGCCATGGAGTAATTGCCGTCCATGTTCTTCTTGTCGCTGCCCAGCGGCGAGATCGGGCTGGAGTCGTCGGTGGCGACCGCGATCACCCCGATGCCGATGCCGACCAGCACCACCAGGCCGATGACGCCGCCCACGATCCACCCGGTCTTGCTGCCGCCGCCGGACGAGGGCGGGGGCGGCGCGTAGCCGTAACCGCCTGCGGGCTGGGCGAATTGCTGCGGCTGCGGCTGGATCGGCTGCGCGGGCGGGAACGGCTGTCCGCCCAGCGGCTGCCCGGCCGCGTACTGGCCGCCGGTGAAGGCGGGCTGCGGAATGGCTTGCGCGGGTGGGGTGTAACCCGGTCCGCCCGCACCGTAGTTCAGCATGGTCGGGTCGGCGGGCGGCTGGCCGCCGTAGTTGAGCATGGTCGGATCGGGCTGGGCCGGCTGCGCGCCGTAGTTGAGCATGGTCGGATCCACACCGGTCACCGGCTGGCCGGGATCGGTGCCGGCGGGCGGGGTGGCCCACCACTGCGCCGTCTCCTGCGCTTTCGCCGGGTCGTGCGGCTCGCCCGGTCCTGGATTGGAGCTAGTCACGTACGGTTTCCCCTCCGGTACTGAGCGGGTCGCCCCGCATGTCGGACCGATCGTAACGACCCGGGGCGGCGGGAGTCTCGGTGAGCCGCTACACTGGCCGACGGATCCAGCGCGGCGCGCATCCTGTGAACTCCCCCAGGGCCGGAAGGCAGCAAGGGTCAACGGGCTCTGCCGGGTGCGCTGGGTCCCCTTTATTTTCCGGGCAGGGGATGTCCGTATATAGCTCCCGATTCGGTCGAGCCCCCTAGTAACGTGGTCGGTTGGATTCGCGTTCTACTCGCGGACCACACAAAAATTCCCGCCCTTGGAAAGGCTGTGCAGATGCCCCGGCAGACGCAACTCGGTTTGATGAGCCATGCGGAACTCGTGACGGAACACGAGACGCAGACCGCGAACTACGCGAAGCTCAAGACCGAGAAGCTCACCCTGGACATCACGCGCGGAAAACCCGCGCCGGAACAACTCGACCTCTCCAATGCCCTGCTGACCCTGCCGGGCGAGGGCGACTACAAGGATGCGAACGGCACCGACGTGCGCAATTACGGCGGCCTGCACGGGCTCCCGGAACTGCGCGCCATCTTCGGCGAACTGCTCGGCATCCCGGTGTCGAACCTGCTGGCCGGCAACAATGCCAGCCTGGAGCTGATGCACGACGTGATCGTGTACTCCATGCTGCACGGCAATGCCGACTCCGAGCGGCGCTGGGCCGATGAGCCGGTGCTCAAATTCCTGTGTCCCGCCCCGGGTTACGACCGGCATTTCGCGATCACCGAATCGCTGGGCATCGAGATGATCGCCATCCCCATGCTGGGCGACGGCCCCGATGTGCACGCCATCGCCGAATTGGTGGCCGCCGATCCGAGCATCAAGGGCCTGTGGGCGGTGCCGAACTATTCCAACCCGACCGGCGTCACCTTCTCCGAAGCCGTGACCCGCGAATTGGTTTCGATGCCGACCGCCGCGCCCGATTTCCGGCTGTTCTGGGACAACGCCTACGCGGTGCACCCGCTCACCGAGACCGCCGATCCGGTGCTGGATGTGCTGGGCCTGGCCGCCGCGGCCGGAAACCCCAATCGCGCTTACGTTTTCGCCTCCACCTCCAAGATCACTTTCGCGGGCGCGGGCGTCAGCTTCTTCGGTTCCTCCACCGCCAACCTGGAGTGGTACCTGAAGCACGCCGGCAAGAAGAGCATCGGCCCGGACAAACTGAACCAGCTGCGCCACGTGCGTTTCTTCGGCGACGCCGAGGGCGTGCGCACGCACATGCAGAAGCACCGCGCCATCCTGGAGCCGAAATTCCAGCTGGTGCTGCGCATTCTGGAGGATCGCCTGGGCGCGTCGAAGGTTGCGTCCTGGACCGAGCCCAAGGGCGGGTACTTCATCAGCCTGGACGTCCTGGAGGGCACTGCGTCGAAGGTGGTCGCACTGGCCAAGGACGCGGGCATCGCGCTGACCCCCGCGGGTTCGTCCTACCCGTACGGAAAAGACCCGGAGGACAAGAACATTCGCATCGCGCCCAGCTTCCCGTCCGAGGCGGAACTGGAGAAGGCGATGGACGGCCTGGCGACCTGCGTCCTGCTCGCCGCCAGTGAGAAGCTCATGAGCATGTAACAGGCGAAAAGCGAACGGGGCGTGCACCTTTCGGTGCGCGCCCCGTTTCCGTTCGGTCAGTTCGGCTTGTGCGCGAGCACCGCGAAAATGGTCACCGACAGGTGGATGTCACCGCTGGCCGCACCGGCCTCCAGGTCCGCCAGCAGCTGATCGCGCTGCTTCTGGGTGATGGATCCGCGCGCCACCGACATATCCGCGATGCGGGCGACCAGCGCTCCCGCGCCCGCGCTGCCATCCTGGATCAGCGCGTGCGAGCCGATATCGTCCACGACCAGGCCGGCCTTGGTGAGCAGCCCGGACAGCTGCCGTCCCGCGAAGGGATTGGTGGTGCGGGAGATCATGGTCTCCACCACCTCGTGCACCACGTGCCGGTCGCCCGGATGCACGATGGCCGTGCCCCAGTCGGCGTCCATCACGACCACGCGGCCGCCGGGCTTGAGCACCCGGCTGATCTCGCCGATCGCCCGGGCGGGCGAGGTCAGATGCTGCAGCACCCGCTCCACCAGCACGCCGTCGTAACTGTCACTGGCCAGCGGCAGCCCGTAGGCGTCGCCGGACACGAACTTGGCCGTCGATCCGGCTTGCGCCGCACGGCGTTCGGCCGCGTGCAGCAGGTGCTCGTCGGGTTCCACGCCGAGCGCGGTGCCGGTGGGACCGACCGCCTCGGCGAAGACCATCACCTCGGATCCGGTCCCGGAGCCGATATCGAGGGCGCTCTCCCCGGCCCGCAGCGCGAGCGCTTCGTGCGCCCACGTTCGCAATCGGCGGATTCCCGGTAGCGCGGCTTGCAGATCATGCACATCGACCAGTTGATCCTGGCCCTCGCGGTCGAAACGGTCCGGTCGCAGTCCGGACCCGGCGCCGGTTTGCGGCGCGGTTCGTACTGAAGAATTTGCCATGGTGTCGGGCATACCAGCCACCCTAGTCGTGACCCGTGTCACCGCAACGCGGGATGGATGGGATGATCGATCCATGGTGAGCCGCAAACTGTGTATTGCGCAGGAATCCGCCGCTGACGAACTGCTTTCCGCCGACGATTTCGCCCTTTTGGTGGGTATGGCACTGGATCAGCAGTTTCCGATGGAACACGCCTTCCGGGGTCCGCAGAAGATCGCCGATCGGATGGGCGGGTTCGATATCCGCAAGATCGCCGACGCCGATCCGGCGGAATTCGAGGAACTGGCCGCCACGCCCCCGGCCATCCACCGTTACGGCCGTTCGATGGGCCGCCGGGTGCAGGAACTGGCGCGGTTCATTATCGAGAACTACGACGGAAACACCGCGGGACTGTGGACGAACGGTGATCCCGACGGCAAGGAAGTCCTGAAACGGTTGAAGGCGCTGCCGGGATTCGGCGATCAGAAGGCGCGAATCTTTCTGGCGCTCTTGGGTAAACAGGATGGACTAGCGGCGCCGGGCTGGCGGGAAGCGGCGGGTGCGTACGGCGAACCGGATTCCCGGCGTTCGGTCGCGGATGTGACCGATGCCGAATCCCTGACCCAGGTGCGGGAATTCAAGAAGCAGGCGAAGGCCGCCGCCAAGCAGAAGTAGCGCCCGTCCGGACCCGATCGAATCAAGGTGGTTCTAACCCTTCGATAAACGCTTCGATTGCCTGATGCTTGCCGCGTTCGATTTGCAGCAGCACCAGCGGGAAGCAGTACCAAATGAAGATGAGGAAATTCGCCGGGATCGCGGCACTGTTGGTCACGGCGATCGGGGTGACCGCCGGCGCGACCGGCACCGCGGGCGCGGCCCCGGCCGCGACCGACAACGGCGTCGTCAACTACGCCGCCACCCAGTCCGAGAACGGCCAGGTGGTCATTCGGACCGATGCCGGTTCGCTGGTCAACGAGGACGGCGTCTTCAAGATCAAGGCCGCCAATGGCGCGACCATCGCGGGCACCGAGCTGAAGTTCCGGGTGGACGACTTCGAGTTCCCGATCGCCGCCGAGATCTCCGGCCGCACCGCCACCCTGACCCCGTCCTTCGACGAGGCGCACGCCGTGTACAAGCCGGTCGCGCTGCCTTACGAGAACCAGGCGCCGTGGAAGACCGAATACGACCGTGAGGTCGCGGCCTGGACCCGGTTGACCCAGACCATCACCCTGGGCGCCACCATCGGCACCCTGGCCGGTGGCATCGGCGGCGCGGCCCTGGGCTGCATCGCGGGCGCCGCGCTCGGCGTGGCCGCCACCGGTGCGCTGCTGACTCTGTTCGGCCTCGGCCCGATCGGCGGTTGCATCGCCGGTGCGGCGGCCGTCGGCTTCCTCGGTACGGTCGCGGGTCAGATTTTCGTGACCGCGCCGGTCGCGATTGCCGCTGCGGTGCAGTACTTCACGACCATCAACCAGCCGTTCACCGCGCCCGCCAAGTAATTCCGGCACGGTAATCACAGCTGTGCCCGAAGGTGCCGGAGGAAGTGTTAACCCGCACGGCACCTTCGGGTAAGCACTCGTTCGTATCTCCTCGATTTGATCTCCACGTTCCCCCTGCGGACCGCCTGATGAGGAAATACCGACAAATGCTTTCGAAGAAATTCGCTGCCACCGCGGCGCTCGTGATCGCCGCCCTGGGCGTTACCGCGGGCTCCGCCGGCGCCGCTCCTGCCGCGCAGGACAACGGCGTCATCAACTACGCCGCCACCACCAACCCGGAGACCGGCGTCATGGTCATCCGGACCGACGGCGACATGGTCGTCGAGGACGGCACCTTCAAGATCAAGGCTGCCAATGGCACCACCGTGGCCGACACCGATCTGAAGTTCCGCGTCGACGACTTCGAGTTCCCGATCGCGGCCGAGATCGCCGGCAACGCGGCCACCCTGACCCCGCAGCTCGACGAGCAGCACGCGGTCTACAAGCCGGTCAACCTGCCGTTCGAGAACCAGGCCCCGTTCAAGTCGGACTACGACCGTGAGCAGGCCGCCTGGAAGCGCATGGTGGACACCATCTCCATGGGCGCCTCCATCGCCACCCTGACCGGCGGCATCGGCGGCGCGGCCCTCGGCTGTGTCGCGGGCGCCGTGCTCGGCGTCGTCGCCACCGGCGCGCTGGCCACGCTGTTCGGTCTCGGCCCGCTGGGCGGTTGCATCGCCGGCGCCGCCGCGGTCGGCTTCCTGGGCACCCTGGCCGGTCAGATCTTCATCACCGCCCCGGTCGCGATCGGCGCGGCGTACAACTACTTCGTGACCATCAACCAGCCGTCCCTGCAGAAGTAAGTTTCTCCACAGCCTTTTCGGCGGGACACAGCCCCCGTCCGGCATTGCCGGGCGGGGGCGCTCGCGTTTCTTCCGATCCGGGTGAGCCCAAACCTGTTGCCGCCCACCCCATCCTGCTGAACTGGGGTGATGGGCGAGCTGACCTCGATTCACGGCGCCGAAGCCGCACTCACACCGGTCGACGGCGCGGATCTGCGCCGCACCTTCGCGCACTTCCCCAGCGGGGTGGTGGCGGTCTGCGCCCGCATCGGCGGCATACCGCACGGGCTGGTGGTGAGCACCTTCACCCCGGTATCGCTGGATCCGCCGCTGGTTTCCATCTGCATCCAGTACACCTCCGAGACCTGGCCGCGGCTGGAACAGGCCAGCCGGCTCGGGCTCAGCCTGCTCGGCTCCGGGCAGGAAGCGGCGGCGCGGGCGCTGAGCTCGCGGAACGGCGACCGGTTCCGGGATCTCGAACTGCGCACCGGGAACGGCAATGCGGCGTTCCTGTCCGGGGCGACGGCGTGGCTGGAGACCTCGGTGCACGCGCAGGTGCCGGCCGGTGATCACGCCGTGGTGCTGCTGCGGGTGCACCGGCTGACCACGCATCCCGATTCCGAGCCGCTGGTATTTCATCGCAGTGGCTTTCGCGCGCTGGAAAATCCGGAGCCGCGGGAGATCCGGGAAGCGACCGCCTGAGCCGCGTTCAGTGCGCGGCGGTGAGATCGCGGAAGGACGCGAGTTCGCGGCGTGAGGTGATGCCGAGTTTCGGATACGCGTTCGACAGGTGATAACCCACCGTGCGGGGGCTCAGGAACAGGCGTGCGGCAATGTCCTTGTTGGACAGGCCTTCCGCCGCCAATTGCACGCTTTGCAATTCCTGCGGCGTCAATTTGGTGAGCACATCGGCGGCCGGTGCGGCCGTGCGGGTTTCGCCGGTGGCGCGCAGTTCCGCGCGGGCGCGTTCGGCCCACGGGCGGGCATCGAGATGTTCGAATGATTCCATGGCCGCGCGCAAATGCCGGCGGGCGTCGGCACGGCGCTGTTCGCGGCGCAGCCATTCGCCGTAGAGGAGTTCGGTGCGGGCGCGCTCGAAGGTGTATTCCGCTGTTCCGTAATGGAGTTCGAGAGCGGCCCGGAAATGCTGCTCGGCGGGAGCGCCGGTGGTGTCCGGTCCGGTGCCGGACAGCCACCAGCCGGGGGCGTCGCCGTCGGCGAGCAGTGCGTGGCAGCGATGCGCGACGGCCAGCGCCCACGGATGACGGGCCCGCTCGGCCCAGGCCGTGTAACTGTCCAGCGCGGGCCGGGCGTCGGCGGTGCGGCCGATGCGATGCGCGGCCTCGACGAGATCCGGCAGGCTGGCGGTCGCGCCGTGGCGGTTGGCGCTCGCCAGCATGGTCAGATACCGGTCGAACGCCGCTTCGGGACGGCCCAGCCCGAGCTCCAGCAGCCCCAGCGCGGCGTCGGCGTGCACGCTGGCGGGCGCGATGCCGTGCGCCAGCGGTGCGGAAGTCAGTTCACGGCAGGCGGTTTCATCACCCCGCAAGGCTGCCAGGTGGGCCAGGGCGGCGGCATATCTGTCGTGCAGGTTGCGCTGTCCGATGTCGTCGGCCAGTCGCAGCCCCTCCGTCGCGGCGGCCTCGGCTAAGGCGAGATTGCCGAGCAGGATCTCGATGCGCGCCCGCAGCCAGAGCGTCAGGGCCAGCACCCCGAGCGCGCCGTCCCGGCGGCAGTCGTCCTCCAGCGCCGCGGCCAGCTCACGGGCCGCGTGCTGATCACCCAGCAGCAGTTGCCAATGCACGACCTGCGCACGTTCGCGCAGCCGATCCGGGCTGAGCCCCGCGAGCAGTTCACGCACCGCCGCCGCACCGCGATCCTGGCTTCCCGGTTCCAGATTCAGCGCGTCCAGCAAATCCACGAGCGCCGCGATACGTTCCCCACGCGGCAGCCCCAACTGCTCCGTCAATGCCGCCGCCCGCCGCACGGCAACCAGATCACCTGCGGTCCAAGCTGATTCAGCGGCCTGGAACAGCAGCAGGCTCGCCGTCTCCGGCTCCGTTCCGGCCGTGGCCACCGCCGCCGAGGTGAGCGACCGATACGCGGTCCGCGGCCGATCCTGATCCCGCTCGATCGTGGCCCGCAGCGAAACCAGTCGCGCGAACAGCCCGCTCTCGGCCGGCAGCCCGAACGCCGCCGGATCGGATCCGGTCGCGAACGCCGCCGAGGACGCATCCGCCCCACCCGATACCCGCCCGGGAGCCGCCTGCGCGGAATCCGAGTGCGCCTGCTCGTACTCCTGCGGCAACGCCGCGATAGCCGATTCCACCAGTGCCGCAGCGCGATCCAGATCCCCGGCATCGGCGGCCGCCTGCGCCGCCGCCCCCGCCCGCCTGCTTCTATCCGCCGCCGCCGGACTCAACGCCGCCGCCCGCTCATAAGCCGCGGAGGTCTCCCGCAACCCGCCACGTCCTCGCGCGCACACCGCGGCCTGCTCCAGCGCGACCGCAGCTGCCTCGTCCGCCCCGGTGGCCGCCGCGGCCAAATGCCAAGCGCGCCGGTCATCACAAGTATCAGCGAACGCCCCCGCCAGCGCCCGATGCGCCGCCCGCCGCTCCGCCGCACTCGCCCCCTGATAAGCTGCGGCGCGAATCAACGGATGCCGGAACGAAATCCGATCCCCCTCCAACCGCAACAACCCAGCCTGCTCCGCCACCAATTCCGCCGCCCCGGCAGCACCGCTCGTCGAAGACTCCGCCCGGCCACTCGACGCTCCGGCGTCCCCTTCCACCAAGCGCGCGTGCGCTCCCTCAGACGTTTCCGCGTGCTTTTGGCGGGGATCTTCCTGGTGCGGTGCGGTTCCGGCCAAAAGCATGCCGGAATGACGGGTAGTGGTGGCGTCCGTGCTCTCCGGCAGGTCGTGAGTGAGAGAGGCTGCGGCGGTGCGGATTATGGCGGCTTCGCCGCTGCTGTCGGCGGCCGCGACCAGCAGGAGGTCGCGGACCGCCGGGGTGAGGGTGGCGATCTGGTCGGTGAAGGCGCGCTGGATGCGGGTGGGGGTGGGGGAGTGGTGGTGCGGGGATTCGTAGATGTCGCCGGGGCGCTGGAGGGTGGGGAGTACTTGGAGGGCGAGGGGATTGCCGTGGGATTCGTGCACGGTCCAGCGGGCGGTGGCGGGGGAGAGGCCGGGGTGGTGGGCGGTGAGCAAGGCATCGGCGTCCGCGCCGGTCAGGCCGCCGAGGGCGAGCTCGTGGGCGTTCAGCTGCTGAAGTTCGGGCAGGTGGTCGTCACGCACGGCGAAGATCAGTGCTATCGGCTCGGCGTCCAGGCGGCGGGCGGCGAAGAGCAGGGCGTCGAGCGAGGCGCGATCCAGCCATTGGGCGTCGTCGATCAGGCAGAGCAGGGGCCGGGATTCGGCCAGGTCGGCGAGCAGGGTGAGGGTGGCCGCACCCACCAGGAACGGATTGCCCACGCCCGCACCGGAATCCAGCGCCGCCCGCAAGGCGTCGGCTTGGGCGGCGGGCAGCGCGTCGAGCTCGCGCCGCGCCTTGCCGAACAGCAGATGCAGTCCCGCGTACGGCAGCGTGGATTCCGCTTCCGTGCCGGTCGCCCGAAGGACCCGGAACCTCGTCGCGCCTTCTGCAATGTGATCGATGAGGGCGGACTTTCCGATGCCGGCCTCGCCGCGCAGTACGGCGATGCCCGCACGGCCGGTGGTCGCGCGGGTGAGCAGATCGTCGAGGGCGGCGATCTCCGCGGTGCGACCGTAGAACACGTGAATCCACCTTACTGGACGGCTGACCGGGGATTTTAGGGAGACGAAGGCGTCGGCCACCTCCGCACCACGCCCGCTACCGGCCCGGCAAACCAGGTAATTCGACAGAGGCGACCGCACCCCGCCCGTCCATAACGTCAATCCCCATGAACGCCACACTCGCTCCGGCCCGGCCCACCACCGGGTCCACCCCGGCCTTGGCCGCCACCGCGACGGTGGTGATCCTGGCGTCGATCATGACCGTGCTCGACACCACCATCATCAATGTCGCCCTCGAACACCTCACCGGCGCTTTCGACGCCCCGCTCGCCACGATCGCCTGGGTCGCCACCGGTTACACCCTGGCCTTGGCCACCGTCATTCCGGTAACGGCCTGGGCCATGGGCAGATTCGGTACGAAGCGCCTCTACCTGACCGCCATCGCCCTGTTCGCCACCGGTTCCGTGCTGGCGGGGCTGGCCTGGAACGCGGAGTCGCTCATCGCCTTCCGCGTGGTGCAGGGGCTGGGTGGCGGCATGATCATGCCGGTCGGTATGGCCATCATGATGCGGGCCTCGGATCCGTCCCGGCTGGGCCGCACCATGGCCATCATGGGCATCCCGGTTCTGATCGGGCCGCTGGCCGGTCCGGTGCTGGGCGGCTGGCTGGTGGATCACGCCTCGTGGCGCTGGATCTTCTTCATCAACCTTCCGATCGCCGCGGTCGCCCTGTTCGGCGCGTACCGGGTGCTGCGCACCGACGCCCCGCAGCCGAGCCGCGCCCTGGACGTCCCCGGCCTGCTCATGCTCTCGCCCGGCCTGGCCGCCCTCATCTACGGCGTGGCCACCGGCGGTGAGCGCGCCGACTTCACCGCCCCGGCCACCCTGCTGCCCACCCTCGCGGGCCTCGTCCTGATCGCCGGCTTCGTGGTCCGCGCGCTGCGCTCCGACCATCCCCTCATCGACCCGGCCCTGTTCGCGCACCGCCAATTCCGGTCCGGCGTGCTGACTCTCACCCTGTTCAGCGGCGCGTACTTCGGCTCCATGCTGCTGGGCCCGCTCTACTGGCAGGTGGTGCGCGGCGCGTCGGCCACCCAGGCGGGCGTCTACGGCATTCCGCAGGTGCTGGCCACCGGCCTCACCATGCAGATCGCGGGCCGCCTCGCCGACCGGGTTCCGCCGGGCCGCCTGGTGCTCGCCGGAATCGTCACCGCCGCAACCGGATTCCTGGCCATGGCCACCCAGATCCAAGCCGATACGGCGTACTGGCGGATCGCCGCCGCCGGCGTGCTCATGGGTATCGGCGTGGGCGCGACCATCATGCCGACCATCGCCACCGCCTCGCGCGGCCTGCCGCCGGAGCGGATCCCCGCCGCCACCACGGCCATCAATATCGTGCAGCAGGTGGCCGCGTCGATCGGCGCGGCCGCGGTGTCGGTGCTGTTGAGCACGGCCCTGGTCCGCGAGGCCGGTTCGACCCTGGATTCGGTGCGTGCGAGCACCCCACAGCAGCATGCCGCCCTCGCCGACGGCCTGGCGGACGCCTTCCGCGGCACCTACGGCTGGGCGGTGGCGATCATGGCCCTGGCCTTGCTTCCGGCACTGTTGCTCCCGCGCAATGCGATCGGGGTGAGCCGAACCCTGTCCTAGCGCCCCGCCCGGTGCTGGAATTCCAGACGTACTCTCGTCGGTACCCACGAGCTCGCCCGGTTCGCCACGACCGGGCGAGCTCGCCGTGTTTTCCGGAAGAATTCGGGAAATCCCTTGCGCCCCTATTGAATTCATGCTGATCCGGATCGGTGACCGCCGCCACTCACCTTCGTATGGTCGTTCGGGTGAGCATTCTGGCGGCACCTCCCGAGCGTGCGGAAGCGGCCGAGGACGACGACGCCGTCCTCACCGTGGCCCGCAAGCGCCATCCGTGGCGGTGGGTGACGGGCGGGATCGCCCTGCTGCTGGTGGCGCAGTTCGCGCACGGCCTGATCACCAATCCGGGCTGGGACTGGTCCACCTTCGCGCAGTACATCACCGCCGCGTCGGTGCTGAGCGCGCTGAAGGTGACCATCGAGCTGACGGTGTGGGGGACTCTGCTGGGCTTCTTCATCGGGATCTGGCTGGCCATCGGCCGGCTGTCGAAGAACCCGGTGCTGCAGGCCATTTCGTGGACCTACATCTGGGCGTTCCGCTCGATTCCGCTGATCGTGCAGCTGCTGTTCTGGTTCAACCTGGCCTACCTGTACAAGACGTTGTCGCTGGGCATTCCGTTCGGCCCGGAGTTCGTCACCTTCGAAACCAATGGCGTCATAGGCGGTTTCACGGCCGCCGTGATCGGCCTCGCGCTGCATCAGGCCGCGTATTCGGCGGAGATCATCCGCGCGGGCATCATCTCGGTGGATCAGGGGCAGTGGGAGGCCGCGAAATCGCTGGGCCTGCCCTGGCGCCGGCAGTTCTTCACGGTGATCGCCCCGCAGGCCATGCGCGGCATCCTGCCGAACGCCGCCAATGAGGTGATCTCCCTGTTCAAGGGCACCTCCATCGTCTCCACCATGGCCATCGCCGAACTCTTCTACCAGGTGCAGGTGATCTTCGGCCGCAATGGCCGGGTGGTCCCGCTGCTCATGGTCGCCACGGTCTGGTACATCGTGCTCACCACCGCCCTGAGCATCGTGCAGCACTACATCGAACGGCACTTCGCGAAGGGGCACGTGCGATGAGCGAGTACGCGATCCGGCTGCGCGGCGTGCGCAAGTCGTTCGGCGGCACCGAGGTGCTGGCGGGTATCGATCTGGCGGTGCGGCCCGGTGAGGTGACGGTGATCCTCGGCCCGTCCGGTTCCGGCAAATCCACGCTGCTGCGCACCATCAACCATCTGGAGAAGGTGGACGCCGGTTCCATCCGGGTGGCCGGTGAACTGGTCGGCTACCGCCGCAAGGGCGACAAGCTGCACGAACTGTCCGAGCGCGAGATCCTGCGGCAGCGTTCGCGCATCGGCTTCGTCTTCCAGAACTTCAATCTCTTCCCGCATCTCACCGCGCTGGAGAATGTGGCGCTCGCGCCCGTGGCGTCGCAGGGCCGGCCCAAGGCCGAAGCGCGGGCCGAGGCCCGGGAACTGCTGGCGCGAGTCGGTTTGGCGGACAAGGCCGATGAGTATCCCAAGCGCCTGTCCGGCGGTCAGCAGCAGCGCGTCGCCATCGCGCGGGCGCTCGCCCTGAGGCCGGAGGTGGTGCTGTTCGACGAACCCACCTCCGCCCTCGACCCCGAACTGGTCGGCGAGGTCCTCGACGTCATCCGCGATCTGGCGCAGGCCGGTTCCACCCTGGTGATCGTCACCCACGAACTGGGTTTCGCCCGCGAGGTCGCCGACACCGTGGTGCTGCTGGACGCGGGCCGCGTCGTCGAGGCGGGCCCGCCCGCGCAGGTCTTCGACGCCCCGGCGCACGAGCGCACCAAAGCCTTTCTCGCGCACGCGCTCTGAGCCCGTCCGCCCGAACAAGTGAGGAACCGTTTCATGTCCCTGACCAGTCGTCGCAGGCGGGTCACCGCACTGGCCGCGCTCACCGCGCTGAGCCTGCTCACCGGCGCCTGCGGCAATGGCGACGGCGGTGACGAGCAGACCCGGACCGCGAACGGCATCACCTACGACCTGTCGCCGGAGCAGACCGGCCGCGTGCACGCCACCAAGGTCGATGCCATTGCCGCGCAGGTGCCGCAGGCCATTCGCGATCGCGGCTCGCTGCTCGTGACCGGCCCCGCCGGCGCCGCGCCGCCGCTGCGCTTCTACGCCACCGACGATCGCACCGTGGTCGGTTCCGAGATCGATTTCGCCACCGTCATCGCCGACATCCTGGGCTTGAAACTGGATGCGCGCGTGGCGGACTGGGCGCAGAACTTCGTGAAGGTCGATTCCGGCGAGGTGGACGCCTTCATCTCCAATGTGACGGTCACCGAGGAGCGCAAGGAGAAGTACGACTTCGCCACCTACCGGCAGGACACCGTGGCGCTGGAAGTGCCCAAGGACGCCTCCTGGACCTACAGCGACCGGAAGTCGCTGGCGGGCAGGAAGATCGGCGTCGGCTCCGGCACCAATCAGGAACAGCTGCTGGTGGCCTGGAACGACGCCAATGTGGCCGAGGGCCTGCCCAAGATCGACATCGCCTACTACCAGCAGGTGACCGACTACTACCTGGCCTTGTCCTCGGGCCGCCTGGACGGTTACCTCGGCCCGAACCCGTCGGCGCGCTATCACTCCGCCACGGCGGGCCAGACCAAGGTGGTCGCCACCTTCTCCGGTGCGGGTGATGCCCTGCAAGCCGAGATCGGAGTGCTGACCCGCAAGGACAACGGCCTGATCAAGGCGGTCCAGCAGGCCGTGCAGTACGCCATCGACAACGGCATTTACCAGAAGGTCATCGACCGCTGGGGACTGGGCAGCGAGACCGTGAAGGAATCGCGCATCAACCCGCCCGGTCTCCCGAAGAAGAAGGGCTGAGCGTGAAATTCCTACTGCTGACCCTGATCACGCACGTACCGGACCCGATCACCGGAGCCACCGAATCGCCCCGGCAGCGCCTGCGCCGGGTGGTGGAGAGCGCCAGGACCGCCGAAGAACTCGGTTACGACGGCTTCGCGGTGGGCGAGCGGCACGAGGATCCGTTCATCTCGGCCGCGCCGCCGGTGGTGCTCAGCCATATCGCCGCCGTC
The DNA here is from genome assembly GCF_001613325.1 of Nocardia yamanashiensis NBRC 100130. GTDB lineage: Bacteria > Actinomycetota > Actinomycetes > Mycobacteriales > Mycobacteriaceae > Nocardia > Nocardia yamanashiensis. The sequence goes on along the minus strand of NZ_BDCD01000032.1, from coordinate 84,104 downwards.
ACCTCGCGCATCGCCCTGTTCACCGGCGTCACCACCTTGAGCCTGCTGGATCCGGTGCGCGCCTTCGAGGACTACTCGACGCTGGACAATCTGTCCGACGGGCGGCTGGAGATCATTATCGGCAAGGGCAACGGCGCGGCGCAGGCCCAGCTGTTCCATGTCACCACCGACGATCAGTGGGACCGCAATCGCGAAGGCTACGAGCTGTTCCGGAAGCTGTGGGACAGCGACAGCGTCACCTGGGAAGGGCGGTTCCGGCCGTCGCTCACCGAGGCCAAAGCGCTGCCCCGGCCGCTGCAGCCGCGGCTGCGCATCTGGCACGGCAGCGCCACCAGCCGGGAATCGGCGGATTACGCGGCGCAGCACGGTGACCCGCTGTTCTCGGCCAATGTCACCAATCCGATCGAGCCGTACGCGGAGCTGATCGACCACTATCGCGAGCGCTGGGCCGAGTACGGGCACGATCCGGCGGAGGCGCTGGTGGGCGCGGGCACCGCCGGGTTCCTGGTGACCCGGGACTCGCAGGAGGCGCTGAACGCCTACCGCCCGATCTTCGAGGCGCGGCAGGCGGTGGCGCGGAAGTTCAACGTGCCCATCGTGTTCGACAGCGTCGAGGATTTCGCCGAGCGCTCCTCCGCGCTCATCGGCAGTCCCCAGCAGGTGCTGGACAAGCTGTCCCGCTACCACGAGCGCTTCGGTCACGAAGTCGTGCATCTGGGCGCCGATGGTGACGGCCGCACCGAGAAACAGCATCGCGAAAGCCTCGAACTCTTCCAGTCAGAAGTCGCCGCCGAACTACGGCAGCGCATTCCGAGCCGTCCGCTCGGAGCCGATCGTTACCCCTCCGGAGTCATTCGATGAAGTTCCCCACGGCGAAGTCCCCCGCGGCGGCCGGCAAGCGTCCGCTCGCGCTCGCCGGCGTCCTGGCCGCCACCCTGTCCGTCGCCGCCTGCGGTGGCGGGGACGGCGGCAGCACCGCCGCCGACGGTCCGCCGCAGTCGGGCGGGACCTTGCGCTACGGCCTGTCGGTCGCCCCGACCTGCTCGGATCCGGTGCAGGGGCAGACCAATCAGACCATCTACGTGACCCGGCAGATCGTGGATTCGCTGCTGGATCAGGACCCCGACTCCGGGGAGCTGCGGCCGTGGCTGGCCGATCAGTGGACGGTCAGCCAGGACGCCAGGACCTTCACCTTCCGGTTGAAGGAAGGCGTCACCTTCAGCGACGGCACGCCGCTGACGCCCGAAGTGGTGAAGAAGAACTTCGACTCCGTGGTGGCCATCGGCGGGGTGAAGGCGCCGCTGGCCTCCGGCTACCTGGCCGGTTACGCCGGCGGGACGGTGCTCGACGCCCGCACCTTGAAGGTGGACTTCTCGGAGCCGAACGCGCAGTTCCTGCAGGCCACTTCGACGCCGCAGCTGGGTATCCAGTCCGAGGCGACGGTGGCCAAGTCCGCCGACGAACGGTGCCTGGGGAGCAATATCGGCACCGGCCCGTTCACCTACGCGGAGTACAAGCAGAACGCCTCGGCCACGCTGGTGAAGCGCGCCGGGTACAACTGGGGATCCGCATTGCAGGATCACCGGGGTGACGCCTACCTCGACAAGATCGTCTTCACGGTGGTGCCGGAGGCGGGCGTGCGCACCGGTTCGCTGTCCTCCGGGCAGCTGGACGCCATCAGTGACGCGCTGCCGCAGGACGTCGCGCAGATCGAGGCATCCGGCGGGCGAGTGCAGTTCACCTCCAACCCGGGTATTCCGTTCGGCTTGCAGCCCAATGTGTCTCGCGGCGCGCTGCGCGATCCGGCGGTGCGGTCGGCGCTGATAACCGCCCTCAACCGCAAGGAACTGGTGGACACCGTGCTGGGTCCGCAGTTCAAGGCCGCCACCAGCGCGCTGGCCTCGCGGACGCCCGGCTACCTGGATCTGTCGGCGCGGGTGAAGTTCGACCAGGCGGCGTCCAAGCAGGTGCTGGATCAGGCGGGCTGGACGCCCGGGTCCGACGGGATTCGGGTCAAGGACGGCCAGCGCCTGTCCTTCGGCGTGGTGTTCGCACCCGTATTCGCCGCCAACCAGGCGATTCTGGAACTCGCCCAGCAGCAGCTGCGCGCCGTCGGCGTGGAATTGAAGCTGGAGCCGGTGTCGGTGGCGGAGTGGACGACACGGCAGAACAACAAGGACTTCGACTCCACCTACGGCAATCTGAGCCGCGCCGACGGCGATATCTTGCGCAACTCCTTCGCCTTCAACCAGCGCAACCTGAATGTCCGTCCCACGGCCGGGCAGATCGATACGCTGCTGGCGCAACAGCTTTCGACCACCGATGCCGCCGCCCGCAGCAAGATCCTCGGCGAGGCGCAGCGCGTGGTGCTCGATGAGGGCCTGCTGATCCCCACCCTGGAACTGTCGCAGGCCATCGGCGTCGCGCCGGCCGCGGCGGGCGTGAAGTTCGACGCCTCCGCCCGCCTGGTCTTCCACGACACCTGGCTGAAGCGGTAAACCCATGCGGCGGTATGTGATCGGACGGGTGGCGCAAGCGGTCGGCGTGCTGTGGGCGGCGTTCACGCTGTCCTTCGTGGTCCTCTACCTGCTGCCCGCCGATCCGGTGGAGATCGCGGCCGGTGACGCCACCACCGGGACGCGGGTCGATGCCGCCGCCATCGCCGAGATGCGGGCGCGGTACGGGCTGGATCAGCCACTGGTGCAGCAGTATTGGACGGCGCTCACGCACGCGGTGCGCGGCGACCTCGGGCATTCCATCGGCACCGGGCAATCGGTCACCGGGGCGCTCGGCGACGCGCTGCCCACCACCCTGGCGCTGGCCTCGCTCGCCATGCTGTTCGCGCTGACCGGCGGCACGGCGCTGGCGGTGGCCGCCGCCTACACCGAACGCGGCTGGCTGCGCGGTCTGCTCACCTCGCTGCCGCCGCTGGGCGCGTCGGCGCCCACGTTCTGGGTGGGATTGCTGCTGCTGCAGGTCTTCTCGTTCCGATTGCGCCTGGTGCCCGCGTTCGGCGGCAGCGGCTTCACCGCCACCCTGCTGCCCGCCGTCACCCTGGCGATCCCGGTCGGCGCGGTCATCGCGCAGGTGCTGTACTCCAGCTTGATCACCACCTGGCGGCAGCCGTTCGTGGAGGTCGCCTTCGCCAAGGGCGCGTCCCGCTGGTGGGTGCAGCTGCGGCACGTCCTGCGCCCGGCTTCCGGTGCGGCGCTGACGGTTTCCGGGCTCTGGGTCGGCACCGTGCTGGCCGGTTCCGTGGTGGTGGAGACGGTGTTCTCCCGCAACGGCATCGGTCGGCTCACCCAGGAAGCCGTGCTGCACCAGGACATTCCGATCGTCCAGGGCGTCGTCACCTTCGCCGCCCTCGCCTTCGTGACCGTGACCCTCTTCGTCGATCTGGTCCTCCCCCTGCTCGATCCCCGTGTCGCCCACAGCGTCTCGACCAAGGAGCGCGCCCATGCCTGACCTCACCCACCGCTTCCTGCGCGGCCTGCGCGCCACCCTGCGCACCTCGGGCCCGCGCTCGCGCACCCTGCTGCTGTCGCACACGCTGGTCGACCCCGGGCTGGCGCTGTGGAATGCCGAGCCGGACGAAACCGCGCGGGTGGCGGCGTCTCCCGCCACGCCTCCTCCGTCGGAGATCTCCCCGTCGGAGATCCCCGGCGCACCGCGGGGAATCCAGCTGAAAGCGTGCTGGAGTGACGAGGACGCCGCGGACGCGGTCGCCGGGGTGAGTCGTGGCTGACGCGGTCGCGCTGCCTGAATCGCCTGCGCTGCCGGTGGTTCCGGTACGGCAGGCGGTGCGCTGGGTGCGCGCGAATCTGGGGTTGGCGGCGGCCGGGCTGGTCGTGCTGCTGGTGCTCGGGTGGGCGCTGGTGCCGTCGGTGTTCGCGGGACGGGATCCGCTGGCCGGGGTGCCCGCGCAGAAGCTGCGGGGGCCGAGCGGTGAACATTGGTTCGGGACGGACAATCTCGGGCGGGATCTGTACACGCGCATCGTGCACGGGGCGGCGCTGTCGCTGACCGCGACGGTGTTCGCGGTGCTGCTGGGGCTCGTGGTGGGCAGTCTGATCGGGCTGGTCGCCGGGATGGCGGGCGGGATCGTCGACACCGCCATCAGCCGGGTGATCGATGTACTGCTGTCGATTCCGGAACTGCTGACCTCACTGGCGCTGATCACGGTGCTGGGGCTCGGGACGCGCAATGTGGCCATCGCCGTGGGCGTTTCGCTGATCGCGCGGTTCGCGCGGGTGATGCGGTCCGAGGTGTTGCGGGTGCGGAGCGCGCCCTACGTGGAGGCCGCTTTCGCCGCGGGCGTGCGCTGGCACACCGTGCTGTTCCGGCACGTGCTCCGCAATGCGTACGGACCGGTCGCCGCACTGGCCACCGTCGACTTCGGCGTCTCGGTGCTGGCCGTCGCCTCGCTGAGCTTCCTCGGCTACGGCGCGGTCCCGCCCACCCCGGAGTGGGGGACGCTCATCTCCGAGGGGCGCAACTATCTCGCCACCGCCTGGTGGCTCACCACCCTGCCGGGCCTCGTGATCGTCGCCCTGGTGCTGTCCACCCAGCGCATCGCCCGCGCTCTGCACAAGGACAACGCGCGATGACCGAACCGCTGCTGAAAGTCGAAGGGCTGCACGTCGAATACCGGGGCAGCACCGGGGTCACCGCCGCGGTGGCCGGCGTCGATCTGCATGTCGAACGCGGCGAGACCGTCGCGCTGGTGGGCGAATCCGGTTCGGGCAAGTCCACGCTCGCGCACGCGGTGATCGGCCTGCTGAACGGCGGCGTGGTCACCGGCGGCGAGATCACCTTCGCGGGTGACCGCATCGACCGCGCCACTCAGCGGACGCTGCAAACCCTGCGCGGTGCCCGCATCGGCTTGGTCCCGCAGGACCCGGGCACCTCCCTCAACCCGGTGCTGCGCATCGGCGACCAGGTGGCCGAGGTGCTGCGTATCCACGGCCGCGCCGGCAAGCGCACCGCCGCCGCCGAAGCCGTCCGCATCCTGGAGGAAGCGGGTCTCGACCGCCCCGAACTGCGCGCCCGCCAATACCCCCAGGACCTCTCCGGCGGCCAGCGCCAGCGCGTCCTCATCGGCATCGCCCTGGCCTGCACACCCGAACTCGTCATCGCCGACGAACCCACCAGCGCCCTCGACGTCACCGTCCAGCGCCGCATTCTCGACCACCTGGCCCGCCGCACCGCCGAATCCGGCACCGCGGTCCTGCTCATCACCCATGACCTCGCGGTGGCCGCCGAACGCGCCGACCGCATCGTGGTGATGAAGCAGGGCCAGATCGTCGAAACCGGCCCCGCCGCAACCCTGCTCGCCGATCCGCAGCACGAGTACACCCGCCGGTTGATCGCGGCCGCTCCCGGGCTGGGAGCGCTGAACGCGGCTGGGAATTCCGCCGAGTCCGCGAGTGGCGGGCGGGTGGCGGAGTTCGGCCGAGAGCACGTCGACCCGATAGCCGGGGCCGCTCAGCCCACAGCCGTACGGGACGAAGCCGCGCGGAAACCGCTGCTGGTCGCCACCGGCCTGCGCAAGTCGTTCCGGATCAGCCGGGACTTCACGCTCACGGCGGTGGATGATGTCGCGCTGGAGGTCGGGCGGGGCGAAACCCTGGCCGTGGTGGGCGAATCCGGGTCCGGGAAGTCGACCACCGCGCGGATCGTCGCGCGGCTGGCGGCGGCCGATGCGGGGACCATCACCTTCGATGGGGTGGATATCACCGCGCTGCGCGGGTTGAAGCTGCGGGAATTGCGGCGGCGGATTCAGGTGGTTTATCAGAACCCGTATGTGTCGCTGAATCCGAAGCTGACCATCGGGCGGATCGTGGCGGAACCGTTGCAGGCTTTCGGGATCGGTAATCGCGCGAGCCGCCGCGACACCGTTGCCGAACTGCTGGAGCAGGTGGCGCTGCCGAAGGAGTACGCCGACCGGCGGCCCGCCGAACTGTCGGGCGGGCAGCGGCAGCGGGTGGCGATCGCGCGGGCGCTGGCGCTGCATCCGGATCTGCTGGTGCTGGACGAACCGGTGTCGGCGCTGGATGTCTCGGTGCAGGCGCAGATTCTGGAGCTGCTGGAACGCCTGCGGGCGGAGCGGAATCTGGCCTACCTGTTCATTTCGCACGATCTCGCCGTGGTGCGCCGCCTGGCCGACCGGGTGGCGGTGATGCGGCAGGGACAGATTGTCGAAACCGCACCCACCGCCGAGCTTTTCGAGAATCCCAAGCACGAATACACCCGCGAGCTGCTGGCGGCGGTCCCGGTGGGACACCGCACGGCCGATCGCCCGGAAGCTCCCGTCGCTCTGGAAAGGACCGCGTGATGTCCGACCGCACCCTGCTGCTGGGGCTGGAATTGTCCGGCACCGGAACGCATCCCGCCTCCTGGCGGCGCGCCGACTCGCGGGCCGAGGAACTGTTCACCGCTGGGTACTGGGCCGATGCCGTGCGCGCCGCCGACGACGCGGGCGTCGACTTCGCATTCCTGCCGGACTCTTTCGCGGTACAAACCGGCACGCCTGGCCGCTTGGACGCCGTCGCCATCGCGGCTCGCGTCGCCGCCGTCACCCGCCGCATCGGACTGATCCCGCAGGCATCGGTCACCCACACCGAGCCCTTCCACCTGTCGAAGGCGATCGCGAGCGTGGACTTCGCGAGCTTCGGCCGGGCGGGCTGGGAAGTCACCGTCTCCACCGGCGAGTCGAAACTGTTCGGGCGCAAGGACGAACAGGACGCGGCGGCGCGCTGGCACGAGGCCGCGGAGGCCGCCGAGGTGGTGGCGCGGCTGTGGGACAGCTGGGAGGACGACGCCGAGATCCGCGATATCCCCACCGGGCGGTTCATCGACCGGGACAAGCTGCACTACATCGATTTCGCGGGCGACAACTTCTCGGTCAAGGGCCCCTCGATCACGCCGCGCTCACCGCAGGGACAGCCGCTGGTGGCGGTGCGCGCCGCCGATTCGCACAGTGCCGCGGTGGCCGCCCGCTATGCCGACCTGATCCGGATCAACTCCCGCGGCCTCGACACCGCCGCGGCCTATCGCCGCGAAATCCGCAAGGCGGTGGCCGACGCCGGACGCGATCCCGACCAGGTGCGCGTCCTGCTGGATATCGACATCCACCTGGCCGGCACTGCGGAGCAGGCCGCCGCCGAGGTGGCGCAACTGGAGGAATGGACGCCGAACCATGCCCCGGACAGCGTGTTCCACATCGGCACCGCCGGTGAACTGCGAGCACTGCTGACCGAGGTGAGCGACGGCTATGCCGCCGACGGCGTGGTGCTGCGCCCGCTCGCCCTGCCCGCGCTGCTGCCGCAACTGCCCGATATCGCCCCGCTGTCCGCGCTCCCGGCCGACCACCCCACCCTGCGCGAACGCCTCGGGCTGCCCCGTCCCGTCAATCGCTACGCCCGTTCCTGAGGAGGGAAACCCATGCCGGACCATCGCATACGCAAGCAGGTGCACCTCGCGGCGCACTTCCCGGGCGTCAACCACCACACGGTGTGGACGGTGCCGGAGTCGGGCAGCCAGATCGACTTCGACTCGTTCGTGCACCTGGCGCGCACCGCCGAACGCGGACTGTTCGACTTCTTCTTCCTGGCCGAAGGTCTGCGGCTGCGTGAGCATCTGGGCCGGATCCACGATCTGGACGTGGTCGGCCGCCCGGACACCTTCACGGTGCTGAACGCGCTCGCCGCGGTCACCACGCGGCTCGGCTTGGCGGGCACCATCAACACCACCTTCAACGAACCGTACGAGCTGGCCAAGCAGTTCGCCTCGCTGGATCACCTGTCCGGCGGCCGGGCGGCCTGGAACGCCGTCACCTCCTCGGACGCGTTCACCGGCGAGAACTTCCGGCGCGGCGGCTATCTGGAGCACGCCAAGCGGTACACCCGCGCCAACGAGGTGGTCGAGGCCACCCGGGCGCTGTGGGACAGCCGGGGCGAGCTGGTGGTGGATCGGGAACGGGGCGTGTTCGGCCTGCCCGCGCCGACCGTGCGATTCGAGAGCGAGCAGTTCACCATCGAAGGCGAGTTCGGGGTGCCGCGCAGCCCGCAGGGGTATCCGGTGCAGATCCAGGCCGGGGACTCCGACGAGGGCCGGGAGTTCGCCGCCGCCAAGGCCGATGTCATCTTCAGCGCGCACGGTGAGCTGGAGGACGGGAAGCGGTTCTACACCGATGTGAAGGACCGGCTCGCCAAGTACGGGCGCAATCGCGACGACCTGAAGATCCTGCCCGCCGCCGGGTTCGTGCTGGGCGATACCGCCGAGGAAGCCGCGGAGAACGCGAGAATCATTCGCCGCCAGCAGGTTTCCCCGCAGACCGCGATCGCGTTCCTCGAACAGGTGTGGGGCCGTGACCTTTCCGGATACGACCCGGACGGACCGCTGCCCGATATCGACCCGGTCGAGAACGTGAACATCACGCGCGGCCGGGTCCGGCACGCCAAGGATCCGCGCGCCATCGCCGACGCCTGGCGGGCCAAGGCCGCAGCCGAGAACCTCTCGATCCGCGACCTGATCATCGCCACCACCGCCCGCCAGCAGTTCGTGGGCACCCCGCGCCAGGTCGCGGCCGAGATCGACCACTACGTGCAGAGCGACGCCGCCGACGGTTTCGTGCTCGTCCCGCACCTCACCCCCACCGGCTTCGACGAATTCGTCGACAAGGTGATCCCCGAACTCCAGGAACTCGGCAGCTTCCGCACCGAGTACACCGGCAGCACCCTGCGCGACCATCTCGGTCTGCGCCACCCCCACCACAGCACCGAAGGAGTACGCGCATCATGACCGCTACCGTCACCGAATTCGATCAGCAGTGGGCGACCTGGCGCACCGAGCGCGAGAACTGGGCGCGGCAACCGCTGGGCTGGCTGAGCTTGACCGGATTGCACTGGTTGAGCGAGGCCGACGAGAGGTTCGACGGCGTGCCCGGGCGCTGGCGGGCCGACGGTGAGAACGTCTATCTGACGGTCGATCCCGATGCCGTCGGCGATGCCGGTGCGGCGCTGCGGCTGGAGGGCGCGGAGCTGATCGGCTCGGTCGTGCTCACGCCCGGCGAGGGGAAGCCCGGACTGGAGATCCGGACGGGTGAGCGCGCGATCGAGGTGATCCGGCGCACCGGGCAGTTCGCGCTGCGCATTCACGATCCCGCCGCGCCGACGCTGGCCGCCTTCACCGAAATCCCGGTGTACGAAGCCAATCCGCAATGGGTGGTGAGCGGTCGGTACGAAGCTTTCGAGGAGGCGCGCACCGTCACCACCGGCGCGGTGGTCGAAGGGCTGGAACACCATCACAGCGCGGCGGGCACCGTCACCTTCGAGATCAACGGCGTGCAGCGGCAGCTGATCGTGTTCGGCAGCCCCAGCTTCGGACTGCACGTGCTGTTCACCGACGGCACCAGCGGCAGTACCACCTATGGCGGCGCGCGCCGTCTGGACCTGCCGACTCCCGATGCCGACGGTGCGGTGACGCTCGATTTCAACCGCGCGCTCAATCTGCCCTGCGCCTTCACCGATTACGCCACCTGCCCGGTCGCGCCGAGTGACAACCGCCTGCCGTTCTCGGTGACGGCGGGCGAGAAGGATCCGCGGAAGGAGCACAGCGCATGACCATCCCACTGTCGGTACTGGATCTGTCGCCGATCAGCGCCGGGTCCACCGCGGCGCAGGCGCTGCGGAACACCATCGATCTGGCGCAGCACGCCGAACGCTGGGGTTACCAGCGGTATTGGGTCGCCGAGCATCATTTCGTGCGGGTGGCGAGTTCGACGCCGACCACGCTGATCGGTTTGATCGCGGCGGCCACCGAATCCATTCGCGTCGGCTCCGCCGCGGTGCAGCTCGGCCATCACACCTCCATTTCGGTGGTGGAAGCGTTCGGCACCATCGACGCGCTGTACCCGGGGCGGCTGGATCTGGGGCTGGGGCGTTCCGGTCATCGCGGTAACCAATTGCGTTCCGCCGGTGTGCCGCCCGTGCCCGCCCCGCCGCGCGCCACCACCGAGGTGCGGGACGGGGTGGTCATTCCGCCGCCGTTCAATCCGGGCCAGCTGCTCGACTACACGCGGATCGCGGCGGGTTTGGAAGCGCTGCACCTGCCGGGCGCGCAGCCGCACGACTACACCGAGCAGGTCCATCAGATCAAAGCCCTGCTGGAAGGCAATTACATCACCGAGGAGGGCGTGGAATTGCGCGCTGTCCCCGGCGAGGGCGCCGACCTGCAATTGTGGCTGTTCGGCAGCAGCGGCGGCGAAAGCGCCCAGCTGGCAGGCGAACTCGGTCTCCCGTTCGCCGCCAACTACCACGTCTCCCCGGGCACCATCGTGGAAACGGTCGAGGCGTACCGCGCCGCCTTCCGCCCCACCGCCGCGCGCCCCCGCCCCTACCTGGTGGTCTCCGCCGACGTGGTGGTCGCCGAGGACGATGCCACCGCCCAGCACCTGGCCTCCAGCTACGGCCACTGGGTCTACAGCATCCGCAGCGGCGCCGGCGCCGCCGAATACCTCGACCCCGCTACCGCCCCACCGCTCTCCGACACCCAGCGCCGCCTGGTAGACGACCGCGTCACCACCCAATTCGTCGGCTCTCCCGCGACGGTCGCCGAACGCCTCCGCGCCCTGCAACAACTGACCGGCGCCGACGAAATCGTGGTCACCAGCGTCACTTTCGACCACGCCGACCGCCTGACCTCGCACCGCCTCCTGGCCCGCGAATGGGGCCTGCACCAGCAAACCCGCGCCGCCTGATACTTCCCGCCGCCCGCCGGGGAAGGGGACTCCACCGGCGAGCGACGGGAACCCCGCATGTCGCGCAGGGCCTCGCGCACATGCGGGAGGGCCGGGCCCGGATAGTGGACCATCCGGACCCGGCCCCCAACCACCCACCGCCGAATCCGGCATCCAACTCTGGCTGGACTTGCACGCGACTCCGCAACCGAAGACGCGAAAACCTTCCCGCCCTCGGGATTCCGCATACTCGGCGTGGGCTGCACCACCGCTGTGATTCGCCCCGAACAACGAATTCCCCGCCGGATCTCCGGCGGGGAATTCGCTATTCCAACCCTGCATGGTTGGACCTAACAGGGCGGATGGGGACCTTGCCCCTTCTCTCGATTCTCTTGGGGGTGTGGGGGCTTGCCCCCACAATCCTCTTACCTCGCGGTACGGGTGGCCCGGCGCATGGCCGAGAGCGGGTCGGCGTAGAAGACGCTCAGCGAGGTGACCGCGGCGGCGAATTCTTGGACGCGGCCGCCGAAGCGGCTGATGCGGAGGTCGGCTGCGGGGAGGGTGGTGGATTCGTTGAAAGCTTTTGCCACGCGCTCCATTCCGGGGCGCCAGCCGGTGAAAGCCTGGCCGCCGAGGACTACTCGGTCGGGGTTGAACATGTCCCGGACGAGAGCGGCTGTGCGGCCTAGGATTTCGGCGCGTTCGATGAGCAGGTCACGGGCCGCGGCGTTGCCGGTGTCGGCGGCGCGGTACAGGTCCGTGACGACCGGACGGCGGGGGGCCTCCGGCTTGGGGAGCACGCCCTTGCGGACGGCGCGCTCCAGCAGGAAACGCTCACCGATGGTGGCTTCCAAGCAGCCGCGCCGGCCGCAGGTGCAATCGACGTCCGAGCCGGTGGGCAGGTGGGCGATCGAGCCGGGGCCGTTGGCGGGGGTGTGCACGCGATCGTGCAAAGTCACTGCCACACCGGCGGTTTCGCGAGCGTAGATGTAGAGGCTGCTGCCGGGGCGGGTCTCCTCGCCGGGTTCGCGGCCGAGCAGTAGTTCGGAGGCCGCCATCGCTTCGACGTGCGCCGACACCGAAACCGGCTGATCGAGCACGCTGCTGAACACGGCGGCCACCGGCGCGGCGGTCCAGCCCAGGCGCGGATGATCGACCACACCGGCCGACGGATCGACGCGGCCGGCGATCGCGACCCCGGTCCACAGCGGCTTGCGGCGCGGCAGCCGATCCAGGAACGCCTTCGCGCTCCGCGCCACTATGGTCAGCGCCGCGTCCTGACCCGTTTGCGGAGTGGCGATTTCGAGCCCGCCGAGAATCCGGCCGGACAGATCGGCGGCCACGATGCGGGTCACGGTGGACCCGATGTGCACGCCGAGCGTGACATAGGAATCGGTATCGACCTCGAACGGCACGCGCGGCCGCCCGACCGCGCCGGACGCGGTCAGATCGGCCCGCTCGCGCAACAGCCCGGCCGAAAGCAGCGCGGACACTTGACGATTCACGGTGGCGATACTCAGCCCGGTGGTCTGGGCGGCGACATCGCGGAAGATCGGGCCGCGGGCGGCGGCGCGCAGCACGGCGGCCGCGGGGTTGTCGGTGATGCGCAGTTCCGGCGGCACGGCGGGCCGGGCCGGAGCCAGGCGCGCGGTGGCGACGGTCGAAGTGGAAGATCGTTCGATCGTGGGACTGGACATGATTCGGAGTCCTTGCTGCGGTCCCGTCGGCTAACGGGACGAATGCCTACATGAAGAAATCAGCGATGCAGCGAAGAGCCCGGATTCGAGCGAATCGGGGTCAGTACTCGGCTGCGCGACGGCAGGGACAACACAGTTCCCGTTGCCGCGGCAGCCGCACACCCAGCGCGACGGTCACATAGGTGACCCGTGCGGCGGTGGGGCGACTGGAAGACATGGGATCAAATTAGCATTCCGCTCAGGGGGAACGGAAGGCGAACGCGAACCTCCCGGCCGCCCGGGCATTTCGAGGGGGTGTGACGGGAAACCCTCCGGGGTGCTGCGCCTCCTACCGAAATCTTTGCGCCAGTTAACTTTTGATGACGCATCGAACCGCGGTCCGCGACGCGCCGGAACGTGACCGACGACACTCCGCGTTCTCACATCTCGAGACAGCGCCGTACCGCACCAGCTCACTCCGGCGCCCGGTCCGGCACACGCATTCCGATCAGTGTGATTCCAAGCCCGGCGCTGGTCAGGCAGGTGGCGCAATACCCGGAATCGGCGCCGTTTCGCCAGGCCGGGACGCTCGCCGAGCGGCGCATAACTTCACACCCCATGATGTACCGCAAGTGAGGGCCCGGCTGGCCCCCAACGGTGCCCTTACAGTTCTGAACTCGCAGGTCAAAGGCGAAAGGAGCTGAGGGTGTCGCCGGAACCGATCCCACTGCGCGGCCCCGTGCGCCGCGCCGACCGCGCCCGTCAGGTGGCGGACGTGCTGCGCCATCAGATCCATGCCGGCGCGTTCGAGGACGCGCTGCCGTCCGAGGCGGAACTCACCGCCGAATTCGCGGTGTCCCGCAATACGGTCCGCGATGCGCTGGCCCTGTTGAAGGACGAGGGCCTCATCGAACGCGCCCCCAAGATCGGCACCCATGTCGCCCGGCGCAAATACGACCACGGCCTCGACGCCCTGCTCGGTCTCAAGGAAACCCTGCGCGGCCACGGCGAGGTCCACAACGAGGTGCGCACCGTGCAGCTCGTCGTCCCGCCGCTCGCCGTCGCCCGCAAACTGCGCCTCGACCCCGGCGCGCAAGCCGTCTACATCGAGCGCCTGCGCTGGTTCGGCGACCTGCCGCTGAGCCTGGACCTCACCTACCTGGTCCCGGACATCGGCGCCGAGGTCATCACCCGCGATCTCGAATCCAATGACGTCTTCGCGCTCATCGAGGAGATCAGCGGCGGCCCGCTCGGCTCCGCGGACCTGGCCCTGGAGGCCATCACCGCCGACGCCCACTCGGCCTCCACCCTGCACATGCCCGAGGGCGGCGCGCTGCTGCTGCTCGAACGGCTCACCAAGCTCGAGGACGGCCGCCCGGTCGATCTCGAATACATCCGGATGCGCGGCGACCGGATCACCATGCGCGGCAGCCTGACCCGGCCGCCGGAACGTACCGATTGGAGGCTGACCTGATGGCTCTGGTCAACCAGCGGGCCGATGTCCCGGTGACCATCGACGAATCCCTGTGTATTCAGGGCTGCACCCTGTGCGTGGAGATCTGCCCGCTCGATTCGCTGGCGATCAACCCCGACAACGGCAAGGCGTACATGCACGTCGACGAGTGCTGGTACTGCGGGCCGTGCGCGGCGCGCTGTCCCACCGGCGCGGTCACCGTCAACATGCCCTATCTGCTCCGCTGAACACCCTTCGCTAGGAATCCCCATGAAGTACCGCCCCGCCCGCCTCGCCACGGTGGCCCTGGCCGCCACCCTCGCCCTCTCCGCCGCCGGCTGCTCCCTGGAGCAGCAGTCCGGCAGCAACGGTGACACCGTCAAGGTCGTCATCGGCTATCAGTCCAAGACGATCAATACCGTCACCGCGGGAACCCTGTTGAAGGCCAAGGGATTCCTGGAAACCCGGCTGAACAAGCTGACCGACGGCGGCGGGGCCAAGTACCAGGTGGAGTGGCAGGACTACGACACCGGCGCGCCCATCACCGCGCAGATGGTGGCGGAGAAGATCGACATCGGTTCGATGGGCGACTACCCGCTGCTCATCAACGGCTCCCGCACCCAGGCCAACGAGCGCGCCAAGACCGAGTTCGTCTCGGTCACCGGGTACAACCCCAAGGGCGCGCTGAACATGGTGGTGGTGTCGCCGGATTCCAAGGCGCAGACGCTGAACGATCTGTCCGGGCAGAAGGTTTCGGCCTCGGTCGGCTCCGCCGGGCACGGCACCCTGGTGCAGGCGCTGACCCGTGCCGGCCTCGACCCGAAGACCGGCGTCGAGGTGCTCAACCAGCAGCCGCAGATCGGCGCGTCCGCACTGGAATCCGGTCAGGTGGCGGCGCTTTCGCAGTTCGTGGCCTGGCCCGGGCTGCTGGTCTTCCAGAACAAGGCCAAGCTGCTCTACGACGGGGCCGAACTGAACGTCCCCACCTTCCACGGCGTGGTGACCCGCCGCGACTACGCGAAACAGCATCCGGAGGTGCTGAATGCGTTCCTGCAAGCTCAGCTGGACGCCACCGACTTCATCCACCAGCAGCCCCTGGAAGCGGCGCGGGTCGTCGCCGAGAACGCCGGTCTCGCTCAAGAGGTGGTGTACCTCTACAACGGGCCGGGCGGAACCTCCTTCGACACCACGCTGAAGCCCAAGCTCATCGACGCCTTCAAAGCCGATGTGGCGTACCTGAAGTCGATCGGCGACTTCGCGGATCTGGATATCGACAAGTTCGTCGATTCGACGGCCCTGCAGGCGGCGTTCAAGGAACGCGGCGCGAACTACGACGCGGAACTGGCCGTCAATGCCAACCCCGCACCGGTCAAGGGCACCGACCCGGTGAGCGGCAAGGCCGCCGACAATCCGGCGCTGGCGGGCGAGATCTGGTTCACCGGCGCCGACAAGACCCAGCCCGCCTCGGATCCGACCAGCCTGCTGCGCGCCGTGAAAGCCGCTCGCGCCCAGGGCAAGTCGATCCGTGCCGCCTATGTGCCCGATGCCGAACTCGGCACCCGCTGGTTCGCCGACAAGGCCCTGTGGGTCCGCGACGGCGACACCTACCTGCCCTTCACCACGGCCGCCGCGCAGCAGCGTTACCTGGGCGCCCACCCGTCCGGCGTGGCCGTGAACTACGAGCAAGCCGTCAACGAGGTCCGGCAATGAGCACTCGGATCGCGCGGCTCCGACCAGACGGGGTGACGAGATGAGCGCCGTGACGGCGGTTCCGCGCGCATCGGTGGACATTCCGGAACCGGCTGTCACGCAGACCCGTTCGCGCCGGGGACCGGCGGTCTGGCGGTCGCGGGCCATCCGCCTGACGTCGGTCGTCGTGGCCATCGGCCTGTGGCAGGTGCTGACCGCCAACAACGTCCGGGCGTGGGTGCGGTTCGACACCCTGCCCACCGTGACCGAGATCGTGCGCGCCTTCCGGCATCAGCTCGGCACCGAGGTGTTCTACCTGGATCTCGGGCAGTCGCTGATCCGGATTCTCACCGGATTCGGGCTGGCCGCGTTGTTCGGCGTGACACTCGGTGTGGCACTGGGCCGTTCGCGGTGGCTGGCCGATACCGTCGGTCCGCTCACCGAACTGGCGCGGCCCATTCCGGCCATCGCCATCGTGCCGGTCGCCATCCTGCTGTTCCCGGACGACGAGGCCGGGATCGTGTTCATCACCTTCCTTGCCGCCTTCTTCCCGGTCCTGGTCTCCACCCGGCACGCCGTGCGGGCGCTGCCGACCATCTGGGAGGACTCGGTGCGCACGCTCGGCGGCGGGCGCTGGGACGTGCTGCTGCGGGTGGTGCTGCCGGGCAGCCTGCCGGGGGTGTTCTCCGGATTGTCGGTGGGCATCGGCGTGGCGTGGATCTGCGTGGTCTCGGCCGAGATGATCTCCGGGCGGCTGGGCGTCGGCTACCGCACCTGGCAGGCGTACACCATCGTCGACTATCCGGGCGTGTTCGTCGGCATCATCACCATCGGCGCGCTCGGGTACGGCACCTCGGCCGCGGTGGAATTCCTCGGCCGCCGGGTCACCCATTGGCTGCCGCGCGTCCCGGAGGTGGCGAAATGAGCATCGAGCAGACCGTCGCCGGCATCGGATTGACCCTCGAGGGAATAGACCTCTCCTACACCGGCGCACCCGTCATCACGGGCCTGAACCTGCAGGTGCGGCCGGGTGAGATCCTGGTGCTCACCGGCCCGTCCGGGTGCGGCAAGTCCACGGTGCTGCGCGCGCTGGCGGGCCTGCTGAAACCCGATGCGGGGCGGGTGCTGGCCGACGGCGTCGAGGTCACCGGCACCGACCGGGATCGCGCCGTCGTCTTCCAGGACAATGCGCTGCTGCCCTGGAAGACCGTGCGCGCCAATATCGAACTGGCGCTGAAGCTGCGCGGCGCACCCAGGGCGGGTCGGCGCGCGCTGGCGGAACGGTGGATCGAGGAGATCGGGCTGACCGGTTTCGCGGACTTCCTGCCCAAGAGCCTGTCCGGCGGCATGCGCCAGCGCGTGCAGCTGGCGCGCGGCCTGGCCGGTGCGCCCCGCTCGGTCATGATGGACGAACCGTTCGGCGCGCTCGACGCGCAGACCCGGAACACCATGCAGCGCTTGCTGATCGACACCTGGCGCAGCCATCCCACCACCGTCCTGTTCGTCACCCACGATGTGGACGAGGCGCTGTTGCTCGGCGACCGCGTCGCCGTCCTCGGCCGTGCCGGCGAACCGCTGCGCGCCCTGCTGGAGGTCCCCCAGCCGCGCGTCCTCGGCGTCGACCGCTCCGCGCTGCGCGCCGAAATCATTACCGCGCTGGATCATTCGGGCGACCTGGCCGCCCTCTGAGCGCCGCGCCGCCGGCGGCCCCGGCGGCCCGCGCGACCTGATATCCGTCCCCGACTTCGAATGCTGGTGTATCCCATGGAGATTCCCGATCTATCCGAAACCCTGCGGCTGGACTGCGACGTCCTGGTGATCGGCGGCGGCACCGCGGGCACCATGGCCGCGCTCACCGCCGCCGAACAGGGCGCGAATGTGCTGCTGCTGGAGAAGGCGCACGTGCGGCATTCGGGGGCGCTGGCCATGGGCATGGACGGGGTGAACAACGCGGTCATTCCGGGCAAGGCCGAACCGGAGGACTACGTCGCCGAGATCACCCGCGCCAACGACGGAATCGTCAACCAGCGCACCATCTATCAGACGGCGACGCGCGGATTCGCGATGGTGCAGCGGCTCGAACGGTACGGGGTGAAGTTCGAGAAGGACGCGTACGGCGAATACGCGGTGCGGCGGGTGCACCGGTCCGGGTCGTACGTGCTGCCCATGCCGGAGGGGAAGGACGTCAAGAAGGCGCTGTACCGGGTGCTGCGGCAGCGCAAGATGCGCGAGCGGATCCGCATCGAGAACCGGCTGATGCCGGTGCGGGTGCTCACCGAGGGCGGGCGTGCGGTCGGCGCGGCCGCATTGAACACGCGCACCGGCGAATTCGTGGCGGTCGGCGCGAAGGCGGTCATTCTCGCCACCGGTCCCGCCGGGCGGCTCGGACTGCCGGCTTCGGGGTACCTGTACGGCACCTACGAGAATCCGACCAATGCCGGTGACGGGTACGCCATGGCCTATCACGCGGGCGCGGAGCTGTCGGGCATCGAATGCTTCCAGATCAATCCGCTGATCAAGGATTACAACGGCCCGGCCTGCGCGTATGTCGCGAATCCGTTCGGCGGGTATCAGGTCAACGCGCTCGGTGAGCGGTTCGTGGATTCCGACTACTGGTCCGGGCAGATGATGTCGGAGGTGAAGCGGGAGATCGAATCCGCGCGCGGGCCCATCTATCTGAAGGTCTCGCACCTGCCGACCGAGACCCTGGACGCGCTCGAAGGCATCCTGCACACCACCGAACGGCCCACGCGCGGCACCTTTCACGCCAATCGCGGGCACGACTACCGCACCCACGATATCGAGATGCACATCTCCGAAATCGGGTTGTGCAGTGGGCATTCCGCGTCCGGAGTGTGGGTGGACGAGCATGCCCGGACCACGGTGCCCGGCCTCTACGCCGCCGGTGACCTAGCCTGCGTCCCGCACAACTACATGATCGGCGCGTTCGTCTACGGCGACCTCGCGGGCTCGCACGCCGCCTCGACACTGGCCGAAGTCGAAGCCCCGCAGGCGCTTCCGGACGATCAGCTGGCGGCCGCCCATGAACTCGTCTACCGGCCGCTGCGCAACCCCGACGGGCCGCCGCAGCAGCAGGTCGAATACAAGCTGCGCCGCTTCGTCAACGACTATGTGGCCCCGCCCAAGACCGCCACCAAGCTCTCGCTCGCCATCGAAACCTTCGATCGCATGCTCGGCGACCTGGAGGCCATGGGCGCGCAGACCCCGCACGAGCTCATGCGCTGCGCCGAAGTCACTTTCATCCGTGACTGCGCGGAAATGGCGGCGCGTTCCTCGCTGACCCGCACCGAGTCCCGGTGGGGGCTCTATCACGAGCGGGCCGACCTGCCCGAGCGCGACGATGTGGAGTGGCGCTACCACCTCAATCTGCGCAAGGGCGCGGACGGCGAGATGGAATTCCACAAGCGGCCCGTCGCACCGTATTTCGTCCCGGTGCCCGGTTTCGACGAGCTGACCTCGGACGATCCGACCGTCATTCCCGTCGCGCAGCCGGAGCTCATCGGCAGTCCACCCAACCTGGGGACGGATGTGCACAACCACGCGACCCCGCCCGCGCCCGCGAAGGAGATCGTCGCGCCTCGCATCGCGCTGCTGCTCACCCTCGATGCCCCCAGCACGGCCGAACTCGAATCCTTCCTGAGCGATCCGGATCCGCGGGTGCGCGCCACGGCCCTGTCGGTGCTCACCGAAGGCACGCCGGACGGTTTCGACGACCACTTGATCGCGGCCCTCGGTGACGCCGACGCCGCAGTACGTGCCGCGGCGGTGGCCGGCCTGCGCGAACTCGTCGAAATCCTCCCCGCCCCGGGCCTGCTCGCCGACCACGCCGACTCGCCGGATCCGCTGGTGCGCGCGGCCGTGATCGATCTGCTGCGCGCCCTGCACGCCGGTTCGGCGGAACTGTTCGCCAAGGCCGCCGTCGATGCCGACCATCGGGTTCGCATCGAGGCGGTGTCCGGCCTGGTCTCCCTCGACGACTGGAACGCGCTCGCCGGCGCGGCGCACGACGAGAACCGCGAAGTCCGCATCGCCGCCGCCAAGGGTCTGGCCACCATCGGCCAGGGCGGGGCCGACACCGTCCGCACCCTCGCCGCCGATCGTGACCCCCTGGTCCGCGCCGCCGCGCTCACCGCGCTGGCCCGGCTCGGCGACCCCACCGACGCCCCGGTACTCGCTGCGGCGCTACGTGATTCGGCCTGGCAGATCCGCGAAGGCGCGGCCCGTGGCCTGCCCGCCGTCGGCGTCGAACTGGCCACCGAGCCCCTCACCACGGCCCTGGCCGACGTCCACCCCGACATTCGCAAAGCGGCGGTGCTCACGCTGAGCAGCTGGCCCGAATCCGAAAGCGCCCGCCTCGCCTTGCGAACGGCGCTCGACGACACCGACGCCGACGTCCGCGCCTATGCCCGCCGCGCCCTGGCTGTGCACGCGGATTCCTAGCGGCGGGCGTCAACGGGCCGGGCGGAACAACCCCTCGACGGCCGTAATGAAATATGGGAAGTGCGCGCCGAAGCGGAGCAGATCGCGGTCGCCTTCGAAACCGCCGAACCAGTAGATGCCGGTCTCGCCGTCGGCGGTGGGATCGAGATTGCGGAAGGTGCGGACCCACTGGTCGGTGCGGCGGCCGGCCACCATGAACGGCAGCGCGCGGGAGAAGACCAGCTCCTGATCCGGCGGCGGGAGCTGTTGCGGGGCAATGGCATCCAGGCCACGCAGCATGGCCTGGATGCGACCGGTCAGCTCGCGGCCCAGCGCGGTGCGGGCCGGGAGATAGCGGGGGAGCAGCAGGGCCGCCACGCCCGCCAGCGCGATGGCGATGCCGATCAGCGCGTGACCGGGGCCGAGCGCGAGGGCGGCGGTGGCGATCGCGCCGGTGACGATCAGCGCCGCGCCGAGCCAGAATTCGAAGCCGCGGCGGGTGCGATCCACGAACGCGCCGCGCGCCACCGCATCGTCGATGAGGGCCCGCCGGACCGCGCGGACCGGCACCTTGCCCTTCAGCTCCGACAGCAGCACGGCATCCACGCCGTCCGGGAGCAGGGCGGAGTAGACCGTGCGCTCGTACCCGGTGAGCTGGTCATCGGCCGGGTTCAGACGCTCGATCCGCCAATCCTGTTCGCCCGCGACCGCGACCCAGAGATAGCTGCGCACCGCGAGATCCACGATGGTGGCCGCCATATCGGCGGGATCCACATAGCCGTCCAGCAGCAGGCCGGCGGTACCGGGCAGCACGCCGTCGGGAGAGGTGAAGCGAGCCCGATTGCCCTCGCGCGCAATCGGATCGATCACCTGCGGGGCGTCGGCGTCCGCGCGACGGGTCCACACCACATAACCGGCCGCGGCGGCCAGGCCGGCCAGCAGCACCGCGAACGCCGCCAGCACCGGACCGGTCAGCGAGAACGGGCCGGGCGCGTTGTCGTCGTGGATATCGGCATTGGCCTTCACCGTGCCCGGCGGCAACTGCAAGGTCACGTCGATGACGTCGCCCTTGCGCAGATCGGTCTTCGTCAGATGCGCGACGCCGTCCGGCTCCACCCGGATGTCCGCGCAGTTCTCCGGAGCCCCGGGCGGGCCGATGGTGCACTTGGTCACGCCCATCCGGAAGTCCGGGCTGATCACACTGGCGCTGATCGACGCCACATCGGTGTTCAGCACGCCGGTCCAGTGGAACACCTGCGCGCCATCGGCATTGCTCACGGTGTTGTGCACGGCGTACTTGAACGTCGCCGAGCCCGGGCGCGCCTCGATGGTGAACAGGTTGTCGTCCACCTTCGCGGTGCCGTCGCCGGTGGCCTGCACCTCGGTCACCTCGAAATTGCGTTCCACGGTGTCGCTGACCTGCACCCGCAGCGGCAGCACCTGCCGGAAGTCGCCGCCCTCGGGCACTTCCACGGTTTCCACCACCCGCAGCAGACCGTCGTCGCCCAGACTCACGTCCGCGGTGATGCGCACACCCTCGGACTGTGCGTGGGCGGCCGGTGCGGCGAGGCCCGCTAGCGCGAGCAGCAGCGCGACGAGAGCGCCCCCCCGAAAAATCTGCATGACAGGCGACTATAGACAGCTTGCTATCCTTCCTCAGCGGCAAGGCACAGGCCTATGGAGCCGGCGGTTATCGCTTACGAACGAGGGGGTGTGGGGGATGACTCGCCCACCGTCCGGCTACGGTCCGACTCCTCCCGGCGGGAACCCGCCCCAGCAGCCGCACCCGGGGCAGGGCGGTAATCCGAATCCCGGTCGGCAGCAGCCCGATCCGGGGCAGTCCGGCCGGCCGCCGGGACAGCCGCAGCGTCCGCCGTATCCGCCGCAGCCCGCACCAGGTCGCCCGCCGTACGGCAATCCGCCGCCGGGACAGCAATTTCCGGGTCAGCCGTATCCGGGTCAGCGGGGACCGGCCCGGCAGCAACCCGGATATCCGCAGCCGGGTCCGCCGCAGCACGGCGGGCAGCCGCGTCCGGGCTATCGTCCGGTGGCGCCGCCGCCCGGATACGCACCACAGCCCAATTACGCTGCGACGGAGATGTTCTCGCGGGGTCCCGGCCGGCAGCAGCCGCCCCCGCCGAGCAGTTCGGCCGTGCAGCCCGGATACCGGCCGCCCATGCCCGCGCCCACCGCGCAGGCTCCCACCGGTGCGCAACGTCCGGCCCCGCCGCGCCGCCGCCGTTTGGGCACCCTGCTGGTGATCCTCATCGTGCTGGTCACCGGCGTGCTGCTGCGCGTCGCCGTGCGCAGCGGCTTCGACAGCATCGGCTCCGGTGATGCCGTAAAGACCACTTACGCACCCGATTCCGGGGGTAGCAGTGCCACCGGCGTCGCCGCCACCGCCGACAATCCACTGGTCACCGGCGCGGATCTGACCCTGATCCCGGCCAAATGCGACTACACCGCGTGGAGCACCGACGTCGACACCGCGCGCACCTTCTTCGAAACCGCGGCCGGCTGCCTGGAGAAGGCCTGGAAGCCCCTGTTCACGGATATCAAGATGAACTTCGAACCGCCGAAGCTCATGGTCTCCGCCGACACCGAGGGCATCACCACGCTCTGCACCGGCAGCAGTTCGAACTTCGCGGCGTTCTACTGCTCCGCGGACAAGACCATCTACCTGCCGATCAGCCAGTTGCAGACCGATATCTTCAAGAACAACTGGGTGGTGTACCTGTCGATCTTCGCGCACGAATACGGCCACCATGTGCAGGCGCAGTCCGGGATTCTCGGCAAGGTGCACCAGCAGCGCCGGGACGCGGGCGTGCGCAGCGACACCGGGCTGGAACTGTCCCGCCGGACCGAATTGCAGGCCAACTGCTTCGACGGGATGTACCTGTCCGCGTCGCACGGCGGCGGATCGCTCGCCAACGCCCAGATCGGCGTGGCGCGCACCGACACCTATCACCGCGGCGACGCCCCCGGTGACATGCGCGATCACGGCACCTCGCAGAACAGCGGAGCCTGGTTCGAAGTCGGCTACGACAAGAACCGCACCGCCCAGTGCAACACCTTCTCCGCCGCGGCGAGCAAGGTGAACTAGCGCTTCGCCTTTCGGCGGGGGGAGGGGAAACCCGGGGGCATGCCCCCGGACCCCCGATAGTGGCGACGCCGACACCCGACGCCGACACCGGGGACGGCGAGCCACTGCTCCGCGGCGGCACCGGCATACGAAAGGGGTCCGGGGACTTGGTCCCCGGACCCCTTCCGGTCCGAAACGTCAGTGCCCGAAGGGCTTTCCGTGCCGCTGCGGCGAATGCCCGTGCACCCCTTCGGCGTACGCGGTCTCCGCGTGCAGCGCGAAGTCGATGCCGCCGACCTCGTCCTCGCGGCTCACCCGGAAGCCGAGGAACTTGTCGATGACCTTGCCGAGCAGGAACGTCGCGCCGAACGCGAACGCCGCCACCGCGAGTACGCCCACCAGCTGCTTGCCCAGCTGGCCCAGCCCGCCGCCGTACAGCAGGCCATCGGCCCCGTCGGTCATCACGTGCGTGGCCAGCAGGCCGATCAGCAGCGTGCCCACCACGCCGCCGACGAAGTGCACGCCCACCACATCGAGCGAATCGTCGTAGTTGCCCTTGAACTTCCAGCCCACCGCGAACGAACACACCACGCCGGCCACCAGGCCCACGATCAGCGCGCCCACGGTGTTCACCGTCCCGCACGACGGCGTGATGGCCACCAGGCCCGCCACCGCGCCCGAGGCCGCGCCGAAGGTGGTCGGCCGGCCGTCGCGCACCTGCTCCACCACCAGCCAGCCCAGCATGCCCAGGCAGCCCGCGACGAGGGTGTTCAGGAACACCGCGGCCGCGATGCCATTGGCCTGCAACGCCGAACCGGCATTGAAACCGAACCAGCCGAACCACAGCAGGCCCGCGCCGAGCAGCACGAACGGCAGATTGTGCGGGCGCATGGCGTCGACCTTGAAACCGATGCGCGGCCCCAGCACGATCGCCATCGCCAGTGCCGAAGCGCCCGAGGCGATCTCGACCACCAGGCCGCCCGCGTAGTCCAGCGCGCCCAGCTTGGCCAGCCAGCCGTCCGAGGTCCACACCCAGTGCGCGATCGGCGCGTAGACGACGAGCGCCCATACCGGCACGAAGATCATCCAGGCGGAGAACTTGGCGCGGTCGGCGATCGCGCCCGACACCAGCGCCACGGTCAGAATCGCGAAGGTCAGCTGGAAGGTGACGAACAGCAGTTCCGGTACGGCCCGGCCGTCGGTGCCCGGAATCTCGTGCAGGGTGCCGGGATCGATCCCGGCGAGCCCGATATGCCCGAGGTTTCCGATCAGCCCGCCGCCCGCGTCGTCGCCGAAGGCCAGGCTGTAGCCGAACAGCAGCCACACCACCGCCACCAGCGGAATCGCGATGAAGCTCATCATCAGCATGTTGAGCACGCCGGTGGAGCGCACCATGCCGCCGTAGAAGATCGCCAGCCCGGGCGTCATGAGCAGCACCATGGCGGTGGCCGCGAGCAGCCAGGCCGTGGCGGCCGGATCGAGGGTCAGGGTCGTCAAGGGGGTAACTCCTTCCGCGCGTAATCGCGTTGCGTGGAAGTTACCGAAAACTCACGTTTCGGCGCTGTTACGAAAATGAGGACTTGGATACCTGTCTGTAACGCGACTAGCTGCGGCGATCCCGAGTCTTGCGCGCCAAAGCACGCAATCCGCGCGGTCCGGGCACGGGCTGGCCGTCGTCGAGGGACATCCACTCGGCGGTCACCAGCCACTGCTGCTGGGCGCGGGCGTCGGCTGTGTCGTTGAACACGCGGCGGCCGCGATCGTCGCGGAGTTCGTAGGCCAGGACGGACCAGCGGGGCGGGCGGCCGTGTTCGGCGACCTGATCGCGCAGATAGGTGGCGACCAGGGTGCCGAGGGCGTTCACCGGGCGCAGGGAGACGCGATTGCCGTAGCGCGCGGCGTGGAAGCGGCGGCCGGCGCACAGGGATCGGGGGGTGGCGTTGTAGGCGATCCAGCCCGCGCGCTGCGCGCGTTCGATCAACCACAAATGTTTGACGGCGGTCGGGGGGATATCGCCGACCCGGTCGCGAATCAAACTCACCACCGGTTCGGAAAGCAGAATGTCGCGACGCGTGGGACCGGTGCCGTGCACTGTCCAATATTCGTCGGTGAGTTTCGCGATGACGCGCCCGAAATCGTCGATGCTGCGTTGTGCGCGGCGGCCCAATCGTTCGATGCGATCGGCTTCGGCGCGCATATCGTTCTGCACGATAAGGGTCTCGATGGCCGCGAGGGTCGGCACCTGACCGCGCTGCAGCAGTTCCAGGATGGCGCCCGCGGTGGCCGGATCGGCGGCGGCCGACACCGGCAGCGAGGCGCGCTTGATGTCGTAGTCCTGGGGCGCGATGGCTCGGCTGAGCAAACCGACCGCGGCGATGTCACCTGCGAATTCGGTGCTGGAGAGCCAGGCTTGGGCGATGTCGTCGTGCGACGGCACTTGGGCGTTCCTCCGGGAGATTTGGTTGTGCCCCGGTCGGGATGAGGGACCGGCCGGGGCCACCAACCTGATGAAGGTTTGGCTACCGAAGTTGCCGATGTCCACGGTAGCCAAACGATTGCGATCTTGCCGCATCGGTTGATGGGATCGTTATGTCCGCTCTGCGGAGTTGAAACCGAACGCGCGACTGTATCTGGTGATCTTGCAGCCCAGACGCGTCCGGCTATTTGTTCTTAAAAACGCGCTGAGAATTTGCTGAGCCAGCTCACAGGATTTGCGTTCGGTCCGGTCGGTTTAGAGCGGTCTCCCGGAATGCATGTGATGTGCGCCACATTCGCGGCTGTGACGGGGCGCGAAACGGACGACTCGGCGACCGGCCCCACAGCGGATAACTCGATGTCGGACCGTCCCGGTAACCTTCCTGCGTGGCTCTGTACCGGAAGTACCGACCGGCAACGTTCGCTGAAGTGGTGGGTCAGGAGCACGTCACCGATCCCCTGAGTACCGCGCTCGACACCGGGCGGATCAGTCATGCCTACCTGTTCTCGGGTCCGCGCGGATGCGGCAAGACCTCCTCCGCGCGCATCCTCGCGCGCTCGCTCAACTGCGTGCAGGGCCCGACCTCCAAACCCTGCGGCGTCTGCGCCTCCTGTGTGGCGCTCGGTCCCGGCGGGCCGGGCAACCTCGACGTCATCGAGCTCGACGCGGCCAGTCACGGTGGTGTGGACGACACCCGTGAGCTCCGCGACAAGGCGTTCTACGCCCCCGCCGAATCCCGGTACCGCGTCTTCATCGTCGACGAGGCGCACATGGTCACCACCGCGGGCTTCAACGCGCTGCTCAAGATCGTCGAGGAGCCGCCCGCCCACCTCATCTTCGTGTTCGCCACCACCGAGCCGGACAAGGTCCTGCCGACCATCCGCTCCCGTACCCATCACTACCCCTTCCGGCTGCTCCCGCCCGCCACCATGCGCGGCCTGCTCGGCAAGATCTGCGACCAGGAGAACGTGCAGGTCGAAGAGTCGGTGTACCCGTTGGTGATTCGCGCCGGCGGCGGTTCCCCCCGCGACAGCCTCAGCGTCCTGGACCAGCTGCTCGCGGGCGCCGGCCCGGAGGGCGTCACCTACCCCCGCGCCGTCTCCCTGCTCGGCGTCACCGATATCGCCCTCATCGACAATGCCGTCGACGCCCTCGCCAACTCCGACGGCGCGGCCCTGTTCGGCACCATCGACAGCGTCGTGGAAGCCGGCCACGATCCCCGCCGCTTCGCCACCGACCTGCTCGAACGCCTCCGCGACCTCATCCTGCTGCGCGCCGTCCCCGACGCCACCGAACGCAACCTGGTGACCGGCCCCGGCGACGTCCTCGACCGTATGCGCGCCCAGGCGAACAACATCGGCCCCGCCACCCTGGCCCGCCACGCCGAACTCCTCCACGAGGGCCTCGGCGACATGCGAGGCGCCACGAACCCCCGCCTCCTGCTCGAGGTCATCGCCGCCCGCATGCTCCTCCCCGCGGCCTCCGACACCGAATCCGCGGCCCTGCAACGCCTCGAATCCCTCGAACGCCGCATAGCCAACGGCCTCCCCGCCGCCCCGGCCGGTGCACCACAACCACAATCCGCCCCCGCGGCCGCTCCGCCCAGCACCGCCCAGTCGGCCCCGAGCGCACCCCCGGCCGCCGGCAACCGCCGCCGCGGAGCGGAAGCCCTCGCCGCCCTCCGCGCCGAAAAGGGCGGCGACCCAACACCTCCCGAAGCTCAGGCCGTGACGGCCGCCGCCACTCCTTCCGCCCCGCCGCAGGTTGCCGAAGTCGCGCGTCCGACTTCCGCGCCGCAGCCGCCGGCCGCCGAGCCTGAAGCGGCTGCGCAGCCCGCCGCGACGGCTATTCGTCCACCGGAACTGAGCCCGGTGTCGGCTGCTGCGGTCCAAGTTGCGGCAACCACCGGGACGCAACCGGATTCCGATGCCGGTGCCCCGGCCCCCGCGAATACCGCTGCGGCACAGGAGCAACCGGCGCATCCGGCGGAGCGCGCCACCGCCATGCCGTCCGAGCCTGAGGCGGGGGGACCGGCCGTCACGGCCCACTCGGCTGCGATGGAATCCACGGCCGTGGATGCCGTCGACGCATCGCAGCCCGCCGGGGGTGCCGTAGTGGAAGCGCCGCCGGGTGCGGTGGCAGCCGAGGCGGAAGCGCTTTCGGCTGTCGCGCATGAGACCGCTCGAGCGGCCGAACAGTCTGCACCACAGCACATTTCCGAATCGCTGCCGGATCCGGCCGACGCGGCGGGGCCGGATGTCGCCGCCGGTATCGAGCCGGACGTAGCGACTCCCGGAGCCGATGCGCCGTCTCTTCCGGATATTGCACCGGCAGCGGAAGCCGTTGGCGCTCCGGCCGATTCGACTGCCGGAAGTTCTGGTGTCGTGTGGGGTGCGCCGGTCGGCGCCGCTCCGGGTGCGGTCGGGGCCGACGCGGAGTCCGGTGCGGCCGAGGCCGCCGAGCCGGCGGCGGTCGTGGCCGGTGGCGCGCTCGCGCACGCTCCCGATGATGTGCTGCAGGAGATCGAGGCGGCTTGGTCGGATATCCGGGCCAAGGTGCGGGAGTTCGGGGCCGCGGTGCAGGCATTGCTGTCCGGGGCGAGCGTGGCCCGGGTCGAGGGGATGACGATCGTGTTCGCGCATCAGCACGCGCCGTTGGCGCAGCGGTTGTCGCAGCCGAAGAACCTGGAGGCGGTGCGGTCGGCGGTCAAGGCCGTGCTGGGGCGCGATCATGACGTGAAGTGGGAAGTCGGCGGGGCGGGGTCGGCTCCGGCGGGGCGGGGCGGGGCGAGCGGTTCGGGCGGGCGGGGGCCGGCGACCAAGGAAGCGGAGAAGAAGGCGGCGCCGAAGTTCTCGCGGCCGAGTCAGGCCAAGGGGGCGGCTCCGGCGGCCGAGGCGCCGGCCGGATGGGGGAGTGCGCCCGAGGCGAAGGCCGCGCCCGCGGCGCCGGTCCAGGCTCCTGTCGAGCGGGGTTCCGGTGGTTCGGGTGCGGGTGCGCCCGCGCCGCAGGTGACGCCGTACGACGACGATATTCCGCTGCCGGACGGCCCGGACCTCCCGGACGACCCGGGGGCTGTTGACTACCCGCCAGTAGGTTATGACGGCGTTCCACCTGCCACTACGGAGGAGGAAGAGCGCGAGATGCTGGAGGAATCGGCGAAGCCGGTGCCGGCGGGGGAGCGGCGCGACCCGGATGATGTGGCGCTGGAGCTTTTGCGAGCTGAGTTGGGCGCCACTCCCCTGGAGGGTTGACAGTTCGCCTGTGGAGAGCCTTAAGTTAACCGGAGTTCGCATCGCGGCGTACTATGATCGGGTGGCCGTGAGTTCCGGTTCGGTGAGGTTCTAAGGTATGCCCAGGCGTACGGGCTACTGGCGAGTCAACTAACTGGTTCCTGTCGCAGTTTGTACAGCGTCAGGAAGGTCGGTCCGCGAGGACAGATCGGCGAGGGTAACCCGCGGCCAACCCGCACATCGCGGTGTCGGCGCACCTAAGAGAGGACAACTCGGATATGACCACTGAGGCCTACATTTACGAGGCCATCCGCACTCCGCGCGGCAAGAACCGTAAGGGCTCGCTGCACTCGGTCAAGCCGATCGACCTGACCACCGGTCTGGTCGCGGAGCTGCGGAACCGGTTCCCGAACCTGGACGAGGACCGCATCTCGGACATCATCCTGGGCGTCGTCTCGCCCGTGGGTGATCAGGGTGCCGACATCGCCCGCACCACCGTTCTCGCCGCGGGTCTGCCCGACACCGTCGGTGGCGTCCAGATCAACCGCTTCTGCGCCTCCGGCCTGGAAGCCGTCAACCTGGCCGCCCAGAAGGTCCGCTCCGGCTTCGAGGACCTGGTCATCGCCGGTGGCGTGGAGTCCATGTCCCGCGTGCCGATGGGCTCCGACGGCGGCGCCATGTTCATGGACCCGAAGACCTCCTACGAGGCTTACATTGTCCCGCAGGGCATTTCGGCCGACCTGATCGCCACCATCGAGGGCTTCTCCCGCGACGACGTCGACGCCTACGCCGTCCGCTCGCAGGAACTGGCCGCCAAGGCCTGGGACAACGGCTACTTCGCCAAGTCCGTCGTGCCGGTCAAGGACATCAACGGCCTGACCGTGCTCGACAACGACGAGCACATGCGTCGCGGCACCACCGCCGCCGACCTGGGCAAGCTGAACCCGGCCTTCGCCGGCATCGGCGACATGGGCGGCTTCGACGCCGTGGCCATGCAGCGCTACACCTACGTCGAGAAGATCGACCACGTGCACACCGGCGGTAACTCCTCCGGCATCGTCGACGGCGCCGCGCTGGTGCTGGTCGGCTCCGAAGAGGCCGGCGCCGCTTCGGGTCTGACCCCGCGCGCCCGCATCGTCGCCACCGGCATCTCCGGCGCCGACGCCACCATCATGCTGACCGGCCCGACCCCGGCCGCGCACAAGGCCCTCGCCAAGGCGGGCCTGACCGTGGACGACATCGACCTGTTCGAGATCAACGAGGCCTTCGCCTCCGTGGTGCTGAAGTTCCAGAAGGACCTGAACATCCCGGACGAGAAGCTCAACGTCAACGGCGGCGCCATCGCCATGGGCCACCCGCTGGGCGCCACCGGCGCGATGATCACCGGCACCATGGTCGACGAGCTGCACCGTCGCAACGCGCGCTACGCGCTGGTCACCCTCTGCATCGGCGGCGGCATGGGTGTCGCCACCATCATCGAGCGCGTCTGACGCCCACCCGAGACTTTTCAGGAGAACGAAACACAATGACTGAGAACATGATCGGCTGGGAAAAGGACGCCGACGGCATCGTCGTGCTGACCATGGACGACCCCAACCAGGGCGCCAACACCATGAACCAGCTCTACAAGGACTCCATGCGGGCCACCGTGGACCGCCTGGTCGCCGAGAAGGACGACATCACCGGTGTCGTCATCACCTCCGCGAAGAAGACCTTCTTCGCCGGCGGTGACCTCAAGAACATGATGCAGACCACCAAGGCCGACGCCGCTGCCATCATGGAAGAGCTGACCTTCATCAAGGACGACCTGCGTCGTCTGGAGCAGCTCGGCAAGCCGGTCGTCTCCGCCATCAACGGCGCTGCCCTCGGCGGCGGCCTGGAGATCACCCTCGCCACCCACTACCGCATCGCGGCCGACATCAAGGGCGTGCAGCTGGGCCTGCCCGAGGTCTCCCTCGGCCTGCTCCCGGCCGGCGGCGGCGTCACCCGCGTGACCCGCATGCTGGGCATCGCCAACGGCCTGATGGGCGTGCTGCTGCAGGGCCAGAAGTTCACCGCGCAGAAGGCCAAGGCCACCGGCCTGATCAACGAGGTCGTCGGCTCGGTCGAGGAGCTCGTCCCGGCCGCCAAGGCGTGGATCAAGGCCAACCCGGACAAGGGCGTGCAGCCCTGGGACGTCAAGGGCTACAAGATCCCCGGCGGCACCCCGTCCACCCCGGCGCTCGCCGCCAACCTCCCGGCGTTCCCGGCCAACCTGCGCAAGCAGCTCAAGGGCCAGAACATGCCGGCGCCGCAGGCCATCATGGCCGCCGCGGTCGAGGGCGCGCAGGTGGACTTCGACTCCGCCTCGCTCATCGAGTCCCGCTACTTCGTCTCCCTGCTGACCGGCCCGGTCGCGAAGAACATGATCCAGGCGTTCTTCTTCGACCTGCAGTCGATCAACAACGGCGGCTCGCGTCCCAAGGACATCCCGAAGCGCGAGATCAAGAAGGTCGGCGTCATCGGCGCGGGCATGATGGGCGCGGGCATCGCGTACGTCACCGCCAAGGCCGGCATCGACGTCGTCCTCAAGGACGTCACCATCGAGGCCGCCAACAAGGGCAAGAACTACTCCGAGAAGCTCGAGGAGAAGGCTCTCTCCCGCGGCAAGACCACCCCGGAGAAGTCGGCCGCGCTGCTGGCTCGCATCACCCCCACCGCCGATCCCAAGGATTTCGCGGGCGTGGACTTCGTGATCGAGGCCGTCTTCGAGAAGCCGGAACTCAAGAACGCGGTCTTCCAGGAGATCGAGGACATCGTCGACGCCGATGCGCTGCTCGGCTCGAACACCTCGACCCTGCCGATCACCCTGCTGGCCAATGGCGTGAAGCGGGCCGAGGACTTCATCGGCATCCACTTCTTCTCGCCGGTCGACAAGATGCCGCTGGTCGAGATCATCAAGGGTGAGAAGACCTCCGACGAGGCGCTGGCCCGGGTGTACGACTACACCCTCGCGATCCGCAAGACCCCGATCGTGGTCAACGACTCGCGTGGCTTCTACACCTCGCGCGTCATCGGCAAGTTCATCAACGAAGCCATCATGATGCTCGGCGAGGGCGTCGACCCGCAGACCATCGAGCAGGCCGGTCTGCAGGCGGGCTACCCGGCGGCGCCGCTGAAGCTGTCGGACGAGCTGAACTTCACCACCATGCAGAAGATCTACAAGGAGACCGCCGAGGCGATCATCGCCGCCGGTGGCGAGATCGACGCCGCTTCCGGCGCGACCGCGCAGATCCTCGACAAGCTGGTGGACGAGTTCGACCGCAAGGGCAAGGCCGGCGGCGCGGGCTTCTACGACTACGTCGACGGCAAGGCCACCAACCTGTGGCCCGAGCTGCGCACCCTGTTCAAGACCTCGCGGGAGCTGCCGGAAGGCGTCACCCTGCAGGACCTGAAGGACCGCATGCTCTTCGCCGAGGCCATCGAGACCCAGAAGTGCTTCGACGAGAACGTGCTGACCTCGACCGCGGATGCGAACATCGGTTCCATCTTCGGCATCGGGTTCCCGGCCTGGACCGGTGGCACCCACCAGTTCATCGTGGGCTACCCGGGCGGCCAGGAGGCCTTCGTGGCCCGTGCCGACGAGCTGGCCGCCAAGTTCGGCGACCGCTTCCAGGTTCCCGCCTCGCTGCGTAAGTAATCGGGTTGCGGGCGCAAATGCGCCACTGACCTGATGTTTCACCCGGCCCGGGCCGCGTTTGTCGCGGTCCGGGCCGTTGTGCATTCTGGAGACGCTTGGTCTTGTCCGCCCGGGTTACTCGTAGCTGTGTCGAATCGTGTACGTCTGCGCCGGGACCGCGCTACGTTGGATTATGCGCGGGTGAACACCGGAACAGCCCGTACGCGATTCGGTACGCGCTCTTTCCAGTTCGAGGTGGCCAGAGATGAATCCACAGGCGCGCCCGGGAGGCTCCCGGAGTGAATCCACCGGAGCCGAATCCGCCACCGCGGCGTATATCCCCATGACCATCACCGACGAGCTCGAGGCCATGGGCCTGTTCGACGCCGAGGAGATCGGTCGCGGCGGGTTCGGTGTCGTATTCCGTTGTGCGCAAAAGACGCTGGATCGGATTGTAGCCGTGAAGGTGCTCTCCTCGGAGATAGACGAGGAGAGCCGGGAGCGGTTTTTACGGGAAGAACAAGCGATGGGCCGGCTGTCGGGCCATCCGAACATCGTCGACATCCTCCAGGTCGATGTGACGCCGGCGGGTAAGCCGTTCATCGTCATGCCGTACGCGGTGCACGGCTCGCTTGAGCGGCTGGTGCACGAGAACGGGCCGTTGACCTGGGAGGATTCCCTGCGCGTCGGGGTCAAACTGGCGGGGGCCATCGAGACCGCGCATCGCGCCCAGGTGCTGCACCGGGATGTGAAACCGGCCAATGTGCTGCTCAGCCGCTACGGCGAACCGCAGCTCACCGACTTCGGAATCGCCCGCATCCCAGGCGGATTCCGCACGTCGACCAGTCTGATCACCGGTTCGCCCGCGTTCACCGCGCCCGAGGTGCTCAAGGGCGACGAGCCGACCGTGCGCTCGGACGTGTACGGGCTCGGCTCCACCCTGTTCGCCCTGCTGACCGGCCACGCCGCCTATGAACGGCAGGCGGGGGAGAAGGTGGTCGCGCAGTTCCTGCGCATCACCAGCCAGCCGCTGCCGAACCTGCGCGAGCACGAAATCCCTTCCGACGTAGCGGCGGCCATCGAAGCGGCCATGTCGACCGATCCGCGCGACCGCCCCGCCAGTGCCGTCGAATTCGGCGATCTGCTGCGTGCGGTGCAGCGCGAGCACGGGCAGGTGCCCGACGAGATGGCGCTGCTCGACGGCGACCTCACCGGCACCGCCGACGGGCCGGATCCCACCGGCTCCCAGAGCTATTCGCGACAGCGCACCGGCACCGTGGTGACCGCGCCGCGCGGCCGGTCGCTGTCCTTCCGGCCGCCCGGACCGGCCACCGAATCCTTCCCGGGCGGCGGCACGGCGGTGGGCAATACGCTGCCGCCCACGGCCGCAACGAAATTCCGGCCGCCGACCTCGGTCCGGGAACCGGTGACGCGGCCGCGGCTGCTGGATCCGCTGCGCGCGGGCGGCCGGCGGCGACTGGCGGTGATCCACGGTCCGGCGGGATTCGGCAAGAGCACCCTGGCCGCGCAATGGTGCGCCGAACTCACCGATCGCGGGGTGGCGGTGGCCTGGATCGCCATCGACCGGGACGACGACAACGAGGTGTGGCTGCTCGCGCACATCATCGCCGCCATCCACCGGGTGCGCCCGGAGATCGGCGCGGGCCTGGAGCAGGTGCTGGAGGAGCGGACCGCCGAGGCGGTGCCCTACGCCGTCTCCGCGCTCATCGACGAGGTGCACGCCGGCGGCGGCACCGTGGTGGTGATCGTGGACGACTGGCATAGGATCACCGACCACGGCGCGCACCGGGTGATGGAGTCGCTGCTCGACAACGGCTGCCACCATTTGCGTTTCGTCATCACCAGCCGGGAGCACGCCGGGCTGCCGCTGAGCCGGATGAAGGTGGCCGACGAACTGGTCGAGATCGGCTCGGGGCAATTGCGGCTGACGCCGGAGGAGACCCGGCAGATCCTGGTGGAGCGCACCGGGCTGGAACTGTCCGACCGGCAGCTGGAGCAGATCCACACCGCCACCGACGGCTGGCCCGCCGCCATCCAATTGGCGAGTCTGTCGCTGCGCAATGCCGGGCAGGACGCGGATGCCCTGGTGGCGCGGCTGTCCGGGGACAACAAATCGATTCGCGACTATCTGGCCGAGAACGTGCTGGACGCGCTCGACCCGCGAATGCTCGAATTCCTCACCGCCATCGCGATTCCGGAGCGGGTGAACGCCTCGCTGGCGGAGGCGCTGACCGGGATGACCGACGCGGCGCAGCTGCTGGAGCAGGCCGAGCAGCGCGAGTTGTTCGTGCACCGGCTCTCCGACGATTCCAGCTGGTACAAGATGCAGCCGATGGTGGCCGAGCATCTGCGGGCCCGCCTGGAGCGGGCGCAGCCGGGCGCCGGTAAAGCCCTGCACCGCAAGGCTTCCCGCTGGTTCGCCGAGCATCAGCTGCTGCGGCAGTCGGTCGATCACGCGCTGGCCGCCACCGATTTCAAGTTCGCGCTCGACCTGGTCGAGAACGGCGGCATGGATCTCATCGACCGTTCCCGGCTGGCCACGCTGTTCGGGACGGTGTCGAAACTGCCTGTGCAACAGGTGACTTCGCGCTCCAAGCTGCTGATGGCGCTGGCCCGCGCCAATGTGAACCTGCAGCAGTCCGGCGCGGCCCGCACCGCGCTGGGCCGGCTGTCGAACATGCTGGCCCGCAGCTCACCGACCGATGCCGAGGCGGTGCAGCAGCGCTGCCAGGCCGCGGTGCTCGGGGCGGCCGATCAGATCGCGCGCGATCGCACCGAAGGCGTGCTGGAACGCCTCGCCGACTGCCTGCGCCTGGCCGACGAACTGCCCGCCTGGACGGTGTCCACGGCGGCGAATCTCGCGTCCTACGTCCGGCTGTGCGAATTCGACTTCGTGGGAGCGCGGGAGACGCAGGACTGGGCCGCGCCCTATCACGCCCGTTCCGCGGATCCGCTCGGCGAAGTGTTCGGGCTGTGCGGGCAGGGCGCCGCCGCCTACGAACAACTCGATATCGTCGCCGCCGATCGCTGTTTCGATCAGGCCTGGCAGACCGCCCGCGACCGCTCCGGTCCGCGCTCGCACGCGGTCCGGGTGGCCGCGGCGCTGCTCGGCGAGGTGACCTATCGCCGCGGTGAGCTGGACAGCGCCGAACGCCTGCTGGATCAGAGTCACGAACTGCTGCCCAAGGTGGGCCCGGTCGATTTCCTCATTCCCATCTTCGTGATCGGCGCCCGGGTGAAGGCGGTGCGTGGCGACCTGGAGACCGCCACGGCCCGCCTCGACGAGGGCGCGCGAATCGCGGTGGACCGCAAGTTCACCCGGCTCGCCGCCCATATTCGCGCGGAACGCCTGCGTCTCGGCCTGCCCGCCGATCCGCTGACCGCGGGGCTGGTCACCGATCCCATGGTGCGGCCCATGCGCCATGCCAGCGGCGCCGCCGCACTGGCCGCCGAGGCCGAGGAAATCGCGACCGTCCGGGCGCTGCTCTACCGGCATTACCACGGCGACGACCGCGCCCCCGACGATTTCGCGCCGCTCGGCACCGACGACACGGCCGTCAAACGCGCCCGCGCCCTGCACGGCCGCATTCGCGAACAGCATCGTCCGCGTGCCGAACTCGACACCGCCATTCTGCTGGCGGAGTGCCTGTCCGCCGCGGGCTGGATGGGGGAGTCCATCGCGACGCTGACTCCGGCCGTCATTCGCTGCGCCGAACTCGGCTGGACCCGGCCGCTGCTGGACGCGGGCCCGGGCGTGCTCGGCATCCTGCGCACGCTGCGCAATGAGATGCCGTTGGGTGCGGTGGATTCCGCGGAACTACCCCGGCAGTTCCTCGACGACCTGATCTGAGCCGCCGGCGGCCGCCAGCATCCCCGGAGCTTGTTCACAGGGTTTCTCGAGGAACGCCGACCATGATCGCCGTCGTGCCTCCGCCGCCGCCGAACCCCGTGCAATCGGTCAACCGGACCTTTCATCATGGGCTGTCGCTGCTGCACGGCTGGGTGCCGCAGGTGCTGGTGTTCGTGGCGGTGCTGCTGCTGGTGGTGGCGTTCGCGCGGGCATCGCGCCGCTGGTGGCTGGTGGGCGTGCCGGTCAGTCTCGGCGTCGGGCTCGTAGCCGCGTGGGGCGCTCGGGCTTACATGAACGATGAAGGGCTGGCGTCGAATCCGGCCCCGATGCTGTTGTGGGTGTGCATCGGCGCGACGGCGGCGGCGCTGACTGCCGCGGTGGTGGGTGTGCGTTCCGGTGCGGTGTGGCAGCGCGTGGTGGCGGTGCTGGCGGTGCCGGTCGCCCTGCTGAACGCCACTGTGGTGCTGAACCAATGGGTGGGTTACTACCCGACGGTGCAGGCGGCCTGGGCGGCGGCCACCGCCGAGCCGCTGCCGCATCAAACCGACCTGGACGAGCTTGCGGCGCTGCGGAACACGGATGTGGGGATCGGCCGGATCGTGCCGGTGGACATCCCGGAGTCGGGCAGCGATTTCCGCCATCGCACCGAGTACGTGTACCTGCCGCCCGCCTGGTTCAAGGGCGGCACCCCGCCCGCGCTACCCGTGGTGCTGATGATCGGCGGCGAATTCAACACTCCCGCCGATTGGGTGCGCAGCGGCCAGATCATGCCCGCCGTCGACGATTTCGTGGCGAGCCACGGCGGAGCAGCCCCCATCCTCGTATTCGTCGATGCCGGAGGCAGTTTCAACAACGACACCGAATGCGTGAACGGCCCGCGCGGCGACGCCGCCGACCACCTGACCCGCGACGTACCCGACTACCTGAAGTCGGAATTCGGCGTCGCACGGGATCCGGCGCAATGGGCGGCCGTCGGCTGGTCGATGGGCGGCACCTGCGCGGTCGACCTGGCCGTCATGCATCCCGAACTTCTGCACACCTTCGTGGACATAGCCGGCGACGCCGGACCGAACTCGGGCACCAAGGACCAGTCGATACGCCGATTGTTCGGTGGCGACCCGACGGCCTGGGCGACCTTCGATCCCGAGACGGTGATGGAGAAGCACGGCCCGTACACCGACATGTTCGGCCTCTTCGACGACCTGACCCCGCCCAAGCGCCAGGCCGGCAACGGCCGCCCCCACCCCACTCACACTGCGCTGGAAGACGATTCGGCCGGCTACGGCGGCCGCGATGCCGTCTACGACAGCGGCGAGGTCGGCGCCGCGGCGGCCCTGTGCGATCAGGGCCGCCGAGTCGGCATCGACTGCACGGTGTACACCACCGAAGGCGGCCACACCTGGCAGTTCGCCGCCTCGGCCTTCACCTCCGCACTACCCTGGCTGAACTCCCGCCTCGGCCTGTAAGAAGGTTCCAAGTGCTTACTGCACGGCGCGGCCCGGCCGGTAAGGGTTTCCGAGAGTCGCCTCGCCACCCCACTCGGCCGGCGCGTGACGGATCGCGTACCTCGCCGCCCAGCCCGGCCGCTTCGCCTCGTAAGGGGTTTCAGGGGCTTGCCCCTGAGAGCTACGAGAGTTGTCCTATGCCTTCCACCACGGCCGCAGCGGCACCGTCCACGCCTGGTCGGCCCCCAGCTTGACGCCGAGGACCTGGTGTAGCTGCACCACGTTCCGTTCGAACCCGAGCTGACAGCCGGCCATGTATAGACCCCACACCTTGGCGGTGCCCTCGCCGACCTCCTTCACCGCGGCATCCCAGTTCTCCACCAGGTTGTCGCACCATTCGGCGAGGGTGAGCGCGTAGTGGTACCGCAGGTTCTCCTCGTGCAGCACCTCCAGGCCCACGTTCTGCGCCTCGGAGATGATCCGCCCGGACCCGGCCAGCTCCCCGTCCGGGAACACGTACCGGTCGATGAAATCGCCCGCCTTGGTGGTGTGCTTGTTCTCCGGCCGGGTGATGGAGTGGTTGAGGAACAGCCCGCCGTCGCGCAGCTTCGACTTCATGAACTCGAAGTACGCCGGGTAGTTGTGCACCCCGATGTGCTCGGTGAGCCCGATGGAGGACACCGCGTCGAACCCGGATTCGCGAATATCGCGGTAGTCCGAATGCCGCACCTCGGCCAGTTCCGCCAGCCCGTCCTCGACGATCTTGGCCTGCGCCCATTCGGCCTGTTCGGCCGACAGCGTCGCCCCGATCACCCGGACCCCGCGCTTGGCCGCGTATCGCACCATGCCGCCCCAGCCGCAGCCGATATCGAGCAGCCGGTCCCCGGCCTTCAGGTTCAGCTTCTCGAAGACCAGCCGGTACTTGTTCTCCTGCGCCTGTTCCAACGTCCAGGCCGGATCCTCGTAGGCCGCACAGGTGTAGGTCATGGACGGCCCGAGCACGTACTCGTAGAACGTATTCGAGACGTCGTAATGATGGTGGATGGCTTCCGCGTCGCGAGTCTTGGAGTGCCGCAACCCTTCCAGCGCGATGCGCCGCCAGCGCGGCAGCGTCTCCTGCGGCGGCGGCGCGATGGGCTTGAGCAGTTCCCAGCCCAGCGAGCGCGCGATGACCACCAGCTGCATGGCGGTGGGCCGGCGGAACTTCATGTTCCCCATGGCCTTCAGCAGCTCGTACGGATCGCCCGGGTGCACGCCGTGCGCGATCATGTCACCGGAGATGTAGGCGCGCGCCATGCCCAGGTCGCCGGGCGCGGTGGCGATGTAGTTGACCCCGCGCGGGCTGGTGATCTCCAGGCCGAATTCCGAATCCTCCGGGCCGGTGCTGCTGCCGTCGTAGGCGGTCAGCCGGATGGGCACGGGTCCGTCGATGAGCGTCTCGAAGATCTCGGCAATGGTGAGCTTGGTTCCGAGCTCTGTGAAAACGTCGGAACGATCCTTGAACGTGGTCATTTGCGTTGCACCGCCTTCGAATACAGATCCAGTAAACGATGATCCGGGTCGTAGGTTCGCTTGAGTTGCCGATAGGTGTCGCCGCCGTAATACAGCGCGGCGAAGTCCTCCTCGGAGTAGTAAGCATCCGAGTAGAGCGATTTGTGCCCGTCCAGCCGGGACACCTCGTCCTCGATGGCGCGATTGGCCGCGCCTTCGATCTGCCCCGCCACGGTCGGCACCGCGGACCAGAAGCCGACGTTCACGTAGGTCCGGCCCGGTTCCAGCGGGTACAGCGGCCACGGCTGTTCACCCTCGGTGTCGCGCAATCGCAAGGGACACAACCAGATCGGTTCGATGGGGATCTCGCGCAGGAACCAGTCCAGGAAGTCGGCGGTGCGCTCGATGGGCACCTCGATGTCCTGCACCACCCGCTCGCGCGGCAGGTTCCCCTGCCGGGCCTCCAGCTTGTCCCCGATGTGGTACTTGTGATCGAGTGCGATCAGCTTCCAGTAGAAGCTGGAGCGCAGGTACTTCTTCGGCCAGAAGCGCCGGATCTTCGGGTTCTGGGTGCCGAAAGCCCGTGAGCACCAGAACCAGTCGGTGTCCCAGCGCCACAGGTAGTCGGAGATGGTGAGCCGGTCCCGCTTGGGCGTCGTCGAATCGTGCTGAATGGACCGGTAGTAGATGTTCATCCCGGTGTAATCGCTGGTCGGCCCCGGTTCGTCGGTTTGCCGCCCGACGGTCAGATAGCTCTCGTCCGCGCTGAACACCACACCGTCGAGGTAGTCGACCCGCTCCCCGGCGTACGAGCGGTCCGCGATGATCTGCGCCATGGTCGCCTCCAGCTCCCGCAGCTCATGAAACCGTATGTGCCGCAGCGCCACATAGGGTTCCACCGCTTCCAGCTCGATTCGTAACCGAGTCGAATAGCCCAGCGTGCCATAGGAGTTCGGGAAGCCCCGGAACAGATCGGCGTGCGCGCCGTCGCGGGTGGCGGTGACGATCTCGCCGGCTCCGGTCAGCACGTCGATCTCCAGCACCGATTCGTGCGGCAGACCGTTGCGGAAGGACGTCGATTCGATGCCCAGCCCGGTGACCGCCCCGCCCAGCGTGATGGTCTTGAGCTGCGGCACCACCAGCGGCGCCAGCCCGTAGCGCAGCGTGGTCGCGACCAGGTCCTCGTAGGTGGTCATGCCCGCCACGTCGGCGGTCCGGGCCTCCCGGTCGACCGCGATGACCTGGTTCAATCCGGAGACGTCGAGGCCGGGTGCGGGGTTCTTGGCGCGGGCCCGGAAGAGATTGGACGTCTTCTTGGCCAGGCGCACATTGGCGTCCGGCGGTATCGCCCGATACGAGGCCAGCAGTCGATCGACGCCTGCTCGATGCGCGGCGAAACCTGATTCCTGTGCGGCCGGTGCGCGGCCGGCCTTCCCCAACAGACTCACTGCCACCCTCGGAACCTATCGTGCACCGGACGGTCCGGCCAGCAAGATGACACCGGCGGGGCGGTTTTTCACGCAGGGTTTGCATACGTGTCGACGGTCCCCACCTGCTCGTGTTCGAGTCTATTCCCGCTGCGAAGGTGAATATTCTTACGCTTGCTAACTATCTGGTAACCAAATAGTCCGATTCGCGCCGGAATTCCGCCGTCAGCCCGACCGTCCCGCCCGCCACCAGCAAACCCCCGATGCCCAGCAGGACCCACGGCGCCCATCCGCTGTCGTCCCGCTGCTCGTCGAAGGTCCGGCTGACGGTCCGGCCGTTGCGGGTGATCGCGCAGGTGTCACCCGGATGCATCTGCCGCCACCCGCACATCACCTTGCCGGAACTGTCCGCCAGCGAAGCGCAACCACCGATGATGAGACCGGCCCCGAAAACCGCGCAGAGCAGATAGGGCACCGCGTCCTTGACGCGACGCACGGTGTGCATGGCGAGCGATCTCCTCGAAAAACCTGGTACAGCAGCGGAATCCGGCCGGATCCGGCTGCGGCGTAGCATAGCCGGGCCCGGCCGCGCTCACAGCGGCTCGTCGAGCCGGAGTTGCCGGATCTGCGGCTGATACGGCTCCAGCTCGCCCACTTCGAACCGGTACATGCCGATCACCTGCCAGAACTGGCCCGCCGTCAGCCCTTCCGCCTTGTAGCGGCCGTCCGGGGTGAAGGCCACCCAGCCCTCGGGCAAGCCGAGCAGGGTCGCGCGCAAGGCGGGCGCGTCGCCCAGCGACCAGACCATGACGCAGCCGTCGTTGCCGCCGCTCACCAGCAAGTCCCCGGCCGGATCGAAAGCCAAGGACCGCACCCGGTTTCGATGCCCGGTCAAGCTGTGCAGCAGTTGTCCCGACGCCAGCTCCCACAGGTGGATGACCAGGTCGTCGCCTGCGGTGGCGAGCAGTCCGGCAGTGCGGTCCACGGCCGCGCACCAGAGCTTGCCGTGATGCTCGCCGAGCCGGTAGAGCGGCTGTTCGGCGCGCGGATTCCAGATGCGCACGGTAGCGTCCCAGGACACCCCGGCCAGCCGATCGGCATGCACCCCCACCCCGTAGACGCGTTTGAGCGGCTCGGATTCGCGAGTGTCCCAACCGGATTCGCCCTGCTGCCGGTCCGAGAGCGTATCCAGCAGGGTGCCGGTGGCCACCTCCCACACCCGGATCTTGCCGTCGTCGCAGCCGGTGGCCATGCGCCCGCCGTCCGCGGTGAAGGCGATCGACCGCACCCGGCCCCGATGTTCCCCGCACACCGCGTGCTCGCCGCCGGTATTGAGCGTCCACAGGGTGACGGTGTCGTCGTCGTTGGCGGTGGCGAACAGCCGTCCCGCCGGGTCGTAGGCGACGGCCCAGACCGGCGCGGAATCGATGCTGATCCGGGTCTCGTGCGCGCTGCCGTCCACCGCGAACACCCGCAGGGTGCCGTCCCGGGCGACGGTGGCCAGCTGTTTCGGATCGTGCGGTGCGAAGACGGCCCAGTCCAGCGGGACCAGCGAATCCGTGTCACCGTGAATCCGGTCCACCAGCCGCCCGGTCCGCAGGTCCCACAGCCGGACACTGCCGTCGTTGCCGCAGCCCGCGATCAGCGTGCTGTCCGCGTTCACCGAAACGCCCCGCACGTGCCGGCCGTGCCCGGTCAGCACATGGCGGCACGCCCCGGTGCCCGGATCCCAGATCCGCAGCGCGGATTGCCCGTCGGCGACGGCCAATTGGCTGCCGTCCGGCCGGAAGGAGAACGGCCAGATGGAACTGGTGTGCCCGGCCAGCCGATGCCGCGGCGCACCGTCGCGCGCGTCGCGCACGAACACCAGCCCCGCCGCGTCGCCGGTGGCGAGCAGTTCCCCGCCCGGATCGAAACTCAGCCAGTGCACCGGGACGTTGCCGTGTTCGGCGCATTGCTGGAATACCGTGCCGGCCAGGGCATTCCACAGGATCACCGCCCCGGCATTGTCGCCGGTGGCGAGCAGCGCCGGGTCGCTGGGATGAAATGCCAAGGTGTAGACGCTGCCTCGATGCCCGTCCAGCCGATGTCGCTGTCCCGTTTCGAGATCCAGGATCGCCAGGTTCCCGTCCGCCCCGCCCGCCGCCAGCCGCGTACCGGACGGGTCCCACGCCAATCGCCGCACCGACTCCGGATCGCCCGGGAAGACCGCTGTCTCGGAGCCGGTCCGGGCGTTCCACACCCGGATCGTTCCGTCCTGATACGCCGCGGCCAGCCGATCATCGTGGAACGCCAGGCTGAAGATCCGCTGCGCGAACCCGCGCGGCGGGCCGAATCGATGCCGGAGCTCGCCGCCCGGCAATTCGAAAACCCGCAGCACCCCCGCCGCGTCCCCGGTCGCGAGCAGGCCGCCGCCCGCGTTCACCTCCAACGGCCACGGCCATTTCGCGAAGTCGCTCAGCAGTTTCCGCAGTTCCCCGGTCGCCGCGTCCCAAATCCGCGCGGTGCCGTCCGCCGACCCCGAGACCAGCACGTGCTCGGTGAACGCCACCGCGACGGCCCGCGCCTGATGCCCCTGCAAGGTTCGCAACGTCCGCCCGGTATCGGCCCCGTAGATGACCACCCCGCCGTAATCGCATCCCAATGCGATAGCCCGCCCGTCCGGACTGTAGGCCAGCGGCCGGGGCAGCCGTCCGTGCTGCGTATCGATCCCGTGCCGGACTCCGATTGTCGCCGGGGCGAATTCGGTTCCCGACCCCGTGCCCGGCACCTGAATGGCCCCGGCCAGCGCGGTATTCGCCGGACGCCCGGTGGCCTCGATCAGTACCGCCCGGGTCCACCGGCTGCCCGCCCCGCGACTGCCGGACAGATCGGTCCGCACCAAGCGCGCCGCGGTCAGATCGGCGCGCTCCAGATCGGAGCCGGTCAGCGCGGCATGATCCAGCCGGGTGCGATGCAGTCGCGCCCCGCTCAGATCGGCTCCGCTCAGATCGGCGCCACCCAGATTCGCCTCGGTCAGATCCGCGTCCCGCAGATCCGCCCCGGTCAGCGTGGTCCGCGCCAAATCGGCTCCGGCCAGGCGCGCCCCACTCAGGTCCGCCCCGTCCAAAGCGGTATCACTCAGCCGCGCTCCGCTCAGATCGGCGCCCGAGAGATTGATCCGGCGCAGATCCCGATCCGACAACTCCGCGCCCGCCAACATGGCCCCCCGCAGATCCGCATCGGGCCGGATCCGCAAGCGAGTCGCGATGCGCACCGCATTGGCCCGCCCGATGTCCGCCGCGGCCTGGTT
Source organism: Nocardia yamanashiensis NBRC 100130 (assembly GCF_001613325.1). Taxonomy (GTDB): domain Bacteria; phylum Actinomycetota; class Actinomycetes; order Mycobacteriales; family Mycobacteriaceae; genus Nocardia; species Nocardia yamanashiensis. The sequence continues at coordinate 40,136 of NZ_BDCD01000032.1, read as the reverse complement.
CGTCTCCGCACCGGTGGAATCCGGGCGATCGGTATTTCCGGGGCGCCCGGCGGGTTCGGCGGTGGCGTCCGGGTCGATGCGGGCTATCCAGGAGCGCAGGGCGGTGATATCGGCGAGGTCGCAGAGAAAGCCGACGGCCATATCGCCGAGGTGGCGCGCGGTCAGTGGCGCGGGAGTCTCCGCGCCGCTGTCGAATTCGTCGCTGACCTGTCGCATCACCAGCCACTCGGTGACCGACGGGTGGATGAGGGCGAAGCGGTTGTCTTCGGTGCGGACGACGAGGCTGCGGGCTCCGAGATAGTGGGCGAGTTGTGCGACGCCGAGATGGCGGGCGGTGCCGAACCGTTCGGCCACGAGCTGGGCGACCTCGTTCAAGTCCCCGGGGCCCAGGTCCGCCAGGCCGAGGTCGGGTTCGCCGGAGTTCCAGACGCGGAGGGCGAAAAGGGTTACGGCCGTGCGTAGTTCGTCGAGGCGTAGTTCGCTGCGGCCGTCGGGTCCGGCGGGCGCTCGGCTGATCTCGTAGCGCAGCCAAGTATCCAGGAGGGCTTCGTAGAGCATGGTCGGGCCGATGAGTTCGCCCGCGTCGGCCACGCCGCGCAGGCGGTGCTCGTCGAGTTCGGCGATGAAGCTGAGCATGCGCGGGTTGCGGGCCAGGGCGAGCAGGGCGGGGATGCGGTGCAGCAGGCGCATACGGTTCGCGGCGGCCGATTCGGCATCGGGGTAGCGATTGCCGAGGAAGTCGCGGACCTGGTCGTCGGTGAAATCCTCGATGCTGATCAGGGTGCGGTCCGAGCGGGTGCGCAGGCGTTCGCCGAGGGCGATGGAGACCTGGTCGCGGGAGCGGAAGTGCTGGGTGCGGGCGGCCACCACGACTTTGGCCTTGCCGACGGCGGCTTGCAGCAGGGTGTCCATGTGGTCGGCGGCGCTCTCGTAGCTGAGCCGGGACACCAGTTCGTCGAAGCCGTCGAACAGCAGCACCACGCGACCCTGTTCGAGCATGTAGTTCAGGGCCGCCAGATCGATGCGGTCCTCGCCGTGATTGGCCAGGTGCGCGGCGATCAGGGTTTCCACCGTGCGGGTGCGGTCGAGGGTGCGCAGTTCGATGAACAGCGGAACCAGGGTGGGTTCGCGGGCGCTGATCCGTAACGCCAGCTCGCGCAACGCGAACGATTTGCCGCGCCCGAAATCGCCGAGCAGCAGCACGAACCGGCCGTCGTCGGCGGTCACCTGATTCAGCAGTTCGTCGATCAGGTCCGCGCGGATCTCGCGGCTGCCGCGCTCCAGGATCCGGAAGCGTTGCGGCACGTACAGGGTGGAGGCGTAGCGCGGCTCTTCCCGCAGTCGCACGGTCTGGTTGCGCAGGTATTCGCCGAGATCGACCAGTCCCTGGAAATCGATGAAACTGCGCACCAGCACGCCCCGCAGCCCCGCGCGTTCCCGCAAGCGCCGGTCGGGCGCGCGGCCGCTGTAGACGAGTTCGGAACCCGGCTCCGGATCCTGGTTCAGGAATTCCTCGACGATCGGCCAGGTCACCTCGCCGTCGTGCACCCCGATCCGCCACTGATCCACCACTTCTCCGCGCTTGGCCGTGATCAGCAGGCACGGCAGCCCGGCCGGAATGCGCCGGAGCTTGGCCCCCGGATACCGCACCCGGCACACCTCCTCGATCCGGTCCAGCAGCAGATCGATGGGCCGCAACGCCGGAGCCGCGGGCAGTTCGGGGGCAGGCGCTTTCCGGAGCTCGACGACCGGCCGGCTGCTCGGTAGCGTCTCCGCGGCATGCCGCCAGGTGCGCTCGATGGAAACCGTTCCGCCCGTGCCGTTCTCGCACGGATACCGGGTCAATCCGGTCGCGGTCACGTGGATGATCTCGGCCCGCCCGGGTCCGGCGGCGGGCAGCACCGGCAGCGCGTCGCCCAGCGTGCCCGCGTGCACGCCGCCCGGTCCGGGCCCGTGCAGCAGCAGGTTCAGTCGCGGCGCGAGATGCCGGAACGCGGCGGCGGTATCGCGCAGCAGTTCCGGATGCCACGGCGAGGTGCCGGTGTCCGGCAGCGGGTCGTGGCGCAGCACGCCGAGCCGGAACCACCCCTGCCGCTCGAATTCCCGCAGCTGCTCGGCGAACCACAGGGCCTGTGGATCGCCGAGGAAGCCGTAATCGTCGTCCGCCAGATGCGTCGCGGCCAGCGTCGAATTCAGTCCGGCCACGACCATGCGCAGCTCGGGAATCGGGAACAGCGTCCACGGCTGGGTGCTGCCGAACACCAGATCGTCCATGCCCCGGAAGACCTCGGTGAACATGCGCTCGTACAGTTCGAGCTTGCGATAGTACGGCGGTTGCGGGCGGCGATTGTTGGCCTCGCATTCCAGCATGTACGAATGGCACAGCGGTTTCGACACGTCGTGATTGCCCGGCACCACCACGACCCGGCCCGGCTCCAGCTTGAGCAGCACGCGCAGTCCGCGCAGAAATGTTGCGGCGCTCTGGAATTCGGTGAGGTTCGCCGATTCGGTGAGATCGCCGCTGACCACCAGCAGATCCGGGGCGGGCACCTGCCGGTCCGCGAGTTCGCCGACCGCGCCCCGGATCTGCGATTGCAGCGTCTCCGGATCGTGCGCGGCGGCATCGAGCGTCCCGGCCCGCCCGAAGCGCGGACCCGCGACGTGCAGTATCGAAACCCCGGTGCGCCGCTGGTCCGGCGCGCCCCCGCCCGGGAACGCCGGCGCGGTCGGTGGACGCTTCCGCCCCGTCCCCGCCGGCTCTTCGAAATGCCCGAAGCCGCTGCGCCGCACCGGGAATCCTGGCCCGCTCCGCCCGCCCGGCAAGTGCGCCACCCACTCCAGCACCTGTTCGCGCGCGGCCGCGCCATCGCTCACCTGCACCAGATCCAGGCAGTCGACGCCCGCCGGCAGCGCCTCCAGCGAGCACTCCGTCACCCGCACCGCCAGCAGCTTGCCCGGGTCGGTGTCCAGCGCCGCCCGCCATTCCGGATTGGTGTGCCGCGCCGCCACATAGTTCGGCGACCACACCACCAGTACCGCCGCTGCTTCCCGCACCCCGCGATAGGCGAAATCGTCGAAATCCGCCCCCGGCGCGAAGTCCCAGGACTGCAGCAGTGTCCGATATCCCGCCCCGGCCGTCTCCAGCTCCCACGCCAGCCAGGTCGCCCACCGTTCGTCGGCCGGCGAGTAGCTGATGAAGAACTCTCCGGGCCGCCCTCCCGTCGAACTCACCGCACCAGTATTACTCTGCGGAATACTTATCGGGGGCAACTGAATAGGATCGGACCGGACACGATGTGGTCTGGGTCGCGCGCTAGATCCCCCTGAGATGACCGACTGTGCGAGGACGGATGGAATCGGATCCACCGGGCCCCGGGCCCGAAGGCGCGCCTTCGCCTGCCCATGATCGCCCGGCTCGCTCCCGCCCGTCCGGTATCCGTCGTGACCGGCCGGCCCGACCCGCCGGCACCCGCCCGGGCCGCGCCTTTCGCGACTGGCTCCGCAGCCTGCGCACGCGGCTGAGCCTGCTCGACGGCATCCGGCTGGGCCTGCTCGCGATCGGATTGCTGTGTGTCGCCACCGGTCTGCTGCCGCGTGCGGAAGCGGCCGACAATATGCGGCGGATCGCGCCGTTGCTGTTGTTCCTGGCGAGCGTGATCGTGCTCGCCGAGCTGACCAGGCGGGCCAAGGTGTTCGATGTGATCGCGCATCGGCTGGCCATCATCGCGGGCGGGAATTACGCAGCGCTGTTCCTGTTGTGTGTGCTGTTCGCGGCCACTACGACGACGGTGCTGAATCTGGATACGACCGCGGTGCTGCTGACGCCGGTCATGCTGGCGCTGGCGATTCCGGCGCGGATCGCGCCGGTGCCGCTGGCCATGACGACGCTGTGGCTGGCCAATACCGCGAGTCTGCTGCTGCCGGTGTCGAACCTGACCAACCTGCTGGCGGCCGATCGGGTCGCGCTGGACGCCACCGGGTTCGCGGCGAGAATGTGGCTGCCGCAGGCGTTTTCGGTGCTCGTCACCATGGTGTGCCTGTGGTGGTGGTACTGGCGGCGGACCGAGCGCGGGGCGGAGCGGTACGTGGTGCCGGAGCCGGTACGCCCGGCGGATGCGCGGGAACGGATTCTCATGTACACGACGGCGGGGGCGTGCGTGCTGTTCGTGCTGGCGATCCCGTTCGTCGGCGACAGTATCGGGCTGGCGGCGACCGGCGCGGCGGTGATCGCATTGGGGGCGTTCGCGGTCTTCGACCGTTCCGCGCTGCGCTGGTCGCTGATCCCCTGGCAGCTGCTGGTTTTCGTGGCGGGGCTGTTCCTGGTGGTCCCCACGCTGAGCCGGTACGGGCTCTCGGAGCTGATGCACGGGCTCATCGGAGACGACTCCGGGGTGGGCGGCGCAATCCGGGCAGCGGCGGCGGGGGCGGGGCTGTCGAATCTGGTGAACAACCTGCCCGCGTACACGGCGGGCGAGGCGGTGATCCCAGCGGGCGAGCGAAACCAATTGCTGGCCTTGCTGATCGGCACCAATGTCGGGCCGGTGATCACGCCCTGGGCTTCCCTGGCCACGCTGCTGTGCCTGGAGTTCTGCCGCACTCACGCCGTCCGGATTCCTATGCGGCGCTTCGTGCTGACCGGAGCGGTGCTGGCCGTCACGGCGACCGCGGCGGCGGTCGGCGGGCTGCTGCTGACCGGTTAGCCGCTCAGAACGGATTCTCCGGGCGCAGCGCGTACCGGACGATCTCGCTCACATCCCGATCGGTATAGGTGGCCGGCAGCGGCAGGCTCAAGTGCGTGAACAGCCGCCGCACCTGCTCCAGGCTCGGCTCGGCAGGCGGCGTCAGATCCCCGCGATAGCCGAGCGGAATCTGGCGCGCCTGTCGGAAACTCACCGCCAGCTCCCTGGTGAAGTCCTGATAGTGCGGCTTGCCGCGCTCGAAGAACAGCGCCGGCGTGGTCGGATTCCGTTGCGTCATGATGACCCCGCTGGCCGACAGGTCCCAGCGAAATGTGGTGGTACCCGCCGACACCGCCAGATCGATGGTCAGGAATTCCGACTGCTGCCCGTGCCAGTACGCCGCGAGCACGGTCGCATAGCACTGCTTGCGAATCCGCTCGGCGGTCCACGGGCGTCCGGCCGCATCACCCTGGGGTTGCAGCGAGGTCCGGTACTGCGCGTCGGCCTGGCACAGCGGCACATTGCCGGGATCCAGAATCTCGATCTGCATCCGCAGCGTCCGCTGTTCCCGGCGCGCCTTCTCCAGCAGCATGGGCAGCGTGACCGCCCGCAGATAGGACCCGGTGCCGCCCTTGCATACCCATTGGTCGGTGTCGCGGCGGGACAGCGTGTGCTGCTGCCCGATCTCCGATCCGTACAGCAATCGCACGGCCGTCGTATCGCGCACCGCGCGCGCCATTTCCTGCCGATCGCGCAACAGCATCATGGCCAGCAGGCCCAGCACCGCCAAGGTCGCCGCCCCCACGAAGCCGGCGGCCAGCTCTTGAGAGATGGCGTCCCCGAAGATATCGATCGCCTGGATCGCCACCGCCGTGAATGCGATGCCCAGCACCACGGCCCCGTCCAGATTGGCGCGCAACCACTTCGCGATGCGTTTCATCATCCGCGCCTCCCCCTCGGTGCCACCCCCAGGATAGGCCCGCTACCTCGGCCGACGCCCGATTCCGAAGGGATTGCCCGGCTTGAAGGTTCGCCGTGGGTACCCGCGGGAACCCGGCCGGGGCGGAATCGGGCGTAGCATAACCGGGCGGCAGCAGGGTACAGCCGGGCAATCCGTGCAATCAGTAAGGAGCACATGGTGGGACAGGTCAGCGCCTCCAGTTCGATCGTCGTGACGGCCGATCCGAAGCGGACTCTGGACGCTCTCGCGGACTACGAGACGGTGCGGCCGCGCATCCTGTCCTCGCACTACCGCGACTACAAGGTGGTCGAGGGCGGCAAGGGCGCCGGCACCGTCGCCGACTGGACGCTGCAGGCCACCGAGAAGCGGTCCCGCAATGTGCACGCCACCATCTCGGTCTCCGATTCCATGGTGACGGAACGGGATTCGAACTCCTCCATGGTCACCACCTGGACCGTGACCCCCTCCGGCAGTGGCTCGCTGGTCACCGTGCGCACCAGCTGGAAGGGCGCCGGCGGTATCGGCGGCATCTTCGAAGGCATCTTCGCCCCCCTCGGCCTGAAGAAGATCCAGGCCGAGGTGCTGGAGAACCTGAAGCGCGAACTCGCGTAATCCCGGTCGTCAGTGGGCGGCGATATCGAACAGATTCCCTTCGGGATCGGCCAGCGTCGCCCATTTGATGCCGTACTCGTCGAAATCGGCGATGTGCTTGGCGCCCAGCGCGATCGCGCGCTCGATTCCGGCGGGCTGATCGTCCGACGCCAGATCCAGGTGCACCACATTCTTGCCGGGTGTCTTGTCCGGGACGTGGATGAACATGAGCGTCGGCGCGTGACCCGAGGTCTGGCCGACGGTGGCGAAATGCTCGTTGGCGTCCGGGTCGACGGCAAGGTCGAGCAGCTGGGCGTAGAACCCGGCCAGCTCGGCGGCGTTCGCGCAGTCGAAGGTGATATTGGCGAGTTTCACGGACATATCGATGTCTCCTGTTCAGAGCCGGCCGATGGGCCAGCAGATTTCGGTGATGTAGTCCGAGGGCACGACGTCCCCCGGACCGGCTAGGTAGAGCTCGCGAATGGGTTCCGCGAGTGCGGTGTCGTGTTCGGCGACGAAGGTGCCCAGCGCGCCGTAGGTGATGTCGAAATCGGTGAACGGCCCGACATGGGTGGCCACCGCGAACCGGCGGGCCGGTAGATCGACGACCGTGCCGAGCGTCGCCGCGCGTTCCCGGTCCGCCGGGTCGATCGGCACGAAGGCCATCACCTCGCCCTTGTCCTCCTCGAAGAACTCGGGGGAGTAGGTCGCGCCGCCGGGTCCCGCGGGCTGGATGCCGAGGCCCTCCAGGGAGATGTAGAGCGGCGGGAACTGCTCGTCGCACCAGTCGCCGATCACCTCCCGCAGTACCACTTCGGCGACCGACAGGGCGGGAAAGCTTGGGACGGAACGATATTCGACCTGGACCGTGATCTCCGCGGGCGGCAGCAGCAGCGTGCGCAGCGAGGCCACCACATCGCGGGTGCGCTGCAGCTCGGCTTCCATCCGCTCCAGATGCGCCCGCAGCGCCGCGTCCCGGCTCGCGCGATCCGGCGCCGAGAGCACCTCGCGGATCTCCGGCACCGGCATGTTCAGCTCGCGCAACCGCCGGATCAGATGCGCCTGGTCCACCTGATCGGTCGAATAGAAGCGGTACCCGGAGCCGGGATCGATCCGCACCGGTTCCAGTAGTTCGATCTCGTGGTAGTACCGCAGCGCCTTCACGCTCAGATGGCTGAGCTTGGAGAACTCCCCGATCGGGACCGTTGCCGTCATGCCTTCAGCGAACACCCTCCCACCGGGGGAGAGTCAAGGAGCGGGGAGTTTTCGCATCTCCGGCCCGCGAACCCCTGCCGTCGGCGCGGGGGTCGGGGCCGGTCGCCGCGTTCCGCGACTAGGCTGGGCGGCAATCACTTCCCCGCAGAGAGGAAACGCCGTGCAGCCCGGTGGAGAGTTCGACATCCAGCAGTTGATGGCCCAGGCCGCTCAGATGCAGCAGGCCGTCATGGCCGCGCAGCAGGAGATCGCCGAGGCCGAGGTCGAGGGCGAAGCGGGCGGCGGCCTGGTGCGGGCCCGGATCAAGGCCACCGGTGAGGTGCTGGCGCTCACCATCGACCCCAAGATCGTCGATCCGGAGGATGTCGACACCCTCCAGGACCTGGTCATCGGGGCGATCAACAATGCCATGGAGAATGCCCAGCAGGTGGCGGCCGAACGCCTGGGACCGCTCGCGGGCGGCCTCGGCGGCGGCGCCCTGCCCGGTTTCTAGTCGGGGAAGGCGCAGGTGTACGAGGGTCCCGTTCAGGATCTGATCGACGAACTGGGCAAGCTGCCCGGCATCGGTCCGAAGAGCGCGCAGCGCATCGCTTTTCATTTCCTCTCGGTGGAGCCGCCGGAGATCGACCGCCTGCAGTCGGCATTGCAGAAGGTGCGCGACGGCGTGCGGTTCTGCTCGGTCTGCGGCACCGTCTCCGACGGCGAACTCTGCCGCATCTGCGCCGATCCGCGCCGCGACCGCACCATGATCTGCGTGGTCGAGGAACCCAAGGACGTGCAGGCCATCGAGCGCACCCGCGAATTCCGCGGCCGCTACCACGTGCTCGGCGGCGCCCTCGACCCGTTGTCCGGCATCGGCCCCGACCAGCTCCGCATCCGCGAACTGCTCACCCGCATCGGCAATCAGGACGACGGCGTCGACGTCACCGAGGTCATCATCGCCACCGACCCCAATACCGAAGGCGAAGCCACGGCCACCTACCTGGTCCGCATGCTCCGCGATTTCCCCGGCCTGTCGGTCACCCGCCTGGCCTCCGGCCTCCCGATGGGCGGCGACCTCGAGTTCGCCGACGAACTAACCCTCGGCCGAGCCCTCTCGGGCCGCCGGGCACTCTAGTCGTACAGCCGGTTTCGCGGCGCAGCCCGGGATCCTCGGCCAGCGGGGTTCCTCGGGCGCAGCCCCGAGATCCTGGGCGAGGGGTTTCAGGGGCGAAGCCCCTGAGAGCCTACGAGAGTTGTCTAAGTCCAAGTCGGCGGCGCGGGCAGCGCCGCCGGCTGGGGGCAGGGGATGTGCTGGAGGTTCCGGGGGATGTCCGCGCCCGCGCCGGTGGCGTGCAAGGCCACCGCCACGGCGAACGTCGCCGCCACACCGGCTACCACGGCCAGGCTCTTGCGTAGCCTCGGGCCGCTGAGCTTCGGGACTAGCTTCATGGGTTCTCTCCTCGCCGGAAGTGATTACGAGAACTAGCCGGAACGAAGCGAAATGCTAGCGTTCCTGCGCCCATGAATCTTGTAAGCGGACACCACCTTTTCGAAAAGAAATATGTCCGTTATGCCGGAGACCGGAAAATCGTCAGAAGGTCAGCCGCTGCCAGTCGAGCGAATCGAACCGCTCCCGCTCACCCGTCGCCCACTCCCAGATGAGCTCCGACACCAATTTCGCATCCCCCAGCGCGATGGCGAAATGCTTGTCCGGCGACCCCGCCCGATACTCCAGGTCGTATCGGCCGTCCTCGTGCCGGTAGGTCTGGATGTAATCCTGATCCGCCCGCTCGGCGATCAGATACGGCCCCGGCGCCCCCAGCTCCGGCACCCACAACTCGACGAGTTCCTTTGTCAGATAGGGGAACTCACCCGCCCCGCCGTGATTCACGGTGAGCGGCACCGCCCCCGCCGGATCGATCAGCCAGGCCAGCTGCGGATCGTAGACCGCGTACCCGCGCGGCGTCGCCAGCTCGAACAGCACCCCGCGCAGATGCCCGATCGCGTCGTACGGGCTGGAGACGAACAGCACCTCGCCCATGGCCCCGTCGACCGCGGGCGCGCCCAGGAACGCGTCGATCTCGTCCAGCTCCCCATTGCGCCGGTCCAGCTCGGCCGCGAACCCGGCGATCGCCTCGACCGCCGGTTTCCCGTCCTGCGTGGTCAGGTACGCGTCCACCTCGGCGGGTGTCGCGGCGGCGCCGGAGGGCAGCAGTACGTGGTCGTAGCTCACCCGGCCAGGCTAGTTGTCAGCCCGCGAGGGTCTGCGGCCCGGTCCGGATGTACTCGGTGGTGACCAGGCAGTGGCAGCCGCCCGCCACGTCCGAGCAGTCGGCGATGAACAGGTGCCGGACCCGGTCGGTGTCGTGGCAGTCCTGGTCGGTGCATTCGAGAGAGCCGTCGGCGTGCGCCAGCAGGGTCCCGTGACAGTGGTCGAGCACCGCTGCGCAGCGCGAGCATTCGGGGTCGCTCATTCCAACCTCCTTGTCCCTACGAGTCCTATCACTCGGGTCCGACAACTGTGGGAGGTCACCGCGTGTCGTCCGAACTGTCCGGAAATCACCCGCGTGTCGCGCCCCGGGTTCACGGTGGCTTAACAGGAATCGCACGCCGCGAGCACGACGCCGTGGTGAACTTGGTCATGGGCATCAAAGTGTCCCTGGAACATCGCACCACCTACTCCTTCGACCGGCCCGTGCGCATCCATCCGCACGTGGTGCGGTTGCGGCCCGCGCCGCACACCCGCACCACCATCGAGGCCTATTCCATGCGGGTGACGCCCGCGGACCACTTCGTGAACTGGCAGCAGGACGCGTTCGGCAATTTCCTTGCGCGCCTGGTGTTCCAGGAGCCCGCGCGCGAACTCTCGATCGATATCGGGCTGATCGCCGACCTGGACGTGATCAATCCGTTCGACTTCTTCGTCGAGGATTACGCCGAGCATTTCCCTTTCGCCTACAGCCCGCAGCTGGCCGCCGATCTCGAGGTCTATCTGCGCCCGGTGGACGAGCGTGAATCCGGTTCCGGCCCAGGCGAAGCCGTGCTCGAATTCGTGCGCGCCCACGCCCCGAAGGATTTTCCGCGCAGTATCGAATTCCTGGTCGCCGTCAACCAGGCGCTGCGGGAAGCCGTCGGCTACACCATCCGCATGGAGCCCGGGGTGCAGACCCCCGACCACACCCTGCGCACCGCCCTCGGCTCCTGCCGCGACTCGGCCTGGCTGCTGGTCTCGATCCTGCGCGAATTCGGTTTGGCCGCAAGGTTCGTCTCCGGCTACCTGATCCAGCTGGCCCAGGACGTGCCCTCGCTGGACGGCCCCTCCGGCCCGCCCGCCGACTTCACCGACCTGCACGCCTGGACCGAGGTCTATCTGCCCGGTGCGGGCTGGGTCGGTCTCGATCCCACCTCCGGTCTCTTCGCCGGCGAAGGTCACATTCCGCTCGCCGCCACCCCGCACCCGGTCTCCTCGGCCCCCATCACCGGCGCCACCGACCCGGTCACCGCCACCCTCGATTTCTCCAACACCGTCAGCCGCATTCACGAAGATCCGCGAATCACCCTGCCCTACCGCGATATCCAATGGCAGCGCATCACCGCCGCCGCGGCCACCGTCGACGCCCGCACCGCCGCCGCCGATATCGGTCTCACCCTGGGCGGCGAACCCACCTTCGTCTCCATCGACGATCAGACCAGCCCGGAATGGACCACCGCCGCCGACGGCCCGCACAAGCGCGAACGCGCCGCCGACCTGGCCAATCGCCTCCGCGCCATCTACGCCCCGACGGGCATAGTCCAATACCGCCAAGGCAAGTGGTACCCGGGCGAACCCCTGCCCCGCTGGGATATCGCCCTGCTCTGGCGCACCGACGCCCACCCCCTCTGGACCGATCAATCCCTGCTGATCGATCCCTGGCTCCCGGCGTCCGCCGGCTCGTCCGAGCGGGCGGACACGACGCTCGAGTTCGGCGCGGCGGATCCGAAGCCCGCTCCGGCCCGCGCATTGATCCCGCCGGCGGCGCACAGCGTTCCCGCTGAACGACCGAACGCGGTGGTTCAGCCGCCCGTGCCACAGTCCCCGGAGCGTGTGGTCACCGCACCGGTGCCGGGCGATCTCGCCGACCGCCGCGGGCCGATCGCGAATCCGGCGCAGGCCAACGGTTCCGGTTCCCGACCCGCGCCTCCCGATGGCGGACAACGGGAAACCGCGGAAGGCATTACCGCGCAGCATGATCCGGCGCGCCGGCTGATGCTGGCGGTGGCGGCCGGACTCGGCTTGCCGGAAGGGCAGGTGCGGCCGGCCTACGAAGACGCGCTGCTGCGGCTGGCCGCGAAATCGCGTGCGCCACAGGGCGAACCAGTCGTACACGGTGATGACCTGTTGCCGGGTGCGGACTCGGTGCAAGCGCGGAAGGCATTGCTCGCCGAGCTGGATGCCGCGGTGGCCGAGCCCGCCGCCTATGTGCTGTCGCTGTATCGGCGCGCGGACGAGGCGGGGTGGGCGAGCGCCGATTGGCGGTTGCGGCGTGGCCGAATCGTCTTGACCGAGGGCGATTCTCCGGCCGGGTTGCGGTTGCCGCTCGGGTCGGTGTCGTGGCAGTCTCCGCCCGCGCGGCCGGATGCGGATCCCTTCGCGGAGCGGATGCCCTGGAGCGCGGCGGAGCCGCCCGCGGTGGTGGAGTCGGCTGACCGCGCGCCGATCAGTGCGCTGGTCGCCGAGATGCGCGAGGAGCGGCTGTTCGTATTCCTGCCGCCGGTGGAGGAGTTCGGGGCGTTCTGCGATCTGGTGCGGCGGGTAGAAGCGGCGGCCGCGGCCGTCGGGCAGCCGGTCGTGCTGGAAGGCTATGCGCCGCCGGTGGATGCGCGCTTGCAGTCGCTGTCGATCACGCCGGATCCCGGGGTGATCGAGGTGAACATTCAGCCGACGAGCAGTTTCGCGGAGCAGGCGCGATTGCTGGAGACGCTGTACGAGCAGGCGCGCGAAGCCCGGCTGGGCACCGAATCGTTCGATGTGGACGGCAGCAACAGCGGGACCGGCGGGGGGAATCACATCACGCTGGGCGGGGCCACGCCCGCGCGCTCGCCCATGCTGCGCCGACCGGATCTGCTGGTTTCGATGCTGACCTATTGGCAGCGGCATCCGGCGCTGTCGTATCTGTTCTCGGGGCGGTTCATCGGGCCGACCTCGCAGGCGCCGCGCGTCGACGAGGGGCGGCCGGAGGCGTTGTACGAGTTGGAGATCGCGTTTGCGGAGATCGCCAGATTGTCGGGCGAGGGGGAGCGGACCTCCGCGCCCTGGGACGTGGACCGCGCGCTGCGGCATCTGCTGGTCGACCTCACCGGCAACACGCATCGGGCCGAGTTCTGCATCGACAAGCTGTACAGCCCGGATTCGGCGCGCGGGCGGCTCGGCCTGGTGGAGCTGCGCGGCTTCGAGATGCCCCCGCACTTCCGGATGGCCATGGTGCAATCGCTGCTGGTGCGGGCGCTGGTGCTGCGATTCTGGGAGCATCCGTACACGGCGCCGCTGATCCGGCACGGGGCCAACCTGTACGGCCGATACCTGTTGCCGCACTATGTGCTGACCGATATCGCGGAGGTCGCGGCCGATCTGCGTTCGCACGGTATCGAATTCGATACCAGCTGGCTGGAACCTTTTGCCGAGTTCCGTTTTCCGCGCCTGGGCACGGTGGTACTCGGGGATATGGAAGTGGAACTACGCGGGGCCATCGAACCGTGGAACACCCTCGGTGAGCAGACCGTCGCCACCGGCACGGCCCGCTACGTGGATTCGTCGGTGGAACGGCTGCAGGTGCGGGTGGTGGGCGCGGATCGCGGGCGCTACGCGGTGACCTGCAATGGTTACCCGGTCCCGCTGCTCGCCACCAGCAAGGCGGACGTGCAGGTCGCGGGTGTCCGGTACCGGGCCTGGCAGCCGCCGAACGCGCTGCATCCCTCGCTGACCGTGGACGCGCCGCTGACCTTCGACGTGGTGGATCTGGAATCGGGGCTGTCGCGCGGCGGGTGCACGTACTACGTCTCGCATCCGGGCGGGTTGTACTACGCGGGACCGCCGGTGAACTCGGTCGAGGCGCAATCGCGGCGCAACCGGCTGTTCGAACCTTTCGGACATACCCCGGGTCCGGTCGACATCGCCGATCTGCGTGCCAAAATGGCCATACAGGCCACCGACATCGGCGCGCCCGGAATACTCGACCTCCGCCGGGCTCGCACCGTGTGGAACGCGGCCCGCGACCGATAGGCATCCGGGGAAGTGGTAGGCGGTGACAGTGCTCGACACGACGCCACCGGGTGACGCCATGGCCGGCGAACCGGACCGCTGGAGCACCCCGGCGCAGCACGGCGAAGTGCGCGCGGAATTCGCGAAATACCGTGCGGCGGCCGCCGATACGGGCGGCATCGATGCCTGCGGGCTGCCCACCGGCGGCTACTGGGACGAACTCGCCGACGGCGCGGGCCGGCTGCGGCCGCTGTGGGCCGACCTGTCCGCGGACCTGCTGGATCAGGGGCGCGAGGGGCTGCATCGCCTGGACGGGCGGGTGCGGCGGCTCATCGAGGACGACGGCATCACCTACACCGAGCTCAAGGAGACCGAGGAGACCGCCGCGCCCGCGCCCTGGCGGCTGGACCCGATTCCGCTGCTCGTCTCCGATACCGACTGGACCGGGCTGGAAGCCGGTGTGGTGCAACGCTCCCGGCTGCTGGACGCCATCCTCGCCGATGTGTACGGACCCCGGCACACCCTCGCACGCGGGCTGCTGCCGCCGCAGATCGTGTTCGCGCATCGCGGGTATGTGCGTGCGGCGCACGGGATCCCATTGCCCGGGCGCCAGCAGTTGTTCCTGCACGCCTGCGATATCAGCCGCTGGAGCGACGGCGGGTTCCGGGTGCTGGCCGACTGGGCGCAGGCGCCCTCCGGCATCGGCTACGCGCTCGCCGATCGCCGGGTGGTCTCCGCCGCCATCCCCGAAGCCTTCGAACTCGCCAGCCCGCGCCCGCTCACCCCGTTCGTGCGAGCCATGCGGCTCATGCTCATCGAAGCCGCCCCGCGCGCGGCCGACGAGGAACCCGTCGTGGTGGTGCTGAGCCCGGGCGTGCATTCCGAAACCGCTTTCGACCAAGCGTATTTGGCGTCCGTGCTGGGTTTTCCGCTGGTGGAGAGCGCCGACCTGGTGGTGCGCGACGGCCGCCTGTGGATGCGCTCGCTCGGCACCCTGAAGCAGGTCGACGTGGTGCTGCGCCGGGTGGACGCCGAATTCTCCGACCCGCTCGATCTGCGGCCCGATTCCCGCCTCGGCGTGGTCGGCCTGGTCGAAGTGCTGCGGCGCGGGGCGGTCACCGTGGTCAACACCCTGGGCAGCGGGCTGCTGGAGAGCCCGGCGCTGGCCGCCTTCCTGCCGCGATTGTCCCGCGTCCTGCTCGACGAGGAACTGAAACTGCCCGGCGTGCAGTCGTATTGGGGCGGCGACGACACCGAGCGCGCGCACCTGACCGCCAATCTGCATCGTCTCGTGCTGCGCTCGGCCGTCGACGACACCACCGTCTTCGGGCATCTGCTCACCCGCGCCCAGCGCACCGAATGGCAGGCCCGCATCGCCGCCGAAGGCTGGAAGTGGGTCGGCCAGGAACCCGCCCGCTTCTCCGTCGCCCCCGCCGTCGCCGCCTCCGGAGAACTCGCCGCCGCCCCCGTCGCCACCCGGCTGTTCTCGCTCGCGGGCCGCGTCGGATATCGCGTCATGGCGGGCGGACTCGGCCAGCTCCATCAGCGCGGCGGTCCGGACGGCATGATCGGCGAGGCCGCCGCCAAGGACATCTGGGTCAGCGCCACCCCCACGCTCGTCCCCGCCGTCGAGATCCACGAGGAACGCCTGCGCCCGGCCCGCGTCCCCGCCCTCGAGGTCGTCAGCTCGCCCCGCGTCCTCAACGACCTGTTCTGGCTGGGCCGCTACGGCGAACGCGCCGAGGCCACCTGCCGCCTGCTCGCCGCCACCCACGACCGCTACCAGGACTACCGCTACCGCCCCTGGATGGAAGGCGCGGAAGCCATGCCCGTCCTCATCGCCGCCCTGGCCCGCACCACCGGCGCCGGCCTGCCCGCCCCGAAACCGCGCCCCAGGCAGGGACTCTCACAAGTCGGGCCCGCGCAAACGCAGTCGTCATCGGCGAGCGGGGCGGAATCGGGTCGGCGGCGGGAGTTCTCGGACGAACCGACGGTGCCCATCGCCTTGCCGGGGACTTCGCGGCGGGAGCACGACTATCTGGTGGCCCTGTCGGTGGATCGGGAATTGTCGGGGTCGCTGGCCTATGCGGTGGAGCGGTACGCGAAATCGGCTCGGGCGGTGCGGGATCAGCTGTCGCCGGACACCTGGATGATTCTCGGGTCGGCGGATCGGGCGCTGGCGGAGTATCGGGCCGCGCGGGGTGATCGGGGGGCGGCGCTGGCGGCGGTGCATTCGCGGGTGCTGTCGGCGCTGTTGTCGCTGCAGGGAATCGACGCGGAAACCATGGTGCGGGATACGGGTTGGTACGTGATGGATATCGGGCGGCGGGTGGAGCGGGCGCTGGCGCTCACCGCGCTGCTGACCGCCACGCTGACCGAGAGCCGTCCGCCGGAGGTGGGCCGGGTGGTGATCGACGCGGTACTGCAGGCGACCGTCTCGTCGGTGAGTTACCGGCGGCGGCACCGGGATTCGATGCGGGTGTCCGCGCTGGCGAGCCTGCTGCTGTTCGACGCGAGCAATCCGCGCTCACTGGCCTATCAACTCGAACGCCTGGAGGCCGATTTCCTGGCGCTGCCCGCCGCCACCGGATCCTCGCGCCCGCAACGCCTGTTGACCGATGCTCAGCGCATGCTGCGCCGTATCGACCCGGCCGATCTGGAAAGCGCCGACGCGGCCGGCCATCGCACCGATCTGGCCGAACTGCTCGACGGCGTGCACCTGCGCCTGCGCAAGATCTCCGAATCCTTCGAAGCCACCCGGCTTTCGGTGCCGAGCGAGATCCAGCCGCTGTGGGGTACGACCCGGGTGGTCGGATGAGCGGGCGGCGCTACCGGGTGCTGCATCGCACCGTCTACGTGTACTCCGATGCCGTCACCAGCTCCTACGGCCGCGCCTACCTGACCCCGCGCGAATACCCAGGCCAGCGGCTGCTCTCCCACGAGGTGCAGGTCGACCCGGTGCCATCCGACCGGTCGGTGGGCTCGGATGTCTACGGCAACACCACCCTCTACTTCCACGTCACCGCCGAACACGAACGCCTGGAAGTCACCGGCGTCTCCGTCATCGACGTCGAACCGCCGCCTCCGCCGCCGCCCGCCCTGCCCTGGGAGCAGGCCCGCCCGGGGATCGGAAACGGCCCGCTCGCAGTCGAATTCACCCTGGACCTGAATCCCCCCGAGATCATTCCCGAGGTCGCCGCCTACGCCGCCGAATCCTTCCCGCCCGGCCGCCCGCTGCCGGACGCCGTCGCCGAACTCACCACGCGCATCAATACCGACTTCACCTACGAGTCCGGTTCCACCAATGTCAGCACCCGCGTCGCCGATGTCTTCGCCGCCCGCACCGGGGTCTGTCAGGACTTCGCCCGTCTCGGCATCGCCTGCCTGCGCTCGCAGGGCCTGGCGGCCCGCTACGTCTCGGGCTATCTCGCCACCGATCCACCACCCGGAAAGGAGCGACTGGTCGGTGTGGACGCCACCCACGCCTGGGCCGCGGTCTGGCTTCCCGGCGACGGCGGCGCGGACGGCCGCTGGCTCGGATTCGATCCCACCAACGACCAATTCGCCGACGAACGCTATGTCACCGTCGCCTGGGGTCGCGACTACGCCGACGTCCCGCCACTGCGCGGAATCATCTACACCGATGCCAAGGAATCCACCATCACGGTCTCGGTGGATGTCGCCCCGATCGAGGTATAGCCCGAGCATGCGCGATTTCAACTGCCCCAACTGCGGCCAGCAATTGGATTTCGAGAACACCCTCTGCCTCAACTGCGGCAGCCCGCTCGGCTTCCAGCTCGCCGACCGCGCGATCGTGGTGCTGGACGGCGAATTCCGGCATTGCGCCAATCAGTTCGTGGCGCAATGCAACTGGCTCATTCCCATCGGCTCCGCGGCGGCGCTCTGTGAATCCTGTGCGCTCACCCGCACCCGGCCCGCCGATCAGGACGACAAATGGCTGCCCGCCTTCGCCGAAGCCGAAGCCGCCAAACGCCGCCTGGTGCTGGAGCTCACCGAGCTCGGCCTGCCGCTCACCGGCCGCGACGCCGACCCGGAACACGGCCTCGCCTTCGACCTGCTGGCCAGCGGCGACGAACCGGTCACCACCGGCCATCACAACGGCGTCATCACCCTGGACCTGGCCGAGGGCGACGATGTGCACCGCGAACAACTGCGCGTCGAGATGGCCGAGCCGTATCGCACCCTGCTCGGGCACTTCCGGCACGAGATCGGCCACTACTACTTCCCGGTCCTGGTCACCGGCGACGAGGCACTGGCGCGCTACCGCGAACTGTTCGGCGACCCCTTCGCCGACTATCAGGAGGCCTTGGACCGGCACTACTCCGAAGGCGCGCCGGCCGGGTGGGGAGACCGTTATGTCTCGTCCTACGCCACCATGCATTCCGCCGAGGACTGGGCCGAGACCTTCGCCCACTATCTACACATTCGCGACACCCTCGACACCGCCGCCGCATTCGGCTTCGCCCCCGCCGGCGCCACCCTGGACCGCCCGCAAACCGGCCGGGCGGGATTCGATCGCATCATCGAACTCTGGCTGCCGCTGGCCTGGGCGCTCAATATGATGAATCGCTCGATGGGCCATCCGGACCTGTATCCTTTCGTCCTGGCCGACCCCGTGCTGGACAAAATGCGGTTCATCCACGAACTTTGCGCGACCGCGGCCCATGGGTGACACACTCGGACTGTGGCTCCCGCCTCCCTGCCTTCCGGGCTTCTATTGCCCCCCTGTAAACTCGTGATCATCATGCAGCGGGCACTTCTCCTCGGCCGCCGCGACGGGGTCTGATACGGACCGGCTCCCGTCGCGGGGCTTTGCGGTGCCGGTCTACCCCACTTACTGGGATCCAGTCACACCCTCGGAGAGAATCGCCATGTCACCTGCTGATGCCTTCGTATCCGGCTCGCGCACCATCACCGCGCCGAGCAAGCCCGCGCCCGCCGACCAGCCGGCCTGGAACAAGCAGAAGAACTCCTCGATGCCGGTGTTCCGGTACCGGCCCTTCGCCGAAGAGGTCCAGGCCATCGAGCTGCCGGACCGCACCTGGCCGGACAAGATCATCGACCGCGCGCCGTCCTGGTGTGCCGTGGATTTGCGCGACGGCAATCAGGCGCTCATCGACCCGATGAGCCCGGCCCGCAAGCGCCGCATGTTCGACCTGCTGGTGCGCATGGGCTACAAGGAGATCGAGGTCGGCTTCCCGTCCGCCTCGCAGACCGACTTCGACTTCGTGCGCGAGATCATCGAAGACGGCGCGATTCCGGACGACGTCACCATTCAGGTGCTGGTGCAGTGCCGGCCCGAACTGATCGAGCGCACCTTCGAGGCCTGCGCCGGCGCGCCGAACGTGATCGTGCACTTCTACAACTCCACCTCGATCCTGCAGCGCCGCGTGGTCTTCCGCGCCGAGCGCGACGCGGTGAAGAAGATCGCCACCGATGCCGCCAAGCTGTGCCTGGAGATCGAGAAGCAGCACCCGGACACCAACTGGCGCTACGAGTACTCGCCGGAGTCCTACACGGGCACCGAGCTGGAGTACGCCAAGGAGGTGTGCGACGCGGTCTCGGAGATCATCGCGCCGACCCCGCAGAAGCCGCTGATCATCAACCTGCCGGCGACCGTCGAGATGGCCACGCCGAACGTGTACGCCGACTCGATCGAGTGGATGCACCGGAACCTGGAGCGCCGCGACTCCATCGTGCTGTCGCTGCACCCGCACAACGACCGCGGCACCGCGGTGGCCGCCGCCGAACTGGGCTACCAGGCCGGCGCCGACCGCATCGAGGGCTGCTTGTTCGGCAACGGCGAGCGCACCGGCAACGTCTGCCTGGTGACCTTGGGTATGAACATGTTCTCCCGGGGCGTGGATCCGCAGATCGACTTCTCGAACATCGACGAGATCCGCCGCACGGTCGAGTACTGCAACCAGCTGCCCGTGGCCGAGCGCCACCCCTACGGCGGCGATCTGGTCTACACCGCGTTCTCCGGGTCGCACCAGGACGCCATCAACAAGGGCCTGGACGCCATGAAGGCCGCCGCCGACGCGGCGGGCGCGGATGTCGACGACATCACCTGGGAGGTCCCGTACCTGCCCATCGACCCGAAGGACGTCGGCCGCACCTACGAGGCCGTCATCCGGGTGAACTCGCAGTCCGGCAAGGGCGGCGTCGCCTACATCATGAAGACCGACCACGGCCTGGTGCTGCCGCGCCGCCTGCAGATCGAGTTCTCGCAGGCCATCCAGCGCATCACCGACGGGGAAGGCGGCGAGGTCACCCCGAAGGAGATGTGGGACGTCTTCGCCGACGAATACCTGACCCCGATCCGGCCGCTGGAGCGCATCCGCCAGAAGGTCACCGCCTCGGAAACCGATGGCGGCGTGGACCACATCGAAGCGGTCGTGAAGGTGGACGGCGTCGAGCAGGCCATCTCCGGTGAGGGCAACGGGCCGCTGGCCGCGTTCGTCGACGCGCTGTCGACCATCGGCTACGACGTGCGCATCCTGGACTACTCCGAACACGCCATGTCGGCGGGCGACGACGCGCAGGCTGCCTCGTACGTCGAGGTAGCCATCGGCGACAAGGTGACCTGGGGCGTCGGCATCGCCACCTCCATCACCACCGCCTCGCTGCGCGCCGTGGTTTCCGCGGTGAACCGGGCGGCGCGGTAGTCGTACATGCCAAGGTGACGACTGATTTCGGGAGTTTCGGGGTAACTCACCGGGGACGACCGAAATCGGTTCGGCACCTGACCGCAGGCACGCGTGTGTTTCTGGCAACGGCACCCGGCTGCGCGCTGAAGTTACGGAGAGGCGGAACAGCTGGTGATGCTAGCGTTGGGTCGCATTAGCGCCGAGCTCTCTGTTCGAGCTGTCGAGCAGATGGGGGACACGTGACCACGAAAGATCAGAAATCGGACTCGAAGCCTGTTGATGGGGCCGAGGACGTCGAAGATGTTGTTTCGGCTGCAAAGGCGCAGGACGAGGCCGAGAGCGGTGTGAAACCGGAACCCGCGGACGCCGCCGGGGAATCCGAGGAGCCGGCGGGGTTCTTCCCCGCGGTGCCGGATTCCATCGAGCAGGTGCCGGGTGAAGGCGTGCCGCCGTTCGGTGCCGGGCCCGGGCAGCCGGGGCCGTTCGCCGGGCCGGGGTACGGGCCGGGCGATATGCCGAATCCCTTCTCCGCCGGGCCGAATGGGCCGGGCGAGGGTCCGAATCCGTTCGCCGCCGGACCGGGCGGGCCTGGCGAGGGGCCGAATCCGTTCGCGCCGACCGGTGGGCCGTTCCCGCAGGCCGGGCCGTACGGCGGGCCGGGGCCGTTCAATGGCGGGCCGGGGGACGGGCCGTTCGCGGGTGGGCCCAATGGGCCGTTCCCGGGAGCGCCGCAGCCGGGGTTCCCGCCGACCGGGGCGTATCCGCCGCCGGATGCGGGGCAGTTCGCGCCGCCGCCGAATTCCGGTGCGCCGGGCGCATTTCCGGGGCCGGGCGGGTCGTACGGGGAAATCCGGACCGATACGCCCTACGGTGAGGTCCGGCAGGAGATCGGCAGTGACGGCATGGTGCGGCGGGTGTTTCCCGAGCAGCCCGCCGACGCCGCCGGTGGGCAGCCGGGACAGTTCCCCGGTGGGCCGGAAAACACCGGTCCGCAAGGACAGTTCGGCGCGCCGGGCCAGCAGGGCCAGTTCGCGCCGTCCGGGGAGCAGCCGGGCGGGCCGATCTACAGCTGGTCGCCGCCGCCCGCGCAACCGCAGCCGCCGATGCAGCAGCCGGGCTTCCCGCCGGGCTGGAACAACCAGGGGCAGCCGGGATTCGGGCCGCAGCCGGGGTATGGGCAGAATCCGCCGCCGGGGCATTCGGTCAATGACCTGAACCTGCTGAAGCGGGCGCGCCGGGCGCCGCGCAGTGGCTGGCGGCGGGCCGTGCACAAGATGTCCGGCGGGTCCATCAATCCGGGCGAATCGCCGGCCGATGTGGTGTATTCGCAGCTGGTCGATCGGGTGAATCAGCCGGTGCGCGGCGACTATCGGATCGCCATCCTGTCGCTGAAGGGCGGCGTCGGCAAGACCACCACCACGGTGGGCCTGGGCTCGACGTTCTCCTCGCTGCGCGGTGACCGCGTCATCGCCATCGACGCCAACCCGGACCTCGGGACGCTCGCGCATCGCGTGCCCCGGCAGACTCGCTCCACGGTGCGAAACCTGCTGGAGGACAACCACATCAGCCGGTACTCGGATGTGCGCGCCCACACCTCGCAGGCGCCCAGCCGACTGGAAGTGCTTGCCAGCGAACAGGATCCGGCGGTTTCGGAAGCGTTCAGCGAGGCCGACTACCGCAAGGCCATCGGCATCCTGCAGCAGTTCTACAACATCATCCTGACCGACTGCGGCACCGGACTCATGCACTCGGCCATGGCCGGCGTGCTCGATATGGCCAGTTCGCTGGTGCTGGTGACCTCCCCGGCCATCGACGGGGCGCGCAGTGCGTCCGCGACCCTGGACTGGCTGGATCATCACGGCTACCACAAGCTGGTGGAGCGAACCGTGGTGGTGGTCAACGCTTCTCGCAAGGGATCGTCCACGGTGGATCTGGATCAGCTGCGCAAGCTGTTCCTGGATCGCACCCGGGCCGTGCAGGTGGTGCCGTTCGACGACCATCTGGCCGAGGGTGCGGAGATCGACCTGGAGCTGGTGTCCAAGCCGACCCGCCGGGCGTTGCTGGAGCTGGCGGCCATGGTGGCCGACGATTTCGGGTACCACGCGGCGCAGCAGGGCGGGTTCCCGCAGCAGCCGCGCTGATACGAAAAGCGAACGCCCCGCGGCTGTTTCGGCCGCGGGGCTTCTTCTGCGCGGAGTCAGCCGCGGACGAGCGGTGCGAGGGCGCGTCCGGCCAGGTCGACGACGCCCGGCTCGTGACCGTTGGTGACCAGATTGACGATGAGGCCGTCGATGCCCTGGTCCAGCACCCGGGTCTGCAATTGCTCGGCGACTTCGTCCGGGGTGCCGACGAATTGGCGATCCGCCGGAGTCTGCCGCAGTTCCTCCGCCGACAGTCCCGACAGTTCGACGCCCATGCGCGCCAGCAGTTCCGCCTGCGTCTTGCGCGCCCGGTCGCCGTCCTCGTCCACGATGACGAACGCCAGGAAGCTGGTCTCCAGGGTCTCCGGAGCCCGCCCCGCCTCGTCCAGCCGGGCCTGCAGCGCCTCCACCTTGCGCGGCAGTTCGGAAGCGTTGCAGATGATGTTCAGATGGTCGGCGAATCGCGCCGCCAGCGCGAACGTCTTCTTCTCCCCGCCGCCGCCCAGCAGAATCGGCAGATCATCGCGCACGCGCGGCTCGTTGAGCGCGTTCTCGGTCCGATACCAGCGCCCCTCGAACGTCGGCTGCTCGCCGCGCAGCATCGGCTGAATGATCTGCAACGCTTCTTCCAGCCGCGCGAACCGTTCGGTGAACGTGCCGAATTCGAACCCGTAAGCCTGATGCTCCAGCTCGAACCACCCCGCGCCGATCCCGAGCACAGCCCGGCCCCGGCTCACCACATCCAGCGTGGTCACGGTTTTCGCGGTGAGCGCCGGATTCCGGTACGTATTCCCGGTGACCAAGGCGGACAGCTGAATTCGCTCGGTCGAGGCGGCCAATCCGGCCAGCGCGGTGTACGCCTCCAGCATCGGTTCCCCCGGCGCACCGAGCAACGGCAGCTGATAGAAGTGATCCATCACGAACGCGGCATCGAACCCCGCCGCTTCGGCCTCCCGCGCCTGCGCGACCACCGCGGGAAACAGGTCGGCCGGCGCCACTCCGTAGGAGAAATTAGGCATCTGATATCCGAGGCGAATGCTCATAGCGCCACGGTATGACCTGGAGTGCACTCCAAGTCAAGAGCCGCGCCGCACCGCCGAAAACGCGGCATAATTCGCAAACGACCTGATCATGACGGCCGGGGGAACCGTCGCGACAAGGGGCATTCGGATGTCGGATCAAGACGATCGATCGGCTGTGCCGTGCAAATCGGCCCCGCTGTTCCTGGCCGGAATCGGTGCGGCCATGTTCTCCGGGTCGCGATCGCGGGCGTCTTGCGTGCTGGCCGCCCGGTGCGGGACGGAGTGACGCCGGCCTATTTTCCCGGCGCACGGCCCGTCACTCGGCGGGCGGCGGCTTGGAAGGCCGCGATGACGGTGGCGACGGCGGGGCGGTTCTCGGCGTGCGGGCGGGTGGCGAGGTCGTAGAGGCGGGCGGCGCGGACGCCCGCCAGGCGGAGCACGACCAGGTCGGGGTGGCGGACGGCGTAGCGGGGCATGAGGGCGACGCCGTAGCCGGAGGCGACCAGGGCTTCGATCACACTGAACTCGTTGAGCCGCTGCACGATTCGCGGTTGTACACCGGTGACGGTGGCGATGGAGCGCAGCACGTCGTCGACCGGGAAGCCGCTGCGCACACTGACCCAGGTCTCGTCCGCGAGTTCGGCGGGCACCACCGCGCCATTGCGCGCCAGCCGATGATCCGGTGCGACAACCACATCGATCGGCTCGCGCATCAGCACCCGCGACGCGACGCGAGCCCCGCCGATGGACGCCGCCCGCTCGTCCCGATGCGTCAGCACCACGTCGTAATCCGCGAGCAGCCGCGGCACCTCGGACGGCGGCACATCCTCGTCCGCCGCGACGACTTCCACTCCGCTGCCGGACAATTCGGCCAGCACATACGGCAGCAGCAACGTCGCACCCGACGGAAACAACGCCACCCGAACCTGCCCCCGCGGCGACCCCCGATACGACGCCATCTCCGCCGCCGCCCGATCCATCGCAGCCAGCACTTCATCCGCCCGCACCACCAACGCCCGCCCCGCATCGGTAAGCCGCACCCGCCGCCCATCCGGCTCCAGCAACGCCACCCCGGCTTCCCGCGCAAGCACTTTCAACTGCTGCGACACCGCCGACGGCGTCATCGACAGCGCCTCCGCCACCGCGGCAACGGTCCCCCGATCAGCCAATTCCCGTAAAACACGCAACCTTTCGACCGACATTGCAGGCCCGCCGACCCGAATCTCCCCGCTGCTGCTGCCGCTGCTGGCTTGACCGGTGGAGGCTTGGCTGGTGCGCGGTGCCCCAGTGCGTATGGTGCCGCTGATCGGCTGCCGTGGTTCGGTTGCGCCGCTCGGTGATTCGGCTGCGGGCCGGTGTGCGGTTGCCGAGCTCACCCGGCGTGCGCGCGGTGGTGTCGTCTTTGCCGCGCGAGTCTGATCGGACCCTGGCCGCGCTGCCTCGGATGCTGAGATTCGACGCGGCGGCGGGGGTGCCGTGGTCTCCCGGGCGACCGCCGCGGCATGAGGGTGGGCTGCCGGCATCTGGTCGGAGGCTGCGTGATCAGGTGCGGCCGGCTCGGACCGTTCCGGTGTGCCGCCGGCGGCATGCTGCAGCGGGTCGGCTGTGCTGTCGGAAGGCGTCGGCGTCGCGGGGGTGGGTGGGGTGACCGAGGCGCGGCCGGGTGTCGTCGCTGCGAGCGCTGCCGGCGGGGTGAGTGTGGCGTTCACCGATTGCTCGTGTTCGCCGACTGTCGCAGTTCTCAGGGGTTCGGCGTGGCTCTCGAGCGGCGGCACCGATGCCGGGGTCGGCATCGGCGGAAAACCGGTCGGGCTGGGCGGCGAAGCGGCGGAGGGCGTCGTTGACGATGCGGGGGCTGGTATGGCCGAGGGCGTGCGGCCGGGCGGCGGGGCCGCGAAGTTCGGTGGTTCGGATTCGCGCGCCGGGGCTGGTCCGGGTGCGGCGGGCGTAACCGGCTTTTCTGTGGCGTCGGTGTTCCCGGTGGGGGCGGCACCGTGTCGCGGTGCCGGGGAGTGGTCGAGCTGGAGTTGGGTGGTGCCGATGCGGCGGGGAGGGCGGGGGGTGCGGGGGAGGGGAGTGTCTGTGGTGGGGGGTGCGGACTCGGGGTGCACGGGGGCGGGATCGGGAGCGGGGGACCGGTCGGGATCGGTATCGTGCGGGGAGTCCGGGTGGGGCATGATTAAGTTTTACTACATCGTTGGTGCAGAATTATTCGATTGTTCTTACCTATCGAAGTCCGCACCATCATTTGCATGACCAATCGTGATCGGGTGCTCGGGCTGGCCGTGGTGCTGTTGTGGGGGCTCAACTTTCTGGCCATTCGGGTGGGGCTCGACCACTTTCCGCCGTTCTTCTTCGCGGGGTTGCGGTTCGCGGTGATCGCGGTGCCGGTGCTGCTGTTCGTGCCGCGGCCGCAGGTGCCGTGGCGGTGGCTGCTGCTGTATGGGACCGGGTTCGGGATTCTGCAGTTCGCCTTCCTGTTCTCGGCCATGCGGGCCGGGATGCCGACCGGGCTGTCGTCGCTGGTGTTGCAGTCGTCGGCGCCGTTCACCGTGCTGCTGGGGGCGGTGTTCCTGCGGGAGAAGCTGCGGGCGGTGCAATTGGCTGGGTTGGCGGTCGCTTTGGCGGGAATGGTGATCATCGGATGGGATCGGGCGCAGCACGCTTCGCTGCTGCCGCTGGTGCTGACCCTGGCCGGCGGGCTGGGCTGGGCGTTCGGCAATATCGGATCGCGGTTGGCGGCAGCCGATTCCGAGGGGGTGAACCCGCTGCACCTGACCCTGTGGATGGCGGTGATCCCGCCGCTGCCGATGTTCGCGCTGTCCGCGCTGACCGAGGGGCCCACCACCGGCTGGCGCGATCTCGCCGATTCCTTCACCGCGTCGGGCTGGCCCGCCTTCGCAGCGTTGGCATACATCGCGCTATTGGGCACCATCGCCGGTTCGGGACTGTGGACTTACCTGATGAGCCGCTATCCGGCGGGCACGGTCGCCCCGCTGTCGCTGCTGGTGCCGGTGGTCGGGATCGCCGCCTCGTGGGCCTTCCTGCACGAGAACCCGTCGCCGTTGTCGCTGGTAGGCGCGGTGATTGTCATCGCGGGCGCGTTCACGGCCACCTCCGCGGGGCGGCGTCCGGCCGTCGCACCGGTGCCCATCGACCCGGATGCGCCGGCCCTGGCAGCCGAGCCGGAACCGGCGGAGATCGCCGCGCGCACCGGCACCCGCCTCGCAACCGCCAACTGAGCGGTCGTGAATCGGCCGCCGAATCCGTCGGCCGGTTCACAAATTCGCACCCCCAATAGACCCGCGCCTGGTTATCGCTGCCTAGGATTCCAACCGGCGTGGGAGGTAGGGAAATGGCAGGACAGCGTATGTCCGTCACGCGGCGGGCAATGCTGCGTGGCACGGTCGCGGCCGGAGCGGTGGCAGCGGGGACTCTGGCGGCCGGGACCTTGCGACCCACGCCCGCCCACGCCGAACCCGGACGCCGGGTCGCGGTGCTCGGCGGCGGCGTCGCGGGCCTCACCGCCGCCCACGAACTGGCCGAACGCGGCTTCGAGGTGACCGTCTACGAACGGCGGGCCCTCGGCGGCAAGGCCCGCAGCATTCCGGTCCCGGGCACCGGCAAGGACGGCCGCCCGGATCTGTGGGGCGAGCACGGCTTCCGTTTCTTCCCCGGCTTCTACCGCCACATTCCGGACACCATGCGGCGAATCCCGTTCGCGGGCAATGCCAATGGCGTGTGGGACAACCTGGTCGCCGCTTCGGAAGCGCGTTTCTCCCGCCGCGATGCCGACGACACCATCATTCCGATGGGCCGCGCCGGCCGCCCCTGGTCGACCCCCGACGATTTCCGGGAAACCGTCAGCTCCGCCATTTCGACCTCGGCCAAGATGCCGCAGGACGACGCCCTGTACTTCGCCAATCGCCTGCTGGTCTTCAACACCAGCTGCGATGCTCGCCGATACGGCCAGTGGGACAATATGTCCTGGCGCGACTATGTCGGCGCGGGCCGCCGCTCCACCGAATTCCGCATGCTGCTCTCGCGCACGCTGACCACGCTGCTGGTGGCCGCCAAGGACGATCTGGCCAGCACCCGCACCATCGGCAATATGGGCGAGCAGTTCCTGGGCAATCCGCTGGAAATCGGGAACGACGGCGCCCTGGACCGCTTGCTGAACGGCTCCACCAACGAGGCGTGGATCAATCCGTGGACCGCCCGACTACGCGACCTCGGCGTGAAATTCGTGAGCGCGGAAGTACAGGGGCTGGAGCTGGCCGAGCGCCGGATCACCGCCGCCCGCATCACCGACGCGTCCGGCGCGGCGCGCACCGTCGAGGCCGACTACTTCGTGACCGCGGTCCCGGTCGAGGTCGCACGCCGCTGGTGGACGCCCGAAATCCTGGAATTGCGACCGGAATTGGCGGGCATGAGCCAGCTGGTGGTGGATTGGATGACCGGCATCCAGTTCTTCCTGAAGGACTCCAGCAATATCGCGCGCGGCCATGCGGCGTACGTGGATTCGCCGTGGTCGCTGACCTCCATCTCGCAGAACCAGTTCTGGAATCGCACCCCGCTCAGCGGTTTCGGCGACGGCACCGTCAAGGACTGCCTGTCGGTGGACATCTCGGACTGGAACACCCCCGGCATCCTGTACGGCAAGACCGCCAAGGAATGCACGCACGAGGAGATCGCGCGCGAAGTCTGGGCGCAATTGCGCGCGCACCTCAACGACAAGGCCGACCTGCTGCGCGACGAGGATCTGCATTCCTGGTTCCTGGACACCGGAATCGGCTGGGACGCGGCGAACAAGCGCAATACCAATGCCGATCCGCTGCTGATCAATACCGCGGGTTCGTGGGCGCTGCGACCGGAATCGCATACCGCCGGCATCGAAAACCTTTTCCTGTCCGGCGATTACGTGCGCACCAATGTGGACCTGGCCACCATGGAGGGTGCGTCGGAGGCGGCGCGGACCGCGGTGAACGCGCTGCTCGAGGTGGCGGGATCCAATGCGGCGCGGTGCAAGACGTTCACGCTGTACCGGGCGACGGAGCTGGAACCGTTCCGGCAGCTGGACATCGCGCGGCAGGCTGCGGGGCAGCCGAACATGTTCGACGTGCCGCTGTAATTCGGCGGTGTGTCGCGGCGCGCCGGGGCGGGGTGCGCGAAGGTGCGGGATTCCGCACAATTCACTGGCGTCCCCGCCGGGTGCGCGCGTTGAATCGAAGGCATGAGCGAGATCACCGATCCGGCGGAATTACGTGAACTCCTCGGTACGCCCATGCCGCGTGCCGTGGCCAAGGAACGGATCGCGCTGCATCCGCGCGACCGCGACTGGATCGCCAACTCCCCGTTCATCGTTCTCGCCACCAGCGATGCCGAGGGCAACTGCGACGCCTCGCCCAAGGGCGACCCCGCCGGCTTCGTCCAGGTCCTGGACGACAAGACCATCGCGATCCCCGAGCGTCCCGGCAACCGCCGCGCCGACGGCTACCTAAATATCCTGAGCAATCCGCGCGTCGGCGTGCTCTTCCTCATTCCCACCCGCGGCGAAACCCTCCGCGTCAACGGCCGCGCCAAACTGGTCCGCGACGCACCGTATTTCGACGACATGGTCGTCAAGGGCCATCGCCCCATCCTGGCCATCGAGGTGGAGATCGAGCAGATCTTCTTCCACTGCGCGAAGGCCTTCCTGCGCAGCAACCTCTGGAAGCCGGAGGAGTGGCAGGAGCCGGATCTGCCCACCCAGGCCCGGTTGGTGAAGGAGCTACAGCCGAACACCCCGGAAACCGTCGAGCAGCTCGAGGAGTACTACGGCGAGATCTACCAGAACAAGCTGTACAACACCTAGATGCACGTCACGCGGCGCATCCCAATAAACTCGCGGCGTGGCAGAGACTTCGATGCGCGGAAAGCTGGCGTTGGGGGCGGCGAAGGCCGCTTCGTGGGCGTCGCGGAAGGCCGGGCGCGGTAACGGATCGATGATCGGCGGGCTGATCGCCCTGAAGATCGACCCGACGCTGATGACCCAGCTGGGACGCGGGCGGCGCACGGTGCTGATCACCGGCACCAATGGGAAGTCCACCACCACGCGGATGACCACGGCCGCGCTGCAGACGCTGGGCGATGTGGCGACGCAGGCCGACGGCGCGAACATGGATGCCGGCATCGTGTCCGCGCTCACCGCGAACCGGACCGCGCGGCTGGCGGCCATCGAGGTGGACGAGCTGCATCTGCCGCATGTGGCGGATGCGCTGAATCCGGCCGCGGTGGTGCTGCTCAACCTGTCTCGCGATCAGCTGGACCGGGTGGGCGAGATCAATATGATCGAGCGCCGGCTGCGGGCGGGGATGGCGCGGCATCCGGATGCGGTGCTGATCGCCAATTGCGATGACGTGCTGATCACCTCGATCGCCTACGACCATCCGAATGTGGTGTGGGTGGCGGCGGGCAGCGGCTGGGCGGTGGACTCCGCCAGCTGCCCGCGCAGTGGCGAGCCGATCCTGTGGGAGGGCGAGCACTGGTACAGCACCGGGGCGGATTTCAAGCGGCCCGAACCGCAGTGGCGGGTGGACGAGCACACGCTCTACGGTCCGGACGGCCTGGAACTGCCGCTGGCCCTTGCCCTTCCGGGGCGCGCCAATCGCGGTAACGCCGCGCAGGCGGTCGCCGCCGCGGTCGCGTTGGGTGCGAAGCCCGAAGCCGCGACCCGGGCCGCGGCCACGGTGCGCGAGATCGCGGGCCGCTACCGCACCGTCGAGGTGAACGGTCACACCGCGCGCCTGCTGCTGGCCAAGAACCCGGCCGGCTGGCAGGAAGCGCTGTCCATGATCGACCCCGCCGCAAAGGGTTTGGTGATCGCGGTCAACGGCCAGGTGCCCGACGGCGAGGATCTGTCCTGGCTGTGGGACGTGCGCTTCGAGCACTTCGAAGGCACCCAGGTGGTGGCCGCCGGGGAGCGCGCCACCGATCTCGCCGTGCGCCTCACCTATGCCGGCGTCGAGCACACCACGGTCGCGGATCCGTTGCGCGCCATCGCTTCCTGCCCGCCGGGCCAGGTCGAGGTGCTCGCCAACTACACCGCCTTCCGCGACCTGAACCGCGACCTGGAAGAGAAGGCCGGCGCATGAATGGTCAAGCCCGGAGGCGGCAGCGGAGTGTAACCACGCAGGGCTCCATTCAGGCGAAGAAGGAAACAGCATGAGCGAATCCACCCTCCGCATCGGTCTGGTGCTGCCCGACGTGATGGGCACCTACGGCGACGGCGGCAATGCCCTGGTGCTGCGCCAGCGCGCCCGCATGCGCGGCTACGACGCCGAAATCGTCGAGATCACGCTGCAGGACGAGGTCCCCGCCGCTCTCGACATCTACACGCTCGGCGGCGCCGAGGACTCGGCCCAGCGCCTGGCCACCCGCCACCTGCAGCGCTATCCGGGCATGCAGGAGGCCGCCGGCCGCGGCGCCCCCGTCCTCGCCATCTGCGCCGCCATCCAGGTCCTCGGCCACTGGTACGAAACCTCGTCCGGCGAGCGCGTGGACGGCGTCGGCCTCATCGACGTCACCACCTCCCCCCAGGACAAGCGCGCCATCGGCGAGGTCGCCACCCAGCCCATCATCCCCGGCCTCACCCAGCCCCTCACCGGCTTCGAAAACCACCGCGGCGGAACCAAACTCGGCGGCGAGGCCACCGGCCTGGCCCGCGTCACCAAGGGCGTCGGCAACGGCGTAGGCGACAACCTCGAGGGCGTTGTCCAAGGCTCCGTGATCGGCACCTACATGCACGGCCCCGCCCTGGCCCGCAACCCTGAACTCGCCGACCTCCTGCTGTCCCGCGCCCTCGGCGTGGATTCCCTTGCCCCCCTGAACCTCCCGGAGGTAGACCAGCTCCGCCGCGAACGCCTCCGCGCCTGACCCTCAGGCCGACAGCGTTGCTACCTCGTACTTCTGGCAGAGCGGATCTCGCGTCACGAGCGTGAGATCCTCGCACTGTGCCTGGGCGACGAGCACGCGGTCGAACGGATCTCGATGGATGAGCGGCAGTCGGCCGGCCACGATCACATGTGAATGATCGATCGGTAGCGGTACGAAGCCGCTGTCGCGCACCAGCTCGGGCAGATCCGGCGGTCCGGGGAGCTTGCCGAGCGCTTGTTTGATCGCGATCTCCCACACCGTTGCCGAGCTGACGAATACATCGGGATCATGGTCGAGCCGGTCTTTCAGGCTTGCGGACAGCTCCGGGTCGTCCAGGAGCCACCACAACACCACATGGGTGTCGAGCAACAGGCTCATGGTTGCATCCCGAAGTCTTCGGCGATGGCCGCGTTCGTTTCGTCGGAATCCCATTCGACAGGCAGGGTGAATCGGCCACGTAGGGACCCCCGCCCCGTGCGGTTGACGCGTCTCACCAGCGGGACGACCTTGGCGACGGGATGACCGGCCCGGCTGATCACGATCTCCTCGCCGTGCTCTACCCGTTCGATGATTCGGGAGAGATGGGTCTTGGCGTCATGAATGTTGAACTGCTCCGCCGCGTTGCTCGACATTTCGCCTCCTTAGCTAAGAGGTTAGTTCACCCCCATCGATCGTTGTCAGGATTCGGCATGGACGAAGGTGTCGAGGGGAGGTGCACACCGACGCAATCGGAGGTCCGGTGCTTTCGGCGTCGTGCCGCTTTCGTCCATTTCCTCCCCCTTTGGTCGATCGGTCCTGTGATCATTCACCAACCGGAACCGGGGCGCGACGTAGGTGTTGTTGGGGGCGCTGCGGACCGCTAGGCTCGCGCGCGGCCATACGTGATGAGGGAGGTGGCCTGTTGCGCAGGCGCGCCGTGTTGAAGGCTGCCGGTATTGCGGCTCTGTTGGCGGGCGCCGGATCGGGTACCGCGCTGCGCGGGGCCGGGACGGCGTCGGCGGACGTGTTGTGGAACGCGCTGTTCCAGTCGTGGGTGCCGGAAATCTTTGCGCCGCTGGCGGATCCGCCGGAGCACACCGAGGCGATCGTGATCGGCTCCGGGTTCGGGGCCGCGGTCACCGCCTTGCGGCTCGGTGAGGCCGGGGTGCGGACGACCGTGCTGGAGCGCGGGTCACGCTGGCCGAACGATCCGAACCGGGAGATCTTCACCGGGGACGACCTGCCCGACGGGCGCGGGTTCTGGCATCGCACCAACTTCACCGGCGTCACCAAGGTGACCATGCCGTTCGCGAGTTTCGGTGGCGTACTTGACGTTACGGAGTTCCCGGGCATCGATGTGTGGCGGGCGGCCGCGGTCGGCGGCGGGTCGGTCATCTTCACCGGGGCGATGGTGGCCCCGCCCAAGCACCTGTTCGACGCGGTGTTCGGCGGCGTCGTCGGCTACGGCGAACTGGACGCCGTCTACTACCCGCGGGTCCGGGACATGCTGCGGCTGAGCCCGATGCCCGGCGACATCTACAACTCGGCCCCGTTCGCGCATTCGCGGATCTGGGATCAGCAGGTGCGCGCCGCGGGATACGAACCGCAGGCCAACGATTCGATCTTCAACTGGGATGTGATCCGCGCCGAACTGGCCGGCACCTCGCGCGCCTCGGCCACCGCCTCGCGCAGCAATCTCGGCAATTCCAACGGCGCCAAGTTCGACCTCAACCAGAACTATCTGCGCTACGCCGAAGCCACCGGCAATACCGTCATCTATCCGGGCCACCGGGTGGACAGCATCGCCCAGGACGGCGCGAAATACGTCGTCACCGTGAGCAAGCTGACGCCCGCCGGGCAGATCCTCGCCACCCGCACCCTCACCTGCGACAAGCTCTTCCTCGGCGCCGGCTCGGTCGGCACCTCGGAGCTGCTGGTGCGCGCCCAGGCCACCGGCGCGCTGCGCAATCTCAACGAGCACGTCGGCGACGGTTGGGGCACCAATGGCGATGTGGTGCTGGCCCGCGGCGCCACCGGCTTGACCAGCACCGGCGGCGGCGTGCCCAGCGCCAGCCGCATCTTCGACGATTCCGGCGTACCGCTCACCCTCGAAAGCTGGTATGTCCCGGGCATTCCCGTGGATATGGCGGCCATCGCCTCGCTCGGCATGGTGCTGGATCCGACCCGCGCCCGCTTCGGCTACAACCGCGCCACCAATTCGGTCGGCCTGTCCTGGAACCGGGCCGCCCAGGATCAGGTGCTGGCGGCCGCGCGCTCGGTGGATCAGCGGATCGCCTCGCGCGGCGGGTCTTCGGTGGACTACACGCCCATCGGCTATGACGCGCAGGGCTTCTTCACCGCGCACCCGCTCGGCGGCGCGGTGCTGGGCCGGGCCACCGACGGCTACGGCCGCGTGCACGGCCACCCCGGCTTGTATGTCATGGACGGCGCCGGAATTCCGGGCAGCACGGCCACCGTGAACCCGTCGCTGACCATCACGGCCATCGCGGAACGCAATATCGAAGCCATTATTCGCGCAGGTCGTTGAGTTCATCCCCAGCACACTGTGTATTACCCCTGTGGAAATTCCGCAGGGGTGATACTGCGCATCGGGTGAAACCGCGACGCGGAATACCTCGAAAATGCCACATCCGCGGTTAAGCCTGGGCTACTACTCTGGCGAATCTGTGACTGTGGAAGGGGTCGAGGATGACCGTGACCAGCGAGCCGGACGCCGACGACGAGTTCCCGCGCAAGCCGCCCGCGCTGTGGACGGACTTCGCCATGCTCGGGCTGGCGGTCGTCTCGGTGGTGCTGGTGGTCTGGGTGACCTTCTTCCCGGTGTCGGGCCACACCTACAACGTCATCCGGGCGATCGACTACAGCATCTGCGCGATCTTCGCGGTGGAGTTCGGGCTGCGCTGGCGGCGGGCCGGCTGGAGCTGGACCTTCCCGTTCGTCTACTGGTACGAGGTACTGGGCATGATCCCGGTGACCAGCCCGTTCTTCCGCGGGTTCCGGCTGCTGCGGATCGTGGTGATCGCGGTGCGGGTGGGCCGGGTGGCCGATCGCGCGTTCGGCGACCGGGTGACGGCGGCGGTGGTGAATCGCTCGGTCGGGGTGATCGTCGATGCGGTCCGGCGGCCGGTAACCATGGCGGTGCTGGACGAGGTCGCCGAGGTGTTGCGCACCGGCCATTACACCCGGAATATCGCGAATGCCCTGGAGGAGAATCGCTCCGAACTCGACCAGATGATGCTGGAGCTGATCCGCCAGGACCCCGCCCTGGGCCGGGTCCGCTACCTGCCCTTCCACGAGGACATCATCCGCGGCATCGCCGATGCCAGTTTCCGCATGGTGTTCCAGGTCCTCGCGGATCCGCGCACCGACGAACTGGTGGCGGATGTGCTGCGCGAGAACGTGAATCAGATGCGCGAGGCGGTGCAGTCGGGCACGCGGGTGCCGGAATCCATCGATCACCGGCCCCCGCGCGCGGTGTGACCCCGCGAACGGCCCTCAGTGCCCGTGCCGGATGGTTTCCCGCGGTTCGGCGAGCGAGACCGTCTCCCAGACGATCAGGGCGGTGAGCACGGCGGCCAGCGCGCCCAGCGAGGCGAGTGCGGGCAGCGCCGTGGCGATCGGGATGAGCGCCAGCAGCACCACCGCGGCGATGATCCGCTGCACGCTGAGGTTGCCGGTCGCGTAGTGCTTGAACCCGACCAGCGCGAGCAGGTACGCCACCACGCCGCCGTAGAGCGCGTAGAGCGGGATCCCGTAGAGCGCGTCGGACAGCGTGTGATGCGATTCGTCGCCGACGTAGTTGAGCACCTTCTTGAGCCCCAGCGACAGTGCGATGACGCCCGCGATCATCGGAAAATGCCAGTAGGTGTAGCAGTTTCGCGCGATCTGGATGCGGCGTTCCCCGTGCGCGTGCTGCAGGGCGTGCTCGACATTGATCGACGCGACGTCGAAGTACGCCCACCACAGCAGGCCCGAGATGGCCAGCCCCAGCATCGATCCCACCGCGATGGGCCAGTCGATGGGCAGCCCCGACAC
Source organism: Nocardia yamanashiensis NBRC 100130 (assembly GCF_001613325.1). Lineage (GTDB taxonomy): Bacteria > Actinomycetota > Actinomycetes > Mycobacteriales > Mycobacteriaceae > Nocardia > Nocardia yamanashiensis. Next base: position 4,687 of record NZ_BDCD01000032.1, on the reverse strand, counting down.
CCCGATGCCGATGGACACGATGGATTCGCCCAGCGCGATGATGACGATCAGCCCGTACCGTTCGGCGAAGTGCTTGGCCGAGTTCAACCGCCATTCGTTGCCCGCGAACATGGTCCACAGCATGTCGCCGCCCAGCGCGGCCGCCCACAGCCCGATCTGCCAGCCGCCGTCGGTCAGCGCACCGGCGAGCAGCAGCACCGCGGAGATGGTGAGCGAGCCTGCCGCCCAGCGGATCACCTGCCCGCGCAGCTGCGCGTCATTGGCGCTGGCCAGCCAGAACGTGGCCAGGTGGATGAACCGCAGCACCAGGTAGGCGATGACGAAGACCAGCGGTGCGTACCAGCCGCCCGGCAGGTCGTGGAAGGCCTCGGGAATGGTGAGCGCGATGATGAAGGTCGCGCCCATGGCCACGAATATGGCCAGCCGCGCTATCCCCTCGTCGGCCTTGATGACATTGCCGAGCCACGAGTAGGCGATCCAGCCCCACCACAGCAGCATCAGGATGAGCAGCGCGCGCAGCATGTTCGCCGCGGTGGTCTCGTGTGCGGCGAGGTCGGTGACCATGGTGAAGGCGAAGACCACCACCAGGTCGAAGAACAGCTCCAATTGGGTCACCGAGGCGTCCTCGGTGACCGATACGACTCGGGATCGTCGCTTAGCTCCGGGCATGCTGGACATACTGCCCGGTTCGGGCGGCGAAAGGCAGTGCCCGCGTGCCGTGTTCGCGCTCGGCGTCAGACCGAGCGGTCGGCAGGGTTAGGCGGTGCCGAAGCCGGGTTCGAAATTGCCGGTGTACGGGCGCTGCCGCGAGAAGCCCTGCTGCTCGTAGGCGACCGCTTCGGGATAGGCCAGCTCGTCCGCCTCGGGCAGGCGTTCGATGCCGGTGAGGTCCTCGACGAAGGCGATGAAGTTCTCCACCACGGCTTCGCCCTCGCGCTTGGCGGTGCGCTTGAGCAGCATGCCGGGCGCGGGAATCGGCAGGTAGATCTCGGCGTGGTACCAGACCTCGGTGCCGCCGTCGGGGTGCTCGCTGATCTCGAAGAAGCCCTTGCCGCCGGCGCCGGCGGAGGATTCGGTGACGGTCCAGGAGACGCGTTCCTCGGTGCACTGGTACTCGACGACCTGGCGGTCGGGGCGGCCCATGGGGGTCGCGGTGACGTACACCCGCTTGGGGCGACCACGATTGTCCCTGGTCGCGACGCGCGCATCCTGATGGGAGGGGGACCAGTCCGGCAGCTGCTCGACCATGAGCAAAGCGTCCATCACCTGATCGGGTTCGACGTCGATGACGAACCTGTGGTCTGTTTTAGTACGCATTACCAACCCTCCAGCCTTGGCTGCCGATTGTGACCAGCGTCGCTCTGAGAGTCAACTACGTCTGGTTCGCAGCTTCCGGACCAGTAGGTTTGGAAACGTCAGCGCGTGGGTAGGACGACCGCGTCGGGTCCCGGGAAGACCAGACTCTCGCGCCCGTCGGCGAACCGCACCACATACGGCGGTTCACCGTGCGCGCCACGGACTTCCACGATCTCCGCGGTGTGATCGGGCAGTCCGACATTCCGGCCGTGCACGACAAGCCGGTCACCGACATTCGCTCGCATGATTCGAATTATTCGCCGATCGTGATGTGTGTCACAAGGGTGCGTCGACCCCGCTTCCGACCGCCCGATCCACCGCCACCCGCACCAGCTCTGCGGTCCGCTCCGCCGTGAAAATCCCTGGCAGCGTGAGCCGTTCGAGGATCAGCCAGTTCAAGGCCAGGTAGAGCAGGACCACGGTGTCGGCGTCGCCGGGCAGGCCGGACTCCAGATGATTGCGGATATTGAAGTCGAGATCGGCTTGCACGCGTTCGGTCAACAAGGCTTGCAATTCCGGCCGCCGGGTGGCCTCCAGTCGCAGTTCGAGAACCGCGAGATAGCCGGTGCGGAAGCTGGTGATGCGCTCGACGATCTCGGTCATCAATTCGACGATGGTTTCCCGGGTGCGCGGACCGTTCAGTTTGTCCATGGTCTCGTCGCTCGGGATCAGCCGCTCGTAATACCGATGCCCCGTCTGCACGAGCAGCTCGTCCCGGTTCGCGAAGTAGTTGGAGGCCGTCCCCGCGGGCACCGCCGCCTCCTTGTCTACCGCGCGAAAGGTCAAGCCGCGAGCCCCTTCCCGCGCCAGGACCTCGATCGATGCGTCCAGCAGCGCCTGCCGGCGCTCCGGGTTCGTTCTGGCCATTGACACCACTCCATCCGTAGTACTACATTCGTCCTTGTTCAAAGCACTACAGGCAGAGTACAACAGCTGAGGCGGTACGAGAATGCGAAAGCTCACCTACTTCGTCGGAATGTCGCTCGACGGCTACATCGCCGGCCCGAACCACGACATCAGCGCCTTCGATCTGTCCCCCGAGTTCCTGGCCTGGCTCGCCGCCGAATACCCCGAGACCCTGCCGGCCCACGTCTGGCCGCACTTCGGCATCGCGCCCGGCACCGCCCCCGTCCATTTCGACACCCTGGTCATGGGCCGCAACACCTACGAACCGGGACAACTGATCGGCATCGACAGCCCGTACCCGCACATGAAGACCCAATACATCGTCTCGACCACGCTCGGCGCCATCGACGCCCCCGGCGTCGAACTCGTCACCGGCGATCCGGTCTCCCTGGTCCAGCGCCTGAAAAAAGAAGAGGGCAAAGACATCTGGCTCGCCGGCGGCGGCCAGCTCGCGGCAACCCTCCTCGACGAGATCGACGACTTGATCATCAAGAGCTACCCCGTCGTCCTCGGCGCCGGCGCCAAAGCCCTCTCCGGCAACTACGACCCGAAGCAATTCACCCTCACCGCCCGCAAGAACTTCGCCAACGGCACCCAAGTCAGCTGGTTCACCCGCCCCTGACTCCCGGCTCGACCTGACCCACCAACGAACAAAGGCGGTATAGATATGCGAAACACCAAGAACCAGAACCCGGCCCCCACCTCGCGGCGGCGCTTTCCCGATCAGCCGGTGCACCCGCGCGCAGCGATGAACAAGGGCGCGTGGACCCGGCAGCACGTGCGCCGCGGGGCGCGGTAACCGCTAGCCGGCGAGGAAGGAAAGCCGCACCTGACGGTCCGGATTGTCGACGTTGAGATCGACGAAGGCCACGGACTGCCAGGTGCCCAAGGTCATTCGGCCGCCCAGTACCGGGACCGTTGCGTACGGCGGGATGAGGGCGGGCATCACGTGTGATCGGCCGTGGCCGCGGGATCCGTGGGCGTGCCGCCAGCGGTCGTCGGGTGGGAGTAGATCGCGCAGGGCCGCCAGTAGGTCCTCGTCGCTGTGTGCGCCCAATTCCATGATCGCGATACCGGCTGTGGCGTGCGGTACGAAGACGTGGAGCAATCCGTCGTTTCCGTCGGCTACCGCGTCGAGGAACTCGGCGCAGCGGGGCGTGAGGTCGTGGACCACCTCGCGGCGGCCGGTGGTGATATCGATCAGTGTGCTTCGCATCGGGGCCTCCCGGGCGGGCGATCGTTGGGTGTCAAGGGGTTTCGCGGAGCAGGGCGGTGACGCGGACGGAGGTTTCGTGCAGGCGGTGGAAGACGTCCAGTAGGACTTCCATCTGTTCGACGGTGTAATCGCCCATCACCTTGCCGAATTCGCGGGCCAGGATCTCGTAGTGCGGGGCGATGTCGTTCACCCGCTCCTCGCTGACGCTGACGATGACGCGCCGGCGGTCGCCGGCGTCGTGCTCGCGGCGCACGTAACCGGCTTTCAGCAGGCGATCGATCATGCGGGTGACGGCGCCGGTGGTGAGGCCGGTGCGCTGGGCGAGCTCGCCGGCGGTGGCGGGGCCGTCCAGGCGCAGCAGGTTCAGGCAGCGCAGGTCGGTGACGTGCAGGCCGAGCCGGTCGGCGACGGCCTGGTGCACCATCACCGAGTCGGTGGCGCTGCGCTGGGCGGCGAGCGTCAGCGCCCGGCCCAGCTGGTCGTGTTTCTTCGTCATCGCTTGACAGTTTAGTCTGCGCCGCGCAATCTCTTACTGAGTCAACTATTTACTGATTCAGTAGATGAACGGATCAGGCAAATCCCAGGGGAGGGATGTCATGACCACACCGCAGATCACCGACGAAGCCGCCGTGCGTGCGCTTTTCGAGCACGTCAACCAGGCGTGGGCCGATGGCGACGCGCACGCCTATGCCCAGGCCTTCACCGCCGACGCCGACTACGTCACCTGGATGGGCACCCACACGCGCGGGCGGGCAGCCATCGAGGCCACGCACGCGCCGCTTTTCGCCAAATATCTGAAGGGCACCCATCTCGATGGCGAGATCACCTCGGTGCGCTTCCTCACCCCGGACGTGGCGGTGGTGCACGGCCGCGGCGCGGTGGTGAAGGGCCGGAAACGCCGGGGCCGCTTCAATACGAAGGTGACCGTCTTCGTGGCGGTGCGCCGGGACGGCGAGTGGCTGTTCGACGTCTTCCACAACACCAAGCACCACTACCTACTGGAAACCCTTACCGCCAAGTTCGATTCGGGTAGCGGCGGCACTGTGACCAGTCACTGAGGAGGTAGGCGCAAATCCGGTGGACCTGCACCGGTAACCTTGGGGGTCGGTAGCAGCAGTTTGTCGATCTTGGAGGATTCCCGCCGTGGCTCTCGTCGTTCAGAAGTACGGAGGATCCTCGGTCGCCACCGCCGAGCGCATCCGCAGGGTC
>NZ_BDCD01000031.1 GCF_001613325.1 Nocardia yamanashiensis NBRC 100130 | reverse complement strand
TCCCGGGGCCACCGGGGCCCGGCGCGCGGTACCCGCCGACCCCGGTACCACCGGCGCGCGGCGAGCAGTGCCGAACGACCCGGGCACGACCGGCGCACGCCATCAGGTGGCCGCCCCCGCTGCCGCCCCGCGCGGCCTGGAGGGCGAGATGCGCAGGGCCGCCGTGGCCGATCCGCCCACCGAAGAACTACCCGCGATCACCCCCGCGCCGCCCGCGCCGAAGCCGAAGGGCAAGGCGCAGACCGGCATTCAGGTGGAGTCGCCCGCCGACTACCCCACCACCGCGCTCCCGGCCGCCGTCGGCGCGAAACCGCTGTCCCGGCTGTCCGCGAGTCGCAGGCGGCGCAATCGGAAGATCAAACTGGCGGGCCGGATCTCGGGCGCGCTCTTCGCGGTGCTCTGCCTGATCATCACCGGCACCGGATGGAGCTACCAGAAGGCCAAAGACGGCGACCTCAACCACGTGAACGCCATCGACACGAATTCCGAGGACATCGTCGATGTCGGCGCGCAGTACGGCGACGAGAACTACCTGATCATCGGAACCGATACCCGCGCGGGCGTGAACTCGCAGCTGGGCGCGGGCACCCTCGACGACGCCGAAGGCGCCCGCGCCGACACCGTCATGCTGGTCAATATCCCGGCCGACCGCTCCCGCGTGGTCGCCGTCTCGTTCCCGCGCGACCTGGACGTCACCCGCCCGGAATGCGAGGGCTGGGACAACGACAAGGGCCGATACACCGGCGAGAAGTTCCCGTCGGCCATGGGCGACAAGCTGAACGCGGTCTACGCCCTCGGCGGGCCCAAATGCCTCACCAAGGTCATCCAGAAGATGTCCGGCCTGAAGATCAACCACTTCATCGGCATCGACTTCGCGGGCTTCGAGGCCATGGTCGACACCATCGGCGGCGTGGAGGTCTGCACCAACAAGCCGCTGGTCGACGAGATCCTCGGCACCGTGCTCACCACCCCCGGCAAGCAGAAGGTCGACGGCGCCACCGCCCTCGACTACGTGCGCGCCCGCCACGTGGTCGGCGAGGAACGCTCCGACTACGACCGCATCAACCGGCAGCAGCGCTTCCTGTCCTCACTGCTGCGCAGCGCGACCTCGAGCAAAGTGCTCTTCGACATGGGCAAGCTCAACGGCTTCATCAATGCCTTCGCCGAGCACTCCTTCATGGACAACGTCACCACCAAAGACCTGCTTACCTTGGGCCGTTCGCTCAAGAACATGGAGACGGGCGCGATCACCTTCCTGACCGTGCCGACCGCCGGCACCACCTCCTACGGCAACGAGATCCCGCGGACGTCGGATATCCAGGCCATCTTCCGCGCCATCATCGACGATCAGCCGCTGCCCGGCGAGAAGAAGGTGGAAGCCCCGGCCGGGACCACCAGCGCGGCGCCGACTGCGAAACCCAAACTGACGGCGGTGGATCCGAGCACCGTCTCGCTGCAGATGTCGAACGCCTCCGGGGTCGGCGGCGTGGCCGCCACGGCCGCCACCAAACTGGCCAACCAGGGCTTCAAGATCTACAGCACCGGCAATTACGCCGACGGCGTCTCGGCGAGCACCAAGGTCCGCTACTCCAGCGGGCAGGAAGCCGCCGCCGCGACCGTGGCCAGCGCCATCCCGGGCGCGACCCTGGAATCGACCACCGGTCTGGGCAGCATCGTCGAGGTGGTGCTGGGCACCGATTACGCGGGCACCGTGCGCACCGCGACCCCCTTCGGGCAGACGCTGCCCGATACGCCGACCGAGACCGCGGCTGGGGCGCCGGTCACACTGCCGTCCGATCTGGAGCACGTGAACGCCGCCGACGACACTTGTAAATAGCGGTTCACGAGCACCCGCTCCGAGCTGCGGGGAACCGGACACGACCGACCGGCACCGATGATTAACCCACCGTTGGTGACTTGGTTCCCGGCGACCACTAATGTCTTGAATCATGCGTGTCATCTACAACGAACAAATGGCCGAGCTAGCCGATCTGCTCGGTGGCATGGCCGGGCTCGCCGGATCGGCCATGGAGCGGGCGACCCAGTCGCTGCTCAGCGCCGACCTCGAGCTCGCGGAGCAGGTGATCACCGAATACGACCGCATCGCCGAGATGATCCAGCTGGCCGAGGAGAAGGCCTTCGCGCTGCTGGCGCTGCAGGCGCCCGTCGCCGGTGATCTGCGGCAGGTGGTCAGCGCCATCCAGATCGTCTCCGACGTGAACCGGATGGGCGTGCTCTCGCTGCACGTCGCCAAGATGACCCGGCGCCGCTTCCCGGCGCACGCGGTGCCCGAGGCGGTCAACAGCTACTTCGCCGAGATGGGCCGGATCGCGGTCAAGATGGGCGCGGCGGCCAAGGAGGTGCTCGAGACCCGTGATCCCGAGCGCGCCCTCAAGCTGACCGACGACGACGAGGCGATGGACGATCTGCGCAAGCATCTGTTCACGCTGATCATGGACCGGGACTGGCAGTTCGGCGTGGCTTCGGCCGTGGACGTGGCGCTGCTGGGCCGCTACTACGAGCGCTTCGCCGACCACGCCGTGGAGATCGGCCGTCGCGTGGTGTTCCTGGTGACCGGCGTGCTGCCGCCGGACCCGGACTCCGAGAAAGAGTCGATCTAGCTTCTGAACGAATCAGCGCCCGCACACCGACACGGTGCGGGCGCTGAGCCGTATCTAGTCCTCGGTGGAATCGGTTGGGGCAGGCTCTTTCTCGCGCCAGCCCATCAGGTAGGACTCACCGCGTTCGGGCTTCCAGGGCAGCGCCACGGCGACGATCAGCGCCGCGACGACCAAGGTGCCGACCGCGACGTACGAAGCCGCCTGCGCGCCTTCCAGGGCCGCCATCTTCATGCTGTGGATCAGATCCGCCTTGGCCGGGGCCAGAATCGGATTCACCGGGGCCTTGATGATCTCCAGCACGCTGATCGGCGTATTGCTCGCCAGCTCCTTCTGCTGCGGATTCATGATCTGGTTCGGAATTCCGGCGATCTTGTCGGCCACCCGCGAGGTGTAGATGGAGCCCATGATCGAACCGAGCAGCGCCACGCCCAGCGCACCGCCGACCTCACGCGTGGTGTCGTTGACGGCCGAACCCGCGCCCGCTTCCGCCAAAGGCACGGAGCCCATGATGGATTCGGTCGCCGGTCCCTGCACCACCGCGAAGCCCAATCCCATCAGGATCATCGACAGCACAACCGGTCCGAGATAAGCGGTTTCGACCTTCGTCTGCCCGGCGATGTACATGGCCACCGCCAGGATGAGCAGGCCGGACACCACCATGGCGGTGGTGCCGACGCGCTGCGCCAGCAGGGTCGCGACGGGCGCGGCGAGACCCACGGCCACCGCGAAAGGCAGTGAGTGGATGCCGAATTGGAGCGGGGACAATTCCTTCACGCCCTGGAAGTACTGGGTGATCAGGAACAGGAAGCCGAACGCGGAGAAGTACGAGACGGTGATCGCCAGTGACGGCAGCGCGAAACGGCGGTTCTTGAACAGCCGCATGTTCAGCACCGGCGTCGCCACCCGCAGTTCCCACAGCACGAACACCGTCAACGCGATCGCCGAGAAGAGATAGCCCAGCAGGCTCTGGGTGGACAGCCAGCCGTGCTTCGGGGCCTCGATGATGCTCCACACCAGTGCCGTGATGCCGATCAGCGAGAGCACGATGCCGACGCGGTCCAGGCGATCCACGTGATCGGCCTTGGACTCCGGCACGGTCAGATACACGGCCACGATGGCGACCAGCGCGACCGGGACGTTGATCCAGAACACCGAATGCCAGGAGAAGTACTCCAGCAGCCAGCCGCCGACGGTCGGGCCGATCGCGATGGCGACGCCGGCCATGGCGGTCCAGAGCGCGATGGCGGCGGCGCGTTCGCGCTTGGCGGTGAAGATGTTCGTGATGAGGGCGAGCGTGGCGGGGAAGACGACCGCGGCGAAGACGCCCATGCCCGCACGGGCCGCGATGACCTGACCGAGGCCGGAGGAGAGCGCACCCGCCGCGGACATGGCGGCGACGCCGACCAGGCCGATGACCATGAACAGCCGGCGGCCGTAGCGGTCGCCGAGATGGCCCATGGCGAGCAGCAGGCCCGAGAACGCGAGCGTGAACGCGTCCACGATCCACTGCAGGCCGGCCATATCCGCCTGCAGTTGCACGGCCATCGAGGGCAAAGCCACGTTGACCAGCGTGTTATCAAGCACGACAAGCAGTTCCGCGAGACAGATCGCGATCAGAGCCGCGATCTTCGCCCTCAGCGAGAGCCCCGCGGTCCCGGAACCCCGGGTCGCCATTGACACCGTCATCCGACACACCTCCTGACTAAACCGATTGGTTTACTTGCAGGAAGACTAACTGTGACTGACGGTTGCACACAACACTCCGCGCTACCTATGACGCAGCACACATCCGGGCTTCGCCCCGGGAAAGAAAGGGGGGTATGGGGGCCTGGCCCCCATACCCCCCATACACAGCAACGGCCCCCGATCCGTCCAGGATCGGGGGCCGTCGAGTACTAGCGGTTCCTAACCGAAGCGGCCCGAGATGTAGTCCTCCGTGGCCTTCTGCGACGGGTTGGAGAAGATCTTCTCGGTCTCGTCGATCTCGATCAGACGACCCGGCTTGCCCTGGGCCTCCAGGTTGAAGAAGGCCGTCTGGTCACTCACACGCGCGGCCTGCTGCATGTTGTGCGTGACGATGACGATCGTGAACTCCTTCTTCAGCTCGGAGATCAGATCCTCGATGGCCAGCGTCGAGATCGGGTCCAGCGCGGAACACGGCTCGTCCATGAGCAGCACGTCCGGCGACACCGCGATGGCGCGCGCGATGCACAGTCGCTGCTGCTGACCGCCGGAGAGCCCGCCGCCCGGCTTGTCGAGCCGGTCCTTGACCTCGTTCCACAGGTTCGCCCCGCGCAGCGAGCGCTCGGCGACCTCGTCGAGTTCCTTCTTGTTGCGCACGCCCTGCAGCTTCAGCCCCGCCACCACATTGTCGCGAATGGACATGGTGGGGAACGGGTTCGGCCGCTGGAACACCATGCCGATGGTGCGCCGCACGCCCACCGGATCGATGTTCGCGCCGTAGATGTCCTCGCCGTCGAGCAGCACCGCGCCTTCGACGCGGGCGCTCGGGGTCACCTCGTGCATGCGGTTCAGCGCGCGCAGCACGGTGGACTTACCGCAGCCGGACGGGCCGATGTAGGCGGTCACGCTGCGCGGCAATACGGTCAGCGACACGTCCGAGACGGCGTGGAACTTGCCGTAGAAAATATTCAGGTCTTTGACGTCGATCCGCTTGGCCATCTGTCTTTCCTTCTATCGGTTCCGCGTCAGCAGCTTGTTGACCGCGGCAGCGGCGAGGTACAGCAGCGCGATGATCAGGATCAGGGTCAGCGCCGCACCCCACACGCGCGCCTGGCCGGCGGCCCGGGGGTTGCTCAACTCCTGGTACATCAACAGCGGCAGCGAGGCCATGTTGTTGTTGAAGACGTCGAAGTTGATCGACTTGGAGTAGCCGACGAGCACCAGCACCGGCGCGGTCTCGCCCATGACGCGGGCGACGGACAGCAGGATGCCGGAGATCATGCCGGGGGCCGCGGTCGGAACCACGATCCGCACAATGGTTTTCCACTTCGGCACGCCGAGCGCGTAGGAGGCCTCGCGCAGTTCGTCGGGCACCAGCTTCAGCATTTCCTCGGTGGAACGCACCACCACCGGCAGCATGAGCAGCACGAGTGCCAGCGATACCGCGAAGGCGCTCTGCGGGAAGCCGAAGGTGGCGATCCACAGCGCGAAGATGAACAGCGCGGCCACAATGGACGGCACGCCGGCCAGGATGTCGACCATGAAGGTGGTGACCTTGGCCAGCCAGCCGCGACCGTATTCGACCAGGTACACCGCGGCCATGATGCCCAGCGGCACCGCGATCACCGCCGCGATGGCGGACTGCACGATGGTGCCGTAGATGGCGTGGTAGACGCCGCCGGCGTACTGATCGGGCAGCACGTTGTTCTGCGACTTGGTCCACCAGTCGATATCGGCGACCATGCTGAAGCCCTTTTGGATGACCGTGTAGAGCACCCAGAGCAGCGGCACCAGCGCGATGAAGAAGCAGGCCCACACGACGCCGGTGGCGATATTGTTCTTGATCCGCCGGGCGGTGGAGACGTGCCGGAAGGTGGGGGCCTTGACCGGCTTGTCGAGCGTGGTGGTCATCCGTTCACCTTCCCGCCCGCGACCAGCCGGGCCAGTGCGTTGACGACGAAGGTCAAAGCGAACAACACGAAACCGGCGGCGATGTAGGCGCCGGTCGGCAGCTTGGAGCTGAATTCCGAAGCGGCCGAAGCGATCTTGGAGGCGAAGGTGAAGCCGCCGTCGAACAGCGACCAGTTGCCCGGCTGGGCGGCGGTGCGCAGCACGATGAGAACCGCGATGGTCTCACCGAGCGCGCGGCCCAGGCCCAGCATGGAACCGGCGATCACACCCGAGCGGCCGTAAGGCAGCACGGTGAGCCGCACGACCTCCCACTTGGTGGCGCCGAGCGCCTGCGCCGCCTCGATGTGCGAGAGCGGGGTGAGCCCGAAGACCTCGCGGCTCACCGAGGTGATGATCGGCAGGATCATCACCGCGAGCACCACGCCCGCGGTGAAGATCGTGCCCAGGTAGCTGGTCAGGTTCCCTTTGGAGAACAGGAAGAACCAGCCGAGCTTGTCGTTCAGGAAGCTCTGGAGCGGCTCCAGTTTCGGAGCCAGCACCAGCACGCCCCACAGACCGAACACGATCGAAGGGACCGCGGCCAGCAGATCCACCATGGTGGAGAACGGCCGCGCCAGGCGCTTGGGCGAGTACTGCGTCAGGAACAACGCGATCCCGACACCGATGGGCACCGCGATCACCAGCGCCAGCATCGAACTCAGCACCGTGACCATGAACAGGTCCTTGATGCCGAAGCGCAGATTGTTGGCGTCGGAGGTGTTGAACTCCGTGCTGGTGAAGAAGTTCGCCTTGTTCGCCAGCACCGACGGCACCGCCCGCACCAGCAGGAACAGCGCGATCAGGGCGATCGAGGCGACGATGATGCCGCCCGCGGCGGTGGCGGCCGAGCGGAAGAAGAACTCCGCACCGTACTTGGCGGGCTTCTGTCCGGCGGCCGGCTTGGTGCTGGGTTCGGTCGGCATGAGCGCAGTATCCCCCGGCGGCTGGGCACGGTCCCCCCGCGGGCCGGTCGAAACGGACTGACCCGCGGGTGTTATTTCGTCGTGCACGGTCATGGTTTTATCGATCGATCGATCAGCTGATGGCGTTGATCGCGGTGGTCAGCTTGGTCTTGAAAGCGTCCGGGATCGGCACGTAGCCCGCCTCGGAAAGACCGGTCTGACCATTGCCCACGGCCGAGGTCAGGAACGCCTTGACCGCCTTGGCGGTATCGGCATCGCTGTACTTCGAGCACACGATCTCGTAGGTCGGCAGGATGATCGGGTACGCGCCGGCGGTGGTCGGCTTGTAGAAGGACGAGGTGTCGAGCACCAGGTCGTTGCCCTCACCGCTGATCTTCACGCCCGCGATGGCCTTGGCCGCGGAATCGGCGTTCAGCTCGACCGGCTTCGGGTCCTGCGAGGTCTCGACGGTCAGGATGCGCGCGATGGACAGGTTCTGCGCCTGCGCGAACGACCACTCGTTATAGGTGATCGCGAACTTGGTGTTCTTGATCGCGGCCGAGGTGCCGTCGTTGCCCTTCAGGCCTTCGCCGACGCCGCCGTTGAAGACCTTGCCCGCGCCCTTGCTCCAGCCGCCGGCGGCGGTCAGGTACTTCTGGAAGTTGTCGGTGGTGCCCGACTCGTCCGAGCGGAAGATCACGGCGATCTTCTCGGCCGGCAGCTTGTCCGCCTTGTTGGCGTTCAGCGCCTTGATGGCCTGGTCGTCCCAGGTGGCGATCTCACCGGAGAAGATCTTCGCCATGGTCTTGGCATCCAGGACCAGGTCGGTCACGCCCGGGATGTTGTAGGTGACGGCGATCGGGCCGAACACGGTCGGCAGGTTCCACGCGGGCGCGCCACAGCGGGCGGCGGCCTTGGCGATCTCGTCCTTCTTGGCGTCCAGCGGCGAGTCGGAACCGGCGAAATCGGTCTGCGAGCCGAGGAATTCGTTCACGCCCGCGCCGGAGCCGGAAGCGGTGTAGTCCAGCTTCTGGCCGCTGCAGTTGGTCTGGTAGGCGGCGACGAAGCGGTCCATCGCGTTCTTCTGGGCGGACGAGCCACTGGCCTTGAGCGGGCTCTTGCCGCCGCAGGCGACGTCGATCTTGGCGGTGCCACCGGAGGCGCCGGTGTCGTCCGAGCCACAAGCCGAAAGAGTCAGGGCACCGGCCGCGGCCAGCACACCGAGCAGGGCGCTGCTGCGCTTGAGATTCACTATTCCTCCGCGAATCACGGTCTGCACGCCCGACCCCTCAACGGTCGGACGGGCGCTGTGTGGATGGCCGTTCGCTGCGAACTAGCACACCGGGCAGCGGTGTGCCGCCCACAAGCAACGTAGGGGCGCACGGTTGACAGTTGGACCTGGGCAGGTGAACGGGAGATGAACACGTCACCCCGATTGCGCCGCATGTTGTGTGACATTAGCCGCAGTGTTGCGGATTCCCGCACCACGACATACGGGGCTCCGGGGGCCTGGCCCTGGAACCCTTGTTCGTCCTACGAAACGGTCGCGGCGGAATACGCGGCGTCGATATGGAAGGGCGCGAAGCCCAGCCGCGTGTAGGTGTGCACGGCGGCGGTGTTGTCGGCCTCGGTATACAGGAGTACCGAATCCAGTCCGCGATCGCGCAGATAGTGCAGACCCGCGAGGGTCAGCAGCCGGCCGAGCCCGCGGCCCTGTGCCGAGGGGTCGATCCCGACCACGTAAACCTCACCGACCGGCGGGTTTTCGTCGTGATGGATCTTGGTCCAATGGAATCCGAGGATCTTGCCCGGATCCGCCGGATCGACCGCGATGAAAAGACCTTTCGGGTCGAACCACGATTCCTTGCGGCGCGCGTCGATATCGCGCTCGGTCCAGCCGCCCTGTTCCGGATGCCAGGAGAAGGCCGCGTTATTGACCCGCAGGATTTCGGCATCATCGGAAGGCCCGGCGTACGTGCGCAATTCGAGCCCGGCCGGCACCGTCAATTCCGGTAGCCCAGTATTAGCGAGATCTCGCCGCATTTGCCACAACTCGCGTGCGACCGACAATTCGAGCCGCGCCGCCAAACCCTGTGCGGCGGCCAGATTCCCGTGCGCCCAGACCCGCGCGCCCGGTCCGCCCGCACTCAGCGCGGCCGACACCAGCTCGGTCCCGATGCCCTGCCGCCGGAAGGCCGGATCCACCGCCACCTCGGCCATGGCCGGGTGTTCCCCGTGCGCCGGAACCAGATTCGCGTACCCCGCCACGGCATCGTCGCGCACGACCACCAAATGCCGCGCCTCGGACGCCACGGTCAGCGAGAGCACGGCCTGCTCGGACACCGGCGCGACCCCGTCGGCCGCGGTGGCCCGCTCCAGCACGCCGCGCACCCGCGGGGCCAGCTGATCGGAGACGGTCGCGGTCCACTCCCCCGCAAGACTCACTACACAGGTCCGTTCGCCGAAGTCAGTTCGTCGTCCGCACCCTCGGCCTCCGGGAAGGTGACGGTGTCGCCCTTGCTGGTGCGCGCCGGCCGCACGGCCTTGTAGCCGACATTGCGGACCGTGCCGATGAGCGATTCGTATTCGCTGCCGAGCTTGGCGCGCAACCGTCGCACGTGCACGTCCACGGTGCGGGTGCCGCCGAAGAAGTCGTAACCCCAGACCTCCTGCAGCAGCTGCGCGCGGGTGAAGACCCGGCCGGCGTGCTGCGCGAGGTACTTGAGGAGTTCGAACTCCTTGTAGGTGAGGTCGAGCGGGCGGCCGCGCAGGCGCGCGGTGTAGGTGCCCTCGTCGATGACCAGCTCGCCGAGCGTGATCTTGCCGGTGTTCTCGGGGCTCGCCACGCCGCCGTTGCGGGCGACCAGCAGGCGCAGCCGCGCGTCCAGCTCGGCGGGTCCGGTGCCCGGCAGCAGGATGTCGTCCAGGCCCCAGTCCGCGTTCACCGCGACCAGACCGCCCTCGGTGAGCACGGCCACCACCGGCACCGACGATCCGGTGCTGCCCAGCAAACGGCAAAGGCCGCGCGCGGCGGCCAGATCCGTACGGGCGTCGACCAGTGCCACATCGGCGGAACCGGCCTCGAGCAGCGACGCCACCTCGGTCGGAGCCGGTCGCACGTGGTGCGGCAGCAACGACAGCGACGGCAGTACCGCCTCTGGATTGGGGTCGGAGGTCAGCAGGAGCAGCTCCATGGGGGCCCTCCATCCCATCTGGCATGTGCGTGGCTACTGCACTGTCCGCCACGGCCCCATGCTGGTTATCACAGGTAAGTCGGTTGCTACATTAGCGCGTCCGAGCCCACAGCCTCGCATTCCGGGCGGCGACAGTAACCCCGGTTACCGCGAAGATCACAACGATTCGTTATATGCCTCACCTCGACGGCGGGATCGGACGGCCGAATCGGTCCCCACTAGGGTGCACGTATGTCTTTTCGGCGGGTGATCATTGCGCTGCTGTGTGTGGCAGGGCTCGCGGTCGTGCTCGACTTCGGGGTCGCCGCCTACTCCGAATATCGGGTGTCGCGACTGCTGCGCGAGGGTTCGCACCTCAGCGCCGACCCGGAGGTCACCTTCCACGGATTCCCCTTCGTGGCGCAGGCGTTCGACGGCGCCTACAAGAACATCGACATCCGCGCCCGCTCCGAGCGTCCCGATATCCCGGGCGAGATCATGGTCGAGGCCAATCTGCGCGGGGTGCATCTGCCTTTCGGGGACCTGGTCGACGATCGGGTGCGCAAGGTGCCGGTCGACAAGGCCGAGGCCCGCATGCGGATCGAGCCCACCGAGCTGGGCCGGCTGTTCAAGATTCCGGATCTGCAGGTCTTCGGGCCGCCCGCCGACAAGTCCGACGGCTCCGGCGGTTCCGGCGGCACCGGCGCGACCACCCAGGGCGCGATCATCCTGACCGGCACGCTGCCGATCGGTTCCCCCGCCGAGACCGTCGTCCCGACCGGCACCAAAGACAAGGGCCGGGTGGTGAGCGTGCTGGCCGATCTGCGCCTCGACGGCGATCAGGTCCGCATCACCGCCACCGATATCTATTACGGCAACGAGGCCAGTCCCGCCGCTCTCGGCCCCGACGCCGAGAAGCCGGTGCGCATCTCCGAGGAGGACAAGGCCGGCGTGCTGGCGCGCTTCACCCGCACCATCGACACCAAGGACCTGCCGTTCGGCATCCGCCCGATGAAGGTGGAGGCCAGCGGCGGGCAGATCGTGGTCGAGGGGACGGGCAAGGACATAACCATCGACCTGGATCGGTTGAACCAACCGTGATCACCCTCGTCGTTCTCGCCGCCGCCGTCCTCGCCGCCGTCGTGGCCGGAGTCCTGGTCCGCCGCAACGAAGGCCGGGTGCGCGATTCCGCGCCGGTGGCGAGCGCGGCCCGGGAATCGAATCGGGCCGAACTGCTGGCCGCGGCGGGCGTGATTCCGGGCCGGCCGACCGTGCTGCATTTCTCCGCGGAGTGGTGCGGTCCGTGCGCGGCGGTGCGGCGGGTGGTGGCGAACGTGGTCGGCGAGCTCGCCGATGCGCCCGCGCCGCCGCTGGATCTCGAGGTCGACATCGATGCCGAGCCGGCGCTGGCGCGCGAGCTGAACGTGCTCTCGCTGCCCACCACCTTCGTCCTCGATGTCCAAGGAGTGGAACGGTTCCGCATCTCCGGAGTTCCCAAGGCCACGGATTTGCGCACGTCACTGGGGTCTGCAACGGTCTCCGGACCCACCGAGTGACCAGCATTACGGACCCCGGGTCCAATTTCCCCCGAAAATTGGGTAAACTTCCCAACGTGCAATCCAACCGCGAGCTGATGCTCACCCGACGCCGCACAGTAGACCTGTGCCGCCTCGGTGGTTGTTGCTGCCTGTGCCGCTAGCCGGTCGGCCTTTCGAATTCTTCTGTCGCCGACCGGGTTTGACCCCGCCGTACGAGTGATCGCGCGTAGATCCTCCGGCGAATTTGGCCAATACACCTCCAGCGCAGGAGCACTCTCATGTCGAACCAGAACAGCCCAGAGTTAGAAACGTCAACGGGCCGAATCCCTTCCGGCCAGGTCGATGTCCGCGGCCCCCGCTTCGCCGCCTGGATCACCACCGCCGTGCTGGCGCTCGTGCTGATCGTCTCCGTCTTCTCCGTTCCCGCCGCCACCGTGCTGCTGGCCGTCCAGGCCGTGGTTTTCGGGCTGGGCGCGTTGAACGGTCCCCGCCGCAGCCCCTACGGCACGGTCTACGCGAAGCTCGTCGCGCCCCGCATCGGTCCCGCCCCCGAGCTGGAACCCGTTGCGCCGCTGCGGTTCGCGCAGCTGGTCGGCCTGATCTTCGCCGTGCTCGGCGTGCTCGGCTTCGCGGCCGGGGCCACCGTGGCGGGCGCGATCTTCACCGGATTCGCGCTGTTCGCGGCCTTCCTGAACGCCGCCTTCGGAATCTGCCTGGGCTGCAAGATCTATCCCCTCGTCGCGCGCCTGCGGTCCGGCGCCGCCGCGACCAACTGACCCTTTTCCGCCTCTCAACCAACCTGCTTCCGGCAAAACACTGAAAGGAACAACATGGCTCGCTCCGATGCCCTGGTCTCCGCTGACTGGGTCGAAGAGAACCTGAACACCCCGGGCGTCGTGCTCGTCGAGGTCGACGAGGACACCAGCGCCTACGATCTGGGGCACATCGAGGGCGCCGTGCGTCTCGACTGGAAGAAGGACCTGCAGGACCAGGTCCGTCGCGACTTCGTGAACCGGGAGCAGTTCTCGGATCTGCTGTCGGCCCGCGGCATCGGCAACGATGACACCGTGGTGCTGTACGGCGGCAACAACAACTGGTTCGCGGCCTACGCGTACTGGTACTTCAAGCTCTACGGCCACCAGGACGTGAAGCTGCTCGACGGTGGCCGCAAGAAGTGGGAGCTGGACGGCCGCCCGCTGGTCAAGGACGTCAAGGTGCGCCCGGCCACCTCCTACAAGGCTTCGGAGCAGGATCTGTCCATCCGCGCCTTCCGTGACGAGGCCATCAACGCCATCGGCACCAAGAACCTGGTCGACGTGCGCTCGCCCGACGAGTTCTCCGGCAAGATCCTGGCCCCGGCCCACCTGCCGCAGGAGCAGTCGCAGCGTCCGGGCCACATCCCGACCGCCATCAACGTGCCGTGGTCCAAGGCCGCGAACGAGGACGGCACCTTCAAGAGCGACGCCGAGCTGGCCGAGCTCTACAAGGAGGCCGGGCTGGACGGCGAGAAGGAGACCATCGCCTACTGCCGTATCGGCGAGCGTTCCTCGCACACCTGGTTCGTGCTGCAGGAGCTGCTCGGCCACAAGAACGTCAAGAACTACGACGGGAGCTGGACCGAGTACGGCTCCCTCGTCGGTGCACCGATCGAGTTGGGAGCCTAATCACATGTGCGCAGCACCTACCCAGGGCCAGGCCCTGCCCGCCAATGTCGACGTCGAGAAGGAAACGGTCATCACCGGCCGCGTCCTGAGCACTGACGGCCAGCCCGTGGGCGGCGCGTTCGTGCGCCTGCTCGACGGCAACGGCGACTTCACCGCCGAGGTCGTGGCCTCCGGCACCGGTGACTTCCGCTTCTTCGCCGCCCCCGGCGCCTGGACCATCCGCGCGCTGTCGGCGTCCGGCAACGGTTCCGCCGAGGCCAAGCCGGAAGGCGCCGGCATCCACAATGTGGATGTCACCGTCGCCAAGTAAGACACGGTGCGGCTCGCGCAATTGGCGCGAAACACTCGAAACGGCCCCGGGATTCATTTTCCCGGGGTCGTTTTCGTGTCACCGGGCACGGGTGACTAGACTCCGATCCGTGGTGCAATTCTTCGAGGTCTTGCTGGTTCTCGTTTCCGTACTGATCGCGTGGTTCGGTCTGTACGTCCTCTACCGGCTGTTCACCGAGTCGTGAGCGAGTCGGCGAGCGAGAACGTCGACAACACAACGGCCAACGGCACGTCCACCGAGACGGCCGGTAACCGTGCGGACGGCGCACGCCTGAGCGGTGACAAGGCGGTCGCCGACGCGGTCGAGCGCGCCAAGTCCACCGGGGTGCTGAACATTCCCTCGCTCCCCGATCTACCGCTGCCCGAGGACACCGCCAACCTCCGGCTCGGCCCCGACCTGAGCTCCTCCATGCTCGCGCTGCTGCCCCTGGTGGGCGTCTGGCGCGGCGAGGGCGAAGGCAACGAGCCCGAGAGCGGCGATTACCGCTTCGGCCAGCAGATCATCGTCTCGCACGACGGCGGCGACTATCTGGCGTGGGAATCGCGTTCCTGGAAGCTCGATTCCGAGGGCGCGTACGCCGGCCCCGATCTGCGCGAGAGCGGTTTCTGGCGGGTCGGCATCGATGGTGACGACGAGGTGCTCGAGCTACTGCTCACGCATTCCTCCGGCATCGTGGAGCTCTTCTACGGCCAGGCCCTGACCCAGTCGTCCTGGGAGCTCGCCACCGACGTCGTCATCCGCAGCCAGTCCGGCGTGGTGGTCGGCGGCGCCAAGCGGCTCTACGGCATCGTCGAGGGCGGCGACCTGGGCTATGTCGAGGAGCGCATCGCCGCCGACGGAGCTCTGGAACCCCGGCTGTCGGCTCGCCTGCAGCGCTACATCGGCTGAGATACTTCGAGATTCGGCCGCACCGGTTCCCGGTGCGGCCGATTTTTATGCCCGGAAACGGGAACGACCCCCGAGTCGTTATCGCGGATGCAACTCACGCGATTCCGGTCGGACAAGACCGGAGACTCGGGGGCCGGGTGACTGCCTGGGATTCGCGAGGCGTTCGCGCGAACGGGTCGCTCTAAGAGAAAACCCAGTGCAGCGGTGGGCACCTAGCGGACAGCCACCTCACGCGTCCTAGAAATAACCATTTCTTTGACCACCTCCTCTCTTGTGTACTGATGAAAGTAGTCAAAGCGGACAGCGGCGGCAACGTATTTTCTCGGATCGCGAAATCCCAGCTCAGAGCTAGTTTGCGGGAATAAGGCGGTCGATCGAGATGTCACCGTTTCCGGCCACGCGCACCACGGTGTCCGCGCGGTGATCCGCAGGCAGTTGATGGGTGACCACCACTACCGTCCGATCGCGTTCCACCAGGCCGCTGGTGTCGTCCAGCAGCCGCCGCAGCAGGTCCGCGCCGGCTTCGGCTTCGAGGTGCTCGGTCGGCTCGTCCAGCAACAGCACCCGGGCCGGGGCCAGCAGCGCGCGGGCCAGCAGGATGCGGCGGCGCTGGCCGCCCGATACCGCGGCGGCGCCGCCGACCAGGTCGGTGTCCACGCCATTCGGCAGCGCATCCAGCCACTCCCCCGCGCCGACCATACGCAGCGCGTTCTCGGCTTCGGCGGCGGTGATATCGCCGCGTGCCACCCGCAGATTCTCCAGCACGGTGGTGCCGAACAGGTGCGCGTCCTCGGCGAAGAAGGTGACGCCGGGGCGCGGGGTGTCGAACAGCCCCGCCCAGGCCATGAGCAAGGTGGTCTTGCCCGCGCCGCTGGGACCGACCACCGCGATCCGCCGTCCGTCCGGCAGCCCGGGGAATTCCCTTGTCACCGGCTCGGATTCGGCCCGTTCGAGTCGTTCCAGCCGCCGCAGCGCGGCCCGGCCGTTGGTCAGCGCCTGCGCGGCGGCGGGCAGCACCGCCACCGCCTCGAACGCCGACAACGGCACCAGCACCAGGACCGTGAGCGCCATGGGCGTGATCCCACCCGGCGCGATGGTCTGGAACCCGGCCGTCGGCACCCCGGGCCCGCTGCCGTACAACACGATTCCGATGAGCAGCGCGCCCAGCACGCTCACCCCGATCGACAACGGCGTGGCGGCCGCCGCCCAAGCACTCCGCGATGCCGCCTGATCCTCCGCCGACACCGCCCGCCGCCCCGCCGAATTCGCCTCGGCCAGCGCGGCATTCAATCGCCCCGCCACCCGCAACTCGGGCGCGTGGTCGAGCACGGTGAGCGCGCCCGCCTGGAACTCGGTCCGGTCCGTCCGCACCGCCTCCTCGGCTTCCCGGGCCGCGCGCGCCGAAAGCCACGGCGCGGCAATCCCGGCCACGCCCAGCGCCGCCGCGAGAATCAGCGCCGCCGGAATCGAGACGGGCACGAGCAGTCCGATCGCGAACACCGCCAGCACGATCGCGACCGCGATCGGCACGAACGCCCGCACCACCACCGCCCCGAGATCGTCGATATCCGCCATGACCCTGCCCAGCAGCTCCCCGCGCCGCAGTTCGCTCGTATTGCCCCGTGTGGCCGCGTCCTCCACACCGGTCCGGCGCGGCCGCCAGATATCGGCCCCGGCCAGCGTGCGGTAGGTGGTCGTCCGTGCGGTGTTCATCGCACGCAGAGCCACATCATGCGTGGCCAGCCGCTCCAGATACCGGCACAACCCCCGCGAAATCCCCAGCGCCCGAACCGTCACCACCGCGATGGTCAGATCCAGCACCGGCGGCATCTGCCACGCCCGCGCGATCAACCACGCCGCCAGCGCCGCCAGCCCCAGCCCACTCCCGAGCGCCAGCACCCCCCACCCGATCGAGATGGCCATCCGCGCCCGGGACAACTCCAGCAGCAGCCGAATCCGCCCGAAATCCGCCAACCAGCCCCTCATCGCGCACCTCCGTCGCGTCGTACTCCGCCTGCACACCCGAACCAGGCCACGTAACTCTGCCCCAGGCACCAGCTGCCGACTTGCCCGCGACGGCAATCCGAGCCGAACCGGCACCGAATCCGCAGTCCGGCACGCCAGTTGCAGGCCGAGCGAAGTGGTGTCCCGCCGTCACACCCGGGCTGAGTCCGAAACCGAAGTCGTCCGTCCCGGCTCATCTCGCCGGGCCTCGGCTTCTCGCCCGTATGCACCGGATCGCGTTCCCGCCTGCAGCCAATGGCGCCGTGCGGTTCGGCGATCATGGTGCACCTGTCCGGGTCGTCGCCAATTCGAGCGTGATCACCGGGTCGAGTTCGTCCTCGGGTTCGGCTGCGGTGGCGGCATGGACTTCGACAATGTGGTCGGCGACAGCCAGCACCGAGGGGCGGTGGCCGACCAGGACGACGGTGGCCCCGGCCCGGGCGCGGGCGACCAAGGCGGCGAGGACCGTTGCCTCGCAGGCATCGTCGAGGTGGGCGGTGGGTTCGTCGAGCAGGAGGATCCGGCGGGGTGCCGCGAGGGTGCGGGTGAGGGCCAGGCGTTGGCGTTGGCCGAGGGACAGGCCGGTGCCGCCAGCACCGACGGTGGTGTTCCAGCCGTCGGGGAGTTCGGTGAGCACCTCGTCGAATCCCGTTGCGATGCAGGCGGCGTCGACTTCGGCGGGACCGGCGGGAGCGCCGAGGAGTTCGAGGTTGGCGCGCAGCGTGCCGGGAACCAGGACGGGGCGTTGCGGGAGCCAGGCTACGTGGGACCACCAGTCGTCGAGGTCCAGCGCGGTGACCGGGATGCCGTCGACGGTGACCGCGCCGCTGTCGGGGGTCAGCAGGCCCAGGATGGCTTGCAGGGCAGTGGATTTGCCGCAGCCGTTCGGGCCGGTGAGCACGGTCACCGCAGCGGGGCGCAGCATCGCGGACAGATTCGATGGAGCCGCACCGTCCCGAGTGGCGACCGTCAGACCTCGAAGCTCGATGCGGCCGTCGAAATTCCGCAGGGCTCGGCCACGACCGATCCGCACGGCGGCGCCTGCGGCGAGGACGGCCGGCGCTGTGGAGAACTCACCGGCCCCGGTGGTGGCGACCGCCGGGGCGCGGCTGGCCGTCGCTGCGTCGCGTGCTCCTGCCCCCGCATTCAGGGCGGGATCATCGGTAGCCGAGCGGTCGGCGTGCGCCGGGTCCAAGACCGCGAAAGCCTTTTCGGCGGCGGCCATTCCGTCCTGGGCGGCATGGAAGCGTTCGCCGACGGCGCGGAGCGGGAGGTAGACCTCGGGGGCCAGGATGAGGGCGAGCAGGCCGGCGTAGAGGCCCATATTGCCGAAGACCAGGCGCATGCCGATGGAGACGGCGACCAGGGCGACGCAGAGGGTGGCGAGCATTTCCAGGACCATCGAGGACAGGAAGGCCATGCGCAGGGCGGACATGGTGCGGCGGTGCAGGTCGTCGCCGAGGGCTCGGACTCGGCCTGCCATGCCGGCGGGCGCGGTCGAATCGGCCTCGGGGGCGGCGGCTTTCGCGCGTCCGGTTTCACGGCCGAGAGCGCGCAGGGTCGGCATGCCGGTGAAGAGATCGAGAAGCTGGTCGGACAGGCGGGTGGTGGCGGTCAGGGTGTCCTTGGCGCGACCTTGGGTGAGCAGGCCGATGAGGATCATGAAGATGGGGATGAGCGGGAGGGTGACGAGGATGATCGCGCCGGAGATCCAGTCGTGCAGGGCGATGACGACGAGCACGATCGGCGGCACCAGGACCGAAAGCAGCAGGGCGGGAAGGTATCCGGTCAGATAGCCGCGCAGGCCGTTCAGGCCGGTTCCGGCGACCACCGCTAATTCCGTTCGGCGGCGCTCCAATTCGCGCGGGGGGAGTTGCGCGCCCGCGGCCACCACGGCCGTCTCCAGTTCGGTGACGACCTGCGCGCCCGCGCGGTGGGCGAGGCGGGACTGCCACCAGGTGGCGACGACCCGGACCAGGACGGCGGCCGCCAGCACTGCGAGTTCGGTTGTCCAGGAGCCGATGTCACGGCGCGACGGATCGGTGATCACCCCCGCCAGCACGCTCGCCAGCGCCAGCGCCGCCACCACGATGCACACCGTGGTCACCAGCGACAGCGCCACGCTGAGTCCGAGATACCGCCATGCCGAATGCGCGTACCGCCACAGCCGCGGATCGATCGGCCGTCCCATGTTCGACCTCCCTCAGGCACGCGACCCCCGGCGAATCCGCCGGGGGTCGCGCGTAAACCAGTTCAGTTCTTCGCGGTTTCCAGCGGCAGCCCGATGGACGGCGGGATCTGCTCCATGGTGAGCCGCTTGCGGAACACCCAGTAGGTCCAGGCCTGGTAGACCAGCACCACCGGAACCATGGCCACCGCCACCCAGCTCATCACCACCAGGGTGTAGTGCGTGGAGGACGCGTTGTCCACGGTCAGGCTGAACGCGTCGTCGATGGTCGAGGGCAGCACGTTCGGGTAGAGGCACCCGAACAGCAGTGCCGTGGCCGAGGCGATGGTGACGGCGGTACCCGTGAAGGCCCAGCCGTCCCGTCCTTGCGTGGCCGCGAATCCGGCCACCACGAGCCCGATCACCGCCAGGATCAACGGAATCCAGGTCCAGCCCTTGCCGTAGGCCAGCTGGGTCCAGATGCCGAAGACCGCCACCACGACCGCGGTCGGCACGAAGATCTTCCGGATGATCGCCTGCGCGTCGTCGCGGACCTCGTTGCCGGTCTTGAGCGCCACGAACACCGCACCGTGCAGCAGGAACAGCAGCAGCGTGGTGAGCCCGCCGAGCAGCGCGTACGGGTTGAGCAGATCGAACAGGTTGCCCTCGACCTGCTTGCGCTCGTTGAGCTTGACGCCGTGCACGATGTTCGCGAAGGCGAGGCCCCAGGCCAGCGCGGGCACCCAGGATCCGATGCCGATGGCGATATCGCAGCCGAGCCGCCAGCGATCGTCATTGATCTTCCCGCGCCATTCGATGGCGCACGCTCGCACGATCAAGGCCACCAGGATCAGCAACAGCGCCAGATAGAACCCGGAGAACAGGCTGGCGTACCACTCCGGGAACGCCGCGAACATGGCGCCGCCGCCGGTGAGCAGCCACACCTCGTTGCCGTCCCACACCGGTCCGATGGTGTTGAGCACGACGCGCCGCTTCACCTCGGACTTGCGCCCGATGATGCCCATCAGCATGCCGACGCCGAAGTCGAAGCCCTCCAGCACGAAATAGCCGATGAACAGGACGGCGATGAGCAGGAACCAGAACGTTTGCAGTGTCATCGCCGTCTCCTAGTAGGCGAACGAAAGCTTGTCGACGGAGTCCCCGGTCATCTTCGGGGTATCCGAATCGTCCTGTGCCGGTTCGGGTCCGACGATCACGTAGCGCCGCATCAGGTAGAACCAGGCGACCGCGAGCAGCCCGTAGAGCACGGTGAACACGATGAGCGAGGTGAGCACGGTGCCCGGCGAGACCCCGGATACGCCCTGCTGCACCGTCATCCGGATGTGCTGGTCCCCGGTCGGGTTGGGCGCGACCACCCACGGCTGGCGGCCCATCTCGGTGAACACCCAGCCGGCGCTGTTGCCCAGGAACGGCGTGAAGATGGCCAGCACGCACAACCACGAGTACCACTTCTGATCCGGCAGCCGCCCACGCCGGGTGACCCAGAATCCGGCCAGCAGCAACAGGATCGGGCCCGCCATGAAGCCGATCATGGCGCGGAAGGACCAGTAGGTGACGAACAGGTTGGGCCGGTAGTCGCCGATGCCGTACTTCTCGTTGTATTCGACCTGCAGGTTCTTGACGCCCTTGAGTTCGACGTCGCTGAACTTGCCCTCGGCCAGGAACGGCAGCACGTACGGCACTTCGATGAGGTGATCGACGCTGTCGCAATTGTTGTGCGTGCCGATGGTGAGGACCGAGAAGTCGGGGTCCACCTGTGTGGTGCACAGCGATTCGGCCGACGCCATCTTCATGGGCTGCTGTTTGAACATCAGCTTGCCCTGGATGTCACCGGTGATGAAGAGCCCGATGGCGGCGAGGGCGATCACCCACATGCCGAGCTTGCCGGCGGGCCGCCACAGGTCGCGAGCCTCGTCGAGCAGGGAGGCGTCGCCGGTGAGCTTGCTCTGCCGGACCTTCTTCACCATCCACCAGCCGGCCACGGCGGCGACGAAGGTGCCGGAGGTCAGGAAGGCGCCGGCGACCACGTGCGGGAAGGCCGCGAGGGTGGTGTTGTTGGTGATGACCGCCCAGATGCTTTCGAGTTCGGCGCGTCCCCGCTCGGGGTTGTACCTGGCCCCGACCGGATGCTGCATGAACGAGTTGGCGGCGATGATGAAGTACGCCGAGGCGTTGACGCCGATGGCGACCAGCCAGATGCAGGCCAGGTGCACCTTTTTCGGCAGTCGCGTCCAGCCGAAGATCCACAGTCCGAGGAAGGTGGATTCCAGGAAGAAGGCGACCAGCGCCTCCATGGCCAGGGGCGCGCCGAAGACGTCACCGACGAAGCGGGAGTATTCGCTCCAGTTCATGCCGAACTGGAATTCCTGCACGATGCCGGTGGCGACACCGAGCGCGAAGTTGATCAGGAACAGCTTCCCGAAGAATTTGGTGAGCCGGTACCAGCGTTCGTTTCCGGTGACCACCCACGCCGTCTGCATCACCGCGACGAGCGGGGCGAGGCCGATGGTGAGCGGCACGAAAATGAAGTGGTAAACGGTGGTGATACCGAACTGCCAGCGCGCGACGTCTACGGCGCTCATCCGACCTCCCTGCCGATCTACGACATGACGTAGTAACTCGACACTACGCCCACTGGACTTCAGATCAACATGCGACGCGCCACAGTGTGCGCCAAATTTGCCAGCATGTGACGTTTCGGCTACCGAAGTCCCGAAACCCGAGGTCGGAGGTCAGACGCGAGAGAGGAAACAGACCCTGGAGTCCGCATTACCAATCGGCAATACTGCCGGGCAGCGCGATCCCCCTGTCCACCATGGCACTGATCTCGGCGGCCTTGTCATTGGCCGACATTCGCAATCCGTCGAGCGATTTCACCCGGGCCGCGAGGGTCACGCTGGACAGCATCCAGACGCTGTCCGCGGTGATCAGATCGGCGGTGAACAGCGGCGCGTACGAGCACTCCCACCCGGCCTTCTCCGCCACCGTGTACAGCGCCCGCTGCGTGGTCCCGGGCAGCACGCCGTTCTTGGCGGGCGGCGTGATCAGCTGATTTCCACGCTGCACCACCACGGTCGAGCGCGGCCCCTCGAGCACGCGATGCTCGGTGCTGGTGAATATGACATCGTCGGCCCCCATCCGCTGCGCGAACCGCAGCGCGGACATATTCGTCGCGTACGACAGGGTTTTCGCGCCCAGCAGCTGCCACGGCGCGGCCTGCGCCAGATCGATCGAGATGCCCCGCGACAGCGTGATGACCGAAACGCCTTCGGCCCGCGCGGTTTTCACCCGATCGGCGACCGCCTGCACCAAAACGTATCCGGTAGTGGGCGCTTCGGCCCCGGACAGCTCCCCACCCTTGTTAGCTGATGGTTTGCCAACGACTTGCTCGCTCTCCCGGCCACGGGTGAGTGTGATGCGCAGCATGCCCTCGCGCTCGCTCCCCCACTCCTTCGCGGCGATCTGCGCGGCCTTGCGCCAGGCGTCCAGATCCGGCGCCGGCAGATCCAGGGCCTCCGCCGAACGCCGTAGTCGCGCCAGATGTAGTTCGAGCGAACACGCTGTTCCCTCCCGCACCAGCACCGTCTCGAATACCCCGTCGCCCCGTAGCGCGCCGATATCGTCCGCATACAACAACGGCGCGTCCGGATCCCGGATCGCGCCGTCGAGTGTCACCAGAACCCGTTCCACCATGCGACCGAGCCTAGGGGAACCAGCCCGTCGCCGAGCGATTACCGCACCGGCGAACCCGTCAATCCACCTGACCCCGGCGGGAGGCGATGTCTGTGATCGTCGTCGCTCTCAGCCGCCGGCACGCCCGCATAGCGGGCAATGGCTCCCAGGCCGTGCGCCGAAAGTCCCGGAGAGGCGGATAGGGTAGGAGGGTGTCCTCCTCGGTTACACCCAGTCCGATTCTGCAGGTTCCAGGGGCTGTCGCGGGGCCGCCGGAGTCACCGGATGCCGCGGTGGCGTGGCATTACGGCGATCCCTTCGGCGAACAACGCGCGGCGGTAGCGCGGGTGGCGGTGGTTGATCGCTCCCACCGATTCGTGCTGACGATCACCGGCAAGGAACGGCTGAGCTGGCTGCACACCATCTCCAGTCAGCATGTCGCGAATCTCGGCGACGGCGAGTCGGCGGAGAATCTGGATCTCGATCTCAACGGCCGCGTGCAGCACCACTTCGTGCTGACCGATCTGGACGGCACCCTGTTCATCGACACCGAGGCCGAACGCGGCGCGGAGCTGCTGGGCTTCCTGCAGAAGATGGTGTTCTGGGCCGACGCCAAGCCGGAAGCCGCGCCGGATTACGCCGTGCTGAGCCTGCTCGGCCCGGAGGCCAACACACTCACCGAAACCCTCGGCATCGCGGCGCTGCCCGATACCTTGCGCGCGGTGGCCCTGCCCGGCGGCGGTTTCATCCGCCGGATGCCCTGGCCCACCGCCGATTCCTTCGATCTCATCGTCCCCCGCGCCGAACTGGCGGCCTGGTGGACCAGGCTGCGTGACGCGGGCGCGGCGGCCGCGGGCATGTGGACGTTCGAGGCGCTGCGGGTGCTCGCGCTGCGCCCGCGCATCGGCCTCGATACCGACGACCGCACCATCCCGCACGAGGTGAACTGGATCGGCGGCCCCGCCGAACACGGTGCGGTGCACCTGAACAAGGGCTGCTATCGCGGCCAGGAGACGGTGGCCCGGGTGCACAATCTGGGCAAGCCGCCCCGGCACCTGGTGCTGCTGCACCTGGACGGTTCCGCCGACGGCCGCCCGGTCCCCGGCGATGCCGTCACCGCCGGCGGGCGCGCGGTGGGCGTGCTGGGAACCGTGGTCGACCACTTCGAATTCGGTCCCGTCGCACTGGCTTTGATCAAACGCAATATCCCCGCCGACACCGCGCTGGAGGCCGGCCCGTGCGCCGCCTCGATCGACGCGGATTCGGTGCCCGCGCATGACGAACCGCAGGCCGGCCGGCTCGCCGTCGAGAAGCTGCGCGGCCGGTGAGCGCCACCGGCCTGATCTCGGCCGTCTGCGTGGTGCACGCCGAGATCGAGGTGAACACCCGCGTCGGGCGCACCGCCATCGACAAACGCCCGGTGCCGCACCGGGTTCCGGTGCGCGCGCTCGGCCTGGACGGCGACCATGTGTGCGATACCAAGCATCACGGCGGCGTGCACCAGGCCGTCTACGCCTATGCCGAGGAAGACGCGCGGAACTGGGCCGCCGAACTCGGCCGGGAACTGCCCGCGGGCTGGTTCGGCGAGAACCTGCGGGTGCGGGGTCTGCCCGTCAGTGATGCCGTGCTCGGCGCGCACTGGGCCGTCGGCGAAACGCTGCTGGAGGTGTCCGCGCCGCGCGTCCCGTGCGCGACCTTCCAGCAGTGGACCGGTGAGCAGCAGTGGGTGAAACGCTTCACGCTGCAGGCGAATACGGGCGCGTATCTGCGCGTCCTGACCGAGGGCACGATCGGTGCGGGCGACGAGGTGCGCGTGGTGCGCGTCCCCGCGCACGGCATCACCGTGCGGGACCTGTTCACCGGTACGGATCTGGCCAAGCTGGATCTGCTGCTGGAGGCGGAGCCCACCATCTCCGATGACGTCCGCATGCAGATCGAGCGGCACCGCCGCCGTCACCTCAATGCCGCCAAGGCGGCGGACCAGGCAGGAGCGATTTCATGAGCGTGGACCTGGTCGAGGTGGTCCGGTCGGGTTTCCGCGAATGCGTGCATCGCGGTTCGCTGGTGATCCTGGGCCCCGACGGCGATCCGCGGTTCGAACTCGGCGCCGTGCACGGCCCGATCTTCCCGCGGTCCACCAACAAGCCGCTGCAGGCGCTGACCTTGCTGCGCAATGGTTTCGAACCGCTGGACCAGGCCGAGCTGGCCATCGCCACGGCCTCACACTTCGGCGAGGCCGACCATGTGGAGCTGGTGCAGCGGCTGCTGGATCGCTTCGGATTCACCGAGGACGATCTGGAATGCCCGCCCGACCTGCCCTTCGAGGAGCAGGCCCGGGCCCAGGCGCTGGCCGGGAGCACCCGGGCCAAGGCCGCCCGCCGGATCTTCATGAACTGCTCCGGCAAGCACGCGGCCATGCTCGCCACCTGCAAGATCAATGACTGGCCGACCCGCGGTTACCTCGATATTGGGCACCCGCTGCAGCAGGCGGTGCTGGCGACCATCGCCGACGTGACCGGCGAACCGGAGACCGATCTGGGCATCGACGGCTGCGGCCTGCCCATCGTCCCGGTGTCGCTGGTGAACCTCGCGCGTGCCTACGCCACCCTGGCGACCGCGCCGGAAGGTAGCCCGGAACGCCGGATCGCGGATGCGATTCGCGCCCATCCGCGAGTGATTTCCGGCACGGACGGCCCGGATCTGCGCGTCATGTCGGCGACCCCCGGACTGGTGTGCAAGATCGGCGCGGACGGCGTGCACGCCGGCGCGCTCCCGGACGGCTCGGCCTTCGCGTACAAGATCGACGATGGCGCGGATCGCGCGCGACTACCGCTGACCTCGGCCATCCTGCAGCGCATGGGCATCGAATGGACTGATGAGCACGCCGAACTGGCGGCTCCGGCGGTGCTCGGCGGCGATGCCCGCGTGGGCATCATCCGGGCCATTCCGGGGGTGCTGTAACCCCCGGTCGACGCCGCGATCTTCCGGTCGCGGCGGGCTGCTCGCGGCACTTCCACGGTTTCTCCCCCACTCCTGGAAGCGCGACCGCCTGACACACGCTAAAGTGTCTGTCAGGAAGATTATTAATTCGAACGGGGCCGCCAACAATCCCCAGGCCGCCCCGCAGTGACGCGAGGGGGTCAGCCATGGGCCGCGGCCGGGCTAAGGCAAAGCAGACCAAGGTCGCACGCGAGCTCAAGTACAGCTCGCCGTCGACCGACTTCACGAGCCTTCAGCGTGAGCTGTCGGGAAGTCCCGCAGACTCGCAGCGGAGTGGCGGTGTCATCTCCGACGAGCACGACACGAAGGAATCGTCGTCGAGCTGGGACGAAGGCGACTACGACGACTGGCGTCGCTGACTCGGATTAATCGGCGTGCTAGGGGGGAGGCCGAAACCGGCCTCCCCCCTAGCACGCTGACACACGCCGAGGCTCCGGCAATGTCGAGGGCTTTTCGATGAACACCGGTGTCCCGCCCCTGAGACGGGACACTGGTGGTTTTTCTGCTGTCCACACCCAGGTGTGAACGCGCCGCAACGGTTTTCCCGATCGTTGCCGGCGCCGCGCCGGCAGCCGCCGACTCAGGGATCCGAATACGACTCGGCCCCGATCACTTTCGTGGTGATCGGGGCCGATTTCGTTGTGCCGCAGGGCTCAGAAGCGCGGGTGGTCGCCCACCAGGACGGCGCGCTCGGCGTCGGCGTCCTTGGCCTTCTTGACGGTGCCGAGGGTCCAGCAGTCGATGTGGCGGGCGGTGAGGACGGCCAGGGCGCGGTCGGCGTCCTCGGGGGCCACCACGGCCACCATGCCGACGCCCATATTGAAGGTCTTCTCCATCTCGATGCGCTCGACGCGGCCGCGCTGGGCGATCATCTTGAAGACCGGGGCCGGGTTCCAGGTGCCGCGGTCCAGTTCGGCGACCAGGCCGGCCGGGAGCACGCGGGCCAGGTTGGCCGCCAGGCCGCCACCGGTGACGTGCGAGAAGGTGCGCACATCGGTTTCGGCGATCAGGGCCAGGCAGTCCTTGGCGTAGATCTTGGTGGGCTCGAGGAGTTCCTCGCCCAGGGTGCGGCCGAATTCCTCGACGTGCCCGGCGAGGGACATGCGGTCGATGTCCAGCAGCACCTTGCGGGCCAGCGAGTAGCCGTTGGAGTGCAGGCCCGAGGAGCCCATGCCGATGACGACGTCGCCGGGGCGGACGCGATCCGGGCCGAGCACGGCATCGGCTTCCACGACGCCGACGCCGGTGGCGGACAGGTCGTAGTCGTCGGCGCCCATCAGGCCGGGGTGTTCGGCGGTCTCGCCGCCGAGCAGCGCGCAGCCGGCCTGGACGCAGCCTTCGGCGATGCCGGCCACGATTTCGGCGACGCGTTCCGGGACCACCTTGCCGACGGCGATGTAGTCCTGCAGGAACAGCGGTTCGGCGCCGCACACCACGAGGTCGTCGACGACCATGGCGACCAGGTCGAGGCCGACGGTGTCGTGCTTGTCCATGGCCTGCGCGACGGCGATCTTGGTGCCGACGCCGTCGGTGGAGGCGGCCAGCAACGGCTCCTTGTAGCCGCCCTTCAGTGCGAACAGTCCGGCGAATCCGCCGAGGCCACCCTGCACCTCGGGCCGGCTGGCCTTCTTGGCCAGCGGCGCGAACAGTTCTACTGCGCGGTCGCCGGCTTCGATATCCACTCCGGCCGCCGCGTACGAGGCACCGGCGCTGCTGGGTGTCTGTTCAGTCATTGTCGGGGAGAGCTCCAAGCCGAATCGGGGTGGATAGATGCCTGCTCACGGTACCGGAGTCCAATAACGCCTTTGCACCCGGAATGGTGTATTACCAACTCTCGTAGCTCTCAGGGGCTTCGCCCCCGAACCCCCTCGGGTAGAGAGAGGGGACAACTCTCGTGGCTCTCAGGGGCTTCGCCCCCGAACCCCCGACTACGAGTTCTCGAGGGCTCCGCCTCGCGACGTCACGGGGCTTCAGGTGATGTCGTGGGGGACTTCGCACCAGGGGGCTCCTGATTGGTCGGTGGCGAACATGTCTCCGGATCGGGTTCGGCGGCGGCGTTGTTCGGCGGGGTCGGGGACGGGGACCGCGGCTACGAGGCGGCGGGTGTAGTCCTGGGTGGGGTGGCGGAGGATGTCGTCCCGGGTGCCTTGTTCTACGACGGAGCCGTTGCAGAGGACGGCGATGCGGTCGGCGAGTTGGTCCACGACGGCCAGGTCGTGGCTGATGAAGAGGCAGGCCCAGCCGCATTCGGCTTGGAGTTGGGCGAAGAGTTCGAGGACCTTGGCTTGGACCGAGACGTCGAGGGCGCTGGTGGGTTCGTCGGCGATGAGCAGGTCGGGGTTCAGGACCAGGGCGCGGGCGAGGCTCACGCGCTGGCGTTGGCCGCCCGAGAGTTCGTGGGGGTAGCGGCCTTCGGTGCCGGCGGGGAGCTGCACGTCGTCGAGAAGATGGCGGACGCGGTCGCGGCGGCCCGCGCGGTCGGTGGTGCGGTGCACGACAAGGGGTTCGGCGATGCAGTCGCCCACGGTGAGGCGGGGGTTGAGCGAGGTGGCGGGGTCCTGGAAGACGAAGCCGAGACGCTGCCGGAACGGGCGGAGCCGCCGTTCCGACAGGGCGGTGAGTTCGGTGCCGAGCACCGACACCGATCCCGAAGTGGCCCGCTGCAATACCGCCACGCAGCGCCCGATGGTGGATTTGCCCGAGCCGGATTCGCCCACCAGGCCCAGCGTTTCGCCACGGGCGATGGTGAAGCTGACATCCTGAACGGCCCGGAACGGCGGACGCCCGAGCCCACCGGAGAACTCGACCACCAGATCCCGTACCTCCAGCACGGTTTCGGGCGGTGTGTCCGATTTGCCCAGGGGCGCGGCGGTTTCCACCGCCGCGCGGTCCTCGGAGCCCAGATGCGGCACCGCGGCCAGCAGCGCCCGGGTGTACTCGTGCGCGGGCTCGGCGAACAGCCGATCCACCGGTGCTTCCTCGACCACCCGCCCCGAGCGCATCACCACCACGCGATCGGCCAGATCGGCCACCACGCCCATATTGTGCGTGATCAGCACGATGGCACTGCCGATCCGATCGCGCAGATCCCGCAGCAGCTCCAGGATCTCGGCCTGCACGGTGACGTCCAGCGCGGTGGTCGGCTCGTCGGCGATGATCACCTTCGGCTCACAGGCGATGGCGATGGCGATCACCACGCGCTGCTTCTGCCCGCCGGACAGCTGGTGCGGGTAATAGTCCACCCGCCGTTCGGGTTCGGGCAGCCCGACCGTGCGCAGCAGTTCCACCGCGCGCGCCCGGGCCGCCTTCCGGCTCAGATCCCGGTGCGCGCGCAGCGCTTCGGCGATCTGATACCCGACGGTGAACAGCGGGTCGAGCGCACTGCCAGGTTCCTGGAACACCATCGACACCGCACCCCCTCGTAGGGCGGTGAGTTGGCGTTCGCTCATGGCGGTGATCTCGTCGGTGCCCAGCCGCACCGTGCCACGTACCCGTGCGGTGCCCGGCAGCAACCCCATGGCGGTACGTGAGCTCACTGATTTCCCGGACCCGGATTCGCCGACCACGGCCAGCACCTCGCCCGGAAACACCTGGTAGGAAACCTCGCTCACCGCGTGCACCGGTCCGGCGTCGGTGGCGAAGGTGACCGAGAGCGATTCCACCGAGAGCGCGGCCCGCCGCTCCCCGGCCGCCGGTTCGGTCTTGGTGAGGTCAGTCATCGTCGGCCTCCGTCGCCGCGGTCGCGTCGCCGCGCACCGCCCGGCGGGTGCGCAGCAGTGGATTGAACACCTCGTTGAGGCTCTCGCCCACCAGCGTCATGCCCAGCACCACGATCACGATGGCCGCGCCCGGGAAGATCCCGGGCCACCAGGTGCCGTTGGCGACGCCGGGCATGGACTTGTTGAGATCGAAACCCCACTCGGCCGCCTGCGTGGGTTCGATGCCGAAGCCCAGGAACCCCAGCCCCGCCAGCGTCAGGATGGCCTCCGCCCCGTTCAGCGTGATGATCACCGGCAACGACTGGGTGACGTTGGCGAGGATGTGCCGGAACAGGATTCGCACCGTGGACGCCCCGCTGACCCGCGCCGCGTCCACATACGGCTCGTGTTTGACCACCGCGGTGGCATTGCGCACCACCCGGAAGTACTGCGGCACGAAGATCACGGTGATGGCGATGGCCGTGGCCAGCACCCCGCCGATCCGGCTGGACTGCCCGCCCGCCACGCCGATGGACACCACGATGGCCAGCAGCAGCGACGGGAAGGCGTACATGGCGTCCATGACCAGCACCAGCACCCGGTCCACCCAGCCGCCGAGGTAGCCGGACACCAAACCCAGTGGCACGCCGACCAACAGCGACAGCAGCAGCGAGACCGCGATGACCGACAGCGCGGTGCGCGCCCCGTACACGACCCGCGAGAACACGTCCTCGCCGCGAATCGAGGTGCCGAACCAGTGCTGTGCGGACGGCGCCTGATCGGTCCCGAATTTCACTCCGTCCGAGGCGGTCTGGGCGAAATCGTAGGGCGCGATGAGCGGCGCGAAGACCGCGGTGATCAGGAACGCCGCGATCAGCGCGAGCCCGAATATCAGGGTGGCGCGCTGCAATCCGTGCGTCATGCCGAACAGCCGCAGCCCGGGGATGCCCCGTTTGCCGCGGAGCGCGATCGGGGCGACCGAGGGTTCGGTCACCACTTCCGGTGCTGTCATCAGAACCTCACCCTCGGGTCGACGAAGGCCACGATCACGTCCACCAGGAAGCTCATCACCGCCACCACCACGGCGAGGAACGCCACGATGCCCTGTACGGCGACGAAATCGCGCAGTGCCAGGTATTCGGTGAGCTGGTAGCCCAGGCCCTTCCATTCGAAGGTGCGCTCGGTGAGGACGGCGCCGCCGAGCATCATGGCGATGTACATGCCCATGACGGTCACGATGGGGATCAGGGCATTGCGGAAGGCGTGCCGCCCGGTGACCACGCGTTCGGACAACCCGCGCGCCCGGGCGGCGTCGACGTAGTCGGCGCGCAGGGTCTGGATCAGGTTGATCCGGACCAGCCGCAGGAAGATGCCCGCGGTGAGCAGGCCGAGCGCGATCCCCGGCAGCACAGCGTGTTTCAGCACGTCGATCAGATGGTCGGTATCGCCGTACAGGATGGCGTCGACCAGCAGGATATTGGTGCGCGGCGACACATTGTGCAGGTCCAGTTCCACCGTGGTCGAGGCGCGCCCCGACACCGGCAGCCAGCCCAGCTTCACCGAGAACACCAGTTTCAGCAGCAAGCCGACGAAGAACACCGGTGCGGCGTAGGCGAGGATGGCGAACAGCCGCAGGCCCACGTCGCTGGCCCGGTCCCGGTGGGTGGCGGCGTAGCGGCCCAGCGGGATGCCGACGATGAACGCCACCAGCAGCGACCAGAACACCAATTCCAGTGTGGCCGCGCCGTATTCGGTGATGACATCGCTGACGGCCCGATTGTCCTGGGAGCGCCCGAGATCGCCCTGGGCGAGATGGGAGATGTACTCCCAGTACTGGGTGAGGATGGGCCGATCCAGGCCCGCCGCGTGCTTGCGCGCGGCGAGCTGGTCGGCCGGCAGGCGGCCCCCGAGCGCCGCCGTGATCGGATCGCCCACCACCCGCATCAGGAAGAACACGACGGTCACCAGGATCCAGGTGGTGGGCACGATCAGCAGCAGCCGTACCCCGAGGTACCGCAGCAGGCGGCCGGAGATCACTTGCTGATCACACCGAACCGGAACTTGAACGACGGATCGAGGGTGTTCTCGACCCCGTGCACGTTCTTGGCCGCGACCGCGATGGACTTACCGGACAGCAGCGGCACGATCGGCAGGAAATCGGCTGCGAGCGAACGCTGTACGGTGGCCAGCGCGGTGAGCCGCTTGGCATTGTCCGGCTCGGTCACCTCGGCCAGCAGTTCGGCGGTGATGCGCGGATCCTCGAAGTGCGACTGCAGCATGTTGTTCGGCGCGAAGAACGGCGTCAGATAGTCGTCGGCGTCCGGGTAGTCCGGGAACCAGCCGAACTGGAAGATCGGGTAGGCGTCGCGGGCGCGTTCCTTCTGGTACGAAACCCATTCGGTGGATTGCAGATTCACCTTGAACAGGCCGCTGGCCTCCAGCTGCGACTTGATGGTCGCGTACTCCTCCGAGCTGGAGGGCCCGTAGTGATCGGAGTTGTACTGGATGTTCAGCGCCAGCGGGGTGGTCACCCCGGCGTCGGCCAGGAACTTGGCCGCCTGATCCTTGTTGGGCTTGGCCCCGTAGATCTCCTTGAACGGCTCGGTCGCGCCCACCACGCCCTGCGGCACCGAGGAATACGCGGGAGCCCAGGTGCCCTTGTACACGTCGGCGGCGAGCGCGTCCCGGTCGACGGTGGAGGCGATGGCCTTGCGGATGGCGAGCTTCTGCGCCGGAGTGTTGCCCGGCATGGTGTTGAAGTTGAACACGATGTAGCGCAGCTGGCCGCCGGGTCCGGACAGCACGTTCACCTTGTCGCTGTTGCGCAGCGAGTCGATGTCGGTGGGCGTGAGGGTGTTGTACGCGACGTCGATGTCACCGCGCTGCACGTCGAGCTTCAGGTTCTCCGAGGCGGCGTAGTACTTCATCGAGACCTTGTCGGTCTTCGGCTTGCCGAACAGCCCGTTGTAATCCGGATTCGCCTGGTAGGCAACGAGTTTGTTCTTGTCGTAGCTGCTGATGGTGTACGGGCCCGAGAAGGGCTTGGCGTTCACCACGTCCTGATCCTCGAGCAGTTTGTCCTTGGGGAACACCTGCTCGTCGACGATCGCCCCGGCCTGGGTGGGCAGGATGGCCGGGAAGGTCTGATCATTGGCGACCTTGAGCGTGAATTCGACGGTGAGATCGTCCTTGGCCTCGGTCTTGTCGAGGTTGCCGATCAGCGAGGCGGGCCCGTTCGGATCGTTGATCCCGAGCATGCGATCGAAGGAGAACTTCACGCTCTTGCTGGTCAGCGCATGCCCATTGGCGAATTTCAGGCCGGGCTTGAGCTTGCAGGTGTAGACCGTCGGGCTGGTGAACTCGCATTTCTCGGCGGCGTCGGGCTTCGGAACCGACTCGCCCGGAGCGAAATTCAGCAGGAACTGATAGACCTGCGTCTCCACCATGAGCGAACCGTTGTCATAGGCCGCGGCGGGATCGAGGGCGAAGATCTTGTCCGTCGTCCCGATCACCAGGCCCGCACCGCCGCTGTCATCGTTCGTCCGCCCGGATCCGCATCCCGCGACCGCGGCTACCACGAGGCTCGCGAGACCAACTGCCGCAACACTTCTAGCGCGCATACTGCACCACTTTCGACACGCAGCGCACAGGGCCGGGTTTCGGTCCCGCCGCGCCGCGGTGGACTTCCTTTGGCTGGGCACAGTATCGGCCGGTTATAACCGGCATGTTGCCTTTACGAACAAACAGATCAGATTTTCTACGGGTGCGCGAGCAGGCCGTTGTCACAACTGGGACAAGCGATTCGGCGCAAACATGCCGACAAATCGGGCCTGACGTGGGCGAATCCTGGACGCCCGCACAACAGTCCGGCCCGCCCGCGGAGAACGCGGACGGGCCGGACTGCCGAAGATGTTACGGATTACGGACGGCTGAGCGCGCTCGCGTTCGCGTTGTCGGCGAGCAGCACCGACTCCGAAGTCCCGGTGAGCATGCCCTCCAGGACGTTCTTGCCGATGGCCGCCTCGGTCGGCAGCGCGATCGGGTAGTCACCGTCGAAGCACGCGCAGCACAGGCGCGAACGCGGCTGCTCGGTGGCGGCGACCATGCCCTCCAGGGAGATGTAGCCGAGGCTGTCCGCGCCGATGGAGCGGCGGACGTTCTCGACCATCTCGTCGATATTGCCTTCGGCCCCATCGGGTCCCGTGCTGTTGGCGATCAGCTCCGCCCGCGAGGCGAAGTCGATGCCGTAGAAGCACGGCCACTTGACCGGCGGCGAGGCGATCCGCACATGGATCTCCAAAGCGCCCGCCTCCCGCAGCATGCGGATCAAGGCGCGCTGGGTGTTGCCGCGCACGATGGAGTCGTCGACCACGATGAGCCGCTTGCCGCGAATGACCTCGCGCAGCGGGTTCAGCTTGAGCCGGATGCCGAGCTGGCGGATGGTCTGGCTGGGCTGGATGAAGGTGCGGCCCACATAGGCGTTCTTCATCAGGCCCTGGCCGTAGGGCACGCCGGAACCCTGCGCGTAACCGACGGCCGCGGGGGTGCCGGACTCCGGCACCGGAATGACCAGATCGCCGTCCACCGGATGTTCGGCGGCCAGGCGGCGGCCGATGTCCACGCGGGTGGCGTGCACGGAACGACCGGAAATGGTGGAGTCGGGCCGGGCTAGGTACACGTATTCGAATACGCAGCCCTTGGGCTCGGGATTGGCGAAACGCAGCGAGCGCACGCCCTCCGCGTCGATCGCCAGCAGTTCGCCCGGCTCGATCTCGCGCACGAAGGCCGCGCCGACGATATCGAGTGCCGCGGTTTCGCTGGCTACCACCCAGCCGCGATCCAGCCGGCCCAGGCAGAGCGGGCGCACCCCGTGCGGATCCCGCGCGGCGTAGAGCGTGTGCTCGTCCATGAAGGTCAGGCAGAAGGCGCCGCGCAGCGTCGGCAGCAGCTCCATGGCGGCCTGCTCGATGCTCTTGTCGGCGGCGGCGTGCGCGAGCAGCGCGGTCACCACGTCCGAGTCGGAGGTGGCGCCCAGGTTCCCGGCGAGCCGGCCGCTGATCAGTCCGGCTTCCCGTGCGCGCGCGCTCAATTCGGCGGTGTTCACCAGATTGCCGTTGTGGCCCAGCGCGATTCCGGTGCCCACCGCGGTGGTGCGGAAGATCGGCTGCGCGTTCTCCCAGGTGGTGGAACCGGTGGTGGAGTAACGACAGTGACCGACGGCGACGTGACCGGGCATGGCCGCGAGGGTCTGTTCGTCGAAGACCTGGGAGACCAGGCCGAGATCCTTGAAGACCAGCACCTGCGAGCCGTCGGCGACGGCGATACCGGCCGCCTCCTGCCCGCGATGCTGCAATGCGTAGAGTCCGTAGTACGTGAGCTTGGCCACATCCTCGCCCGGGGCCCAGACACCGAAAACACCGCATTCTTCGCGCGGTTCGTTCTCGTCCTGGTCGGAGGTGATGGCAGCGGGGGGCAGAGTCACCATTTGCTCCCTGTTCGGCGGGCGGGGGGCACGAGCCAGTCTACGGCTCGCCACAAAACGAACGCGCGCCGGTTACCCCTGATTCCTCTTCGTTTGCTGCTAGCGTCCCGGACGTGACGACGACCGAACGTTCGGAAACCACACCCCGCCGCCATTTGACCCCGTTCAAATGGGCTTTTCCCATAGTCGTCGTCACACTGCTGGCCTCGCTGCTCGGCGTGATGTACCTGGACTACGTCGTCGATCCGGAAGAGAACCTGCACAATTTCCCGATCGCACTGGTGAATCAGGATGTGGGCGACGATCTCTCCGCCGCCGACGGCAAGACCCAGCATGTGAACTTCGGTGATCAGGTCGCGGCCGGGCTGCGGCAGGCGGTGCCCGCGGACAAGATCGATCTGCGCGAGCTCGGCATCAACGAGGCGCAGTTGCAGATGCAGAACGCGCAGGTCTACGCCACCCTCATCATTCCGAGCGATTTCTCCAAGCGACTCGGCATTCTGGGCGTGGGTTCGATCGTGCCCGGCGATATCGAGCAGCCGGTGATCACCCTGCAGACCAATCCGCGCACCGGGGCCTTCGCGACCGCGATCGTGCAGAAGTTCGGGGCCGAGGCGCTCACCCAGGTGAACAAGCAGGTCGGACAGCAGCTCACCGAAACGGTGAATTCCCAGCTGAAGCCGCCGGACGGCGGCACCGCGCCCCAGCTCACCGGCGCGACGAAGATCGCGCTCGCGTCCCCGCTGCACATCGTGGTCGAGCAGTTCCGCCCGCTGCCCAACGGTTCCGGCGAGGGGCTGACCGCCTTCTTCTACTCGCTGCTGCTGCTCCTGGTCGGCATGGTCGGCGCGATGATCATCCACCAGCTCATCGATTCCGCCCTGGGCTTCCTGCCCACCGAATGGGGTCCCTGGTACGTGCACTTCCCGCGCGCGCCCATCTCCCGGCTCAATACCCTGCTGATCAAGTGGTCCGCGATCGTGGTGATGGCGGTGGCGGTTTCGGCCGCGCTGCTGGGCATCGGCACCGCGCTGGGCATGCCCATCGACGCACCGCTGCTGCTGTTCATCTACGGCGCGTTCGTGATCATCGCCGTCGGCTTCACCTGCTCGTCGGTGCTGGCCGCGGTGGGCACCGCCGGCCTGATCATCAACCTGATCATCTTCATCATCCTGGGCCTGCCGTCCTCGGGCGGCACCGTGCCGATCGAGGCCACCCCCAAGTACTTCGGCTGGCTGGCCAAGTTCGAGCCCATGCACCAGGTGTTCCTGGGCACCCGCTCGATCCTCTACTTCAACGGCAGTGGGGAAGCGGGTCTGGCGCGCGGCGCCTGGATGACCGCGCTGGGGCTGGGCATCGGCATCGTGTTCGGCCTGGCGATCACCATCTTCTACGACCGGAAGGGCTTGGAGCGCAAGCCCGCCGAGGCGGCCCCGGCTCAGAGCTGAGCGATCGGCAGCCAGCGGGCCACTTCGGCCGCCCGGCTGCCGGACGCGGTCAGCGCGCCCGCGTCGAGGGCGGTATCGAACTCCAGCAGTCCGGTCGCGAGCAGCAGCCAGGTGCGCGCATCGGTCTCCACCACGTTCGGCGGCGTCCCCCGCGTATGCCGGGGGCCTTCGATGCACTGCACCGCCACGAACGGCGGCACCCGCACCTCCACCGAATGCCCGGGCGCATCGGCCTCCAGGGTCCGCGCGGTCCCGCGCACCGCCGCCGCCAGTACCTTCCGGTCCGGCGCGTCGGCGGTCTCGTCGCGCAGCCACTCCCCCACCGCCGCGAGCGCCGCCCGCAGTTCCGCCGGATCCACCTTCGACTGTCGTCCCACGTCAGCGAGGTTACCGGCGCAGGCGGCGAGCGGACACGGGGGTGAGCGCGCCGCCGGCATTGAGCGCCAGGTGGACGAGGGCGGGAGCGGTCGCGCTGCCGGTGCGCCGGTAGAGCTCGTCGAAGACCAGTCCCGCACCGCCGGTGATGGCGATGGTGGCGGGAATCGGGTCACCCGCGTTCCGGGCCGGGCGGATGTGGGCGATGCCGAAAAGCAGTGCGCCGAGCCATCTTCCGGGGCAGCCCAGGGCATCCTCCAGGAGTGGGGTGAGGGTGGCCCGGTAGACGAGTTCCTCGCTGTAAACGGTCCCGCCGGGAATATGCGCACCCGCCCATTCGGCGATATGCACCCCCGGATTGCGGTCGTCGAGTTCGGCGAGCCGATGGCGCAGCGGCGGAATCGTCAGGGCCGCAGCGTAACCGGCGGCCAGCACGCCGCCCACGGCCGCTCCGACACGCAGCCCCTGCGATGACAGCCAGTTCGGATTGCCTTGGAAGGCAACGGCATAGCCGGTGGCGAAGGCGGCACTGGTCAGCGATCGGCCGCGAATACCGAGATCCAGTGCGGGCAGCGCCCAATTACTCCACAGCGTCGGCAGCGCCGCCGCCGCGAGGACCTTCGGCAGGTTCACTTGACGGCCCGCTCGTAGTCCTCGGCCAGTTCGATCTGGATGCGGATCTTCTCGCGCAGTTCGGGAGTCCAATCCGGCGGCGCGGCAATGGCTTCCCACCCGTCGAGCACCAGCGAACCGTACCGATGCCCATGCCCGTCACTCACGCCCTGGGCATTGGCGAGGTCGGCGACCAGCTGCCAGAAGGTGACGAACGGCCACCAGCGCATCTGGGTGGAGACATCGGAGCCGCGCGGTTCGGACAGCCAATCCGGTTGGGAGAAAATGAGATCCGAGGACCACCAGACGATCGGGTCCGAAGGGTGCTGCAGGTAGGCGATGCGGGGCATACGCCAATCCGGCGACGGTTTGCCGAGATCGGCGGCGGTGGCGGCGAATCGGACCACCAGGCCGTCGGCGTAGATCGGATCCACTTCGCGGGTGCCGGGATCGCGGCGGGAGACGAACTGCTCCCAGAGCCGATTGGAATTGGGCGGGCCGACCCAGAGCGCCCCGTCCACTTTGGATCTCAGGTCCGCGAGACCGTCGAAGGCGGCCTCCGACCCCTGCGAGCCGAGGCTCTCGCCGTACACCAGCAGCTTGGGCCGATGGTCGGCCGGGCGCTGCGACCAGTGCCGGTACACCGCGTCGAACATCTTGCGCCCGTTGTCGGCGACCTTCTGACGGTCCGCCAGGAACGACAGCACGCTCGGCAGATACGAGTACTGCGAGGCCACGATCGCGGTATCGCCGCCGTACATGTATTCGATGGCCGAGGCGGTCATTCCGTTCACCCAGCCGGTGCCGGTGGTGGTGACCAGCACGAGGGCCTTGCGATCGAAGGCCCCGGTGCGTTCCAGTTCGGCGACGGCGAGATCCTCCTGGGTGGTGTCCTTGGGCGCGGACTCCAGCCCCACGTACACCCGGATCGGTTCGCGCGCGGGCTTTCCGGTGGTGGCGCTGATCAGCAGCGGGTCCGGTCCGTGCGAGACGAACCAGCGGCCCTCCGAGCCCAGCGTCTCCCATTTCGCCAGCGACGCCGGGCTTCCGGAACGTTCCGGTTTCTCCGGCTGCACCGCGAATTCGGTCATCCGGTCGTTGCGCACGCTGAACGCCGAGTTGGCGACCGCGAAGAAGGCGCGGGTGGCGACGCCGTTGAACAGGGTCACGATCAGCACGGTCAGCAGCAGCGCCCCGGTGGCCGGGGCGAGCGCGGGCGGCACCCGCACCCAGCGGCTGAGCTGGCGGCCGATGAACCGGACTGCCTCGCGCAGGGTGCGATACACCGCGACCACCAGCGCGCCGACCGCGAAACTCAGTCCGCCGGTGCGCAAGTAGGCGGCGCGGCCGGTGGATTCCATGCCCATCAGGTCGAAGATCTCGCGCTGCCAGTCGGCGGACAGCACCAGCATGTAGGCGGCGACCAGGACGCAGGTGAGCACGATCGCGACCTTGACCACGTAGCGCACCCATTCGGGCGGGGTGCTGACCTTGATCCTGGGGCGAATCCACTTGCGGAACAGCCATTGCAGCACGCACCCGACGCCGTAGCCGAGGGCGGCGTTGATGCCGGAGATCAAACCTTGGAAGAGCCAGTCGCGGGGCACCAGCGACGGCGTGACCGACCAGGCGAAGAACAGGGTCGCGAAGACCAGCCCGGTGTGATTGAGATCGATGACGTCCTCGACGCGCTTGGCCACGATCGCGATCCGCCTGCCCCAGCCGCGCCGGAACAGCGCGCGGGCGCGAATGCGCGACCGCGTCACGGTGTCGGCGAGGTCAAGCACCCGTCAAGTATGGACTTCGCGGGTTGGAATCCGGGGAGGCAAGGGTGTGAGAGATACAACGGGATCGGCGTGTCGGGCGCGGGTAATACCCATGGTGCTCGAGTAGTTGTACCCGGTCGGATACGGCGGCGGACCGGCAGAGTCTCTGGCATGAGCACTCCCGGCGCACAGTCCAAGAGCACCAACGCTTTTCTTGTTCAGGCTGCCATCGCCTTCGCAATCAGCTTCTCCGCCATGGGAATCGGCATCGTCCGGCTGCCATTGGACTTCTGGCAGCGTGGATTCCTCGTCATGAGCATGCTTTTCCTGGTGTCGAGCTGCTTCACTCTCGCCAAGGTCGTCCGTGACCAGCACGAACAGTCCAAGGTGCATCACCGTATCGACGAGGCCCGGCTCGAGAAGCTCATCGCCGAACACGACCCCTTCAAGGTCGTCTCGTAACCAACTCTCGGGGACTCTCAGGGGCTTCGCCCCCGAACCCTCAGATACGAAACAACCCCGCTGGATCCGGTCGAGGGGTCCGGATCAGCAGGGTTGTTTCGTTGTGTGACTTAGTGGTCGCCGTTGCCGAACAGGGCGGGCAGCGTGCCTTCGAAGGCGGTGCGCAGCTCGTCCAGCTTGATCGTGAACTGGCCCTGCACCTCCAGCGAATCCGAACCCTGATCCACCACGCCGATGCGGGTCCACGGCATCTGGCGCGCGGTCAGCATCTGGGTGAAGCGGATCTCCTCATTGCGCGGCACCGCCACCAGCACGCGGCCCGCGGACTCGGAGAACAGGGCGACGAACGGGTCGGCGTCCTCGGGAAGCAGGATGCGGCAACCGGTTTCACCGGCGAGCGCGGCTTCCACCACGGTCTGCGCCAGGCCGCCTTCGGACAGGTCGTGGGCGGCGGAGATCATGCCGTCCCGCGAGCCGATGGCCAGGATCTCGGCAATGGCCTGCTCGCGCGCGAAGTCGACCTTGGGCGGCAGCCCGCCG
This sequence comes from Nocardia yamanashiensis NBRC 100130, assembly GCF_001613325.1. GTDB lineage: Bacteria > Actinomycetota > Actinomycetes > Mycobacteriales > Mycobacteriaceae > Nocardia > Nocardia yamanashiensis. Next base: position 84,002 of record NZ_BDCD01000031.1, on the reverse strand, counting down.
AGGTGATCGTGCTCGACCTGCGCCCAGATGGAACCGTCCAGCTCGTCATGGGTCTCGCCGAGCAGGATGAGCGATTCGCCCGGCTCGTCGCCCAGTCCGGTCGGAATGCGGCGGTGCACATCGTCGATGACGCCGAGCACGCCCACCACCGGGGTCGGCAGGATGGCGTCCCGGCCGGTCTGGTTGTAGAAGGACACATTGCCGCCGGTGACCGGAATGCCCAGCGCCACACAGCCGTCGGCGAGACCGCGCACGGCCTGCTGGAACTGCCACATGACGCCCGGGTCCTCCGGCGAACCGAAGTTGAGGCAGTTGGTGACGGCCTTCGGGGTGGCGCCGGTGACGGCGACATTGCGGAAGGCTTCGGCCAGTGCCAGCTGCGCGCCGGTGTACGGATCCAGCTTGGTGTAGCGGCCGGAGGCGTCGGTGGCCAGGGCGATGCCGCGGCCGGACTCCTCGTCGATGCGGATGACGCCGGCGTCGGCGTGCTCGGCCAGCACGGTATTGCCGCGCACGTACCGGTCGTACTGCTCGGTAATCCACTTGCGCGAGCACAGCTGCGGGCTGGACACCATCTTCAGCAGGGTGGCGCGCAGCTCGTCGCCGGTCTTGGGCCGGTTCAGGGCGGCGGCCGAATCCGCGTTCAGCGCATCCTGATTGGCGGGCCGCTCGACGGGCCGCTCGTAGACCGGGCCCTGGTGGGCGACGGTGCGCGGCGGCACGTCCACCACGGTCTCGCCGTGCCAGGTGATGACGAGGTGCTCGCCGTCGGTGACCTCACCGATGACGGTGGCGGTGACGTCCCACTTCTTGCAGACGGCCATGAAGGCGTCCACGTTCTCGGGGGTGACGACCGCGCACATGCGCTCCTGCGACTCGCTCGAAAGGATCTCGGCGGGAGTCATATTGGCGGCGCGCAGCGGCACCTGGTCCAGTTCGATGTGCATGCCGCCGTCGCCGGCCGCCGCGAGTTCGGAAGTGGCGCAGGACAGTCCGGCGCCGCCGAGGTCCTGGATGCCCACCACCAGGTCGGCGCGGTAGAGGTCGAGACAGCACTCGATGAGCACCTTCTCGGCGAACGGGTCGCCGACCTGCACGGCGGGCAGCTTCTTGCGGCCGCCGGTCTCGTCGCCCGCGAAGGAGTCCGAGGCCAGCACGGACACGCCGCCGATGCCGTCGAGGCCGGTGCGCGCACCGAACAGAATGATCTTGTTGCCCTTACCGGACGCGAATGCCAGGTGCAGGTCCTCGACCCGCATGACACCGGCGCAGAGCGCGTTGACCAGCGGGTTGCCCTGGTAGGAGGCGTCGAAAACGGTCTCGCCGCCGACATTCGGCAGGCCGAGGGAGTTGCCGTAGCCGCCGACGCCGCGCACCACGCCGTCGACCACGCGCCGGGTGTCCGGGTGGTCGGCCGCGCCGAAGCGCAGCTGGTCCATGACGGCGATCGGGCGCGCGCCCATGGCCATGATGTCGCGGACGATGCCGCCGACGCCGGTGGCCGCGCCCTGGTAGGGCTCCACGTAGGAGGGGTGGTTGTGCGATTCCACCTTGAAGGTGACCGCCCAGCCGTCGCCGATGTCCACCACGCCCGCGTTCTCGCCGATGCCCGCGAGCATCGAGGAGCGCATCTCGTCGGTGGTGGTCTCGCCGAAGTAGCGCAGGTGCACCTTCGAGGACTTGTACGAGCAGTGCTCGGACCACATCACCGAGTACATGGCCAGTTCGGCGTCGGTGGGCCGGCGGCCGAGGATCTCCTTGATCCGGGCGTACTCGTCGTCCTTGAGGCCGAGTTCCTTGTAGGGCTGGGCGGTGTCCGGGGATGCCGCGGCGTTGCTGACGGTATCGACGTGGCTGGTCACGGGAATACCAGAGTCCTTTCGGCCGGGCAGGTGAGAACCGAGAGCCGGCATGCTGGATATCGGCGAGATACGCAGGTGAGTCTAGTTGCCGGTGATTTCCCCCCTGTCACCACCTGCTGATGTGTCCGGGAGCACATCCGGCCCGGTTCCGGTCGTGGTTCGAGCCGCGGACCGGAGTCGCCGGGGTCACCCATTACTCTTGGCCCGTGAGCGATCGATCCGGGCTCGCGGATCCGGCGGAGCCCGTGACCGCGCCAGAAGGCAGGCCGCGGCTGACGCGGCAGCAGGCGATCCTGTTGGTGATCGCGGCGGCCATGTTCGCGGTGTCCGCGAAGTTCTGCAGCGACAATGCCTGGAAGGGATACATCGATCTCCAGGTCTACCGCAATGGCGGCCGGGCACTGCTGGACGGCAAGGATCTGTACGGGCCGATGCCCGAGGTGTTCGGGATCGGGCTGCCGTTCACCTATCCCCCGCCGGCCGCGTTCTTCTTCGCGCCGCTGGCCCTGATGTCGCTGCACGTCGCCGAATGGGTCGTACTGATCTCCTCGATCATCGCGCTGGCGCTGACCCTGTGGGTGGTGCTGAGCCAGCTGCGGCCGACCATGACCACGGCCACCCGGCTGGCGGTCGTCGTCGGCGCGACGGCGCTGGCGCAGGGGCTGGAACCGGTCTGGCAGACCTACGGTTTCGGCCAGATCAACCTGATCCTGATGGCGGCCATCACGCTGGATTGCCTGGTGCGCAAACCGTTCTGGCCGCGCGGCATGCTGATCGGCATCGCGGTGTCGGTGAAGCTGACCCCGGCCGCCTATCTCCTCTACTTCCTGGCGCAACAGGATTGGCGCCCGGCGCTGGCCAAGGCGCGGGCCTCGGGTCCGGTGCTGTCGGCGCGGGGCGCGCTCGCGCGGCTGCGGACCGTCCCGGCTCCGGCGTACACCATGGTGGCGTCCTGCCTCGGCGCGATTCTGGTGGGTTTCGCGGTGGTGCCGCACGATTCGGTCACCTACTGGTTCGGCACCCTGTTCGACACCTCGCGGATCGGGCAGCCGGAGTTCGCCGGCAATCAGTCGCTGAAGGGTTTCGCCTTCCGGCTGGGCGTCTCCGACACCCTCGCCAATGCCGTCTGGCTCGGCCTGTCCATCCTGACGGTGGTGCTGGCGGTCATCTGGATGCGACGGCTCTTCAGCGTCGGCGCGCGAGCGGCGGCCCTGATGGTGAATGCCGGTATGGTGCTGCTGATTTCGCCGGTGTCCTGGTCGCACCACTGGGTGTGGACGGCTCCGGCGCTGCTCATCGCCGCCGACGCCATCCTGCGCGGACGCCGTGATCCCCTGTTCCTCAGCGCTTTCGCACTCGCGATCGTCGCCTTCACCATGCAACCGCAGTGGCTGCTGCCCTACGACCACGGCGTCGAACTGACCTGGTCGTGGTGGGAGAAGATCATCGGCAGCGCCTATCCCCTCCTCACCCTGGCCATTTTCATCGGCGCGGTGCTGACCTACCGCCCCGCGCCCACTTCCGGCGTCAAGAAGGCGGCCAGCGCGGCCGCATAGGCGGGAACGTCTGCCGCGCCCATCATTTCGCGGGCGGAGTGCATGGCGAGCTGGGCCGCGCCGACATCGACGGTGGGCATGCCGGTGCGGGCCGCCGTCATCGGGCCGATGGTGGAGCCGCAGGGCAGATCCGCGCGATGGACGTAGCGCTGCAACGGCACCTCCGCCTGCGCGCAGGCCAGGGCGAACGCGCCCGCGCCCGCCGCGTCGGTGGCGTAGCGCAGGTTCTGGTTGACCTTCAGCACCGGACCGCCGTTGACCTCGATGCGATGCGAGGGCTCGTGCCGGTCGGGGTAATTGGGATGGGTGGCATGGGCCATATCCCCGGAGGCGCAGACCGAACCGGCCAGCGCCGCCAGGTATTCGGCGCGCCCGCCGCCGCGGGTGAGCACGATGCGCTCCAAAACCGTGGGCAGCAGCCCGGATTGGGCCCCGCGATCGGATTGGCTGCCGACCTCTTCGTGATCGAACATGGCCAGCACCGGCACCGCCGCGCCCGGTTCGGCGACGGCTGCCAGGAAGGCGCGCAGGCCCGCGTAACAGGTGCCCTGATTGTCCAGCCGCGGCGCGGACACCAGATCCAGATCGCGCCCGATCAGCTTGGACGGCACCAGATCATGGGTCATCAGCTCCCAGCCCAGCACCGCCGACGCCTCGATGCCGGAACGTTCGGCGATGAACGCCATGAACGAGCGCGGCTCGCCGCCGATCCCCCACACCGCGTTCACGTGCCGCTGCGGATCGAGGGTGACCCCGCGCCGGTCCTCGGACAGGTGGATGGCCAGCTGCGGCACCCGCAGGATCGGTTCGTCGATGCGAATCAGCCGCTCCCGCACCACGTTTCCGTCGCGCACCGACAGCCGCCCGCTGATCCCGAGGTCGCGGTCCAGCCAGGAGTTCAGCCAGGCGCCGCCGTAGGGTTCCAGCCCGACCATCTGCCAGCCGGCCACCGCCATATCGGGATGCTGCTTGACGCGCAGATTGGGGCTGTCGGTGTGCGCGCCGACCACGCGGAAGGGGGTGGCCTGCCCGGTGCGGAAACCGGTGGGCGCGCCCGGACCGCCGTCGGCCCACGCCACCACCGAGCCGCTGCGCACCACGTAATACCGTCCGGCGCTGTTGGACGGCCACGGGGCGGATTCCGAAAGCCGGGTGAAGCCGTGATCGTCGAGTTCCGCGGCCACGGTGCGGCACACATGGAACGGGGACGGCGAGGCGTCGATGAATTCACACAGTCCGGCGGCAGTAGCGGTGGTCTCGGCAACTGGCATGCCCGCAATCCTAAGCGGGCCCAGTTCAGTTTCCCCTGATCGGTCCGTCGTTCGCGCGTGCCCACCACACGCGGTACTCGTAAGGGACTGGGGAATACCTGATTTCGACAGCCGGTACTTTCGCAGGACCGGTACGCGAGCCGAACGGGCTCAGCGATCGACCGGCACCTCGGCCACCAGTTCCAGCAGGCGCAGTAATTCCAGATAATCATCACTGCCCAGCCGGCGGCGCAGTTCCGCTTCCGCGCGCATTTCCTCCGCGCGCACCTCGGCCACCAACTCGGCCCCGCGCCGGCTCAATCCGATGAGAATGCGGCGGCGGTCGTCGGCCGCGGCGACCCGGAAGATGAGCCCGCGCTCGGCCAGATGGTCGGCGTGCCGGGTGGCCGAGGACGGCGCCAGCTGCGCCCGGGTGGCCAGCTCGCTCATGGTGATGCCGGTGTCGGCGGATAGGTTGGCCAGCATGCACCACTGGTCGGCGGTGAGTCGCCGAACACACAGTGCGGCCTCGAGGTGACGCAGCCAACTGCGCTCGGCCGCACGGAGCCCTCCGTGCAGCGTCGAAACGCCACCTAGAATTGTCGCCATAATTCCATTCCCGCCCGTTAATTTCAGTCGAACAAGGGGGAGGGTAGCCGATGAGCCCGTTCGGCGGGAGCCCCGAGAACACCATCGAGATCATCAACATAGTGCCGCAGCAAGGCCCCGGCGGTATCTTCGCGCCCTCGTGCGAAGCGGCGATTTCTCTGGCCATGGAAGAAATCAACAGGGACACAGGAATTCTGGGCCGCGAAATACGAGCAACACACATTGACGGCGGCCGGGAACCGCAAGAAGTGGCCCGAGAAGTAGGGGCTTTACTGGCGACCGGAATGGTGTCCGCGGTGACGGGCTGGCACACCTCGGCGGTGCGGCGGGCGGTGACGCGGGTGACGGCGGGGCGGGTGCCGTACCTGTTCGCCACCGATCACGAGGGGTTGCGGAGCGAACCGCCCGGGCTTTTCATGATCGGCGCGGATCCGGCGCACCAGATCCTGCCCGCCCTGGACTGGCTGCGGCGCGGCATGGACGCCCGCCGCTGGGCGATCATCGGCAACGACTACGTGTGGCCGCGGCGCACGGCCGCGACGGTCAAGGCGGCGCTGCTGGATCCGGAACTGATTCCGCTGGAAGTGTTCGTGCCCATGGGGACTCGCGACTTCCGCCGGTTCCTGCGCGATCCGCGGCTGGAGCAGGTGGACGGGATTATCGTGCTGCTGGTGGGGGCGGATGTGGCGCGGTTCAATGTGCAGTTCTCCCGGACCGGGCGCTCGGATCAACTGCTGCGGCTGAGCCCGGCGGTGGACGAGAACGTGCTGATGGCGGCCGGCGGCGGGGCCAATCACAATCTCTTCGTGCCGTCGAGTTTCTTCGTGAACGGGCCGGGCGGGGCGGAGCGGCTGGAGCGGTATCACCAGCTGCACGGCTGGTTCGCGCCCACGCTCACCAACTTCAGCAATACCTCCTACGAGGCGCTGCACACCTTGCGCGGCATGGCGCAATTGGCGGGATCACTCGAAGTGGATCGGCTGCACGCCGCGGTCGCTCATCGACCGGTCATCGAAACCCCGTGGGGCGAGGTCGGTTTCGACGGAGCCCAGGCCGTCCGCCAGGCGTGGATAGCCAAGGCGGGCGGCGTGGACTTCCAGATCCTCGATCGGATCTGACGCAATATCACCGCAAAAGGCAACGGCCCCGCGCCCGGAAGGGCGCGGGGCCGTGCTTATGCCAGGTGGGAGAACCCGCGCGTGGCTGAGGGTCCCAGGATCAGGCCGAGACCAGAGTGTCCAGCACCGAGAAGAACAGGCCGAGGCCGTCGTCGCTCGGGCCGGTGAGCGGCTCGGTGGCGTGCTCCGGATGCGGCATCAGGCCGACGACCCGGCGGTTGGCCGAGGTGATGCCGGCGATATCGCGCTGCGATCCGTTGGGGTTGCCGCCGGTGTAGCGGAAGACCACGCGGCCTTCGCCTTCCAGCTCGTCCAGCACCGCTTCGGACGCCTGGTAGCGGCCCTCGGCGTTCTTGACCGGGATCAGGATCTGCGCGCCCGGCTCGTAGCGCGAGGTCCAGGCGGTGTCGGTCTGCTCGACAGCCAGCCACTGATCGCGGCACACGAAGTGCAGGCCCTCGTTGCGGGTCAGCGCGCCCGGCAGCAGCCCCGCCTCGCACAGAATCTGGAAGCCGTTGCAGATACCCAGCACCGGCATGCCGCCCTGGGCCGCCTTGATGACCTCGCCCATGACGGGGGCCATGCTGGCGATCGCACCGGCGCGCAGGTAGTCACCGTAGGAGAAGCCGCCCGGCACCACGATGGCGTCGACCTTCTTCAGGTCGGCATCGGCGTGCCACAGCGAAACCGCTTCACCGCCGGCCAGCTTCACCGCGCGGGCGGCATCGACATCGTCGAGGGTGCCCGGGAAGGTGATGACACCGATGCGAGCGCTCACAGCCGGACGACCTTCCAGTCCTCGATCACCGTGTTGGCCAGCAGCGATTCCGCGATCTGCTCCAGATCGGCGTCGCTGACGTCATCGGCGACATCGAGCTCGAATCGCTTGCCCTGCCGCACATCCGAGATGCCGGGATGGCCCAGACGCCCCAGCGCGCCGACGATGGCCTGTCCCTGCGGATCCAGGATTTCGGCCTTCGGCATCACCTCGACCACGACACGTGCCACGCGTTGCTCCTCAACTGGTGGGGCGGCGCTCGGACATACGTCAGGCCGAGCGGGGGTTTCGCAGATCAGGGTAGTTGGACCGGGTCGGCGCGATGCCGCCGGGGCGGGTCGTACGTGGCCCGCGCCACACTCCGGCCTCGAACGGCGGCGCGACCGGGACTACCGTGGCAACCATGCGCATCGCCCATTTCGGACATTCCTGCATTCTCGTGGAACTCGACGGCGCCAAGATCCTGTTCGATCCCGGCAATTTCTCGCATGGTTTCGAGGGCATCACCGGATTGGACGCCATTTGCGTAACCCATCAGCATCCCGATCACATCGACCCGAATCGCATCAATGCGCTCATCGAAGCCAATCCCCAGGCCCGCCTGCTTTCCGACCCGCAAACCGCCCAGCTCCGCGAAGAGTCCTGGGAAGCCGTTCATGCCGGAAATGTTCTTAAAGTCGGAAATGTCCAGATAACCGGCGGGGGTGGCCGGCACGCCGTGATCCATCCGGAAATCCCGGTCATCGACAACACCGTATTCCAGCTCGGCACCCCCGAAGACCCCGCGCAGCTGGTGCATCCCGGCGACTCCCTGTGGGTGCCACCGACACCGGTGGGCGTGCTGGCCCTGCCCGCCGCCGCGCCGTGGATGCGGATCAGCGAGGCGGTGGATTACCTGCGCGCGGTGAATCCGCGCACCGCCCTGCCGATCCATTACGGAATCATCGAGCAGGCGGCGCAGGGCATCTATTTCGGGCGCTTGAACGATATGGCGCCGGCCGGAACCGAATTCCGGGTGATCGAACCCGAGGACCACACCGAATTCTGAGCGTGCGGCCGCCCGGGCTCAGGCCCGGGCGAGGACGAGCCCGAGCCCTTCGATCCGGAATTCCGCGCTGCTGACGGCTACTCCGGTGTCGGTGAACCGGCGCCCGCCCAGCGCCGACGCGACGAATTCCCGCACCGCCGCGGGCCGTGCGCTCAGGCTGTCCAGCACCTCCGCCGGTACCTCCACGGTCCCGTCGTAGCGGCGGGCCTGTGCGGTGATCCCGGTCGCCTGCGGGGTCTGCCGCAGGCCGTCCACCGTGTGCAGCACCAGGTCCAGCCGCGCCCCGTCGGCGAACTCCAGCCGCAATGGCACGGATTCGGTCGCGGCGTCGAAGGATTCGACGACGGCCGTCCACTCCCCCGCACCCCGGCCGGCGTACCGGACACCGGGCGCGGCCACCGATTCGTCCACGGACCGGTCGTCGGCGGTATTGCTCAGGCGCTGCCCGGCGAGCGGCTGATCGGTCGCCACGAAATTCCATGCGGCGGCCGTCAGCGTTTTCACCCAGTACCCGGTGCGCCCGTCGCGCACCCCTTCCACACGCAATTCCCGTGCGTCCGAACCGATCCCGGTCTTGTGCACCGAGATCCGGTCGGTGATCTCCCCCGGCACCTTGGGCTGGCGCACCCACGCCGGGGCGGGGAGCTGGATCGCAGCGGTGCCGGAATCGATCCGCTCGGACAGCATGTCGGCGGCTTCCGGCCGTCCCCGCTGCTCCTCGTAGGAGTACCGGAAGAAGACCTTGTCCGCCCCGGAGATGTCGAAGTCGTAGAGCCGGGTGTGCAGATCGCCGAAGCGGTCCACCACCATGGTGGTCGAGCCGCTGGTGGACAGTGCGACCGCCCGGAAGCGCCCGTTGGCGGGCAGCGCGATCTCGTAGCTGTGATCGACGGGCAGCCACGGATCGACGTAGCGCAGCCGGGTTCCGCCGTCGGTCAGCGCGAACACGTGCGACACCTTGGCCCCGCCCACCGGATGATCGTTGCCCGCGGTATCCCGCCAGACGTGATCCTCGTTGGGCGACAGCACCGACCAGGTCCAGTCCGTGGTTCCGGCGGGCAGGGTATTGCCCGGCCCGGTCCACAGCGGCGTGCCGTAACGGCTGCTCCAGTTCCAGTCCCGGGGCGCGCTCAGCGCACGATCCATGGTGAAGAACCGGCCGTCCACGTCGATGGCCATGACCTCGTCGTCATCGGCGGAGACACCGGCGATGCGGCCCGCCAGGCAGTCCGGCAGCGCCATGCGCCGCCAACCGCCTTGTGCAGCGGCTTCTTTCACATACAGCTGCCCGTCGCGCGCGGCGAAGGTCCAGCGCCGGTTGAGCGATTCGGCGGAAGTGCGGAAGTACACCTGCGCGGGCAGCGCGATATCCGCCGGCGGCAGCGCTTCGAGCCCCGCCGTAGTGTCGTCCGCGCCCGGTTCGGGCAGGCCCACGGTGCCGACCAGCACGCACGCCGGAGCCTCCGCAATCGCCTCGGATTGGACAGCGGCACAACCGAATACCAGCCCGGTCACCGCGGCCGGAATGCCCAGCACTCGAATCCGCATCACAGCCACCCCAATGCCCCGAAGACCGCGATCGCGACCGCGTCGACGCCCAGAATCGCGCCCACCGCAATGGCTTTGGCGCGCACGGTGGGCAGGTCGTAGACGAAGAAGCAGGCGGTGAAGAACGGCACGTACCCGATCAGCCAGATGAGGAACGGGAAGCCCGGCTGCCACCAGGACCAGTCCCAGGTCAGCACCCCGGCCTTGTTCAGCAGCACCTCGACCCCGACGGCCGCCGCCGAGTTCACCGCGATGAGAATCGGCCGATTCGGCAGCCCGAAGATCCGGGTCTCCTTGGGCGGCAGCATCTTCGCCGCCGCCACGCCCATGATCGCGAACATGAAGCAGATCTCGATGTTCAGCCCGATCAGCAGCTGATACGCCGTCGGCCCGGTCGCGCCCCAGACCGGTGCGCGACCGGTGGCATGGAAGACCAGCGAATTCCAGATCTCGTTGAACAGGTCCACGCCCCACAGCGCCAGCCCGGCGAAGAAGACGTTCCAGTTCCGCCGCTCGACCTCGGTCGCGTAGACGTAGATGACCACGAGCAGCAGCGGGATGACGTACCACTTGAACTGGCTGCTGTCGCGTAGCAATTCGAGCGCCTGACGGGCGTGATCGGTCATCGGCGTCCCTCTTCCCTGGTGACCGCGGACGCCGAGAGTATTTTACAAATTGATATGGAATGTCAACATGTCACAGTGCGCCGGGACACACCCGGCACGGTGCGCCGGGCGTGTCCCGGATACCGGTGACTAGGGAACGTTGGCGGGTTCGGCCGTCGAGCGCGCCTCGCGTTCCTGAAGCTCCCGCAGCTTCGCGCCCTCCACGTCGATGTCGGGCACGATACGGCTGAGCCAGTTCGGCATCCACCAGGCGGCGTTGCCCATGAGGACCAGTAGTGACGGGATGAGCACCATGCGGACCAGGAAGGCGTCGAGGAGTACGCCCGCCGCCAGCGCGAAGCCCATGGATTTGGCGCTCACGTCGGGTTCCATCAGGAACGAGCCGAAGACGAAGATCATGATCACGGCCGCGGAGGTGACCACCCGCGCGCCGTGGTGGTAGCCCTTGACCATGGCCTGGGTGGGCGGCTCGCCCTTCACGTACTCCTCGCGTATGCGGGTCACCAGGAACACCTGGTAGTCCATGGCGAGGCCGAAGACCAAGCCGATCAACATGATCGGCATGAAGCTGATGATCGGCCGGGGTTCGTCGATGAGGCCGAACTTGCCCTCCTGGAAGATCAGCACGGTCGCGCCGAAGGTGGCCGCCATGGACAGCAGGAAGCCGAGCGCGGCGGTGAGCGGCACCAGGATGGAGCGGAAGACGGCGATCAGCAGCAGGAAGGCCGCACCGGCGACGATGGCCAGATAGGGCACGATCTTGCCGAGCAGCACGTGGTCGATATCGGCGTAAATGGCCGTGGTGCCGGTGATTCCGTAGCGCATGCCGTAGTCCGACCGGAAGCTGCCCTCAGCGTCGCGGGTATCGCGCACCAGATCCTTGGTCTGCTGATCGTTCGGCCCGGTCTTGGGCACGCCTTCGAACCGCGCACCCGCCTTGTCCTCGCTCCAGATCGGTTCGGTCACATAGTTCATGCCCGAATACCCGGCGAGTTTGTCGCGCAATGCCGTCACGGCCTGTTCCCGCTTGTCCGGCGGCGTATCCGACAGGTCCACGGCGATCTGCAGGACGCCGTTGCTGCCGACGCCGAACCCTTCGGTGCGCAGATCGTAGGCCTTGCGGATGGTGGAGGTCTTGGGCATCGAATCCTCGCCCGGCAGACCGAGATTCATCTTGGCGGCGGGTGCGGCCAGCAGGCCCAGCACGATGACGCTCAGCGCCAGGGTGACCCACGGGACCTTCGCGATCACCCGCGCCACCCGCATGCCATTGGTGACCTGCGAATCGTCCTCGGGATCGTGCTGCGCGATGAACGGGATCCGCGGCTTGAACAGGAACCGCCCGAACGCGCCGAGCAAAGCGGGCATCAGCGTGATGGCGGTGAGCACCGCGAAGGCCGCCGCGACCGCGCCGCCCAGACCCATGAAGGTCAGGAACCGCACCCCGACGATGGCCAGCCCGACCAGCGCGATGATCACGGTGAGCCCAGCGAACACCACCGCCGAACCGGCGGTGCCCAGCGCCACGCCCGCCGCCTCTTCCGGCGAATCCTGCACCGCCAGTTCGTGTTTGTAGCGCGAGACGATGAACAGCGCGTAGTCGATGGACAGCGCGATGCCGATCATGGACGCCAGGAAAGTGGTGAAGCTCGGCACCTCGATGACCGAAGTGCCCAGGAAGATCAGCGAAGTCGCCGCGCCCAGCCCCACGATGGCGGTGATGATCGGCACGAACGCCGCCACGATCGCACCGAACGAGATGATCATGACCAGGAACGCGAAGCCCATGCCGATCATCTCGGACTTGCCGCTGGGCTGCTCCTGCTCCATCGCGATGGTGCCGGAGAGTTCCACCGTCAGCCCGTCGGCGCGGGCGCCGTCGGCCACGTCATAAGCCGCCTTGCGGTCATCGGCGGTGATATCCGCGAAGTTCTCGATAGCGAACGGAACACTCAGAATCGCAACGGAATCCGGGTTGTTCGAGTTCAGCACGTTCAACGGCGCATTACTGCACTTGGAGATGAACGCACTGTCGCCGCGGTCCCCCGTCAGGCACCCCATCTCCTCGGCCGCGGTGATCGGATCGATGAGCGGCTTGCTGTGATCGACGATCCCCAGCCCGTCCAGCTGCTTGATCAGCCCCGCGATGTCCTGCCGATTGCGCTCGTCGGTGAGCTTGGTCCCCGCCGGCGCGCCGATCACGTACACGCCGGTGACCGCGTCGAACTGATACGCCGCCGACATGCCCGGGAAGTGCTCGTCCAGGATCTCGGTGGCCCGCTCCGACGGCAGGTTCGGAATGTCGAAGGCATTGCTCATGGGTTCCTTCAACGCGGTCCCGAGCCCGCCCAGCACCAGCCACAGCGCCAGCCAGACCGGCAGCACGATCCACTTGCGCCGATACGCGAACTTGCCCCACCGATACAGATAGACGGACACGAGCTTCTCCTCGCGATCGACTGATTCGTGCTTCCGGTCTGACGAACTGCTTTCTGCCGTACTGCTTTTCGACTACTTGGCGTAGGAAGCCAGGAATAACGCCACCGACAGCGCCATATGCTCGATCTCGGACGGATCCACGCTCTCATTGGGCGCGTGGATCAGGCATTTCGGTTCTTCCACACCCATCAACATGATCTCGGACCGCGGGTAGGTGTCGGCGAAGACATTGCAGAGCGGAATGGACCCGCCCTGCCCTTCGGTGGTGGACGGGCGACCGTACGCGGCCTCCATCGCCTCCGACATGGCCTGCCGCGCCGGGCCGGAGGTGCTGCCGACGAACGGCGAGCCGGTGGCCTCGGTCTCCACCGTCACCTTGGCATGCCACGGGGTGTTCGCCTCCAGGTGCGCGGTCAGCGCTTTCAACGCCTGATCCGGTTTGATGCCCGGCGGAATGCGCAGATTGAGCCGCGCCCGCGTCTTGGGCTGGATGGCCGCCGCCGACCCGACCACGGGCGGCACGTCCATGCCCAGCACCGTGACAGCCGGTCGCGCCCAGAGCATATCGGCGACCTTGCCGCTGCCGAGCAGATCGACGCCGTCGAGAACGCCCGCGTCCGAACGGAATTGCTCCACCGGATAGTCGTGCCCCTCCCACACCTGACTGTTGGGCAGCCCGGAGACGGTGGTGTTGCCGTGGGCGTCGCGCAGCGTGGACAGCAGCTGGATCATGGCCGCCAGCGCGTCCGGCGCCGGTCCGCCGAACATGCCGGAATGCATTGACCCGGCCAAGGTTTCGACGGTGACGACCACGTTCACATTGCCGCGCAGGGTCTGGGTGAAGGTGGGCACCCCGACCTCGAAATTGCCGCAGTCGCAGATGAGCAGGGTGTCGGCGCGCAGCAGCTCCACATTGCCGGGCACGAACTCCTCCAGCCCGCCGGTGCCCTGCTCCTCGGAACCCTCCGAGACCAGGGTCAAGCCGACCGGGAAGGCGTCGCCGAGCACCTTGCGCAGGGCGCGCAGCGCGGTCAGGTGCATGACGATATTGCCCTTGCAGTCGGCCGCCCCGCGCCCGTACCAGCGCCCGTCGCGCTCGGTCAGCGTCCACACCGGCGTCTTCCAGGCGGCATCGTCCAGGGGCGGCTGCACGTCGTAGTGGCAGTACAGCATGACCGTCGGCGCACCGGCCGGCGCCTTGCTGCGCGCCACCACCGCCTTACTGCCGTCCGGGGTTTCGTGCAGTCCGGCATCGGTCAGGCCCTCGGCGGCGAAGGCGTCGGCCACCCACTGCGCCGCCTTCTGACATTCCTCGGCGGGGAACTGGCGCGGGTCCGCGACGGATTTGAACGACACCAGTTGCGCGAGATCGCTTTTCGCACGCGGCATGAGCTCCTTCACCGCGGCTCGCAACGCCGCCGTGCGCGCATCCTCTTTGGTTGCGGTGGTACTGGTCATTGCGTCCTCCTCGTCACTTCGCGTCATCGGGTTTGACCGTATCGCCCGTACGCAGCGTGCCGGTCGCCTTCAGATAGTCCGCGAGCTTGTCGGGGCAATAGGTTTCGATGGCCAGCGCGGTCGCGGTGAACACCTCGTTGTCGGCGATGACCGGCCGGTTCCCGGGCCCGGACGCGCCATTGCTGATGGCCGCCCGATAGCGCGCCTTGATCAGCGGCGAGGTCGGGTCCTGGCAGACGAGCCCGCCGTCCTCCCCCATGGTGTCGGCGATGACCTGCGGGTCCGGCGCGCTGAAACCGGCGTCCGCCAAACGGGTTTGGAGCACTTCGGCCCGGCGCAGCGCCACATCGGTGTCGTGATCGCGGTGGAAGGCGATGGCCCCGCCGACGGCCAGCGCCACCAGCACCAGCGCCACCGACAGGTAGATGAGCTTGCGATAGCGATCTCCCGCACCCGCCACCTCGGGCAGTTCGGCCATCACAGCGCCTCCTCCGGAGTGACCGACTTCCAGCCGGGCCTGCGGAATCGCAGGAACAGGTACGGAATCAGCAGGCCCACGATGCCCATGCCGAGCCCGATGAGCAGCACATAGCTGAACGCATTGCCGCTGCCGTACTGCGACGGCGGCACGAAGCCGATCAGGAACGCCGCCACCGAGGACGCGGTGCCGAGCCCGCACAGGGCCACCAGCGCGGGCGCGCGATACCCGCGCGGATGGCCGGGATCGTTGCGGCGCAAGCGAATCGCCGCGATGAACATGAGCACGTACATGATCAGATACACCTGGGTGGTGATCACCGAGAGAATCCAGTACGCGCTCGATACATCCGGGATGAACGCGTACAGCAGCGCCAGCAGCGTGGTCACGACGCCCTGCGCGACCATCATGTTCTGCTGTACGCCGTGCTTGTTGACCCGGGTCAGGATCGGCGGCAGATAGCCCTCGTTGCGGCCGATGATGAGCAGCCCCTTGGACGGCCCGGTCAGCCAGGTCAGCATGCCGCCCAGCGCCGCCGCCACCAGCATGACGCCCAGCACCGGGGTCAGGAAGCCGATGTGGAAGTGCTGGAAGAACCCGTCGAAGGCCTGCATGACGCCGGCGGTGAGGCTCAGGTTCTTGGACGGCACCACCCAGCTGATCACCACCGCGGGCACGATGAAGATGGTCAGCACCAGCACCACCGCCAGCAGCATGGCCTTCGGGTATTCCTTGCCCGGGTTCTTCAGCGAGGACACGTGCACCGCGTTCATCTCCATGCCCGCGTAGGACAGGAAGTTGTTGACGATCAGCACCAGGCTGGCCAGCCCGGTCCAGGCGGGCAGCAGGTGTGCGGCGTCCATCGGCGCGGCCGAGGTATTGCCCTGCGCCAGGAACACGAAGCCCAGCGCCACCAGCAGCGCGCCGGGAATCAGCGTGCCGATGATCAACCCCATACTCGACAGTCCCGCAACGGTTTTGGTGCCCTGTGCGGACACGAACACCGCCACCCAGTAGATGGTGATGATGACGATGGCCACGTACACGCCGTTGGACGCCAGCTTCGGATTGATGATGTAGGCGAAAGTGCTTGCCACATAGGCCAGCAGGCTCGGGTAGTAGAAGATCGTCATGGCGAACTGGCACCAGACCGCCAGGAAGCCCATGGGTTTGGAGATGCCGTCGCTGACCCATTTGTAAATGCCGCCGTTCCAGCCCGACGCCAGCTCGGCCGCTACGAAGGCGGTGGGCAGCAGGAACAGCAGCGCCGGAATCAGATACAGGAACACGCAGGCCAGCCCGTACACCGCCATGGTCGGCGCGGCCCGCAGGCTGGCCACCGAACTGGTGGTCATGAGCGCCAGGGTGATCCAGGAGATGTACTTGGTGGCGGTGGCGGTCTTGCTCGCGGTGGCGGTCATCAGAACACCGCCGATTTGCTCACCCGGGCGAAGGTCTCCAGCGCCACCGCGCCCGCGACCGAATTGCCCTTGGCGTCCAGGCCCGGACCCCAGGCGGCGATCGAATACTTGTCCGGCACCACGGCGAGCAGTCCGCCGCCCACCCCGCTCTTGACCGGCAGGCCGACCCGGTAGGCGAATTCGCCTGCGCCGTCGTAGGTTCCGCACATGGTCATCAGCGCGGTGATGTGCCGGGCGTCCTCGCGGCTCAGCAACCGGCTGCCGTCGGCGCGCAGCCCGTGCCGGGCGATGAGCCGCCCGGCCTTGGCCAGTTCGGCGCAGGTGATGCTGAACGAGCACTGCCGGAAGTAGTGGTCCAGCGCGAGCTCGACGGAATTGCGCATGTTCCCGAAACTCGCCATCAGATAGGCGATGGCGCGATTGCGGTCGCCGGAGCGCAATTCGGATTCGGCGATCACGCTGTCCACCTCCAGCGCCGGATTGCCGGACTCGGCGCGGAGCAGGTCGCGCAAGGCGGCCACGGCATCGCCGGTATCGGATAGCAACTGATCCGCAACCACAATTGCGCCGGGGTTGATGTACGGATTGCGCGGTATCCCGTTCTCCAGCTGAATTTCGATCAGGTCATTGAAGGCCAGTCCCGAGGGTTCGCGGCGCACCCGCTTCCACACCTCGGAATCCTTGCGACTGAGCACCAGCGCCAGCGCGAACGCCTTGGAAATGCTCTCGATCGCAAAGGGAACATCCACGTCACCGCCGGTATAGCAGTCCCCGTCGGCGGTCGCGATGGCAAATCCGAACTGCTTGGGGTTCACCTTCGCCAAGCCCGGAATGTAATCGGCGACCGCACCCTCCCCGATGTGTGGCGCCGTAGCGGACATCACCTGCTCTATGACACGCTGATAGTCCATGGTGCTGAATAGTAACCGTTCAGCAACTATCTTCTGATTACGAAACGGTAGCTTGCTCAACCAGTTTCGATGGGCAGAACACTGGTGCTCGCTGCCTGGCATAACCCACGCCGCACTTCGCATCGGAGGCCATATGACCGGCGGACTCGACCCGGACGATCTCTACGCAATGCCGGGCATCAAACGGCCCGCGCCCCACCAGGGTTTTCCCGAACGCGAGATATTCCCCGACGTCGCCTATCAGATCGTGCACGACGAGCTCATGCTCGACGGCGTCTCGCGCATGAACCTGGCGACCTTCTGCACCACCTGGGTCGACGATCAGGCCCGCCGGCTCATGAACGAATCGCTCGACAAGAACATCGTCGACAAGGACGAGTACCCGCAGACCGCCGAACTCGAGAAGCGCGCCGTGCGCATGATCGCCGACCTGTGGCATTCCCCCGACCCGGCCGCCACCCTCGGCACCTCCACCACCGGTTCCAGCGAGGCCGCCATGCTCGGCGGACTGGCCGCGAAATGGCGCTGGCGCAAGCGCGGCGGCACCGGGACGCCGAATTTCGTGTGCGGGCCGGTGCAGGTGTGCTGGGAGAAGTTCGCCCGCTACTTCGATGTGGAGATCCGCCAGATTCCGCTGCGCGGCGACCGGCTGACCATGCATCCGGACGATATCGCGGACTACTGCGACGAGAACACCATCATGGTGGTGCCCACCTTCGGGCAGACCTTCACCGGCGTCTACGAGGATGTGGCC
The DNA here is from genome assembly GCF_001613325.1 of Nocardia yamanashiensis NBRC 100130. GTDB lineage: Bacteria > Actinomycetota > Actinomycetes > Mycobacteriales > Mycobacteriaceae > Nocardia > Nocardia yamanashiensis. Next base: position 66,146 of record NZ_BDCD01000031.1, on the reverse strand, counting down.
GGCATCCACCAGGCGCTCGACGATCTGGAGGAGAAGACCGGGCTGAACATCCCGATCCACGTGGACGCGGCCAGCGGCGGTTTCCTCGCGCCGTTCTGCGCCCCGGACCTGGTGTGGGATTTCCGTTTGCCGCGGGTGAAGTCCATCAATGCCTCCGGCCACAAGACCGGCCTGGCCCCGCTGGGCGCGGGCTGGGCGATCTGGCGCACCGCGCAGGATCTGCCCAAGGAGCTCATCTTCAACGTCGACTACCTGGGCGGCTCCATGGCCACCTTCAACCTCAACTTCTCCCGGCCGGGCGGCCAGGTCATCACCCAGTACTACGACTTCATCCGGCTCGGGCGCACCGGCTACGGCCGGGTCCAGAACGCCATCTACGCCGCCGCCCAGCATCTGGCGGCGGGACTGGCGGGCCTGGGCCTGTTCGAGCTGATCCACGACGGCGATCCCAAGCGCGGCATCACCGCGGTGTCGTGGAAGTTGAAGGGGGAGCAGGTTTTCAACCTGTACGACTTCTCGGATCGGCTGCGCGCCCGGGGCTGGCTGATCGCCGCCTATCCGCTGCCCGCGGATCGCGACGACGAGACCATCATGCGCACCGTGCTGCGGCACGGCTTCACCCTCGATATGGCGGACATGCTGCTGGCCGATATGGTGCGCTGCCTCAAACAGCTCAAGGCGCATCCGCTCACCACCTCGCTGACCAGCGCGGAAGCGGGCGGGTTCACGCACAATGCGAAGGCCGCGGTACCGCTGTCCGGTGACGGCGACGCGGATACCAACGGCAAGGCGAAATCCGGTGCGGGCAAGGCGAAGTCGTGACCGCCACGACGACCTCGAGACACGCGGCCACCAAGTACCTGACCGTATCCGCGCTCGGATTCACCACGGCCGCATCGATTGTCACCAGTCTGCGCGGGCTGCCCATGATGGCCAAGGAAGAGATGACGATGTTCTTCTACATCGGCTTCTCGACCGTCCTGTTCCTGATTCCCGCCGGTCTGGTCGCCGCCGAGCTGGGCAGTATGTACGCCGACAAGGCCGGTGGGCTGTACGCCTGGATCAGCGGCGCGTTCGGTAAACCGGTGGGCTTCTGGATCATCTTCCTGTCCTGGATCCAGGTGATCGTGTTCTATCCGACCGGCATGAGCTTCGCCGCCGCCGGCGTGGCGTTCGCCTTCGATCGGCCCGATATCGCCCAGAACCATGTCTAAGTGGGCGTTTTCGCGATCGTCGCGTTCTGGCTGTGCACCGCCGTGGCCTTCGTCAGCAATCAGTTCGCGCTGAAGGTGACCCGCGCCGGGTTCCTGCTCGGCACCGCGCTGCCGGGCATCATCCTGGTGGCCGTGTTCATCTGGTGGATCTCCACCGGCCATTCCATCGGCTGGGAGCACACCACCGACGCCTCGGTCACCGTCGACCACGACGGGCACGATTCGCCCCGGTTCTTCCCGTATATCGCCGGGCTGTCCGGACTTTCGTTCCTGGCGGGCATCCTGCTCAACTTCGCGGGCGTGGAATCGCAGGGCGTGCACTCCACCGAATTGAAGAACCCGGCCAAGGGGTACCCGGCCGCCATCATGATCGCGGCGGCGGTGGCGTTCGGCATCTTCACCCTCGGCGCGCTGGCGGTGGCGGGCATCGTGGCCTACGACAAGATCGACCTGAATACCGGTGTGTTCGACGCCTTCTCGATCGCCTTCACCGAAATGATCCACTCCACCTGGCCGGTGCGCATCCTGTCCGCGCTCATCGCCTACGGCGCGCTCGCGGGCGTGCTGGCCTGGATCATGGGTCCCAGCCGCGGCGTGCTGGCCACCGCTCACGACGGGATGCTGCCGCCGGTGCTGCAGAAGGTGAACGACCGGGGCGTGCAGGTCAATATCCTGATCATCCAGGGCGTCATCGTGACCGGGCTGTCCTCGATCTACCTGTTCATGGACGATGTCAGCTCGGCGTTCTTCCTGATCTCGGCCATGGCGGTGAGCCTGTACCTGATCATCTACATGTTCATGTACGCGGCCGCCATCCGGTTGCGCTACACCCAGCCGGACCTGCCGCGCGCCTTCAAGATTCCGGGCGGGACGGTGGGCATGTGGCTCTTCGCCGGGATCGGGTTCCTGGCGGTGGCTTTCGCCTTCGTGCTGGCGTTCGTGCCGCCGTCGCAGCTGCCCATCGGCAGTCCGGCCACCTATATCGCCCTGGTGGCGGGCGGCGCGATCGTGTTCAGCGCGGTGCCGTTGATCATCGAGAGGATGAAGAAGCCGTCGTGGGTGCCGCCGGACGAGGTGAAGGCGAAAGCCCTGGGGCCCAGCGCCGATCGGTCGCATCTGACCAACGCCTGACCCTGGCAACGGCGTATGTGTTTGCCGATCGACGCCCCACCCGCTCCATATGAACAGCCCCGCCGATCATTCGATCGGCGGGGCTGTTTTCTCTTGTGCGAGAACCGCTTACACGTCGGCGAGCCCGACGGTGTCCAGCAGCCAGGCGAACTCGAAGCCGACTTCCTTCCACTTCTCGTAGCGGCCGCTCACGCCGCCGTGCCCGGCGCTCATCTCGGTCTTCAGCAGCAGCTGGGAGTCACCGGTCTTGGTGGCGCGCAGCTTCGCCACCCACTTGGCCGGTTCCACGTACAGCACGCGGGTGTCGTTCAGCGAAGTAATGGCCAGAATGGCCGGGTAGTCCTTGGCCTCGACGTTCTCGTACGGCGAGTACGAGCGCATGTACTCGTAGACTTCCTTGTCCTCCAGCGGATTCCCCCACTCCTCCCATTCGGTGACGGTGAGCGGCAGGGACGGATCCAGGATGGAGGTCAGCGGATCCACGAACGGCACATTGGCGATGATGCCCGCGAACAGCTCCGGCGCCAGATTGGCCACCGCGCCCACCAGCAGCCCGCCCGCGCTGCCGCCGTCGGCGACCATGCGATCGGCGGCGGTGACGCCGGTATCCACCAGATGCCTTGCGCAGGAGACGAAGTCGGTGAAGGTGTTCTTCTTTACCAGCATCTTGCCCTCGTCGTACCAGAGCCGGCCCATTTCGCCGCCGCCGCGCACATGGGCGACCGCGAAGATCATGCCGCGATCCAGCAGCGACAGCCGCGGCACCGAGAAGTACGGGTCGATGCTGGTCTCGTAGGAGCCGTAACCGTAGAGCAGCAACGGTTTCGGATCGCCGGGCGCGTAGCGCGGGCCCGCGGTGGCGGCCCGGCCGCCGTCCTTGCGCCGCACGACGGAGATCGGGATCCGGGTGCCGTCCGCGGCGGTCGCCCAATCCCGGTGCTGCACATAGTCGTTCGGGTCATACCCGCCCAGCACCACGGTTTCCTTGCGCAGCAGCAGTTCCCCGGTGGCGGGCACGTAGTCGAAGATCTGCAGCGGGGTCAGGAACGAGGTGAGTCCCATGCGCAGGGTCGGCTGCACCCATTCCGGATTCGACATCAGCCCGGCGTCGAACAGCTCCAGATCGAATTCGATCTCGCGCAGCTCGCCGTAGCCGGTGTCGGTGAGCGGCCACACCGCCACCCGGGGCAGGGCGTCGCGCCGGTAGCTGAGCACCAGCTTGTCGGAGAAGGCGTCGATATCGAGGATGCGGGTGTCGGTGCGGTGCCCGATCAGCAGCGTCTGGTTCGACGGATCGGCGAGCGGGGCCTCGGCCAGCACGAAATTGACCGCCTTCACCCCGTCCACCACATCGTTGTGCAGGATGAGCAGCTTGTCCTCGCCCGCGATCACCGCGTGCTCGACGCCGTATTCGACGCCCTCGCGGCGCGGCAGCACCACCCGGAATTCGCCGGTCGGATCATCGGATTCGAGAATCCAGATCTCGCTGGTGAGCTTGCCCGAGGTCTCGATGATCAGGAACTTCTCGGAGCGGGTCGCCGTCGCGCCGACATTGAAGCGCTCGTCGGCCTCGTGGAAGATCTTCACGTCCTCGGACGCGGGCGTGCCCATGCGGTGCCGCCACACGGTGTCGGAGCGCCAGGCGTCGTTGAAGGTCTGATAGAAGACGTAGTCCCCGTCCAGCGACCAGGTCGCGCCGGGCGCGACGCCCGGGATCTCGTCGGGCAGCAGTTCGCCGGTCTCCAGGTTCTTGAACCGCAGCAGGTACCGCTCGTCGCCGACCGTGTCCACGGAGTACGCCAGCACATCGCCGGAATGCGTGAGTGAGAACGCGCCGACCCCGATGAAGTCGTGGCCTTCGGCCAGCACGTTCAGGTCCAGCAGCACCTGCTCGCCCGGCACCTCGGCATCGGCGTCCAGCTCCGGCGGGGTCCAGTCGTCAGGATTCGCGATCGGCGCGCGGCACGACACCCCGTACTGCTTGCCCTCGAAGCTGCGCGAGTAATACCAGTACTCGCCCATCCGGGTCGGCACCGTCAGGTCGGTCTCCTGGGTGCGCGCCTTGATCTCGTCGAAGATCTTCTCCCGCAGCCCCTTCAAATGCCCCGTCTGCACCTCGGTATAGGCATTCTCCGCCTCCAGATACGCGATGACCTCGGGATCCTCCTTCGCCCGCAGCCATTCGTACTCGTCGACGAACACATCGCCGTGGTGCACGCGTTCGGCCGCCACCCGCTTGGCAATGGGTGGCGCCGCCGTCGCGCCGGTCTGTGAGGTCGCGCTACCACTGTCGAGAGCCATGCGTCCACGTTAGTGGGGTACCCCCGCACCACCACTCAACGCCCTCACCGGACACGACCGGCTCGTCCATCCGAGATGGCGAGGGGAACCCGGATGACGAGCGGAATCGCCCTTGGCGCGCCTAGTCTGGCGGCCATGCTGTTGCGCAAGACGGCCCGGGTGATCACGGCGGCGGCGTTGCTGGTCGGGGCGGGGGGAATGGGTTTGGCTGCGCCGGCTTCGGCTTGCGCGTGCGGCGGGATCGCCGCACCGGCGGACGGTGCCGCTTCCGTGGCCGGGGAGACGGCGGCGCTGAGTTGGGACGGGCAGCGCGAGACCATTCTGATGCGGCTGTCGTTGCAGAGTCAGGGCACCGAGGCGGCGTTGCTGGTGCCGACGCCGACGCCCGCCACGGTGAGCGCGGGCAAGGCGGCCACCTTCACCGCGCTGCGGGCCGCTACCGCACCGGAGGTGATCACCGATCGGCGGTGGTTCGGGGATTCCGATGCGGACGGGGCGGTGGCGGGCGGCGCGCCGGGTGCGGCGGCGCCGACCGTGCTGGGGCAGGTGCAACTCGGTCCGTTGGAGGCCACCACGCTCAGCGGCGGCGATATCACCGGCGTGCAGACGTGGTTGCGGGACAACGGCTATGTCATGAAGCCGGAAGTGGTCGCGACCATGAGCCCGTATCTGGCGGCGGGCTGGTCGTTCGTGGCCATACGGCTCACCGGTTCCGAACCGCTGTCAGGGGCGCTGGATCCGGTGCGGCTCAGCTTCGCCGCCGATCGCCTCGTCTACCCGATGCGGATGTCGAGCGCCGCGACCACGCCGCAGACGGTCCGGCTGTACGTACTGGGCGAGCATCGCGTGCAGCGCGCCGACGCCGATGCCGCGCGGCAGAGCGTATCGGTCCAATTCGCCGGACGGCTCGGGCACGTCACCGATCCCGACCTCGCGCAATTGGCCTCGGGCGGGCGCGACTACCTGACCGAGCTGTACACCTACGTGTCCCGCCCCGCCGACATCACCTCGGATTTCACCTTCGCCGACACCGCCGATACCGACTACCGCGCTACCACCCATCGCACCGAGTACATCGAATTCCTGGGCGTGCCCGCCGGTTTCGTGATCATCGGCGCGGCACTGGCAACGCTCTTCGCGGTGGTACTGGCGGTGGCGTCGGTCCTGCGCCGAACCGGCTAGCGCGCCCGCCGCGCGCGGCCGACGGCGGCCACGTGCTGCTGACGATGCTCGTAGAGATAGAAGACCGCCGCCTTGCGCCGAGCACACTGATCGGTCGGACAACTTCGGTGAATCCGCAGGATGCTGTGAGCAAGCTCCGGCGTGAACCGCTCCGGGACCATCTCACAGCTGTCGGAGATGGGGGCGGCTCGCTGTGGGGACCATGGCGTGCGCACCGTACCTCCTTCCGCTGACACAGAATGGAATATCCGATCCGGACCCCGCACAAACCCTGGCATCATGATTGCGATCCACATCACCGTCCAGTACTGGCAAGCGCACAGGAGTCCGGAGTGGAAGCGAAGAACCGCGAAATCGAAGCCGATGTCGTCTGGCGACGCGGCGACGACAGTGCCGAGGGCGTCGAAATCGCCTTCCTGGCCAGCGGAAATATCGGATTGCGGGATTCCCGCAATCCGGAGGGGCCGGTCTTGATCTTCACCCCCGGCGAATGGCAGGCCTTCGTCGCCGGGGCCAAGGACGGCGAATTCAACCGCCCGGGAAGCTGATTCGGAATGCGATCGGGGCCTAGGCTCCGATCGCACCGCCGATGGTGGGCCAGGAGTTGTGCAGCGCGTCCTGCCAGTACGACCAGGAATGCGTGCCCACCGGGTTGTACTCGACCCGCACCGGAATGCCGGCCGAACGCAGCCGGGCCTCGAACGCGACCACGCAACCGTCCACCCCGGCCTCGATGGGCCCGCCCAGGAAAATATTCTCCGCCAGCTGTGGTTTCAGCTCCAGTTCGTGCTGGCCGGGAATGCCGGTGCCGGTGGAGAGGTAGAGGGTCTTGCCGCGCAGGGCGTCGGTCATGAGCGCCGGATTGTGCTGCGCCCAGGCCGGATTCCCCGGGTCGCCCCACATGTTCAGCGGATTGCCACCGCGATTGGCGACGGAGAAGAAGATGGCGGCCTGCGCCACCGAGGTGTCCGGGCAGGCGCTGTAGCCCGCCACCGCGCGATACAGGTCCGGATGCCGCGCGGCGAGGGTGTAGGCCGCGCCGCCGCCCATGCTGAGCCCGCCGATGGCGTTCACTCCGTTACCCGCGAAGTAGGAGTCGATGATGGGCGGAAGTTCTTCTGTCAGAAAGGTTTCCCACTTGTAGCGGCCGAAGCGCGGGTCGTCGCTGATCCAGTCGGTGTAGTAGCTGACCTGGCCGCCGACCGGGAGCACCACATTGACGTTCCGGCTGCGGAAGAAACTTTCCGCGTCGGTGGCATTGGTCCAGGTGCTCTGGGTGGTACCGGGGTCCAGACCGTCCAGCAGGTAATAGCTGGGGCGGGCGCCGCCGCCGGCCGGATGCAGCACCTGGACCTGGATGGTGCGGCCCATTGCCGAGGAATCGATGAAGAGGGCGGAACGGGTGGCGCTGAGCTCGTCCACGCGTAAGACCTGGGCCGCATGCGCGGTTGCCGGGGTTACCGCGGCCGGACCCAGCAAACCTGCGGCGATCGCCAAAATCGCTGCGGCCACGACACTTCTACGCATGTCCCCACCTCCATCAGCCCACCACAATGGCAATCAAACGTAACTCGAGTGCGGGTGATCGCGCGGGGGATTCCGGTTTTGGCGTGTCGCTGGCAAACCAGGTGGTACGCATATGCTAATGCGGTTCGGCTATGAGTCTCCCGCCGCGCGGGCGAGCGCGCCCTTGATCGATCCGGCGAGGTAATCGAGGTCCTCGCGACGGGGACTGGTCGGTCGGCCACGAAGCCCGAAGCCGTCGCCGGGGGTGCGGGGAATCACGTGCAGATGCACGTGGAAAACTTCCTGTCCCGCCGTCACGCCGTCGGCCAGGAAGAAGTTCACGCCGTCGCAGCGCACCTCGGATTCGCGCAGCGCCGCCGCCAGCCGCTGCCCGACCTGGAACAGTTTGCCGCCCACGGCCGGATCCAGCTCCGACAGGCTGCGCGCCGGCACCTTCGGAATCACCAGCAGGTGACCGGGCGTGAAGGGCCGGATGTCCATGAAGGCAACGACGTCCGCGTCCTCGTAGACCTTGCTGGACGGGGCGCGACCGGCGACGATGTCGGCGAAGATGGTGTACGGGTTCATGAGCGGAAGCCTAAATGGGCCCCCGCGAACACAATTCGCCCCGGCTCGGCAGCGAGCCGGGGCGAAAATGCTACGGCGACGGATCCGTCAGAGGATCGGCGACGGGGTGTAGCGCGCGGCCTCCGGGTTGGCGTCCACCAGCTTCTGCACCTGGGCGATGACATCCCCGGCCTGCGCCTCGGCCGCGCCGATGAACGCGGAACGGTCGGCCAGCGCGATATCGAGGGCTTCGCGATCCAGCGGCATCCGGTCGTCGGCGGCCAGGCGATCCAGCAGATCGGGTTCGCGGCCCTGCTCGCGCATGGCCAGCGCCACCGCGACGGCGTGCTCCTTGATGACCTCGTGCGCGGTCTCGCGGCCCACGCCCGCGCGCACGGCCGCCATCAGGATGCGGGTGGTGGCCAGGAACGGCAGGTAGCGGTTGAGTTCGCGGTCGATGACGGCCGGGTACGCGCCGAATTCGGCGAGCACGGTCAGGAAGGTCTCCATCATGCCGTCGATGGCGAAGAAGGCGTCCGGCAGCGCGACCCGGCGCACCACCGAGCAGAACACGTCACCCTCGTTCCACTGCGCGCCCGCCAGTTCGGCCGCCATGGAGGCGTAGCCGCGCAGCACCACCTGCAGGCCGTTGACGCGCTCGCAGGAGCGGGTGTTCATCTTGTGCGGCATGGCCGAGGAGCCGACCTGGCCCGGCTGGAAGCCCTCGGTCACCAGTTCGTGGCCGGCCATCAGGCGAATGGTGTGGGCGAAGGACGACGGCCCGGCGCCGACCTGCACCAGCGCCGACAGCACATCGTGGTCCAGCGACCGCGGGTAGATCTGCCCGACGCTGGTGAACACATTGGCAAAACCCAAGTGCCGCGCCACTTTCTGCTCCAGCTGCGCCAGCTTGGCCGCATCGCCGCCGAGCAGATCCAGCATGTCCTGTGCGGTGCCCATCGGCCCCTTGATCCCGCGCAGCGGATACCGGTCGATCAGCTCCCGCAGCCGGGTGAGCGCGATCAGCAGCTCATCGGCCGCAGAGGCGAACCGCTTGCCGAGCGTGGTGGCCTGGGCCGCGACATTGTGCGAACGCCCCGCCATGACCAGCGTCTGATATTCGGCGGCCCGCTCGGCCAGCCGCGCCGCGATGGCCACACCGTGCTTGTACACGTGCTCCAGCGACAGCCGGATCTGCAGTTGCTCGACATTCTCGGTGAGATCGCGAGAAGTCATGCCCTTGTGCACATGCTCGTGCCCGGCCAGCGCATTGAACTCCTCGATCCGCGCCTTCACGTCATGCCGGGTGACCCGCTCCCGCTCCGCGATCGACTTCAGATCCACCTGATCGATGACCCGCTCGTAATCCTCGACGACCCCCGCCGGCACATCGATCCCGAGCTCGGCCTGCGCCCGCAACACCTCCAGCCACAGCCGCCGCTCGAGCACGATCTTGTTCTCCGGCGACCACAGGTGGACAAGCTCGGGACTGGCATAGCGAGTGGCGAGGACGTTAGGCACAAAGGTCACGTTTCGCCAGTTTACCGGGGTGATGCTGACCGCCCGCAGGCGCGGTTGAACTAGCCCGCGACACACCCGTCGAGCGTTCCAGCGGCGCGCCCATCCTCCCCTCCGGGCTTCAGCGGCGAGCCCCGGCATCATTCCGTGATGGGGTTTCAGGGGCGGACCCCTGATTCACTCCACTCCGGTTGTTTCAGGGGCGATGCCCTGATTCACTTCCCGCCGTCGGGGTTTCAGGGGCTTGCCCCTGAGAGTCACGAGAGTTGTTTCACACCGGGGGCGCGACGATGTCGATGACCTCGAGCAGGGCTCCGCGGGCGACTCGCCTTGGCTGCGGGTCGAATTCGCAGAGGGCGGTCACCACGGCGCCGTCCACCACCGCTACCAGGCGGCGTATCTGCTCGACCCGAACCACCCGATCGGATCGGCGCAGCACATCCGCGAGGAGTTCGTCGAGCTGGGCGCGTAGTCGGAGCTGGACCTCGCGTAGTTCGGGGTGACGCGCCGACGCCACGGACCGTTCGTAGCGGGCGATCAGCTGCCCGCGCACGTCCTCGTCGGCAGAATCCGGACCGACCAGCAGGTCCAGAACCAGGTCGACCGTCGCGTCCGCCCCACGCCGCCGATGCGTCACCTCGCCGACGCGCCGGCGCATGGCATCGAGTTCCGCGTTCCCGGAGAACTCGACCGCCCGCGCGATCAGATCCTCGAGGGATTCGAAGTAGTACGTCGTGGACGCCAGCGGCAGATCCGCCCGCGTCGCCACCGAGCGGTGCCGGACGGCTTCGAAGCCGCCTTCGAGCAACAGCTCGGCGGCCGCTGAAACCAGCGCTTGGCGACGCCGTTCGCCTTTCGGAGTCGTCGCAGTGGTCACCGTGTCATCGTGCCAGTCATCATGGGTTTATCAGTGCCAAATCTGTGCGATCTGTGGTGATTCCACTTCGGATGGGCAAACGGGCGAGCCGTGCGGAAAGCGGTATCACTTTTGTACCCCATCCCGGCTCGCCCGTGGGCGAGTCCGGAAAGTCTTGGCAGATCACGCCATATAGCGTTCCAACCGGTCGAGTGCCTCTTCAATATCGGCGCTCGCGCCGGCGAACGAGAAGCGAACCGTGTGCTGCCCGTTGACCGTATCGAAATCGATGCCCGGGGCGAGCGCGACGCCGGTGCGGTCGAGCACCTCGGTGCACCACGCCATCGAATCGTCGGTCAGGTGCGCGATATCCGCATAGGCGTAGAACGCCCCGTCGGCCGGGGCCAGATCGGTGATGCCCAGCTTCGGCAAGCCGCTCAGCAGCAACTGCCGATTGGCCGCATACCGCCGCACATGACCGTCCAGTTCCTCCTTGGCCTCGGGTCCGAACGCGTGCACCGCCGCAAACTGGGAAATAGCGGGCGGGCACACCGTCATATTCGATGCCAGCCGCTGCAGCGCGGGCCGCAGGTGCTCGGGCACCAGCATCCAGCCCAGCCGCCAGCCGGTCATGGAGAAGTATTTCGACACCGACCCGATAACCACCGAATTTCGTGACGTCTCCCAAGCCGAGGAAGTCGGCTCGGTGTCGTCGTAGACGATCCCGTGGTAGATCTCGTCCGAAATCAGCAGCGTCCCATGGTCATCGCACCACCGCGCCAGCGCCGCCAGCTCGGCCGGCGCGATCATGGTCCCGGTCGGATTGGCCGGGCTCGCCACGATCAGCCCCGCGGGCGGCTCCGGCAGCGCCTCCAGCATGGCCACGGTCGGCTGGAACCGCGTCTCCGGCCCGCAATCCAGCTCCACCACCTCGCACCCCAGCGCGGTTAGCGTATTGCGGTAGGCGGGATACCCGGGCCGCGCCACCACCACGGTGTCCCCGGCGTCGAACGCGGCCAGGAACAGCAGTGTGAACGCGCCGGAGGACCCGGTCGTCACCACCACGTCGTCCGCGCTCGCCCGCACCCCGTAGGTGTCCCGGTGATGCCCGGCGATGGCCTCCCGCAGCTCCAGAATCCCGAATGTCTCGGTGTAGCCGAGCAATTCGCTGTCCATTGCCTGCTTGGTTGCCCGCAATACCGCCCGCGGCGCGGGCGTGGAGGGTTGCCCCGCCGCCAGCACCAGCACATCTCCGTGTGTCCGGGCCCGTTCAGCTGCTGCTTTCCAGACGTCCATCACGTAGAAAGTAGGAATGGCCGACCGCCGAGATTCGATACGCACCCGACAGACGGTAGAGCACCCGCTCCCCCGGCTGTCCGACAATGGTCGCCGGAATGCCTGAGGAGGGGTCTGTGCCGGGGGGACGAATCAGCACCGAGGAGGACTCGGCGGCAACAGCGGCGGCGACGCCGGACACCGACGACGCACCGGAGGACGTGGAGACCGCGCCGCAGGGCACCGACAACGCACCCACGAACGGCCGTGCCGCACCAGCAGCCGAGGCGGTCGATCCGGAGAGCGACGAGGCCGCTTCCGCGCCCGACGAAGCCGGTGCGGAGGACTCCGACGCCGCGGAAAGCCACGCCCGGCTCACCCGGCGGACCGCGACCTACACGCCGGGTGTCCGGTCGCATCTCATGGCACCGGCGGCGACATCTTCCGCGTGGGCGCGCGGGCAATTCGAGCGGGCCTCGGCCGCGTCGGCCAAAGCTGTCGCGGCGGCCCGGGAGCAGGCGCCGATCGCGCGGGACCGGGCGGTCGAGTTGTGGGGACGCCGCCCACGATCCCGGGCCGAGGCGAAGGCGCTGGCCGAGCGGGGACGAGCGGAGTTCGAGCGGCAGGCGCCGATCGCCAAAGCCTGGGCGATCAGGCATCGGGTGCTGCTCGCCGGGATGACAGCGGTCGTCGTCCTCGCGTCGGCGGACAGCACGCTCGGCCTCATCCCCTTGGACGCGGAAGCGACTCCCGGTGTGGCGGTGCGGGTTCCGGTCGCGCACCCGCTACAGGTGAACACCACCCCGGCGACCGCCAAGCGGTACCTGGACGCCATCAACAACGGCGAGAAGCTGCGCGAGGCGGCGGTAGTGGCCGCGGCGGCCCGCCAGACCCTGGAACGCGCCAAGGCCGAAGCCGCGGCGGCCGTCGCGGGTGAGTACCAGCCGTGGATGTCGGCGACCACGCCCTATCCGGACGGCACCTTCCCGCCCGGGTACGCGCCCGGCGGTTTCGCGCTCCCCGCGAAGGGCGCGTTCACCTCCGGATTCGGTTCCCGCTGGGGCACTTTCCATCAGGGCATCGATATCGCGGGCCCGCTCGGCTCGCCCATCTACGCGGTCGCGTCCGGCACCGTCATCGACGCCGGCCCGGCCCAGGGCTTCGGCCTGTGGGTGCGCATCCGCCACGACGACGGCACCATCTCCGTCTACGGGCACATGTACGACTTCTTCGTCTCGGTGGGCGAACGCGTCCCGGCGGGCATGCAGATCGCCCGTATCGGCAATCGCGGCGACTCCACCGGCCCGCACCTGCATTTCGAGATCGTCGTCGGCGGGCAGCACGTGGATCCGGCGGCCTGGCTCGCCCAGCGCGGCCTCAGCCTCACCTGACCGGGGCCTTTGGGGGCAGCCGCGCGCACTCCCGCGCGCACCGAATACAGAACGCCCGCCCGAGCACCTGGCTCGGGCGGGCGTCGCGTTATGTCGTTGTCTCTCAGACCGCCGACGGCACCGTGATTCGGCCCTCGGTGGCCGCCAGCGCGATATCGGTGCGGAAGTGCCCGCCCGGCAGCTTGATCCCCGCGAGCCGCTTGTAGGCATTCGCCCGCGCCTCGTTCAGATCCGCGCCTTGCCCGACGATCGCGAGCACCCGTCCACCGGCCGACACCAGCGCACCGTCCTCGCGCGCGGCCGTCCCGGCGTGCAGCACCTCGGATTCGGTTCCGGTGCCGGAGGATTCGGCCCCCGTGATGACATCGCCGGACCGCGGCCGCGCCGGGTAGTTCTCGGCGGCGAGCACCACGGTGACGGCCGAGCCGTCCTTCCAGCGCGGCGGCTCGACCTGATCGAGGGTGCCGGTGGCAGTGGCGTACAGCAGCTCACCCAGCGGGCTGTCCAGCATGGCCAGCACCGCCTGGGTCTCGGGATCGCCGAAGCGGCAATTGAATTCGACGACCGCGGGCCCGTTCTGCCCGACCGCGAGCCCGGCGTACAGCAGCCCCGAGAACGGCACGCCCTGCCGGACCATTTCGGCCGCAACGGGTTTCACCACATCGTCGACGATGGCGCGCAACGTCTCCTCCGGCAGCCACGGCAGCGGCGTGTACGCGCCCATACCACCGGTGTTCGGCCCGGTGTCCCCGTCGCCCACCCGCTTGTGGTCCTGCGCCGGCAGCAGCGGCACCACGGTCTCGCCGTCGACGAGGCAGAACAGCGACACCTCGGGACCGTCGAGGAAGGACTCCAGCAGCACCGGATGCCCGTTCTCCAGCAGTTCGGCGCCGTGATCACGCGCGACCGACCGGTCGGCCGTCACGACCACGCCCTTGCCCGCGGCCAGCCCGTCGTCCTTGACCACCCAGGTCGGCCCGAAGCGATCCAGCGCCGCGTCGAGTTCGCCCGGATGATCCACGATTTCGCTGTGCGCGGTCTTGACCCCGGCCGCGTTCATGATGTCCTTGGCGAACGCCTTGGACCCTTCGATCCGCGCCGCCGCGGCGGACGGCCCGAAGGCCGGAATCCCGGCGGCCCGCACCGCGTCGGCCACGCCGAGCACCAGCGGCACCTCGGGTCCGATCACCACCAGATCCGCGGCCAGCTCCTGCGCCAGCGCCGTCACCTCGTCACCGGAGGAGGCGTTCACCGGCCGCACCTCGGCGTGCTGGGCGATACCGGCATTGCCGGGGGCGGCGTAGACCGCGGTCACCGCCGGGTCCTTGCGCAGGGCAAGAACGAGGGCATGTTCACGGGCTCCGGAACCGATCACGAGTACGCGCACGGCTGACAGCTTAGAGGGATGATGGACGGTGACCGCCGTCACCCACCATCACCGTGAGGATGTAGCAGAGCATGGGTCTCATCGACGGAATCATGGGCAATGCGGGGCGCATCGATCCCGGCAGCGCCCAAGCCGAATACGGCAAGCTGCTCGGCCAGGGGGAACAGATCTACGCGGCGTACCTACTGGTCCGCGACGCCATCCTCTTCACCAATCGCCGGCTGATCATGGTCGACAAGCAGGGCATGACCGGCCGCAAGGTCAGCTACCACTCCATCCCCTACCGGGCCATCACCCACTTCTCGGTGGAGACCGCCGGCACCTTCGACCTGGACGCCGAACTCTCCATCTGGATCTCCGGCTCCCACGAACCGATCCACAAACGCTTCAACCGGCAGGTCGACATCTACGAAGTGCAGGGCATCCTCTCGCACTTCGTCGCGGTCTGAGTACTGTCCGGATATGGCTTCCGTTTTCTCCGCAATCATCAACGGGCAGCTGCCCGGCCGGTTCGTCTGGGAGGACGACGAATTCGTCGCGTTCCTCACCATCGCCCCGGTGACGCAGGGCCACACGCTGGTGGTGCCGCGCCAGGAGATCGACCAGTGGCAGGACGTGGATCCGGCCGTCTTCGCCCGGATGACCGGCGTCGCGCAGAAGATCGGCCAGGCGGTGCGGGCGGCGTGGGACGCGCCGCGCGCGGGCCTGCTGATCGCCGGTCTGGAGGTGCCGCATCTGCACCTGCACGTCTTCCCGGCCTTCGAGCTCGGCGATTTCGATATCACCGGCGCGGACCCGGAACCGAGCAAGGAGTCCCTCGACGAGGCCCAGGCCAAGATCAAACAGGCGCTGCGCGATCTGGGTTACGGCGGGAACGTTCCGGACTGAGCTCGACCGGCCCGGCCACGTCCCCGCGCGGCAGCCGGACGGTGAAGGTGGTGCCCACCCCGGGCTCGCTGGCCACCGACACCGTCCCGCCGTGCGCGGCCACCAGCGCCTGCACGATGGACAGTCCCAGCCCGGTGCCGCCGCGCTCGCGGCTGCGGGATTTGTCGGTGCGATAGAACCTTTCGAACACCCGCTCGGCCTGCTCCGGCTCCAGGCCGGGCCCGGTATCGGCCACCTGCAACAGCACCTCGTCCGCGGCGGGCCGCAGCCGCACCGTCACCGCGGCTTCGGGCGGGGTGTGCACCAGCGCGTTGTTGAGCAGGTTGGCCAGGATCTGGCGCAGCCGGACCTCGTCGCCGGACAGCTCCAGAGTGCCCGCGCCGGAATCGATTTCGAGCCCGATCGGCCGATGCGTCTCCGGATGCTGGGCCGCCGCCACCGCCCGCGCGCTGTGCACGGCATCGCTGGCCAGCGCCAGCAGATCCACCGGCCGCCGCTCCACCGGCCGCTGTGCGTCCAGCCGGGCCAGCATGAGCAGATCCTCGACCAGCAGGCCCATCCGATGCGATTCGCGTTCGATGCGGTCCATCAGAATCGCCGGATCGGTAATGGCCCCTTGGCGATACAGCTCCGAGAAGCCCTTGATGGTGGTCAGCGGCGTGCGCAGTTCATGGCTGGCGTCGGCGACGAAACGCCGCATCTTGGCCTCGGACCGCCGCGCCGCCTCCTCCGACGCCTCGGTGGCCGCGAACGCCTGCTGGATCTGGGTGAGCATGGTGTTGAGCGATTGCGACAGGTGATCGACCTCGGTGTCGGTGCCGCGCACCGGAACTCGCCGATGCAGATCCCCGCCCGCGATGGCCGCCGCCGTCTCCTCCACCGAGCGCAGCGGCCGCAGACTGCGCCGGATGACCAGCCGCGCCACCACGGCCAGCACCGCCAGCACGATCGCCCCGATCACCACCTGCAGCGCGACCAGCCGATCGAGAATCGAATAGGTCTCGTCCATGCGCAGCGCGATGGTGGTGGTGCCGAATTGATTGCCCACCCGCACGATTCGCCACTGCTCCGCCGCATCGCCCGCCGATCCGACGGTCCGCGGTTTGTGCCCGAGATCGTCGGGCACCGCCGGTTTCAGCTTGGTGGGTGAGAGGTCGAGGGTGACCTGCCCGCTCGAATCCACCACGCGCACATAGAACAGATGCGGCGGCCGCTCCTGTCCCAGCGGCCGGGGCAGCGGTTCGGGCCGGGGCGCACCGGGTTTCGCCCAGCTCTCGACGGCCCCGTAGAGCTGGGCGTCGATCCGGCCGATGAGCACATTGCGCATCAGCGAGGTCACCACCAGCCCGGAGATCAGCATGCCGAGCGCGGTCAGCGACACCAGCGCCACCATGAGCGTGGTGCGCAGCGGCACGGTCGCGAGCCGCTCGGCGACCCGGCGGCGGACGGTGCGGGCGGCGATCACTTGGCGCCCGTGCCGCCGCGCGGTTCCCGCATCACGTAGCCGACCCCGCGCAGGGTGTGGATGAGCCGCTCGG
Source organism: Nocardia yamanashiensis NBRC 100130 (assembly GCF_001613325.1). GTDB lineage: Bacteria > Actinomycetota > Actinomycetes > Mycobacteriales > Mycobacteriaceae > Nocardia > Nocardia yamanashiensis. The sequence continues at coordinate 49,392 of NZ_BDCD01000031.1, read as the reverse complement.
GCCCGGTGTCGACCTTCTTGCGCAGGTACGACACATAGGTCTCGACCACTCCGACCTCACCGCCGAAGTCGTAGCGCCACACGTGATCCAGAATGCGGGGCTTGCTCAGCACCGTGCCCGCATTGACCATGAAATACCGCAGCAGCGTGAATTCGGTGGGCGAGAGCGGCACCGGCTCCCCCGCCTTCCAGACTTCGTGGGTGTCGTCGTCGAGTTCGATATCGGCGAACTTGATCCGCGAGGTCTTCTCCTCCGGCACCGCCCGCCCGGCCCGCCGCAGGATCACCCGCAGCCGCGCCACCACTTCTTCCAGACTGAACGGCTTGGTCACGTAGTCGTCGGCCCCGAGGGTCAGCCCCGTGATCTTGTCCTCGACATCGTCCCGCGCGGTCAGGAACAACACCGGCGCGTCGATCCCGTCGGCCCGCAGCCGCCGCAGCAACCCGAACCCGTCCATCCCCGGCATCATCACGTCCACGATCAGCGCGTCCGGCCGGAACGCCCGCGCCTTGTCCAGCCCCTCGGTCCCGCTCCCCGCCGTCGCGATCTCGAACCCCTGATACCGCAGACTGACCGACAACAACTCCAGAATCATCGGCTCGTCATCGACGACCAGCACCTTCGCCTCGGGTTCACGCTGCACGGGCACACCTGTCATGACAACATCCTCCGGCCGGGCGCGCGGGTTTCCCTGAATGTTCCCTGCGAGTTCCCTGGGAACGATGCACGAGGTGACAACTGATCTCGCGACGGTCGGGGTAACTCGCCGGGAACGCCCAGAACGCGACCACCACCTGGCCGCCGGCCCGGTACGAAACGAAACAGCCTCCCCACGACCGGCAGAAGTCGCGGGGAGGCGGACGAGCCCCCTGTCAGGATTGAACTGACGACCTTCGCTTTACAAGAGCGGTGCTCTACCACTGAGCTAAGGAGGCAAGGTGCGGAGCCATCTTAACCAGGTGGGCCGGCTGCGCGGAAAAGCCGGCGTCCCAGTTGGTCCGAGTACAACCCGAAGACAGATCCTTATGCGGCCGAGTGCTTCTCGGCCGCATCAGGAAAACCGTTCCCGTGCCGTATCGGGGCTAACCGCGGTCGATCAGGACTGAGCCGCCTGACGGGCCGCGTCATCGGCGGCCATGGCATCACGAAGGCTCTTGGGACGCATATCCGTCCAGTTCTTCTCGACGTATTCGACGCAAGCCGCGCGGCTGTCCTCGCCGAACACGACTCGCCACCCGGCCGGGACCTCGGCGAAGGCCGGCCACAGCGAATGCTGCTCCTCGTCGTTGACCAGGACGAAGAACCGGCCGTCTTCGTCGTCGAAAGGATTGGTGCTCATTTCACCTCACTGGATACTGGCGCTGTGTACGGGAACGCTGACGGATCGTAACTCTGCCCGGTTGTGATCACGAGCATCGAACGAACCCCCGACGTTGATTCGACCCTAGCAAGGAGGGTGTTACCGCTGGGCGGTTACCTTCATGCCCCGGCGAAGAATTCCAGCAGGACCTTGTTGACCGCCTCGGGCCGTTCCAGGTACCCGAAATGGCCCGCATCAGGGATTTCCTGGTAGCGAGCGCCCGGAATCACGTCCGCGACCTCGCGGGACAGGTAGGGCGGGATCATCCGGTCGTCGGCGAAGCCCATGGACAGGCACGGCACGCTGATCTGCCGATATGCGGCCAAACGGTCGAAATCGTGGTCCATCCGCCGCTGCGCCCGCACGCCGGGCGAGACCGGGCCGCCGGTGAACTCGAACAGATCCAGCCAGTCCCGGGCGGCATTGGTGTCGGCCAGGGTCGCGGGCGAGAGGTTCATGATGGCGGTGAGCGCCGCGTCGTACTTGGCGGGCAACCGGGTGCCGGCCGCGTCGAGCTCGTGCTCGCCCAGCGACAGCGTCTTCTGGAACTGGTCGAGGCGACCGTGCCCGGCCATGAAAACGGCCTTGCGCACCAGGTCGGGGCGGGCGAGGGCGAGTTCCTGCGCGACCCGCGAGCCCATGGACTGCCCGACCACCAGGGCCGGTCCCTCACCGAGGAATTCGATCAGCGCGGCGGTGTCGCGCACCAGATCGTCGATGGTCATGCCGCTCGCCGCCTCGTAGGACGGCGCGATCCCGCGATTGTCGAAGGTGCACACCCGATATCCGGCGGCGACCAGCGCGGGCACCTGGTGCAGTTCCCACACCCGGCCCGGGCTGCCGGTGCCCATGATCATGACGACCAGCGGACCCCCGCCCTTGACGTCGGTGCCCTTGGCCCGGTCCCCCTTGACCTGGTAGTTCAGTGAGATTCCGTTCACCGTGGCCAACGGCATGGCGTACAACCCCTTCATCGGTTGGTTCGACTTCAGCTTCGTCCACCGTATAGCCATTCGCCTCCGGAACGTTTCGCGGTGCATCACGCTTGGGGCTCGAGCCGCACCGACCGGACAGGGCGGCCATCCCGGACAGATACGATGGACGTCGATCCCGAGGCAATGAACCCGAGAGGACATGAAGATGGCCGCGAAGACCGGCGCGAACGACATCGCGGACGACGATCTGGAACCCCTGGCCGACGAAACCGCTCGTCAAGCCCAGCGGGTAGTGGCGGCTTACGCGACCGACGCCGATGAATGCCGCATGCTGCTGTCCATGCTGGGCATCGGTCCCAACGCGCGAGGCGAATGACCCGTGACCCCGGATAGCTCCGGCTCCGGTTTCGTCGTCGTCGCCAACCGGCTGCCGGTGGACCTGGAACGCCTACCCGACGGTACGACCCGCTGGAAGCGCAGCCCCGGCGGCTTGGTGACCGCCCTGGAGCCGGTGCTGCGCAACAACAAAGGCGCATGGGTCGGCTGGGCGGGTGTCCCCGATGTCGATATCGACCCGATCGTCGAGGACGGCCTGGAGTTGCATCCGGTGCCGTTGTCGGCCGAAGAGGTCGCCGATTACTACGAAGGCTTCTCCAACGCCACCCTGTGGCCGCTCTATCACGACGTGATCGTGCGCCCGGTGTACGACCGCAATTGGTGGCAGGCGTACGTGCAGGTGAACCGCCGTTTCGCCGAGCACACCGCCAAGGTCGCCGCCGAGGGCGCGACCGTGTGGGTGCAGGATTACCAGTTGCAACTGGTGCCGAAGATGCTGCGCATGCTGCGCCCGGATCTGACCATCGGCTTCTTCCTGCACATCCCGTTCCCGCCGGTGGAACTGTTCATGCAGATGCCGTGGCGCACCGAGATCGTCGAGGGCCTGCTGGGCGCCGACCTGATCGGCTTCCATCTGCCCGGCGGCGCGCAGAACTTCCTCTACCTCGCCAGAAGGCTTGCGGGCCAGCCGACTTCGCGCGGCAATGTCGGCGTCCGCTCGAAACTCGGTGTGGTGCAGGTGGGTTTCCGCACCGTCCGCGTCGGCGCCTTCCCCATCTCCATCGCCTCCACCGAACTGGACGAGTATTCGCGCCGCCGCAATGTCCGCGAACGCGCCGCGAAAATCCGTGCGGAACTGGGCAATCCGAAGAACATCCTGCTCGGCGTCGACCGCCTGGACTACACCAAGGGCATCGACATCCGCCTGGCCGCCCTGGAGGAACTGCTCCACGAGGGCCGCGTGGACCCCGAGGAAACCGTCATGGTCCAGCTGGCCACTCCCAGCCGCGAACGCGTCGAGTCCTACAAACAGATGCGCGGCGATATCGAACGCCAGGTCGGCCGCATCAACGGCGAGTTCTCCCGCGTCGGCTACCCCGTGGTCCACTACCTGCACCGCCCCATCCCCCGCGAAGAACTCATCTCCTTCTTCGTGGCCGCCGACGTCATGATCGTCACCCCCCTGCGCGATGGCATGAACCTGGTGGCCAAGGAATACGTAGCCTGCCAAGGCGGCCTCACCGGCGCCCTGGTCCTATCCGAATTCACCGGCGCCGCAGCCGAACTCCGCCAGTCCTACCTCTGCAACCCCCACGACCTCGAAAGCGTCAAGGAAGCCCTCATCGGCGCCCTGGACGACGACAAGGACACCCGCCGCCGCCGCATGCGCTCCATGCGCCGCCAGGTCCTCACCCACGACGTGGACCGCTGGGCCCGAGCCTTCCTCGACGCCCTCGCCCAGGACCGGGTGGCAGGCAGCGCATTGCTCACCGACGACGACGTCGACCCGGGCGTGCGGCGCTGATCAATCCCCCACGGCCACTTCGAAATCGAACCGCACCCCGGTCAGCCGCTCGGACTCCGCCCAGAGCCGAGCGGCGAGCCCGGGATCCCGGGCCGCCACCGGCGGCACCTCGAACACCGGAAAACCCTTGCGCCTGCCCGTAGGACCGACGAACTCACCGCCGCGGACCTTCGGGTCCACCGCCGCGCGCAGCGTCGGCAGCGCGCCCATTTCGGCGCTCTGTTTGAACGGATCGATCACGAACCGCAAGGGCGAGCGCGCCAGCCGCCGGAAAACCGGCCCGAGCCCCTGGTCGAAATCCGACACCGCCACCCCCGGGCGGGCGGCCACGGCGACGAGTGCGGCATCGATCCCATTGAGCCGTCGCTGCAATTCGAGTACGAACAGTGAGTTCGCGAGCTTCGACTGCGCGTAGGCGGTCAGCGCTCGATAGCGACGCCGTTCGTAATGCAGGTCGTTCATATCGAGTTCGGAGTTCCGCCAGCCCGCCGCATTGCTGCTCACCGTGACGATCCGCCCCGCGGGCGCCGCGAGCAGCCGATCCAGCAGCAGCCCGGTGAAGGCGAACGGACCGAGATGGTTGGTGGCGATGGTGTTCTCGAAGCCGTCCTCGGTCCGCCCCGGGCGTGCGTAGGCCGCCCCGGCATTGTTGATCAGCAGATCGATAGCCGCGAACCGTTCCCGCAATTCCGCGGCCGCCGCCCGCACCGATGCCAGCGACGCCAGATCGATCCGCACGCACGATAATTCGGCGTCGGGCGCGCTCACCCGAATCGAATCGGCAACGGCCCGCGCCTTTTCCATATTCCGGCAGGCCAGCACCACCCGGGCGCCGTGTTCGGCGAGCAGCCGGGCGGTGGGTACGCCGATCCCGGCACTGGCTCCGGTCACCACGGCCGTCCGCCCGGCCAAATCCGGCAATTCGGCGGCCGTCCACCGGCTCACACGCTGCCCCATGGCCGCCTCCGCACTGTCAGGTTCTTCGTCGCCTCCACACCTTAGGGCGGGTTTCCCCGGCCGACCATTCGGCGTCGATCGGGGTGAGCTCGAAGACCCGGAGCACTCGGCCGCTGCGCGCGCTGTGCAGTTCGTACGGCGGCCACGCGGCGGTGAGTATCGGCCAGATCCCTTGCCGCTCCGCGCCTTCCAGCAGCCGCGCATGGACGGTATGACGAAGTCCGCGCACGGTCACCACCGCCTCCGGGTTGGCCAGCAGGTTCGCGGTCCACATCGGGTGGGCGGCCCGGCCGCCACCGGATCCGGTCAGGTACAGGCGATCTCGATACCGGACGTAGAGCAGCGGCACCGAACGCGGCCGGCCGCTGCGCCTGCCGGTCACGGTGAGCAGCAGACCGGGAAACAGCGTCATGGTGCTGTAGCGCCCCCGGGTGAGCGCGTACATGCCCCGATCCAGGCGCGGTTGGATGCGCCAGGTCGCCTCGGTGAACCAGCGCTGCCGGGCGATGGCGACGGTGGCCTTGCGGGCCGCGGTGAGCCAGCGCCGGTCGGCCGGATAGAGTTCGGCGGCCGGCGCCGTCTCGCTGCTCAACTTTCCGCGTAAGGGTCGGGGCCGAGCCTCGCGGCGTCGTCGCCGAAGTACTCGCGCAGCACCACCTCGAGCTCACGTTCACCCATCCGGGTCAGTAGCGCGTCACCGCCCGGCACGGCTCGTAATACCGTGAACACCAGTAGATTCCGCGGCGCTCGCACGGCGGGATACCACGGGAACACCATGCGCAGCCGCAGCTCGCGCATACCCGCCGAACCCAGGTAGAAAGCGGCGAGGCTGCGGAAGCGCCGATACTCGTAGGCACGGGCCCGATCGTCGGCGATGTTCAGGTGTTTGCGGGATTCCACCAGGGCATCGGCCAGCAGTACGGAGTTCGCGTCGCCCGCGGGCGTGGCCAGGGTGAGGTGGAACAGCTGTTTTCGCGCCTCCTCTTCGGTCGCGCTCAGCAAGCGCTCGTCGATACCGGTCAACCAGCCGATATAACGCCACAGGTGCATGACCGCGTACCCGTCCGCCGCGTTGATCCGCATGCCGAGCAGTCGCAGGGTGATGAGGAAGGAGGTGCAGAACAGATGGTAGGTCCCGGCCAGATCGGCCTGGTTGATCGGCTTCCCCCAGGCGCGTTCATCCCACTCCTCGCGACTTTCGAAGTGCTGGTTGACCATTGCGTGCATGAGCCGCACGTGCGCGGTCAACTGCCAGCCCTGCCGGGATCGATCCAGCCCGCCCGGCTGGATGCATTCGAACCACCATTTGGCGGTCTCGCCGATCCGCCGCGCGGTGCCGGTGCCGCGCAGGCCGCCGGTGCGCACCAGCAGATCGGTGGTGGCCGAGGCGCGATAGCCACTGAGCAACCCGATGGTGATGACATCGATGCCATTGCGCCCGCATTGCCGGACCACGGTCGCGCCGCGGGCCAGCAGGTCGTCCCGGACCCAGTCCGGACGCTGCTCGAGCCGGGCGAAGTAGCGGCGCAATGCTTCCGGCGCATCCACCGCGCCCCCGTCGGCGAGGGCCTGACGGAACTGCTTCATGCTCACCTGCCGCCCCTTGATGGCGGCGGCCAGTTCCGCGCCCACCGGTTCGGCGGTGGTCAGGCTGTCGCGGATCAGTTCCCAGTCGGCGGGCCCCGGTTCGCACTCGCCGCGAATGAACCGCTTGAGCGGCGCGGCCAGCCGCCGCGACCATTCCGGATCCCGGTAAAACCGGGTCGGGAAGGCGGATTCCGTGTCCCGGAGGGTATCCGGGGTTGATCCGCCGGCCACGGCGAGCTGGTCGGGAGCGCTCATGATTTCCGCCGTCCGCCGGTGAACAGCGGCGTGAGCAAGCGCTGCGCGCGCAGCGCGTACCGCACCTGGCGGCTGTTGGGGTCGGGCATCAAGCCGAGCTGACGTGCCAGGTCCAGCTGATCAGCGACGCTGGTCCAATGGCTCAGCAGCCCCTCGCGATAGGTGTAGAGGTCGATGCCGTGAATCTCGAACCGTCTGCCGTTGGGAGCGAGCGACATTCCGGACCCGGCCCGCAGTTCACCGGTGAACGTGCCGGTCAACCGCCAGGGAACGGCCAGCCCGACGCCGTCGAGCGGTACGTACGGCGTGGACGGGATCGCCATTGCCAAGTCCGGGAAAGCCGTCCACATGCCGGTGAGGAATTCCCGGAAGGCGGCCTTGCCGACGATCTCCTCGCCGAACATGGACGGGTCCACATATACGAAATCGTCTGTCACCAGCGCGAGTACGGCGTCGGCGTCATAGGCGTTCCAGGCCCGCAGCCAGGCTCGTGACCAGTCGCGCAGCATCTCCGCCGCGTCCGCGAGGCGGTCGCTGACCCCGGCGATCAGCGCGGGCACCGCTTCGACCAGTTCGTCATCGGTTCGTTCGGCACTGTGAGTCATATTGTTCTCCAGAGGTTTCCGAGGCGCGCCTAGGCGGCGGGGACTTCGAGGGCCAGTGCGGTGGCCGCGCCGCCCGCGCCGAGAATGACGCCGACGCCGGTGCCGCCGCCGTCCCGCCGCAGGGAGTGCACCAGCGTGACGGCCACGCGCGCACCGGATCCGGCGAACGGATGGCCCAGCGCCAGCCCGCCGCCCAGCACGTTGATCTTGTCGCGGTCGAGGTCGAGTCCGCGTTCGAAGGCGAGCCCGAGCACCGCGAAGGAATCGTGGATCTCGAACCGGGTGACGGCATCGGCTCGCAGGCCCGCCACCTGCATGCTGCGCCGCGCGGCCACGAGCCCGGCACCCATGGCCTCGTTGGGTTCCGCGCCCACGCTGGCCCAGCCGCGGATCACCGCCAGCGGGCGCAGTCCGTACTCCTCGGCGTAGGCCCGCGAGCAGACGGCCAGCGCGGCCGCACCGTCGGTGAGCCCGGTCTGATTGCCGACGGTCACCGTATGCCCCGGCCCCAGTACCGGTTCCAGCTCCGCCAGCGCCGCCGGATCGAGGTCGCGACGCGGCAGTTCGTCCGGGCCGGCGATTACCCGATCGCCCTGCGCGACCGGGGTGTGCTCGACCTCGAACAGCCCATCGTCGATGGCGGCCACCGCCGTACTGTGCGAACGGTAGGCCCAGGCGTCGATCTCGGCGCGGCCGAGACCGAGCCGGCGCGCGGTCATCTCACCGAGATTGAAGGTCAGGTCGGTGGCGGGTTCGCCGCTGGATCCGGGATGGCTGGGCGACCATGTCTTGGGCGCGGTGGCCGGATCGGCGGAGACCGATACCGAGGTGACGCCGCCCGCGATGACACAGTGCTTCATACCGGAGCGGACGGCGGCCACGGCGTGCTGGATGGCGACCATGCCCGACGAGCAGAACGATCCGATGGCGACTCCCGGGGTGTCCACCGGCAGCCCGAGATCGAGCCCGACGTAGCGGGCGATGCACCCGCCGCCCTGGTACACCTCGCCGAGCGCGATCTCGTCGATGGTTTCCGGATGCAGCCCGGGCCGCTGAATCGCGCCGCGGACCACGGCTTTGGCCAGGTCGAACTCGGAGCAGTCGGACAGCGCGCCGGAGAAGGCGCGGGTGAACGGGGTCCGGACGGCGGAGACGATGACGGCTTCGTGCATGGGTCACCTCGTGGCTTCGGTAGTGGCGTAATCGTTTTCGGCTGCGTCGCGCCGGGCGAGGTTGCCGGCGATCTCGCTGTGCCAGCGCGCCGTGGCCCAGTCCATGTCGACCTCGTAGTCGAAGCGCGCGGTCATCTCGGGGGCGATGTCTGCGCTGTCGACGAAGAACTGCTCGTACCAGCGCCGCAACTGGTAAACGGGTCCGTCGTCGGCATTGAGCAGCGGATTGTCGATGCGGGTCTTGTTGCGCCAGATCTCGATGTCCTGCATGAAGCCGCGAGTGGTGGCCTCCTGGAGCCGGGTCGCGATCAGCCGGGTGACGCGATCGTCGAACCCGGGCGGTCGTTGCACCGTTACGCCCCAGCGGAATTGGAAGGAGTTCTCGTCGATCGGATAGTGCAGGAAGACGCCGACGGACTCCAGTTTCAGCCCGCTGTAGTCGTAGTGCTGGAAGTTCACCATGTACCCGGGACCGTGGTAGCGGGCCTCGGAATCGATGGACATGGTGCCCTCGTGCTCGCTGCCGGGCCCGAGGTCGCGGCGGCCGCTCATCCTCAGGTGCTGGGTGGCGCAATGCCCCTCGGTCACCACCCGGAAGTAGTCGGGGACGCTGAAATGCACGTAGAAGAAATGCGCGAAATCGACCAGGTTGTCGATGAATTCACGCGGATGCGAGGCGTCCACCCGGGCCTCGTCCCACACCCAGTCGGTCCAGTCGCCGGTGCCCACCTCCTCGATGACCGGAATATCGAGCTCCGGCGGCGGCGGTGCGCCCTCCGGGTCGTGCCAGATCAGCAGCAGCCCGTTCCGGCAGGCCACCGGGTAGGACCGGGTCCGGGCCAGGGGCGGTACGCGCCGGGCATAAGGGATCGCGGTGCAGACGCCGTCCCCGCCCCATTGCCAGCCGTGGAAGGGGCAGGACACCGCATCGCCCTTGATCTCCCCGCGCGAGAGATCCGCGCCCAGATGGCGGCAATAGCCGTCGAGGACGTGGATCGTGCCCGTGCCGTCGGCGAAGACGACCAGCCGGGTGCCGAAAGCGTCCACCCCGTGCGGTTTTCCGTCCCGGAAGTCCGCCGCGAGCCCGAGACAGTGCCAGCCGCGCGCGTATCTGCGCTGCGGCGCTCCCACATCGATCTGCCGATATTCCGTCATTCCCCGGCCCTCCCCAGTTCGATCTCACGGTCGATCGCCTCGTACAGCTCGTCGTCGGTCAGCGCGGTGAGATCAGCTCCGGCACTGACGGTTTCGACGCCGAACAGCTCGCGCATCAGGTCGCCGAGTTCGGTCCCGAAGCGGCTCCGGCCGTCCTCGGTCAGGCGATCGGACCCGGCGATCTCCTTCATCCGGCTCAGCAGCACCCGCAGTTCGTCGTCCACGGCGTCGCGCAGTTCGCCGGCGAGTTCCTCGACGATGGCGGTGGCCAGCGCACGCGGCGTCGGATTGTCGAAGACCACCGTGGTGGGCAGCCGCAGCCCGGTGAGCGCGTTGATCCGATTGCGCAGTTCGACCGCGGTCAGCGAATCGAATCCGAGCGCCCGGAACGCACTGTCCGGTTCGACGTCGTTGCTCGACTCCAGCCCCAGCGTGGCGGCGATCTCCCGGCGGACGGCGGCCAGGGCCACCTGCGCCCGCTGTTTGGGCGGCGTGCCGGCGAGTTCGATACGGAAGCCGTCATTGCGTTGCGCGGCACGGCCGTTCGAGTCCGCACCGGATGTGGCAATGCCGCCGTCCTGCTTGAACAGGGCGGAGCGCAGCCGGGCGCGGTCGAAACGGCACGCGATCGGCGCCGTGTCGGAACCGCCCATCGCGAGATCGAACAGATGCAATGCCTCCGCCGCCGACATGCCCAGAATCCCGAGGCGTTTCAAGCGCGCGCTCTCGTCGGTGACGACGCCGGCGGTCATGGCGCTCGCCTCGCTCCACAACCCCCACGCGATGGCCGTGGCGGGCAGCCCCCGATCGTGGCGCAGGGCGGCGAGCCCGTCCAGGTAGCCGTTGGCGGCGGCGTAGTTGGCCTGGCCGGCATTGCCCAAAGTGCCTGCCACCGAGGAGAAGAGCACGAAGTAGTCCAGGTCGAGCCGCTCGGTGAGCCGGTGCAGATGCCACGCGCCGACCGCCTTGGGCGCGAGCACCGCGTGCAGGTCCTCGGGGGTGAGCGCGGCGGCGATGCCGTCCCGCAGCACGCCCGCCGCGTGCACCACGCCGGTCAGCGGATGCGCGGCGGGGATCGACGCGAGCAGTCCGGTCAGCGCGGTCTCATCGGCGATATCACACGCGGCGATCCGCACCGAGTCCGCGCCGAGCACGCGCAGCTCGTCCGCGAGTTCCCGTGCGCCGGTGGTGTTCTCGCCATTCCTGGAAACCAGCAGCAGGTGCCGCTCGCCCCGATCGCGGACCAGGTGCCGGGCGGTGTGCGCGCCCGCCATGCCGACGCCGCCGGTGATGAGCACGGTGCCCGCGGCCGGTCCGGCTCCCATGGCGCGGTACGCCCGCGGAATCGTCACCACGTTCTTGCCGACGTGCAGCCCGTCGCCGATTACCTTGAAGGCATCGGGCAGTTCCCGGATATCCCAGGAGCGCACCGGAATCCGCGGCCACTCGCCCGATACGACCAGGTCGACGATATGCCCGAGCCGGTCCCGGATCTGTTGCGGCGTCAGGCCGAAGAGATTGAAGACGTCATAGCGCACCCCGTCGTATTCCCGGGCCACGCTCTCCGGATCACGGATATCGGCGCGGCCGATCTCCACGAAACGTCCGCCCGGGCGCATCAGCCGCAGCGTGGCGTCGACGAGCGGACCGGAGAACGCGTCGATGGCGACGTCGAATCCGTTCCCGCCCAGCAGCTCCCGGAAATGCCGCTCGAAGTCGCCGTCGCGGGAGGAGCAGAGGTGATCGTCCGGAATGCCCAGCGCGGTGAGCACGCCGAACTTCTGCGGGCTGGCGGTGGCGTAGACCTCGGCGCCGAGCAGCCGCGCCAGCCCCACCGCTGCCATGCCGACGCCACTGGCCGCGGAGTGCACCAGCACTTTCTCCCCCGCCCGCAGACCGGCGATGTTCACCACCGCGTGATAGGCCGAGCCGTAGGTGATCGGAATGGACGCCGCGGTCGCGAAGGACCAGTCGCCGGGAATCACGGCGAGCTCACTGCGATGCGCCACCGCCAGATCGGCGAGCGAGTCGGCCACCCGCCCGAAAACCCGGTCTCCGGCCTGGAATTCGGTAACGGCGGCGCCCACGGCGACAACCTCTCCCGCGCATTCGTTGCCGATCTTCCGCCCCGGCCCCTCGTACACGTTCAGTGCGATGAGCACATCGCGGAAGTTCAGCCCGACGGCCCGGACCGCGATGAGCACCTCATCGGGCGCGAGTTCGGTATCGGCTCGCAGCCCCGATTCCTCGATGGCCAGCTTCTCCACCACGCCGTCGCCGCCGGGCGTGATCCGCCAGCCGCCGCTCTCCGGCAGCGCGAGGTGTCCGGGGTGCGCCACGGCGGCCCGTGACAGCCGCCGCAGGTACACCGCGCCCCGTCGGATCGCGGCCTCGTTCAGATCGGTGTGCACGGCCAGGGCCACGGCGCGTTCGAGCGCGCCCAGGTCGTCGACATCGACGATCGTGATGCGGTCCGGGTTCTCGAGCTGGATCGAGCGGACCATGGCCACCAGTGCCGCGGTGTGCGGATGCACCGCGTCGGCGGGTGTGGCGCGAACGGCCGACCGTGTCAGCACCAGGATCCGGCTGTCGGCGGCCGCCTCCGCGGCCAGCCGATCGTTGAGCACGGCCAGCGCCGCGGCGAGGGCCGCGCCATCGGGCGCGAGCCCGGTTCCCGGTTCGAATACGAGCGCCAGTACCCGCGCGGTGCGTACGCCATCCGATACCGGACCGTCGAGCACCACCCCCGGATGGGCATATTCGGCGACGAGATCAATTGCCCCGGAATGATTTTCCGTACGACCGCGCGGTCCGCCGCCGAGTTCGAGAGCATTCGCGCGGCCGCCGAAGAGGGCGACCGTGACCGGCGGTTCCCCGGCCGGGTGACCCGGCGGCTGGGTGAGACGCACCCAGGTCGGCGCGAACAGCGACTCGGCCGGGCGCTCCGCACCATCGAGCGTGGTGGTGAGTTCGCGGACGGTGAGGCTCTCGACGGAGCCGAGATGCAGCCCGTGCCCGTCGCGGACGATTATGCGCGCCTGCTGGTTTCCGGTGAAGGCCACCGATACCCGCATCCGGCCCGATCGCATGCCGCTGAAACGGACGCCCTGCCAGGAGAACGGCAGTACCAGACGGGGCACCTCGCCCTGTCCGGCGGCGAAGCCGTGCAGGCCGGCGTCGAGCAGGGCGGGATGGAAATAGAAGCTCCGGACCGTGTCCTCGATGCCGGGCGGGCATTCGATATCGGCGGCGAAACCGTCCGGCGTGGTCCACAACCGTCGCACGCCCTGGAAGGCCGGTCCGTAGTGGTATCCGAGTTCGGCCAGGTCGGTGTACAACCCGTCGATGTCGACCGGCTCCGCGGTGACGGGCGGCCACGCCGCGTCCGCACCGGCCGCCGCTACCGCGGGCTCCGCGGTGAGGAAGCCGGACGCGTGCTCGATCCAGCGTGCCGGTTCGCCGTCCTCCTCGTCCGCGAACGAGTGCACGACGACCCGCCGCCGCATCCCGTCGAGCGCACCGACCGCGAGTTGCAGTTGCACCTGCCGGTTCTCGGCCAGGAAAAGCGGCGTCACCACGGTCAGTTCGTCGACGGCCGCCAGCCCGAGCTGATCAGCGACGAAGGCCGCGAGTTCCAGGAAAGCGGTGCCGGGGAACAGGATCCGGCCCTGTACCGCATGATCGGCGAGCCAGCTCTGCGTGCGCAGTGACACCGAACCGAAGTAGAGGCACTCGCCGGTGGCCGCCACCCGGGCCCGTCCGGTCAGCACCGGATGTTCCACGTTCTCGATGCCGGGCGTCGCGCCCAGCGCACGCGGCGGGTCCACCCAGAACCGCTTCCGGTCGAACGCATAGGTCGGCAGCACCACCGCGCCCCCGGGCTGCCCGAAGCAAGGCTGCCAGTCGACTTCCACACCCGCGCAGTGCAATTGACCGGCGGAGGTGAGCAGCCGCGTCATCCCGCCGTCGTCACGGCGGAGGGTGCCCACGGTGGTGACCGTCGCCCCCTCGTCCTCTCCGATCGACTCGATCGCGGGCAACAGCACCGGATGCGGACTGACCTCGACGAAGGTGTCGAATCCGGCCGCCATCGCCGCCCGCACCGCCGCGTCGAATTCGACCGGGTGGCGCAGGTTCTCGTACCAGTACGCACCGCTGACCTCGCCGGGCTCGGTGCGGCGGCCGTGCAGGGCGGAGAAGAACCTGAGATCGAATTCGCCGGCCTCGACCTGCCGCAGCTCGTCCAGGTCCGGCCGGATCTGTTCGACCTGCGCCGAATGCGACCCGTAGTCCACGTCGATGACGCGCGCGTCGAAACCATCGGCCTGGCAGCGCGCCACGATTCGTTCCAGCGCCGGCACCGGACCGGATATCACGACCGCCCGCGGGCCGTTGTGCGCCGCGATGGCGACATCATCGCCGTACTCCGCGAGCAGGTTCCGCGCCCGCTCCGCGTCCACCGCCAGCGCGGCCATGGTGCAACTGCCCGACAGCCGGGTCAGCGCCCGGCTGCGCACTGCGACGATGCGGGCCGCCGCCTCCAGGCTCAGTCCGCCGGCCACGCACAACGCCGCGATCTCGCCCTGCGAGTGCCCGATCACCGCGCCCGGTTCCACGCCCAGGGATCGCCACAACGCGGCCAGGGACACCATCACCGAGAACAAGGCCGGTTGCACGACATCCACGCGGTCCAGCCCCGGCGCGCCGTCCACGCCGCGCAGCACCTGCTCCAGGTCCCACTCCACCCAAGGGGCCAGGGCGGCAGCGCATTCGGCGATCCGGGCGGCGAACACCGGTGCGCTGTCCAGGAGTTCGCGGCCCATCTCCCGCCACTGCGAACCCTGGCCGGGGAAGACGAATACGACCTCGCGTTCACCGGCGCGACCGCCGGTCACCGCCGGATGTGGATGCCCGTGTTCGATCGCCTCCAGGCACGCCGCGGCGGTCGCGAGATCGGACGCGACGAAGGCAGCGCGATGGGGAAACGCGGTGCGGGTGGTGACCAGTGAGCGCGCGATGTCGACCGGGCGGGCACCGGGCTGATCGTCGAGGAATTCCCGCAGGCGGCGCGCTTGTCCGGCCAAGGCGGCCGGCGTCTTCGCCGACAACAGCCAGGGCAGCTGCGCCGGGTCGGCCGAGCCGTCCACGGCTGCCGCCACCGGATCCGGTGCGCCTTCGAGCACGACATGCGCGTTCGTCCCGCTGACGCCGAAGGAGGACACGGCGGCCCGCCGCGGCGCACCGGCGGCCGGCCACGCCCGGTTCTCCCGCAGCACCCGGATATTGCCCGCATCCCAATCGATCAGGTCACTGACCGGGTCGGCGTGCAGAGTGCGCGGCAGCAGACCGGATCTCATGGCGTGCACCATCTTGATCACACCCGCCATACCGGCGGCGGCCTGCGAATGGCCGATGTTCGACTTCACCGAGCCGAGCAGCAGCGGATGGTCGGGGGTGTGCGCGGCGCCGTAGGTATTGATCAGCGCCGCCGCCTCGATCGGATCGCCGAGGGGGGTGCCGGTGCCGTGCGCTTCGATGACATCGATATCGGCGGCGGTGAGCTGGGCATCGGCGAGCGCGCTCCGGATCAGCTTCTGCTGCGCCTGCCGGCTCGGCGCAGTCAGCCCGTTCGACGCACCGTCCTGATTGATCGCCGAGCCACGAACGAGGGCCAGCACCGGATGGCCGAGTCGCTGTGCGTCGGACAGCCGTTCGAGCACGAGCACCCCGACGCCCTCGCCCAGGCCCATACCGTCGGCTCCCGCACCGAACGCCTTGCTGCGCCCGTCCGGAGCCAGGCCCTGCATGCGGGAGAACTCCAGAACGAAAGCCGGCGTGGACATCACGGTCGCGCCACCGACCAGGGCCATTGCGGTCTGCCCGGCCCGCAGCGCCTGCACACCCAGGTGCAGTGCCACCAGCGAGGACGAACACGCGGTGTCGAGGGTGACGGCGGGGCCTTCGAGCCCGAGCGTGTACGAGACCCGGCCGGACAGCACGCCGCGCGAGTTGCCCAGCATGACCTGGCCCTCGTATTCGCCCATGCTGCCGCGCGGATCGCGCAGCCGGTCGCCGTACTCGTCGACGATGGCACCCAGGTACACGGCGGTATCGCTGCCGACCAGCGAGACCGGATCGATCGTCGCCGATTCCAGTGCCTCCCAGCTGGTTTCGAGCAGCAGCCGGTGCTGCGGATCGGTGACCCGGGCTTCCCGGGGCGACATACCGAAGAAGGCGGCGTCGAAATCCGCGGCATTGTCGATGAACGAGCCGTGCCGGGCGTAAGTGGTGCCCCGGTGCGCCGGATCGTCGTCGAAAAGCGTGTCGAGATCCCAGCCGCGATCCTCCGGGTAGCGGCCTACCGTCTCTCGCCCGGAAAGCACTGTTTCCCAGAGCTTTCCGGGAGTATCTATGCCACCGGGAAAGCGGCAGGCCATTCCCACTATGGCGACGGGTTCGCTGCGGGCTTCTTCCAGTGCGCTCAAACGCGTTCGGGTGGAGCGCAATTCGCTGGTAACGCGCTCCAGATAGTTACGGAGTTTGGCATCGGCGGACAAGTGGAGTTCCCCCTCCTGATTCAGGGCGCACTCGACCCACCGAGTGACTGTGGTCAGCTCGGACTCGGGGCGAATGTTCGATTTTGTCGGTTTGTCAGTTGTCGATCGGACTGGTCAGTGCAGGCTTCGGTGCTCGTGCAGGAGCTGTTCGGATCGGCGCCAGAGTTCCGCGGCCCGCCGGTCGTCACGGGCCGCGCGGGCCAGCCGGGTTCGTGCCGGAGGGCCGGTCATGCCCAGGAAACCGCCGGGGCCGTAGTAGGAGCCGCTGGTCAGGCCGGCCGCGGTCGCCGCGTACAACGAGGGCCAGGCCCCGCGGTCGGCGTCCTGCCCGACGGCCCGGGTGATCAGTTCCCAGGCAATGTCACCCGAGCGGGTGCCGGTGTGCATACCGGCGGTGGTCCGGCAGATACCCGGATGCACCGCCAGCGCACGCACGCTGGATCCACTGTCCGCCAGCCGATTCCGCAGTTCTCGTACGAACAGCAGATTGGCGAGCTTCGACTGGCAGTACGCGCCGAACGGCGAATACGACCGCCGTTCGAAAGCCGGATCGTCGTAGTCGAGCCGGCCCAGGTGCAGCAGGCCGGTGAATCGATAGGTCATGCTCGACACCACGACCACTCGATCGCGAATCCGCCCGAGCAGCGCGGTGATCAGGGCGAAATGGCCCAGATGGTTGGTGGCGAACTGCAATTCGATGCCGTCTGGGGTCAGGCGTTTGGGAATCGTGGAGACGCCGGCATTGGCGATCACGGTATCCACCGGCTCGCAGTTCGCGGCGAATTCCCAGACCGAACCGAGATCCGACAGATCCAGCCGCCGCAGTTCGGCGCGCGCACCCAGCTCGGCCGCGACCGGCCGCGCCTTCTCGATATCCCGGCAGGCCAGCACGACCCGGGCGCCGCGCGCCGCCAGCACCCGCGCCGTCTCGGTACCGATACCGCTGCCGGCGCCGGTCACGATGAACGAGCGCCCGGATTGGTCGGGGATGTCGTCGATGGTCCATTCGTTGCCTGCCAAGCCGTCTCCTTTGTTCGCACCGCCGCATGCCGCCAACGCCGGATATTCACGGCTAGGACCTTCGCCACGATGCTCGGGGCGAGGAGGGTCAGCGGGGAGCGGTTGCGGGTTCCTACCGCGAAGAATCGTGCGGCGACATCGGCGTCCGCGCACGCGGCGGCATAGTAGGCCGCCAGGATGGGGAAGAATTCACGCCGCCGGCTGAAGTCGACGGCTGCGTGCTGATGCAGTAGCAGCCGGGTCCGGTGCGTGCGTTGATAGCGGCGGGCAGCGCCGTCGATGCCCCTCGGATCCTTGCGCCGCAATGGTTCTCGAACGGCGTCGGCGAGCCATTCGGCGGATTGGAACGCCCAGCCGCAGCCGGTGCCGACCAGCGGGTCGGTGACCATGGCGGCATCGCCGATCAGGGCCACCCCGGGCGCGGTGAGCCGGTCCCGGATGATGCTCGGATAGTCCCGGGTGCCGATCACCGGGCCGATCCGGGTGGCGCCGCGGAAATCCGGTGCGTCCGCGACGCCGTCGAACTTGCGAAGCAGCGCCTCGGCCCGATCGCCGTCGTCGAACTCGGCGAGTCCGTCCTTGTCGAAAAGCCCTCCGACGCCGACGATTCCGTCGTCGTTGAGGGTGACCGACAGGACGTCCGGTTCCAGCAGCCAGGTTCGCAGCTCCCGGCCCGCGGGTATCTCCACACCGGTGTAGTAGGCGTAATAGATGAACCGCCGGTTGGGCAACTCGCGGGCGGTGAGCCCGGCCAGCGCGGCCACCCGCGAATGCCGACCGTCCGCGCCCACCACCAGCCGGGCCGAAATATGCCGTGGGGCACCATTTTCCAACACGGTGACGCCTTCCGCACGGCCGTCGCCATCGAGCTCCAGCGCGACCGCTTTGGCCCCCAGAACGAGATCGACCCCGGACGTGCGCGCCGCGATATCGCGAACGAGCGGGTCCAGGGTCTGTCGTCGAATGTTGTACCCATGTGCGGGTCTGTCGTCCGCACCCGGATCGGTGAGCCAGCCGAATCTGGTCCAGTGATTGTCGATCGCCGGTACCGCGCCCGCGGCGCGCACGGCGTCCTCGATCCCGAGGCGGCGCATGGTGGGTACCGCGCTGGATCGGATCGAATGCGTGCACAGCCGTTTGTATTCGTGCGCGTTTCGATGGGCTTCCAGCAACGCAACCCTGAATCCATTGCGCGCCAAGAGAATTGCCGCACCGCATCCGGCCAATCCAGCCCCGACGATGACGACGTCGTATTCCATGCGAACTCCCTCCCCGAACCTGACTGTAACAGGTTCTTGTTTGGTTGTCCGTCGAATTACGTTGTGCCCCAACCGAAGTCGAGAATGCAATTGCAAAAGAAAACGCGCGCGGTGCCTACCGCGCGCGTTCCCCCGGATTGCCGGTCGATCCGATCAGACCGGGGTGACCGCCTCGGCCAGCCACCGATCGTGATTCTTGGTGAGCTCCACGCGCACGCGGGAGCTGGTGATGGTGCCCTGCGGCTGGGTACCGCTGGTGGTCACCTGGTTCGCGTACACCAGCACGGTCGCCGCGTCCTTGGACGAGCTGATCACGCCGGTGGCCTGCACGGTGGCGCGCACCGTGAGCTGCTTCTCCTTGGCGCCGGGGATCACCGACTTCTCGATCAGCGTGAGGTAGGTGTCGCGGAAGTCGCCGGTCAGATGATCGGCAGCCTTGGGCAGTTCCCGCTCGGCGGTGCCGTAGTCGTAGGAGAACAGTGCCTCGACGGTCTCGCCGGCGGCCGCGACCGCTTCCGAACGGGCCTGTTCCCCTTGCCGATCCGACCAGAACTGCCAGCCGACCAGCGAGGAGATGACCACGGCGGCGGTGAACAGGATCCCGGCGGCGGCGAAGAGCACGGTGCGCTTGTCGAATCTCATGCCACGAACTCCAGTTTCGATGCGGTGACGCTGCCACCGTTGCGGCTGACCGTCACCCGGAAGCGGTAGTCCTTCTGCTGCGGCTTGTCGAGGCCCGCATTGGAGATGGTCTGCTGCGCCAGCACCAGGATGCGCGCCGAATCGGCGTCGTCGCTCTCGATGGCGGCGTCGAGCACCACCCCGGTGGACTGGATCTTGACCTGCTGGAAGACCGCCTTGTACAGATCCTTGTTCTGCGTGTACTCGTCCTTCAGCGAACCGGACGAGACCGCGAGCAGCCGATCGATGTCCTCACCGGCGGTGCCGTCCTTGACCGTAGTCAGGTTGATGACGGCCTGCTTGGCGACCTGGATGTACTCGGTGCGCCGATCGGCGAGGGCGTCGGCCCGGCGCTCGTGATAGAAGTACACGCCGCCGGAGCCGATGAGCACCAGCGTGGACACCAGGGCGACGATCGCCGCCGCCACGCCGAGCTTGTCCAGCGATCCGAACGGATTGCGCGACTTGGCCTTCGGCGTCTCGTCCGCATCCGCACCGGCGGCGGCCGGAACAGCGGTCACGGGCGCGGCGCCGGTCTTGGTCAGCTCGACCACGGAAGTTGTTGCGGCGACCGGGGGTTCGGGCGCCGACGCGATGACCGGCTCCGGTTCGGTCGCGACCGGAGCGGTCTGCTCCGGCGCGTCCGACGGAGCGGCTACCCCAGCGGACTCGGTGCGCTCGACCGTCTCGGAGCCGGTTGCCCGGTCCGCGACGCCGCCGAGCTCGTCCTCCACCGGCGGGCCGACCTCACGGGTGGCGCGCCGCCGAGTACGACTTCCGGCTGCTGGGGTGTTGCTCATCGTAACTGCTCCTCAAGCATTTCCTGCCAACTCGACGGCACTCTACTGGTCCCATCGGGACCGATATCGCCTTGCCGATACGTACGGCCATCGGGTCCGAGGAATGTACCCGTCTTCGGATCCGACTGACCATAGAAGGCTGCCGGTTGGTTGCCAAGCAGATTCTCTTTGGGTTGTCCGTTGTTGTCCACTGCCCGCGGCTGACCGGTGGGCGGGTTGTCGCCCACGGGCTGGTAACCATTGGGGTCGCGGCACAGCTCCGGCGTCGGAGCGCGCTTGCCCGGCACTTCCATACAGGGGGTGTTGCGGATACCGCGTACCGCTTCCTTCGCGTTCTGCGCGACCTTGCAGTACAGGTTGTCCGGGGTGTCGGCCGGGCTGAGATCGGCCGGGGACCGCCGCTGGTCGGCCGGCAGGAAGCCGGTCAAGCAGCCGGGCGGATCGTTGAGGCCGAGCATGAAGTCGACCATCGCGCCGTACTGCACCGGTCCGCGAATGGCGGTGAGCAGGCCCGCGAGCAGCGGCGGGTACACGACCAGCACCTGTTCGATACCGGCGTGATAGGTCACGCCGACCTGTCCGACGCTGACCATATTGGCCAGCAGCAGCGGCATGGTGGGCTTCAGGTCCTGGAAGGTCTGGGTGACCCGCTGGGCCGCGGCGGGCGTGCGCTGCAACAGCTGTCGCAGCGACGGATCGTGCTCGCGCAGCTGATCGGTCAGGGTGGCCAGGTCCCGGGTCCAGCTGCGGACCGACTCATCGGACTGCACCTGGGTGTCGAGCAGCGGGCCGAGCTTGGCCAGCAGGTCCTTGGTCTGTTCGGTGTTCGCCTGCGCCTCCTGCACCAGCAGCGAGGCGGAGTCGATGAAGCGCTGCAGATCCGGTCCGGCGCCGTTGAACGCCGTGAACGCCGCCTCGATGACTTCCTGCAGCTTGGTGTCGGCGACCGTGGACAGCAGCCGGTCGGCCTGATCCAGCATCGCGCCCACGTCCTGCGGCAGCTGGGTGCGCTCGACCGGAATCACCGAACCATCGTGCAGCGTCCCGCCTTTGGCGTCATCGGCCGGAATCAGGTCGACGTACTGTTCACCGACCGCCGAGACGCTCTTGACATAAGCCCGCACATCACTGGGGATCTTGTAGTCGCTGTCGATGGACAGCTTCGCCGCAGCCCCCTGCGGAGTCAGGGTGATATCGGAAACCTTGCCCACATTGGTGCCGCGATAGGACACGTTGGCGGTCTGGTACAGCCCGCCGGTAGCCGCCAATTGGACTGTGACGTCATATCTTCCGATGCCGAACATGGCCGGCACGTGCACGTAGCTACCGGCCATGGCGGTCAGGCCGATGATGGTCAGCACCGAGAAGATGGCCAGCTGCACCTTGACGAATTTGGTGAGCTTCATCGTCCGGCACCCCCTTGCGAATCAGCGGGAACGGTCAGACCCGGAATGGCCGGCAGACCCGGAATGGCGGGCAATCCGGGAATGGTCGGCGACGGGCTGGTCGACTCGGCCTTCGGTTGCAGCGGATCGGTGATCGGATTGCCCTTGCCCACGGCCGTGGGCGGCACCCCGTAGCCGAGGGTGGCCTGGGCGCCGCCGAACGCGCCGCCCAGCGGCGTGCCGGTGAGCCAGTTGGAGTCCAGCCGGGCCCCGGTGAGGTCGACCGTCATCCAGAGGTTCATGTAGTCGCCCAGGATCACCTTGTCGATGTTCCGGATCGGGAACGGGAAGCTGAGCAGCCATTCCAGCGAGGTGGCGAGCTTGTCGCCGGTGGAGGCCAGCGTCTGCAGCGCCGGTTCCAGATTCGCGATGTCGGCCTTCAGGTTGTCGCCGGCCTGATCGATGATCCGCTGCACGATCGTGCTCAGATCACCCAGCGAGGTAAGGGCTTTGGTGATGTCGGCACGCCGGTCGGCGAGCACGGTGAGCGCCGGGTGGATGGTGGTGATGGCGGCGGTGACCTGGTCCTTCTGATTGGACAGGGTCCCGGCCACGCGATCCAGCCCGCCCATGGCGGCGATGATGTCGCCGGTCTGCTGATCCAGCGTGCCGGCCAGCTCGTTCAGCTGCGGCAGCAGATCGCGGATGGCGTCGGTGCGCCCGGTGAAGGCGGCATTGAGTTCCTTGGTGATGGTCTCCACCTGGGACATGCCGCCGCCGTTGAGCACCACCGACAGCGCGGACAGAGTCTGCTCGGTGGTCGGGTAGGCGCCGGCCCGCGCCAGCGGGATCACGTCGCCACCCTTCAGGGTGCCTTCCGCGGGCTTGTCCTTCGGCGCGGCCAGCTCGATGTGATTACTCCCCAGCAAGCTGGTCTGGCCGATCTTCGCCTCCGCGTTGGCGGGCAGTTGCACGCCCTTGTCCAAGCCGACGGTGACCAGCGCGTGCCAGCCTTCGACCCGGATGCCGGTGACGGTGCCGACGGTCACGTCGTTCACCTTGACCGGCGAATTCTGGGTCAGCATGGTGACATTCGGCATCTGGATGTCCACCGACCAGGAGCCGTCGCCGGTGCCGATCTGCCCCGGCACCGGCACCGAGTTCAGTCCGTCCCACTGACAGCCGGCGGTGCCGAGCGCGGCGACCAGTCCGATCGCCATGCCGGTCAAGCGAATCCGTCGCCCGCTCATCATCGTGCTCCTCCCGGCATGACCAGATCGGCGAGAGTCTGCGGCGCCGCGGCGGACGCCTGTCCCGCCAGCTCCGGGGTGCTGTAGGTGAGCTGCCCGGGGAAGGCGTTCTGCTCCGTCGCCGGATTCACCAGCAGCGACGGGTAATTCATCATGAGCGAGTTCAGCACCGGGCCCAGGTATTCCTTGCACAGGTCGGCGGACTTCTGCGAGTCGTCGGCCTCCATGGCCTCGACGGCGCCGCAGAGGAAGGCGACCGGATTGCCGAAGTTCGGCACCGCGAGGGTGCCGGTCAGCGTGCCCTGCGCCGGCTTGTAGAGCTGGTAGAAGTTCACCAGCGCGGTCGGCGCGGAGTGCATGATGCGCTCAAGTTCGGGCTTCTTGTCGGCGAGCGTCTGGGTGACGTCGGCCAGGCGCTGGACGCTCTCGGTGAGGTTGTCACCGCGGCTGTCCAGGAAGCGCTTCACATCGGCGACCGCGGTGTCGAGACTGTCCAGCCCCGTGCCGAGATCGGTGGACACACTTGCCAATACCGACGAGACCGAGGCCAGCCGGCCACCGAACTGCACGATCTGCTCATTGGACTTCGACAGCACGTCGACGAACTGCTGCAGATTGCGAATGGTGCCGAAGAGGTCGTTGCGACCGTCCGACAGCGTCTTCATGGTGTTCGACAGTTCGGTCAGGGTGTCCCGGAACGACTGCGCGTTGCCGTTGCCGAGGTTGGCGGCAGCGGTATCGATGGCCCGCCCGAAGGAGCCCTGCTTGTCCTCGCCGATCGGTCCGAGCGCGGTCGACAGCTTGGTCAGTTCGGCCTTGATGTCGTCCCATTCCACCGGGATCGCGGTGCGCTCCAACGGAATCGAGCCGCCGTCACCCAGCTTGGCGCCGCCGGTGTAGGCGGGTGCGAGCTGGATGAACCGCGCCGACACCAGCGACGGCGAGACGATCACGGCCTTGGCGTCGCTCGGGAGATCGACACCGCGGTCGACGGTGAGCTGCACTTTCACGCCGCCGGCGCCGGGCTCGATCGAGTCGATGGTGCCGACCTTCACGCCCAGCACCCGCACCTCGTCATGGGCGTACAGCCCGTTGGTGGAGGGGAAATAGGCGGTGATGTGCTTCTTGCCGATATCGGTGACCAGCCCGTAGACCAGGTACCCGGCCAGTGCGACCACCACGGCCGCAGCGGCCAGCCGCGTCCAGCGCGGCAGCTTGCGAATCGCGTTCATCGCGGCGGCTCCTTGGGCTGCGCGGGATCGATCGACAGACCCGGCTCGTTGAGGTACTCCTGGAAGGTCTCGGGCAGCCGCTGCGGCCAGACCATCGCGTCGACCAGCACCCGGATCGGGCGGCTCTCGATGTTCGACAGGTACGCCTGGAAGTACGGGCCGCTGCCGACCTGTTCACCGAGCGCGGCCTCGAACGGCCCGAGGTTCTCGAGCGCGGTGCCGATGTTGTCCTTGTTCTTCTGCAACAGCGCCAGCACCGAATTCAGTTTGTCCAGTGTCGGTTTCAGCTGCGCCTCGTTGTCGTTGACGAAGCCGGTGAGCTGCTGGGCCAGACCGTTGATGTACACGATCAGCTGGCTGATCGCGCTGCGGCGGGCATTGAGCTCACCGAGCAGGCTGTTGCCGTCCAGCAGCAGCGAGTTGATCTGGGTGGCCCGGTCGCCGAGCACCTTGGTGACGTTCTGCGCGTGCGACAGCAGCTCGGTGAGCGCCTGATCACGGGTGTTCAGGCTGCGCGAGAGCCGGGACACGCCGTCGAGCGCCGACCGCAGCGGAGCGGGCGTATCGGCGAAGGCCTCGGAGAGGGTGTCCAGGGTCTTGTTCACCTGATCGGTGTCGAGGCCCTTCACCGTGGTCGCCAGATCACCGAGCGCGTCGGTGAGCGAGTACGGAGAAGTGGTGCGGTCCAGCGGAATCGTGTCGTTGCCGTGCAGCGCACCGCCGCCGGTCGGGGTGACCTCGAGCGACTTGCGGCCCATCAGGGTGTTGGTCTTGATGGCCGCGGAGGTCTTGTCGCCCAATGTG
The DNA here is from genome assembly GCF_001613325.1 of Nocardia yamanashiensis NBRC 100130. Lineage (GTDB taxonomy): Bacteria > Actinomycetota > Actinomycetes > Mycobacteriales > Mycobacteriaceae > Nocardia > Nocardia yamanashiensis. Next base: position 24,517 of record NZ_BDCD01000031.1, on the reverse strand, counting down.
ATCGACTCGTCGAGGGTGAAGCGAATCTTCACCTTCGCCCCGTCCAGCTTGACCTGCTCGACCCGGCCGGAGCGCACCCCGGCCACCTGCACCGGATCACCCGGCAGCAGGCCGCCGGCATCGGCGAAGTAGGCGCTGTATTCGGCGCCGGACCGCACGAACGGCAGCCGGTCGAACTGCAGGGCCGCCAGCGAGACCGTCATCACCAGCACGATGCCGACGACACCGATATTGATCAGGGGAGAACGCTGTTGGTTCATTTCTTGGCGCACCTTCCCGTGAACTGCCCGCCCGGCAGCTTGACGAGCTGGGTCCCGCCATTGGGTGCATCGATCAGCAGGTTCGTGCCGCACACGTACATGTTCAGGAACGAACCGTAGGAACCGATCCGGATGAGGTTCTTGTAGGCCACCGGCAGCTGATCGAGGATGAACTGCAGATCGTCGGTGCGGTTGTCGAGGTTCTCCGAAAGCTGGCCGACCTGTTCGACGGTCGACTTCAGATCGGGCCGCACTTCCTTCAACAGGGCGGTGAGATCGCCTGTCGCGCCGGCCAATCGCGGCAGCGCCGCACCGATCGGATCCTTGTCCTCGGCCAATCCGCTGACCAGGCGCTGCAATTCGGTGAGCGTGGTCGCGAAGTCCTGGTCACGCTGATCGATGGTGGCCAGCACCGTGTTCAGGTTGGTGATGACGCTGCCGATCAGGGCGTCCCGGTCAGCCAGGGTCTTGGTGAACGAGCCGCCGCTGTTCAGCAGCGAGACCAGCGTGCCGCCCTGCCCCTGGAACACCTGCAGCAACGCCCCGGTCAGGTCGTTGACCTGCTCCGGATTCAGGCCGCGCAGCAGCGGTTTGAACCCGCCCAGCAGCATGTCGAGGTCGAGCGCCGGCTTGGTCTGCTGGGTGCCGATGGTGGCGCCCTTGCTCAGCGCCTGCGCCGTCCCCGGGCCCTCCAGCAGTTCCAGGTAGCGGTCGCCGACGAGGTTCTCGTAGCGGATCGCGGCGGTCGTGCTGGTGTAGATGCGGTACTTGTTGTCGATATCGAAATCGACGTGCGCCAGCTTGTCCTTGCCGACGTACACCCGCCCCACCGAACCGACCGGCACACCGGCGATCCGGACCTTCGCACCGGGCAGCATCCCGGACGAGCTGGTGAACACGGCGTGGTAGCCGGTCGAGAACGAGAAGCGCATCTGGCTGAAGACGATGCCCAGTCCGGCCAGCACCAGCACCATGACCAGGGTGAAGATGCCCAGCTTCACGGTGCTCGCATGCGGTTTGATGCTCATCAGTTGGGCACCCCCGGCAATCCGGCGAACAGCAGTTGGAACACCTTGGGGCCGTTGAGATGCGTGCTCGTCGGCGGGGTCCAGACCTCACCCTGCGAGGTGTCGGTCACCAGGTAGTTGGCATGGCTGCCGGGCACTCGGTCGAGAATCCCCTCGCAGTGCGGGCCGCCGGTCGCGTTCACCTTGGGCAGATCCTTCGAGTAATCGTAGGGAGTGCCGCCGGGCATGAAGTTGGCGTTCAGCGTCACCCATGGCCCGTCGCCACCGAAGATCCGGTTGCCGTCCGGCAGTGCGTTCGCGGCGCCGACGACCAGGCAGTAGATGCCCGAGCGGTATTCGTTGAGCAGTTCGGCGGTGGGTCGCAGCTGATCGAGCGCGGTGATCAGGTTGGCCTCGTTCTCGCCGAGCACGGAGCCGGTGGTGTTCGCCAGCCCGATCACGTTGAGCAGGACGTCGTTGAAGTTGTCCTTCTCGTCCACGATGGTGGCGCTGGTGACGCCCATGTTGTCGGTGGTGCGCAACAGGTTCGGCACCACGTCGGCGTACAGATTGGTCACCGGCACCGAGGTCTGCAGATCGCGGCGCAGGTCGGGCAGGCTGGGATTGATGTCCTTCAGCAACTGATCGCTGTCGACCAGCAACTGTCCCAGCTTGTCACCGCGGCCCTGCAGCGCGCTGCCGAGCGCGGTCAGCGTGGCGTTCAGCTTCTCCGGCTCGACCTTGGCGAGCACATCGTTGAGATGCTGGAAGACGGTGTTGAACTCGACGGTCACCGCGTCGGCGCGCACGGTCGAGCCGGCCCGCAGCGATTCCGTAGACGGATTCTGCGGAGCGATGAAGTTGATGTATTTCGCGCCGAATACGGTGGTGGACTTGATATCCACCATGGCATTGGCCGGCACCATCTTCAATTTGTCCGGATCCAACGCCAATTCGATCCGGGCGCCGTCGGAAGTATTGGTAATCGCGGAAACTCGACCGATTTCGACGCCGCGGATTTTCACCTTGGCTTCCGGATCGAGCACCAGGCCGCTGCGCGGCGCGGCCACCGTCACCTTGACGGTGTTCTCGAAGCCGCCGGCGAACATCACCAGGCAGATCGCCACCACGGCGACGATGCCCAGCACCAGGCCGAGCCCGGCCAGTTTGATCGCCCATCCCTGTTCGAGAGTTCGCTTGGGCCTTGGTTTCTGCGCGAAAGCCGGACCGATCGGGTCCGGGGTCACGCCTGTCTGTGTCGCCATTCGCCGCCCTACCCGGAGAGATGGAAATTGCCGGAGGTGCCGTAAATGGCCAGCGAGATCAGCAGCGTCACCATGACGACCGCGATCAGAGAGGCGCGCACCGCGTTGCCGACCGCCACGCCGACGCCGACGGGACCGCCGGCGGCGTGATAGCCGTAGTAGGTGTGGATCGCCATGACGGCCAGGGCCATGAAAATGGCCTGGGCGAACGACCACAGGATGTCACTGGGGATCAGGAAGGTCTCGAAGTAGTGGTCGTACACACCGCCGGACTGTCCGTAGATCACCACGGTCGCGAAGCGGCTGGCCATGAACGAGGCGATGATCGCGAGCGAGTACAGCGGAATGACGGCGAGCATGCCCGCCAGGATCCGGGTGCCGACGAGGAACGGCAGCGGCCGGATGGCCATGACCTCGAGGGCGTCGATCTCTTCGGAGACCCGCATGGCGCCCAATTGTGCCGTGGTTCCGGCGCCCAGCGTCGCCGCCAGGCCGATACCCGAAATCACCGGCGCCGCAATGCGAACGTTGATGAAGGCGGCGAAGAAGCCGGTGAGCGCCTCGACGCCGATATTGCCGAGCGAGCTGTAGCCCTGCACCGCGATGACACCACCGGCAGCCAGGGTGAGGAAGGCGACGATCACGACGGTGCCGCCGATGACGGCGAGAGCGCCTGTGCCCATGGAGATCTCGGCGATCAACCGGATGGTCTCGGTGCGGTAGTGCACGAGCGCCTTGGGCACCGAGGCGATGGACTGCGCGTAGAAGACCGCGTGTTTGCCGACGGAGTCGATGCTGTCCGACATCCGCCGCACCCGCCGGGACACCCGGGGGAAACGAGATTGGATCACGAAAGCCATGGGATCACCGCGCCGTGAACTTGATGCCAACGGCGGTGACCACCACATTGACGACGAAGAGCGCCATGAAGGCGAAGACGACGGTCTGGTTCACCGCGTCGCCGACGCTCTTGGGACCGCCCTTGACGTTCAGGCCCAGGTAGCAGGCGACGAGTCCGGCCACCAGACCGAACAGCATGGCCTTGACCTCGGAGAGGATGACCTCGGGCAGATGGGTCAGCAGCGTGATGCCGTTGACGAACGCGCCCGGGTTCACATCCTGGAGGAAGACCGAGAACAGGAAGCCGCCCAGAATGCCGATGGTCGACACCAGGCCGTTGAGCAGGAACGCCACGAACATGGAGGCGAGCACCCGCGGCACCACCAGGCGCTGGACCGGGTCGATGCCCAATACCCGCATGGCGTCGATCTCTTCGCGAATGGTGCGCGCGCCGAGATCCGCGCAGATGGCGGTGGCGCCCGCGCCGGCGACGATCAGCACGGTGACCATCGGGCCGATCTGGGTGACGGAACCGAAGGCCGCGCCCGCGCCCGACAGGTCCGCCGCGCCGATCTCGCGGAGCAGGATATTGAGGGTGAAGCTCACCAGCACGGTGAACGGAATCGCGACCATGAGTGTCGGAAACATGGACACTCGCGCGATGAACCAAGCCTGATCGATGAATTCCCGTCGCTGAAACGGGGGCCGTACCGCGGCGCGAGCGACATCGCCGGCGAGTTCGAAGAACCCTCCGACCGCCCGCAGCGGTACGGCAAGGACTTCATTCATTCCCGCTATTCCTCCTGCCCCTGCCTAGCTATAGCACCCGAGATCAGAATGTGATCTCGGTCCCGCCCAGAGATTAGAACACGTTCTCGTGCCGTCTGGGAAGGTTTCAATGGTTTTGAACAGGGAATCTTTCTGAACTCTTGACCAGTTTCCAGAACGTGTTCACTCCAGAAGCTACGTCATGGTAGTGACACCTTTGTGAGCCGCCACACATAGTTGATCCCCATTCCTACCAACGATCGATCGCGTGATCAACCGCAGGGTGGGGGCGGGCCGCCCCCACCAACTGAAGTTAGGACTAACTAACCGAGATCCATCAGCGATGACGCGGAAAACGTGGCGGCCGAAGGGCGTTCGGCGAAATAGCCGCCCAGCGACGCGGCCAGACCCTCGCGGGTCCACTCGCCCTCGGTGTCGAAGCGCTGCTCCACCACCGGGGCGGCCATCAGGGCCACCATCGGACCATAGACGACGAAGAGCTGACCGTTGACCGACTCGGCCGCGGGGGACGCCAAATATCCCACCAGGTGGGCGACGTGGTCGGGCGAGAGCGGATCGATGCCGTCCTCGGGGGCCGCGGAGAAGACCTTCTCGGTCATGGCGGTCCGGGCCCGCGGGCAGATGGCATTGGCGCGCACGCCGAAACGCGACAGCGCACGAGAGGCGGACAGGGTGAGGGCGGTGATGCCCGCCTTGGCCGCGCCGTAGTTGGCCTGACCCTCGGGGCCGAGCAGACCGGCCTCGGAGGAAGTGTTGATGATGCGGCCGTAGACCGGGCCGTCGGCTTCCTTGGACTTGCCGCGCCAGTAGGCGCCCGCATTGCGGGTCAGCAGGAAGTGCCCGCGCAGATGCACGGCGATCACCGCGTCGAAGTCCTCGTCGGACATATTGAACAGCATCTTGTCGCGGGTGATGCCGGCATTGTTGACCACGATGTCCAGGCGGCCGAAAGTGTTCTCGGCGGCGGCGATCAGGGCGTCGGCGGTGGACCGTTCGGCAATGCTGCCGGCCACGAATTCGGCCTTCACGCCCAGCGCGCGAATATCGGCGAGGGTTGCGCTGACCGCTTCGTTTTCGGCAAGGTCGTTGACGATGACCGAGGCGCCGGCCCGGGCCAGTTCGAGGGCTTCGGCCCGGCCCAGCCCGGCGCCCGCGCCGGTGACGATCGCAACCCGGCCGGCAAGACTTGTATCAGAATCGCTCACCGGCCGACTCTAGAACGTGTTACACCCGGCGAGCAAGGCTGACATCAGACGATCTTGAGAGCGGCCTTCGGGCACTGCAGCACGGCATCGCGGACATCGTCCTCGAGTCCGGCCGGAACCTCCTGGCCGATGATGTGCAACTGGTCGTCATCATCGAGTTCGAACACGTCGGGGGCATATCCGACACAGATTCCGTTCGCCTCGCACTGGTCGAGATCGACGGTGACCTTCATAGCTGACTCCTTAACCACAGGTGTTGCCCGAGCCTAACAAGCAGAGGCGGGGCCGGATAGGAAGTCAACCCTCATTTGCTCGCCATACTGGAACATGTTTCACCTGCTGTGTCATGATCGGCCTAACCGAGAAACGAAGGCTTGAGGTACTGCTATGCGGATCGCATACACGCCGCAACAGGAACAGCTGCGTGCTGAGCTGCGTGACTATTTCGCCAAACTGATCACTCCCGAACGGCGGCAGGCGCTTTCGGCCCAGACCGGTGAGTACGGCGAAGGCAATGTCTACCGCGAGGTCGTGGCGGAAATGGGCCGCGACGGCTGGCTCGCGCTCGGCTGGCCCAAGGAGTACGGCGGCCAGGATCGCTCCACCATGGATCAGCTGATCTTCACCGACGAGGCCGCCATCGCGGGCGCCCCGGTGCCGTTCCTGACCATCAACTCGGTGGCGCCGACCATCATGCACTACGGCACCGAGGAGCAGAAGAAGTTCTTCCTGCCCAAGATCGCCGCGGGTGAATTGCATTTCGCCATCGGCTATTCCGAGCCGGGCGCGGGCACCGACCTGGCCTCGCTGCGCACCTCCGCGGTGCGCGACGGCGACGAGTGGGTGATCAACGGGCAGAAGATGTGGACCTCGCTGATCGCCTACGCCGACTACGTGTGGCTGGCGGCGCGCACCGATCCGAATGCCAAGAAGCACAAGGGCATCTCGATGTTCATCCTGCCCACCACCGCCGAGGGCTTCTCCTGGACGCCGGTGCACACCATGGCCGGCCCGGACACCTCCGCCACCTACTACCAGGACGTGCGGGTCAAGCACTCGGACATGGTGGGCCCGGAGAACGGCGGTTGGTCGCTGGTCACCAACCAGCTCAATCACGAACGCGTCGCGCTGACCTCGTCCGCGCCGCTGGCCCTGGCGGTCGCGCAGACCACCGAGTGGGCGCGCAATACCAAGACCGCCGACGGGTCCCGGGTCATCGATCAGGAATGGGTGCAGATCGCGCTCGCCCGCATCCACTCCAAGGTCGAGTACCTCAAGCTGCTGAACTGGGAGGTCGCCTCGCGCGCCGATGCCGGCGGGGATGCCGCGCCGCGCCCGTGGGATGCCTCCACCTGCAAGGTGTTCGGCACCGAACTGGCCACCGAGGCCTACCGCACCCTGATGGAGATCCTCGGCCCGCAGGCCTACCTGCGCCAGGATTCCGCCGGCTCGCAGCTGCGCGGCCGCCTGGAGCGCATGCACCGCGCCTGCCTGATCCTGACCTTCGGCGGCGGCACCAACGAGGTGCAGCGCGACATCATCGCCATGACCGCCCTCAAGCAGCCCGCCGCGGCGCGTTAATCGAAAGCCGGTTATCCATCATGGATTTCACTCTCACCGAAGCTCAGCAGGACCTGGCGCGGCTCACCGCCGAGGTGACCGGCAAGCTCGTCACCGCCGATCGCCTGCGGGAACTGGACAAGAACACCGACGCCGACGGCAATCCCACCGTCCGCTTCGACGCCCCGCTGTGGGCCTCGCTCGCCGAAACCGGCGTGCTGGCCGCCGCGCTCCCGGAAACCGTGGGCGGCAGTGACTTCGGCGCGCTCGAGCAGTCCGCCATCCTGCGCGAACTGGGCAAGTCCGTCGCCGCCGTGCCGTACCTGTGGTCGATCGTGCTGGGCGCCGGCGCGCTGGCGAAATTCGGTTCCGCGGACCAGGTGGCGCTGGCCGCGCAGGCCGCCACCGGCGAGGTGGTGCTGACCGCGGCGCTGGCCGAGGAGCGCAACTGGGATCCCGCCAAGCCGGTCACCACCGCCGCCGACGAGAACGGCTGGCGCGTCACCGGTCTCAAGACCACCGTGCCCTTCGCCCGCCAGGCGGCCCGCGTGCTGGTGCCCGCCACGGTCGACGGCGCGGTCGCGGTCTTCCTGGTCGATCCGGCCGATGCCACCGTGCGCGTCGCGGACCAGATCGTCACCGACCGCTCCCCCGAGGCCGAGCTCGAATTCGCCGGTACCCCGGCCGAATTGGTCGGCACCGTGGAGCAGGGCGCGCAGATCCTGACCTGGCTGCTCGAGCACGCCTGGTTCGGGCTGGCCGCCACCCAGCTCGGCACCATCGAGAAGGGCCTGGAGCTGGTCGCCGACTACGCCCGCGAGCGCGAGCAGTTCAATCGCAAGATCGGCAGCTTCCAGGCCGTGGCGCAGCGCCTGGCCGACGCCTACATCGACGTGCAGGGCGTGCGGCTGGCGGTGCAGCAGGCCGGCTGGCGGCTCGCCGAGGGCCTGCCCGCCGCGAACGAGGTGCACACCGCCAAGTTCTGGGCCGCCGAGGCCGGTCACCGGGTCGCCCACACCGTGGTGCACGTGCACGGCGGCGTCGGCATCGACCGCGATCACATCGTGAACCAGTACTTCACCGCCGCCAAGCACAACGAGTTCGCGCTCGGCGGGGCCACCGAGCACCTGCGCGCGCTGGGCAGCGCCTTCGCCGCGGAGTAGTTCCGGACCCGGCCGCGGCGGTGACACTTCAGGTGTCACCGCCGCTTCGCTTTTCGAGCGGCGCGCTACGGCACCAGCGGCCCGGCCAGCACCCGCTCCCCCGCGGCCCGATCGCCTTCCCAGGACAGCGTCGGATCGGTCGCGGGCTTGCGCGCCCAGAGCGCGAGCAGCAGATCCGACGCGGTCCCGGCGATCTCCGCGACCGGCTCGCCCGGCCCGTAGGTCCAGCCCGGCCCGGTGTCGGTGGCCCGGACCCGCAGCGCCACTTCGGGTTCGGTGGCCAGGCCGCGCTGGATCATGCGCGGCGCGAACAGCTCGAACACCTCGGTGATGCCGTCCGCGGCCAGGTCCACGTCGAACGGGTACGGATAGCCGAGCGCGTTCTGCCCGTCCCACAGATGCATGAGCGTCTCCTGCGCCCGGCGCCGCCGCCAGAACCCGACGGTGCGCGGCAGCTGCCGGGTGAACGTCCAGGCCGGGGTCTCCGGATCCACGGACAGCGCAGTCACGATGGCGTCGGAGGTGGCGTCGAACCAGGCGCGCAGCTCGGCCGGATCCTTGGGCGCGGGCTCGCCCTGATAGTCGCCGCGGCCCTCGGCGACCGCCGTCACCACCCACATATTGCCTTGGCCGACATGGTCGACCAGGTCGTAGAAGGTCCAGTCACCGCAGGAGGTCACCGGCGCGGACAAGGCGACGCCGGGGGTGATGAGTTCGCCGAAAGCGGTCAGCTTGTCGCGGAGTACCGCCAGGAAATCCATGTGGGTCACGGTAACCGCTCAGGAGTCGATCTCGCGTGCGGACAGCGCGCGATCATGGACCGGGTCGGGGTGATCGGGGGCGGGTTCGAGTTCCCGCAGCAGGCGGTCGCCGAGCACGTCGCGGCGAATCTCGTGACCGAGGGCCGCGGCGGCGCGGTAGTGGGTGCGACTGCGCAGCACCCGGCGCACGGCGCGGGCGATGCGTTCCGGGGATGCGGTGCGGGGCAGGGTGATTCCGGCCTTGCGGGCGTGCACCCGGGCGGCATTGTCGGCGTGATCGCGGCCGTGCGGGAGGATGACGACCGGCAGATCGGCGGCGAAGGCCTTCATCAGGGTGCCGTGGCCGCCGTGGGTGACGACCAGGCTGGCGTGGCGCATGATGCGCTGATGGGGAGCGGCCGCGAGGACGGTGACGTTCGGGGCGGCGTGCAGCTCGGCGGGGTCGACGGCGGGGCCGGTGGTCACCACGCCCTGCACGGGTAGCAGGGCGAGCGCGTCGATTATCCGCTGCAGGCAATCGGTTTGCCGCTGGTCGGTGGTGGACAGCGCGACCAGCACGAGCGGTTTGCCGCCGTCCGGCACCGTCCATTCCGTTTCCCGGGTCCAGTGCGGATCGTCGAGCACCGGCCCGGCCCAGCGCACCCCGTCCGGCTGCTCCCCCGGGAAATCGAAGGCGGCGCTGGACAATACGAGCTGCTTGTGCGCGAGTTGCGCCTGATCCTGGTAGTGCGCCAGCCTTTCCAGCCCGAACCCGGCCCGTAGCGCATTGAGCTGGGGTAGCAGTTCCTGATCCCAGCGGCGCTGCACCATGGTCCCCACCACCCGGTCGCGTAGCCGGGCCAGCGGTCCGGCGGCCGGTCCGAACCCGGAGCCCGGCGGCGGCGCGCCCTCCAGCGGTAGCGGATAGATGCCGGGCATGAGCACCACGAACGGCACCCCGCAGGCCTGCGCGGCGACCATGGCGCCGAAGGCGAAGAACGAGGTCAGCACGAAATCCGGTCGGTCGGAATCGATTTCGTCGGCGGTATCGCGGGCGTAGCCGATCCCGGCCCGGGGTCGCAGCCGGGCGCCGGTCGCGGCCACCTCGGCGGTCATGGATTCCTCGGCGAGCACGGTCACCCGATGGCCGCGTTCCACCAGCCGGCGGACCACCCCGAGTTCCGGCGGCACGGTGCCGCCGCTTCCGGTGAGGGCGACCAGGTAGCTGTACTTCATCGGGCACCTCCTGTCCGCCCACTCTGTCACGCCGGACCCGCCGCCGACTTCCCGATCACCAAATGAGGTGTCACCGGTCCCCGGCAGGCCCACCGATGAGTTTTCCCGGGCCGCCCCGTCCCCTCTAGGACAGCAATGCAGACGCGATGGGTTCGCGAATGGAAGGACGAGGCGCGATGGCCAGCAAAATGATCTTCATCAATCTCCCGGTCTCCGATCTGGAGCGCTCCAAGACCTTCTACGAGTCGCTGGGCTGGCAGGTGAACCAGGACTTCACCGACGGCAATGCCGCCTGCATCGTGGTGGACGACAATATCTGCCTCATGCTGCTGACCAAGGACTTCTTCACCACCTTCGGCTCCCGCCCGATCGGCGACACCACCGGCACCACCAACGGCTTCTACGCGCTGGCCCTGGGCAGCGCGAACGAGGTGGACGAACTGGCCGGCGCGGCGGTCCGGGCCGGCGGTTCGGAGGAGGTGAACGCCGAGAAGCGAATCCAGGAGGAACAGGTCGGCATGCACGGCCGCACCTTCCTCGACCCCGACGGCCACCAGTGGGAGCCCTTCTACATGGCCTATCCCGCCTGACCACCGCATCGCACCGCCCCGCGCCGGAAACTCGAACGGCCCGCGGGGTTTTCACCCGCGGGCCGTTCAGGCACGTCGACGCGCTGCGCCGGTACCACCCCGGCGCATCCACCTTGCGCGGCGACCTGGTCTAGTCGCGCAGCTCCGGCGCGAGGCCGAAGAGCGGGAACAGCTTCTCCGTGTCGAGGAAGAAGTTGAGACCGGAGATCCGGTCGCCGTCCAGCTCGAGCACGGTGATGGACCACGGGATGTACACGCCCGGCTCGTCCGCGCTGGGCTTGTAGTGGGCGAAGGCCGCCATCCCGTTGGCGCCGACAGGAACCATACGCGAATCCCGGCAGGCCGAACCCGTTCCCAGCATGAACGCGGCAACATTCTCCGGACCGGAGATCCAGAGGGCGAAGGGCGGCATGGACAGCGCCACATCGGCTTTCAGCAGTTCGGTGAGGGTGCCCATGTCGTAGGCCTCGAAGGCCTTGACGAAGCCGTCGACGAGTTTGCGCTGCTCGGCGTTGGTTTCGTCGTAGGTGTCCGAAACCGTGGACACCTCCTGGACTTTGGACATGGTGGCGCGGGCGCGCTGCAGGGCGCTGTTCACCGAGGCCGGGGAAACACTCAGCATCTCGGCGGTTTCGCTGGCCGAGAAGCGCAGCACCTCGCGCATGATGAGGATGGCGCGCTGGCTGGCGGGCAGATGCTGCACGGCGGCCACGAAGGCCAGCCGGAGCGTGTCCTTGGCGCTGGCGGCATCGGCCGGGTCGGCGCCGTAGGCCAGGGCGTTCGGAATCGGCTCCACCCAAACGTAATCCGGTTCCGGGGCCGGGAGCTGCGAGTCGGGCGTGGAGGGACCGTTCAGGTCCATGGGTCTGGCTCTGCGCTGCGGACCGTCCAGCATGTCCAGACAGACATTGGTGGCGATCTTGTACAGCCAGGACCGGATGCTGGACCGGCCCTCGAAGGAGTCGTAGGACTTCCAGGCCCGGGTGAAGGTCTCCTGCACCGCGTCCTCGGCCTCGAAGGAGGAGCCGAGCATGCGGTAGGCGTAAGCGCACAGCTCACGCCGGTGTCCCTCGAAGGACCGCAGTACCTCGTCGGTAATGGTGGCGGAGCCGGTCTTGTCGCTCATGCCGAACACTCTTCCACACCCCACCGACAAGAATCAGTACTCCGAAAAGCCTTGTGCCCGCCTGTTTCGCAACAGGCGGGCACAAGATTCACACGAGCCCCGTGCGTTCGCGCGTACCTACCCGCGCGAGCGTCCGGACCTACTTGGTGGTCGGCGCTTGCGCGTGGTTGTCGGCCTCCCGCGCCTCGGTCTGCGCCAGCGCCCACTTGTAGTCGGGCTTGCCGGCGGGCGAGCGCTTGATCTCGTCCACGTACCACAGGCTGCGGGGCAGCTTGTAGGACGAGATCTCCTGAACCAGGGTGGGGCGCAGGTCTTCCAGGGTCGGCCGGGCGCCGTCGCGGCAGTGCACGACCGCCACCACGCGCTGCCCCCAGCGCTCGTCCGGCACGCCGACGACCAGCGCGTCGAAGACCTCGGGATGCGCCTTGAGCGCGCCCTCGACCTCTTCGGGGTAGATCTTCTCGCCGCCGGAGTTGATGGACACCGAACCGCGGCCCAGCATGGTCACGGTGCCGTCCTCCTCCACGCGGGCGTAGTCGCCCGGGATGGAGTAGCGAACGCCGTTGAAGGTCTTGAAGGTTTCGGCGGTCTTGACCGGGTCGTTGTAGTAACCGACCGGGATATTGCCGGTGCGGGCCAGCATGCCGACCTTGCCGGAACCGGCCTCGACCTCGACGCCGTTCTCGTCGATCACCTTGGTGGAGCCGTCGATCTTCACCCGCGGGCCGCCGGTGTGAGTGGTGCCCTTGGACGCCACCGACAGGCCGCCGAAACCGGTCTCCGAGGAGCCGATGGAGTCGGTGATGAGCGCGTTCGGGAAGCGCTCGATGAACTCGTCCTTGAGCGCGGGCGAGAACAGCGCGGCGCTGGAGGCCAGCACCCACAGCGACGAATGCTGGTACGGCGCTCCGGTTTCCGGGTTGCCGTCGTGCAGCGCGTCCAGCATCGGACGGGCCATGGCATCACCGGTAATAAAGATCATGTTCACGCCGTGGCGCTCGATGGCCTGCCACACGCCGTGCCCGGAGAACTCCGGCAGCATGACCGCCTTGCCGCCGTCGAACAGCGAGTGCAGGGTCGCGGTGAACGAGCCGCCGTGGATCAGCGGCGGGATCGGGTAGCGCACCATCGGCGTATTACCGCTGGCACCGCCCTTGGCCTGCTCCCACTCGTCCTCGATGAAGACGCCGGTGTAGAAGTTGATGCCGCCGCCGAGCACGCGCCACCAGTCCTCCTGCCGCCACATGACGCCCTTGGGCAGGCCGGTGGTGCCGCCGGTGTAGATCATCATGATGTCGTCGGAGGAGCGCTCCTCGAAGTCGCGCTCGCCGTGGGTGGAGGCGATGGCGTCCTCGTAGCGGACCGCGGCCGGCGGCAGGTCCAGTTCGGTGCCGTCCTCGACCGTGATCACGGTCTTGATGGCCGCCACGTTCGGCAGCACATTGGCGACCTTGTCGCTGTAGCGGCGCTCGTGAATCAGAGCCACCATGTCCGAGTTGGTGAAGATGTACTGCAACTCGTTCTCGACGTACCGGTAGTTGACGTTGATCATTACCGCGCGCGCCTTGAAGATGGCCACCATGGCCTCGACGGCCTCGATGGTGTTGCGCGAGTACACGCCGACCTTGTCGCCCGGCTTCACACCCTGTTCTTGCAGGTAGTGCGCAAGACGGTTGGCCCGGTCCTCCAGTTCGGCGTAGGTCACCGAACGAGTGTCATCGGCCAGCGCGACACGTTCGGGCATGAGGTCGATGGTGTGCTCGACAAGATCCGCAATGTTGTAGCTCACAGGATCAAAATAGAACGTGTTCTTGTGTGTGACAAGCCACAAATTCTTCTTGGTCGATCGACCGGATGTGTCCCCCGCCACAGATTACGGCGACTTACGCGAAATTGGAACAGCCGCGAAAGAACGCGCCCCGCCAACCGGGACGCGCCCTTCCCACACCAGCCGCACAGGCGTATCGCGCGGGCGGAATTTTAGAACAAGTTCTACGACTCGATCAGCGGCCGGAACTGTTCGAACTGCGCCACGTTCCGGACGCCCACCAGCAGCTCGGTCACGCCCGCCTTCTCCCAGACTTTCAGCTGCTCACGCACGTGCGCCTCATCGCCGATGATGGTGGTGTCGAGGATCAGCTCGTCCGGCACGGCGGCCGCCGCGGCTTCCTTCTGACCGGCCCGGAACTTGGCCGTGATCTCGTCGACCGCATCGCCGTAGCCCATGCGCCGGTAGACCTGGGCGTGGAAATTCAATTCCTCCGCGCCCATACCGCCGATGTACAGGGCGCTGAACGGGCGCAGCCGATCCAGCTCCGCCTTGGGGTCGTCGGTCAGGATGACCTGCGCGGTCGCCGCGATCTCGAAGTCCTCGCGGGTGCGCCGCGCGCCCGGCTTCGCGAAGCCCTCGTCGAGCCATTCGTTGTACATGTCGGCCAGGCGCGGGGTGTAGTAGATCGCCAGCCAGCCGTCGGCGATCTCGGCGGTCAGCGCCACATTCTTCGGGCCTTCCGCGCCCAGCCAGATGGGCAGATCGGCGCGCAGCGGATGGGTGATCGGCTTGAGCGGCTTGCCCAGCCCGGTCGCGCCGGAACCGTTGTAGGGCAGCGGGAAATGCGGTCCGGCGCTGGTCACCTTGCCCTCGCGGGCCAGCACCTGGCGCACGATCGAGACGTATTCGCGGGTGCGGGCCAGCGGCTTGGCGAACGGCTGCCCGTACCAGCCCTCCACCACCTGCGGACCGGAGACGCCGAGCCCGAGAATGTGCCGCCCGCCGCTGAGATGGTCGAGGGTCAGCGCGGCCATGGCGGTGCCGGTGGGCGTGCGCGCCGACATCTGCACCACCGAGGTGCCGAGCCGCACCCGCGAGGTGTCCGAGCCGTACCAGGCCAGCGGGGTGAAGGCGTCCGAGCCCCACGATTCGGCGGTGAACACGGCGTCGAAGCCGACCTCTTCGGCGGCCAGTACCAGTTCGCGGGTATCGGCGGGCGGTTGCGCACCCCAATATCCGAGTTGCAAACCGAAACGCATGCGGTGTCCTTCCGTCCGTCGAGCGGGGGCCGGGCGCCCACTCCCCCACCTCGGGAGTTGCGGGTTCCAGGCACTCGCGCAGTGGTGACTCTTGCCACCATCTTTAGAACCTGTTCTACTCGATCGCGTGACTCTGGGGAATACCGAAGTACTGTCCGCGCCGCTGCGGATGCAGTTCGATTACACCCGTTCCACCGGCCCGACGATCGGTCGCTTCCTCACCGGGCTGCGCTCCGGTCGGGTAATCGGCGTCAAGGGCTCGGATGGGCGGGTGATCGTGCCGCCGGCCGAATTCGATCCGAAAACCGCGGAACCGCTGACGGAATTCGTCGACGTCTCCGACGTCGGCACCGTGCAGTCCTGGTCCTGGGTGGCCGAACCGCTGCCGAACCAGCCGTTCGACCGGCCTTTCGCCTACGCGCTGATCAAGCTCGACGGCGCGGACACCGCGCTGCTGCACGCCGTGGACGTGGCCTCGCCGGCCGATATCGCCACCGGCCTGCGGGTGCGGGCGCGCTGGGCGGGCGAGCGCACCGGCGACATCCACGACATCGTCGCGTTCGAGCCGGGCGAGACCTCGGCCGCGCCCGCGCCGTCCGACGCGGGCGAGCCGGTGACCGGCATCATCACCCCGGTCGACCTGTCGTTCAAGCACACCGCCGCGCCGCAGGAAGGCGAATTCCTCAAGGCCATCATGGAGGGCCGCCTGCTGGGCGCGCGCGCCCGGATGGACGGCAAGGTGTACTTCCCGCCGCGCGGCGCCGATCCGCGCGACGGCTCGCCGACCGACGACTACGTCGAGGTGTCCGACAAGGGCATCGTGACCACCTTCTGCATCGTGAACGTGCCGTTCATGGGTCAGCGCCTCAAGCCCCCGTACGTGGCCGCGTACATCCTGCTCGACGGCGCGGACATCCCGTTCCTGCACCTGGTGCTGGGTCTGGACGCCAGCGAGGTGCGCATGGGCATGCGGGTCGAGGCCGTGTGGAAGCCGCGCGAGGAATGGGGTCTGTCGATGGCCAACATCGACCACTTCAAGCCCACCGGCGAGCCCGACGCCGACTACGACTCGTTCGCGCACCACCTGTAGAGAGGCGCTGAAATGACTGACACTGCATCGCGAAGCGATTCCGCCGGGGGCGGCGGCCGGGGCTCGGGCGGGCGCAACAACAACTCGAGCGATATCGCGGTGGTGGGCTTCGCCCACGCGCCGCACGTGCCGGAGACCTTCGGCACCACCAATGGCGTGGAGATGCTCGCGCCCTGCTTCCACGAGCTGTACGACAAGCTCGGCATCGGCGTGGCCGACATCGACTTCTGGTGCTCGGGATCGTCGGATTACCTTGCCGGACGCGCTTTCTCGTTCATCTCGGCGATCGACTCGATCGGCGCGGTGCCGCCGATCAACGAGTCGCACGTCGAGATGGACGCGGCCTGGGCGCTGTACGAGGCGTGGGTGAAACTCCGCTCCGGACAAGCGGAGACGGCGCTGGTCTACGGCTTCGGCAAGGCGTCGGCCGGCACCCTGCGCCAGGTCCTGACCCTGCAGACCGACCCGTACCTGGTCGCGCCGCTGGGACCGGACTCGGTGTCGATGGCCGGGCTGCAGGCCCGCGCGGGCCTGGACGCGGGCAAGTGGACCGAGGCCGATATGGCCGCGGTCGCGGCACGCGGCAATGGCATCGATGTCGAAAAGCTCCTGGCCGCGGACTATGTCGCGAACCCGTTCCGGGCGCACGACATCGCCCCCATCACCGACGGCGCGGCCGCGATCGTGCTGGCCGTGGGAGACAAGGCCCGCGAGCTCGTCGAGCGTCCGGCCTGGCTGACCGGGATGGCGCACTACATCGACACCCCGATCCTGGGCGCTCGCGACCTGACGATCTCGGACTCGACCTCGCGCGCCACCAAGGCCGTATTGAACGGCGCGGCAGCCGATTTCGATGTCGCCGAGCTGCACGCGCAGTTCTCGCACGAGGAGCTCATCCTCAAGGACGCCATCGGGCTGAACGGGAACACCCGGATCAACCCGTCCGGCGGTCCGCTGGCCGGCAATCCGATGTTCGCCGCCGGGCTGGAGCGCATCGGCTTCGCCGCTCGTGAAATCTTCAATGGCAATGCGAATCGCGCACTGGCCCACGCCAGTTCCGGTCCCGCGCTGCAGCAGAACCTGGTCGCCACGCTGGAGGCACGATGACATTCCCCGCCGCGGTGCTCGGCACCGGACAGACCCATCACGTGACCAAGCGGTCGGACGTGTCCATGGCGGGCATGTGCCGCGAGGCCATCGACCGCGCGCTGGCCGACTCCGGCCTGACCATGGCCGATATCGACGCCGTGGTGATCGGCAAGGCCCCCGACTTCTTCGAGGGCTCCATGATGCCGGAGCTCTTCCTCGCCGACGCCCTGGGCGCCACCGGGAAGCCGCTGCTGCGCGTGCACACCGCCGGTTCGGTGGGCGGCTCCACCGCCGTCGTCGCCGCCAATCAGGTGCAGGCGGGCGTGCACGGCAAGGTGCTCGCCATCGCGTGGGAGAAGCAGTCGGAATCCAATGCCATGTGGGCGCTGTCGAATCCGGTTCCGTTCACCATGCCGGTCGGCGCGGGCGCGGGCGGCTATTTCGCCCCGCACGTGCGGGCCTACATCCGCCGCGCGAACGCCCCGCTGCACATCGGCGCCATGGTGGCGGTGAAGGATCGCAAGAACGGCGCGCGCAATCCGTACGCGCACCTGAAGCAGCCCGATATCACCATGGAATCGGTGATGTCGTCCCAGATGCTGTGGGACCCCATTCGTTTCGACGAGACCTGCCCGTCCTCGGACGGCGCCTGCGCCATCGTGATCGGCGACGAGGCCTCGGCCAAAGCCGTTGAGGCACAGGGCAAGAAGGTGGCCTGGGTGCACGGCACCGCCATGCGCACCGAACCGCTCGCGTACGCGGGCCGCGATCAGGTGAATCCGCAGGCCGGGCAGGCCGCCGCGAAGGCGCTGTGGAAGCAGGCCGGGATCACCAATCCGCTCGAGGAGATCGACGCGGCCGAGATCTACGTGCCGTTCTCCTGGTTCGAGCCGATGTGGCTGGAGAACCTGGGCTTCATGCCCGAGGGCGAGGGCTGGAAGCTGACCGATGCGGGCGAAACCGCCATCGGCGGAAAGCTTCCCGTGAATCCGTCGGGCGGCGTGCTGTCCTCCAACCCGATCGGCGCGTCCGGCATGATCCGGTTCGCCGAGGCCGCCAAGCAGGTCATGGGCCGCGCGGGCGACTACCAGGTAGAGAACGCCAAGAAGGCCTACGGTCACGCGTACGGCGGTGGCTCGCAGTACTTCTCGATGTGGGTCGTCGGAAGCGAGCAGCCGTGAGCGCGGAACATCCGGCCCGGGTAGCGGGGTACGCCTCGCAGGCCGCGGTGCGCGCCAAGGACAAGACCGCGTGGGTGGCGCTGTTCGCCGCCGACGGCATCGTGGAGGATCCGGTCGGGCCGTCCTTCTTCGATCCCGAGGGCAAGGGGCACCGCGGCGCGGAGGCCATCGCGGCCTTCTGGGACAAGGCGATCGCTCAGACGGAGAGCATCGAGTTTCTTTTCGAGGATTCCTTCGCCTGCGGTGGTGAGGTGGCCTTCACCGGTCGCATTCGCACCACCATGGGCGGCCATATCGTCGATGCGGAAGGCGTGTTCACTTACAAGGTGGACGAGGACGGGAAAATCCTTGCCCTGCGCGCCTTCTGGGAAACCGACCGGGCAATGAAGACCTTGAAGCCTGCCTGATTTTCCGGACCCGCCGAATATTCGGACATACGTCCAGAATCGTCACGTGGCGGGAAAAACGAAGCGGGTGAACGGTATACCGTTCACCCGCTTCATTCGTATTCTACGGTCAGTGCTGGACCGGGCAGCCGCCCTTGTAGTCCACCTGCAATTCCTTGACGCCGTTCAGCCAGCCCGAGCGCAGTCGCTTGGGATCGCCGAGCTTGGTGATGTCCGGCATGAAGTCGGCGATGGCATTGAAGATGATCTCGATCTCCAGCCGCGCCAGGTTCGCGCCGACGCAGTAGTGCGCACCGGTGCCACCGAAAGACAAGTGCGGGTTGGGATTCCGCGTGATGTCGAAGGTGTAGGGATTCTCGAAGACGTCCTCGTCGAAGTTGGCCGAACGGTAGGCCAGCAGCACCCGCTGCCCCTTCTTGATCTCGACGCCGTTCAGCTCGGTGTCCTCGAGCGCGGTGCGCTGGAAGCTGCTCACCGGCGTGGCCCAGCGAATGATCTCGTCGGCCGCGGTCTTGGGCCGCTCCCGCTTGTAGAGCTCCCACTGCTCGGGGTTCTCCATGAACGCGATCATGCCGTGCGTGGTGGCATTGCGCGTGGTCTCGTTGCCGGCCACCGCCAGCACCATGACGAAGAACCCGAATTCCTCGGGGGACAACGCTTCTCCGTCGATATCGGCCTGGACCAGCGTGGTCACGATGTCCTCGGCCGGGCAGGCGCGCCGGGACTCGGCCATCTGATAGGCGTAGCCCAGGATCTCCATGGACGCGGTCATCGGATCGACGTCGGAATCCGGATCGTCGTAGCTGGTCATCTCGTTGGACCATTTGAACAGCTTCATCCGATCCTCTTGCGGCACACCGATCAATTCGGCGATGGCCTGCAAGGGGAGCTCGCTGGCGACCTGTTCCACGAAGTCGCCGGTGCCGCCGTCGGCGGCCGCCTTGACGATCTTCTCGGCGCGCGCGGTGAGTTCGGCGCGCAGGCCGTTGATCACGCGCGGGGTGAAGCCCTTGGAGATCAGCTTGCGCAGCTTGGTGTGCTCCGGGGCATCCTTGTTCAGCAGCACGAAGCGCTGCATCTCGATCTGCTCGCGGGTGATGTCGTCGTTGAAACGCGGGATGGCCGTGTTCTCGAAGGTCGAGAAGACGTCGTCGCGCCGGGAGACTTCCTTCACATCCGCGTGCTTGCTGACCACCCAGAAGCCGTCGTCCGCGAAGCCGCCGACTTCCGGAGACTTGGGGTTCCACCAGATCGGGGCGGCCTTGCGGAGCTCGGCGAACTCCTCGGCGGGCACGCGCTGCGCCCAGATATCCGGGTCCGTGACGTCGAAACCATCCGGCACGTTGGGCCGGGCGTGGGTATCCACCACCAGCAGTCTCCTTTGACCAACTGAAACACGTTCTACCGTTATTGAAGCACAGGGGGTACAACAAGAGAAGGGACTAGGTACGAAGGCCGCAACAGGCCTACGTTACCGCTAGAGAACTTGTTGCAGTTCAGCTCCGGAAGGAAAGAAATGGGTACACCCGTAATCGTCGAGGCCGCGCGCACTCCGATCGGCAAGCGCAACGGCTGGCTGGCCGGCCTGCACGCCGCCGAGCTGCTCGGGGCGGCCCAGAAGGGCGTGCTCGAGCGCGCCGAACTCGACCCGATCCTGGTCGAGCAGGTCGTCGGCGGCTGCGTCATGCAGGTGGGCGAGCAGAGCAACAATGTCACCCGCACCGCGTGGCTGCACGCGGGCCTGCCGTGGCAGTCCGGCGCGGTCACCATCGACAATCAGTGCGGTTCGGCGCAGCAGGCCGCGGGCCTGGTCGCGGGCCTGATCTCCACGGGCGCAATCGAAGTCGGCCTGGCGTGCGGCATCGAGTCGATGAGCCACGTGCCGCTGGGCGCGAACGTCGGCACCCACGCCGGCCCCCGCCGCCCCGCCTCCTGGGACATCGACATGCCCAACCAGTTCGAGGCCGCGGAGCGAATTGCCAAGCGGCGCGGCATCACTCGCGATGACGTCGAGGAATTGGGCGAGCGCTCGCAGCGGCTGGCGGCGCAGGCGTGGGCCGAGGGGCGCTTCGATCGCGAGGTGCTGACCATCGCGAACGCGCCGCAGGTCGACAAGGAGGGCAACCTCACCGGCGAGTTCGCCGACATCAGCAAGGACCAGGGCCTGCGCGCCACCACCCGCGAGGCGCTGGCCAAGCTGAAGCCGGTGCTGGAGGGCGGAATTCACACCGCGGGCACCTCCTCGCAGATCTCCGACGGCGCGGCCGCGGTGCTGCTGATGGACGAAAAGGCCGCGCAGCGACAGGGTTTGAAGCCGCGCGCCCGGATCGTGTCCCAGTGCCTGGTCGGCGGCGAGCCGGAATATCATCTGGACGGCCCGGTGCAGGCCTGCCAGCGGCTGCTCGAGCGCAGCGGGATGAGCATGTCGGACATCGACTTGTTCGAGATCAACGAAGCTTTCGCGTCCGTGGTGCTGTCCTGGGCCTCGGTGCACAAGCCGGACTTCGATCGGGTGAACGTGAACGGCGGCGCCATCGCGCTCGGCCACCCGGTCGGCAGCACCGGATCCCGGCTCATCACAACGGCTTTGCACGAACTGGAACGTTC
This sequence comes from Nocardia yamanashiensis NBRC 100130, assembly GCF_001613325.1. Lineage (GTDB taxonomy): Bacteria > Actinomycetota > Actinomycetes > Mycobacteriales > Mycobacteriaceae > Nocardia > Nocardia yamanashiensis. The sequence goes on along the minus strand of NZ_BDCD01000031.1, from coordinate 3,332 downwards.
CGACAAGTCCACGGCGATGATCCTGATGTGCTGCGGTGGCGCCCTGGCGACCGGCACCATCATCGAGAGGATCTAGTCCACAATCGAATTCGGCCAAGGTTGAACGTTCATCCTGAGGTACCGCGAAACGTGGCGTACGCCACACAATCCCAGGTACAGACAAGAAGATGAGACGTCAGCTATCTTATGGCTACCCGGGGCCCGTCCGGGAAGACCCTCGCGACGGGCCAGAACCGGGGCTCTTAAGCGCTCGGCAAGAACCATGGGGGTGGCCCGCAAACGCCCAAGCCAACGCAGGTTCGCCGGATCACCGTCTAGAAGCTTCAAGGAAATCGCGAATCAGGCGTAGGTTTTCAGTTACTGAGCCGCTAATATCAATGATACGTATCCGAGATAACGACTGTTAGTACAGCGAAGGGAATTGGGCGGCTCACAATGGCTGATTTCGCGGCGCGGCTGAACAAGCTGTTCGAAACCGTGCATCCCCCGGGGCGTAAGCCGCACACGAACGCAGAGGTGGCGGCCGCCTTGACGGCATCCGGCCATCCGATCTCGAAACCGTATCTGTCGCAGTTGCGGTCGGGACAGCGCACGAATCCGTCCGATGAGACGGTGGCGGCGCTGGCGAAGTTCTTCAAGGTCAAACCGGACTACTTCTTCAACGACATCTACGCGGCGAAGATCGATCATGATCTCGAGCTGCTGTCCCAGCTGCAGGGCTATGGACTTCGTCGGCTGTCGAGTAGAGCGTTCGACCTCTCCGAAGAATCTCAGAATCTGCTTACCTCCATGGCGGAGAAGTTGCGGGCAAGTGAAGGCTTGCCCGAAATTCCTCCGGACGGCACGGAATAGGCCCTGTCACAGCGCAACACAGTGCGGCTAGCTCGGAGGCCGCACTGTGTTGGTTTGTAACAGGGAATGCTCCAGGTCGTACCACGGGCGATGACACGGGGGCGCTGGTTGCAGGCCAGCGCCGCTGTTTCGGAAGATCTAGTACGCCTCGCCGGACCATTCGGTTCGAGTGAAGAGTGTTGCACCGGTCTCAGGGCGCTGAGGCCATGTGGCGTAGACCCCTGCGCTGGTGCAATATGCACAAACCTGGCATAAGGGCGCTTGCGTTCCGCAAAGCATTCAAACCAGTCTTTTTGTGCACTATGTCGTTTTGTGCGTTGTGAGCGTTTCGCCCCCATTGCACCAACTGCGACAAGCAAAGTCCCTGGCGTGCACCTCGAGTGTGCCGAGACGAAAGATCGGATACGTTGTCTCGGCACGAATGCTCGCGAACGGGTCATCAGTACGGCGACCGATTCGATGACAGATTCGATGACGGATCCAACCGATACGAATTGACCCATGGAATGTCGCAATAGGGACTGCAGGCGTGAATGTGCCGCGGCGGTCGTCCGCCGCGGCACATTCTTGTATTGAGTCGAACCGTGTCCGAATTATCGCGCTGAAGAACTACTCGCCGCCGGCGTACTGCTCGCGGCCTTCGCATCGAAGGCCCGGGCAATGGCTTGGACCCAGCCGCGCGGGCCCACGCCCGGCGGCGGCGAGATCCAGCGCGGGTCGATCACCACGTCCCCGAACGGATTTCGCGCCCATTCGGCAACCCGCTCGGCGCGCGGAACCACCGCGTCCGGCGGTTTGGTGGCATCGGTGAGCTCGATGCCGACCGAGGCCAGATCCACGCCGCCGCCGGATTGCAGGTAGAGCGCGTCCATGATCTGGGCGATCTGGTCGGAAGCCTTGAGCTGGGTGCCGGTTCCGGTCTGATCCTTGGCCACCACCTCGGGGAAGCGGGCGATCAGGACTCGGTGCAGGGTGCGAATCTGCCGCAGCAGCAGGCGCGCTCGCACCCAGAGTTCGATCACGATCCAGACCGCGCCGATGGCGATGAGCAGGCTCGCGAGCGACCACACCGGCCAGAACCAATCGCCCTTGCCCGGTTCGGCCATGGGTTCGTGCTGGAAGGCCCGGCGGATGGAGAGTGCCGAAAGTAGACCGACCAGAAGGGTTCCCGTGCTGTAGATGGCGATACCGCGGCCCAGCGTGGTCCAGTCCAGATTGCGGACACCGGTGACCACGATGAACACGCACTCCAGCAGCACCATCGACCAGCCGAAGGTGACCGACCAGAACAGGGTGAGCAGCATGGCGAGTGCGCCGCCGGCGTAGATGACCCACGCGATCTGCCGCAGGTTGCGGCGCGAGACCACCGGCCACGCGGCGGCCGCCACCACCGAGGTCGCGGTGCCGAAGAGGATCCAGGACGCGACGGTCAGCCGGTCCGACAACCACATGCCGCGCAGGCCGCCGGGCATCAGATGATCAACCGCGACACCGATTTCCGGCACGGCCAGCGTCGCCGCGGCCGCCACCGCCGCCACCGCGAACAGGATCGCGACCCGGGCGGTGGTCGCCGGTTTCACCAGCACCCGCCCGACTCTCGCACCCGCGGCCATCCAGACCAGCAAAGCCGTCAACCAGAAGGTCATGCGGCGTCCTTTCGCGGATGATCGAGGGGCACTCCGTGGTTACGCAAGCTGCCTCCTCCGTGCCCTGACCCGTTCATCCGAGCGCCTCATCGAATCGAAGGACCGAGACGCCCGCGCCCCGGTTGTTGAACACCCGCAGGCGGGTCATGAGCATGCTGGCGAAAGTCTCCGCCTCCCATTCCGCCTGCTCGTCCTCGCCGAGATCCACCGCCGTCTGATGCGCGCGCTGACTGAGCATGTAGGCGATGAGATCGTCGCTGGCCTCCAGCACCACCTCGGCCGCCGCCTCGCCCGGATGGTCGAAGACGATGTGGCCCAGCTCGTGGGCCAGGGTGTGGTCGCGGGACGGCAGCGCCGACGCCAGCACGATCACGTCCTTCTCCGGATAGCTGCGGCGCTGACCGCAGACGCCGGGACCCAGTTGGGCACTGGCGATTTCGATCGGCCGCCGGCGTTCGGCGGAAATGGCGAGCACCACTTCGTCCAGGGTGGTGGCGTCGAAGTCGGCGGCCACCGCGCACACCGCGTCCACCGCCGCGGCCACCCGGCGATAGGACCCGATGCTATGGCTCTGCGCCCGGCTCTCGGTCATCGTGGTCCCCTCACACCCTCGGTCCGAAGAACGCGGCCCGGGCGGCATCGATCCGGCCCTGCGCCGCCGACGCGCTCTGGAAGCTCACCGCGCCCGAACCCGCGCCCGCCAGGGTGAGTGCGATCAGGCCGCCGATCACCGACAGCGTCTTGATGGGCGGCAGCGGGGAATTGGCCGAGGTGGGTCGCACCTGCGGATTCGGTTGCGCCTGTGCGGGAGCCGGGGCGGGCGACGGCGGTGGG
>NZ_BDCD01000030.1 GCF_001613325.1 Nocardia yamanashiensis NBRC 100130 | reverse complement strand
CCCGCAATCTCCAAAATGTGGTTTGGGCGGTGACGGGCGGGTCGGCAATTCGATGCTCAGGCAGACCATCTGCACCCCAACCGATCTGAGAACGAGCGATCCCGTCCGGTGCGATCGAATCGCAAACGCAGTCCATTGCGGCTGGCTATCCTTATGATCGGCCAACCGGACTAGCTCAGCGGTAGAGTTGCTGCTTTGCATGTAGCAGGTCCGAGGTTCGATTCCTCGGTTCGGTTGGCCTCCAAACGAACCCTGGCAGCCGAGTCGGCAGGGAATCGCCACCTGAGCCGATGGCGCGACTCGGCTACCAGCCTCCGTGCGCTCCTACTTCACGCCGTTCTTGATGACGGCGTCCTGCCGCTCGGCGATCGCGATCGCCACCTCGGCCGGGACGGCTTCTCCGGTCTTGCTGTTGAATTCGATGATCGCGAACGCCGGGCCTTCGGCGAAGACCACGACGGTGGTGCCGTTCGATCCGTTCAGGATGCCGCCGTCGACGCCGACCGGGATGGGTGTGAAGGCGCCGCCGGCCTGCTGCACCACTCCGGTCTTCGCCGCCGCGGCGGCCGCTGCGGCGGTTGCCGCGCTGTCGCGCACAACGACCGCGGTCGTGATCTTCTCCGTGCCCGCGCCGTTGCCGTAGATGCCGGTGATGCCGTTCTGCTCCGGCTTGGTGGTCCTCAAGGTCCAGTCGGCGTCGATATCGCCGGGCTTGATGAGCAGTTTCGTGTATTCGCTCGCGGCAGGCGCGGCGGCCGCGGTGGTCCCGGCGGCAGCGGTGGTCGGCGCGGCCGACGTTCCGGCGGTGGAGGACTCCTGGTCCGAGCTACAACCGGCAATTCCCAGAGACAGCACAACTGCGGCACCGAACACCACAGCCTTCGAATTCTTCATCGGCAGATGATGGCAGAGGCGCAAATCCGCCGCAAATCTTGCAGCACCCGAATTCCACTGGCTGGACGGATCGGGCAAACACTGCTCCAGGACGTGCCCGGTCACCGTATCCGGCCACTATGCCGACAGGTCGAGAGCGTTGGAGACGGCAGCGACAGCTTTGCGCCAACGGGCGAGAAGAGCTGTGCGGCCGCCGGTTCCGTCGTTGGCAACCCGGTCGCGACCGGCGGTGCTCCAAGCGGTGGTCAATTCGGCCAGGATGCGCGGGCGCAGGTCGCCGGCGGGTGGCGGCTCGAGGAGAAATCGGCTTCGATCAATCGGCGACCGTGGAGGTCGCCGTGTTGAGCATGCCGTCGAAGGCATCGAGGACGGGGACGTGGAGGTAGGCGCTCTGGAGTCGGGTGCGGTCGGGGCCGCCGATGCTTTCGCGGCGGGCGGGGCGAAGATCGACGAGGGCGGGTCCCACGCCGCAGTCGGCGAAGGCGGCTTCAACGCTTCCTGATTCGGGTTGCCGCAGCGGTGTCAGTTCGACGGTGAAGCCGAAGGGCGCGGTTTCGTCGGGGCGCATGTCCGCGGTATGCCCGCCGGTGCTGGTGAGGCCGACGGCGAAGTAGTCGTCGCCGAGGGCGCGATTCAGGTAGTGCCCCATGGGGAATCCGGTCAGCTGCCCCTCGAAGGCGACCGGCTCTTTCTGGATGTGGGCATTGTGGGCGGCCACGACAATGCGAGTTCCGGGTTCGCAGCGATCTAGATGCCACAGCACCGAGTCGGCCATATAGCTGTCGCGGGCAGAGGTGTCGGCGACGAGACCAGTTCCGGCGAAAAGGCCTGCCATTGCGCGAAAGCCGTAGTCGGCGCTCACCGCGGCCTCAAGGTGGCGGCGGGCGATATCGAAGCAACGCTGATCGCTGCGCGAGACGTACAGCGATTCGACAGCGCGGAAACGGATGAGCAGGCGTGCCAGGATCGCGGTGAGCGCGTCCTGGTCGGCGGCAGGGAGGCGAGTCCATGCCGGCGCGGCCGAGGCTGCTGATGCGCCGGCGAAGGACGCCGCGATCCGGGTCGCCGCTTCGATCGACGGCAGGGTTTCTGGGTCGACTGCGCGCAGGTAATCGGCGACCGGGCCCAGCGCCGGGAGCAGCGACCCGCCCGCCGCAGGGATATCGATACCGGCGAAATGCACGGGCGTGGCCGCCCCGGCATTGTGCCGGCGGATCCAGCGCAACGGACCGTCCACTCCCACCGGGATCGTCCCGGCCAGGTGGGTCGCCAGCTCGTCCTCGCCGCCCGCGCCCCCTGCCCAGGCATCCAGGGGGAAGCTCTCGCTGAAGCCGTACTCGAAGGCCAGGACGGTGAAGCCGCAGCGCTCGACCAGGAATCGCAGCAGGCGTTGCCGCATCTGCTTGAACTCGGTGATGAAGTGGGAATTCTCGCCTATCGCAACGACTTTGGCCCCGCCGATGATCTCGCGCAGCGGTTCCAGGTCATCGAGCGGGTCGTCCGGGTCGAGGGTTGTCAGTGCTACAGCGTGGTCGCGAAGCCAGCCGGAGATCGGGGTGGGATGGGTTACAGGCATGCGAGATCCCTTCTGTGAGTGAGTGATCGAAATCAGGCCGAGGCCGATGCGCGCAGTTCGAGCCGTGCCCCACGCCAGCGATCCCGGAGCCGGCGGTCGTGGCTGACCACGACCAGCGCGCCTCGGTAGTCGGCCAGGGCGGCTTCCAATTCCTCGACGAGTCCGGGTGAGAGATGGTTGGTGGGCTCGTCCAGCAACAGCAACTCCGAGGGTTCGCTGACCAGTCGTGCCAGTTCGAGCCGCTGCCGCTGCCCGGTGGACAGATCCTCCACCCGATTTGTCAGCTGAGTGCGCGTGAACAGGCCGAGCGACAGCAGCACTTGCGTGTGATCGCCGGGCTGTCCCGGGCGGCCCTGAGCGAAGGCGGACAGCAAGGTCCGGCCGGGTACGGCGGCGGGCGGTTCTTGTGCGAGATAACCGACTCGACCGCGCCGGATCACCGTGCCGCGGTCCGCCTCGAGCTCGCCCGCCAATACCCGCAACAGCGTGGATTTGCCCGCGCCGTTCGGGCCGCTGATCAGCAGCCGCTCCCCCGCGGACACCCGCACACTCGTCGGCGATAGCCTGCCGTCCACCGCGATATCGGCGGCATCCAGGACGACTCCCGCCGCGCGCCCGGCCGAGGGAATCGTCTTGAACCGCAACCGTTCCGGGGGCGGCGGGACCGGATCTGCCAGCAGTCGCCGCAGCCGTTCCTCGGCATTGCGAACCCGGCCCGCGAGCGACTGCTGCACGCGGCCGCCCGCCCGGTCGTAGGCCATCTTGTTGTTGTCTTTCATCGGTCGCCCCGGCGCGACCCGCCGTGCGGTGGTGGCGATGGTTTCGCGCAGTTGGTCGGTCTCGTCCCGCCAGCGCTGATGGGCCTGGGCCCAACGTTGCCGCGCCGCTTCGCGTTCGGCGAGATAACCGCGGTAGCCGTTGCCGTGCCGCACGACGCATCGACGATCGGCATCGACTTCGAGCAGCGTGCTCGCCACCCGCTCCAGGAACGTGCGGTCATGGGAGACCGTAACCGTGGTGCCGCGCCGGGTCCGCAGATGGTCTTCCAGCCAGGTCAGTGCGTTGTCGTCGAGATGATTGGTCGGCTCGTCCAGCAACAGCACCTCCGGCGCGGCGGCGAGCAGGGCCGCCATGCGGAGCCGGACCTGCTCTCCACCGGACAGTTCACCGACCGCTCGATCGCGCGCGACCACGTCGAGTCCGAGTCCGTGCAGGGCCCGCTCTACCCGGGCATCGGCGTCATAGCCGCCGCGCAGCTCGAAAGCCGTTGTCAGCTCGCCGTATTCGTTCAGGCAGGAGTCGTCACCGGTGGCCATCTGCCGTTCGAGTCGCCGCATGCGATCCTCGATCCGGCGCAGTTCGCGCAACGACCGGTCGATGACCTGCTGGACGCTCAGCTGCGCGGGAAGTCGCTCATCCTGAGCGAGATATCCGACTCCCCCGGTGGCATGGACGACGATCTCGCCTTGATCGGGCTGCTCGCACCCAGCGAACAGGCGCAGCAGTGTGCTCTTACCCGACCCGTTCTCGCCGATGATCCCGGTGCGTTCACCCGCGCCGAGCGAACAGGTGACCGTATCGAGCACCGTGCGGCCGTGGAAGGACTTGCTGACCGCGAGCGCGGTGATCTGAGTGGGCACGAACTACCTCCGAAGCATTCGAGGACGACACGGCCGGGAGCGACCGCGGAACCTGGTGAACACTTCGAATGAGCATTGGCGACCTCACTAGTGCGACGAATGTTGCGTTAAGATCGTGACAGATCCTGTCCCATCGAGCAACCCCGGATAGTCCATGACCCCCATCACAGAAGACGCCGCCGAGCCGCGATCCCGTCCCGGCGGCCGCACCGCCCGCATTCGCGCGCAGGTCCTCGCGGCTGTCGAGGCGGAACTGACCGAGAACGGCTACGACGCACTGACCGTCGACACGGTCGCCGCCCGCGCGGGCGTGCACCGCACCACCGTGTACCGCCGCTGGCGCGATGTGGGCGGCCTGATATCCGACTTGTTCGCCGCCGCAAGCGATCTGGACTGGCAGCCGCCCGACACCGGCTCATTGCGCGGTGATCTCGCGGAGTTGAACCGGGAGATCCAGGACTCGTTCACCAAGGAATCGTCGATCGCGATGGCGCTGATCGCGGTGTCCTTCCGATCGGAGGACGCGGCGCGCGCATTGCGGCAGCTGTGGGAGGACCGCTATGCGCAATGCGAGATCGTCGTGGAGCGTGCTATCGAACGCGGTGAGATACCCGCCGAAACCGATACTCGCGCAGTGCTTCTCGCGGCCACAGCACCGCTGTACCACCAGCTGGTACTGCTGCGCACGCCCGCCGACGCCCGATTGCCCGAGCGTGCGGCCACGGCGGCGACACTGGCCGCGCAGGCCGGCGCCTTCGAATCATCCGCGGCGGAGAATCCCGGCGGCGCGCGATGACACTCGGCGCGTGCCGTGCCGTCAGCTGGCCACGGAGACGATATCCAGCAACATGAACCCGATGCCGATGCTCCCGAACGTGGTGCCGACGATCGCCAGCACTTCCCCGCGACCGGTGCTGCGCGCCCTGCGAATTCCCAGGACGCACACTCCGACAGCCAGGCAAGCCAATAGGAGAGCAGGTAGTCGGTAACCCACCTCATAGCCGGCGTCGGCACCCATATGGAAGGTGAACATGTTCTTCACCCCCCACAACCCAGCCAAAATCACGAGGATCGGCCCGATGACCGCCTGCCAATTGGACCGATCGTCGCACACCGGGCCGGCATACTGCGACGGATCCACCTGACCCGGCCAGCGAGGCCGATCAGGATGCCCTGGACCGGATGCCCCACCGGGTGGCCAAGATTCGTTCATCAGTACATGAGATCAGTACCGAGTCAACGATATCGGCGCTTCGAAGTTCCGATATTTATCGTTAACACCGCAGATCACCGCTGGTTGTTCGCCACGCTGCCGCGCAGGCACGGTGCGGGGTCGATCATTCGGGCGGCTTGAACCTGAAGTTGTTGCAGCGGATGCATACCGACCGCCGCGCATTCTCGGCAGGAAAGCACGCAACGCACGCATGCATGCCCTGCACCCTCGCGTCACGACCGGCATCCCCGTCGACGTCCTGCCCGCGCCCGGTGTTCACGGCCGGGAGCCGACCACGACCTCCCGCCATCACGCTGAGGCCGGTGTGTCGGGAGTGCGGGGTTTGGTGTCGCTCGGGCCGGGGTATCGATGAGGCTTGGGTGCTCGCACCCGATCTTGGTGATTGCTCAGGGCATCGATTCGCACATAACTCGGATCCAAAGGAGACCTGACGTGGCCCAAACACGAAAAACCGCCGTGCCGAACGACATCGGCTCCTACCCGGCGCTCGAGCATCGAATGCTGGCCGCACGCGCCGCCGCCGGCCGGTACGGCCGGACGGTGCATCTGGCGGTCCGGGTCGCGCCGGGACTCTCCGAGGCCGCGCTCGCCGAACTCGCCACCACCGCCGACCAGCTGCGCCTCAAGGAAGGACTGCCACCGGCCGAGCTCACCGCGCAGTGGTGAGCGGCACAGGAGATACCGGTATGCCGCCTCTGATTCACGGCGCCACCGCCCCGCAGCTCCTGAATGAAATCCTCACCCGCTACGGCTCCATCGAAGCCTTCCGCGACCATCTCCAGGCCGTACTCGACGCACCCACCCTGCGCCTGCCACTGCCGTCGCCGGGTGGGCGGCACAGGCGCGCGGACGCCGCCCTGCCCTGACCCGGCATCGCCGACACCGTGAAGCGCCTGCACTGCGCAAGCTATGCGGCGCACGGCCCGAACGCTTGAAATGGCCCAACGCACGTGCGCTTCATCGCCTTTGAATTGACCGTTGCCTGGCCAGGAGTTCGAGCTCGACCGAGCTTTCCTGTCCGCGCGAATACTCGACGATTGCCAACTTCGCTACTGATCTTCTGAAACGATCTCTCCGCCGAATGTCTCGACCTGTTGGCTGGGGGCTTGGTGAATCCCGGAGGTTCCCTGGACCAGCTGGATGCACGACACTCTGCAGGGCCGTCCGGCCGATAGGCGAGATATCCTCCAGCCGCGGTGACCGGTCTCCATCCACCGTGTCGGGACATCCCCACATTCAGCATCTACCCCGCGATCGACCGCGCACACCAACGACGGTCCGGAAACCTCTCCGCAGCCACCACGTCAAACCCATTGCTGCACAGCGTTATCGCAGATAAGAAATCAGATTGCACGGGATCCGCGAGCGATCCTACGATCAACGCGCCAGCCACACCATGTGACTGGATCGATCAAAGGGGGGGACGATGCTCCGCAAAATCGTTGGGATCGCTACTATTCTAGTCGGTTTGAACATCGGCATGACCGCAACCGCAAGTGCTGAAACGGTTTCTGGACCCTACGCGCGGCTCGTCGAGTGCGAACGGGTATCTGCGGGCTCGTTTGGCGATACCCATTGCGAACAGATCCGCGGACTCTGGTATGTCGTCCGGTAGGTAGATGTAGGCGCGGGGCCAATCATCCGATTGCCCCGCGTTGCATTGTGTCCAGTGCGTGCCCGCACGCTCGGGTGCTCCCTCGAGAAGAACTCGCCGAACTGGTCGTAACCAGCCCGAATACACTCGACAGGTACCCAAGCGCTCACTGGCCACGAGTCGCCGCAAACCCAGGCCCAGAAGTGCTGAGATGCCTTGTAAGTCGCGGCATTCGCACTGCATTCGCCAGATCAGTGCGGTTGCCAGCGGGCGCCGCGACCGTCCTGAACCGAGCGATCAGCGGCAATGCAGGATGTTCGCCCTTCAGGATGAAGGAAGACCCAGGGGTACCGCTCTGATCTCCTTCTGCGCATTGGTGAGCACCAAGGCGCCGGCAGTCATCGCGACCGGTCGGACCGGCCCCTTCCAGCCGCACCAACCACCGCACTCCCCGACATCTTGGCTCTCGACTTGGTTGTCGTCGAACTCCGCGGTGATGTGCCATGCACGCGCCGGATGCCCACAGATTGGGCACTTGCCGAAGTAGTTCAGAATCTCCTGCACCTCAGAGGCGACGACATCTCGCTTGTGACCGATCACTTTGACCACCTCCCGGCCCGAGACTATTTCGATCAGCCAACGAAGGTGCCCGAAGCGGGCATGTCTCCGATCACATCCAACGTGGCTCGCTCGGTTCGACCAGCCTTATCAGCGGCAATGTAGTGCGTTGGATGACGGGTCGACGAGCCGACTGGCTGTACATGTCTACCTATCGGGCAAAATCGGGGCCCCTATCGGATCGTGCACGGAAAGGGTCGATTTGCCTGTGGACACCGAGGACTACCTCGAGTTGATTCGGGCCCTGCTCGACGACTCACCCGAAAGCCGAGACCGCGCCGCCGACGAGTGCACCGACCAGATCGGAGCCTACGATCCCGAGCAGGAAACCACGCTCCTGCACATGCTCCTGTGGTCGGCACGGGTGGAGACATCACCGACCGCCATGGAGTCCGAACTGAACGCTGCGTGTGCGATTGTCAGCGCGGGAGCACCGAGCAGCACGATCGCGGCACCGTTGTCTCGAATCGACAGGTCGAAACTAACCGGCTCGGCGATCGAACACTACGACTACCTGGTAGGCGAGTCCGGTCGAACAGCTTGATAGCGAACACTCATCGGCAGATGCGAACGTTGGAATGACCCTCCGGCCAACCGGGAAGCGATGGGCAGACCCCTGGAACCGGCCGGCTCAGTGCACAGATTTTCGCCGTTCACACGACGAAATCGCAGCTCAACAGCCAGCACCCTACCCAAGATCAGCGATCTCGAGCCAAGTCAGGCTACCTGCCGTTTTTGTTGCGGCGCGGCCGATTTCGTGCAGCGCGGGTTCATCAGCGAAGCCGAACGCGTGCCCGAACTCCTCGCCCACGTCGTGACCCGCGCCGTCGAACCCGCGTCACCCAGGTCGAACACGTCCTGCACCAGCTCATCGAGCGCGTACGGTTTCAGCGACAAGCCGGACGTTGTTCGTCGACGAGGTCCGGTCATTCTCCCGGCTGGTCCGCTGATGGTCACTCGTGCTCGGTAAGCGGCTGACTAAAGATCAACAAGTGCCCATCGGGTGTCCGTACGTTGAAGTCGCGCATCCCGTAGGGCCGGTCAGCCAGTGGCTCTACGATGTCGGCGCCGCGGGCGCGCAGCTCGTCGTGGCAGGAATCGACGTCGTCGACGACAACCACCACCCTGGCCGGGCCGACGCTGCTTTCGGCGTAGAGGTGGAACTCGGCGGTATCGCGGATCACGGCCGCGTAGCTAGGTGGGGTCTCCCAGGTGAATATGGTGTCGAATCCGAGCACGTCCGTGAAGTACGACCGCGCTGCCTGCACATCTCGGCACGGCAGCACGGGAACCGCCACCCGCATGACCATTCCGTCACCTTAGCTGACTTCGGCTCGAGATCACTGATCTTGGGTAGGGTGCTGGCTGTTAGCGGTTCCTCTCGGTGGTAAGGGGAAGCTCTGCACGTTCACGGTAGGGCCTGCAGAGGCGGGCCGTGCAGTGAACGAAATTCCGTACCGATCGTGAGATGTGTTGCGCCACAAGATCACATTCCAATGCGCGCCTCAGCGAGAATGCTCGCTCATCGGCAGATCGGTGCGTTCGCCGGCGGGTGCCGCGGCCGTCCTGAGCCGAGCGATCAGCGGCATGTTAGTGCGTCCGACTGATCTTGTAACCTCATCAAACGACCGGCCATGCCACAGGAGGAGCATTTCGGTGAGTACGGCTATTCTCCGGCAAGTAACGCATATTTCGGACGATGAGTATCTCCTCGTCTTCGATCAAGGCGGCTCCGACTTAAAGATTGTGTGCAATATCGATATCCGAGGAGGCATACCATCGGCGGCTTTTGATCCCGCCGATCTTGTGACATTCGGGCATCTGGGCGACACGCGACCGATTGTAGCCGTTGTTTTAGCTCTGAAGCGTGCGCGCGAGAGCTCTGCTGATTCCGATAGGTAACCCGATCGGTAGACGCATCAGGACCGATGTGGAGTTGCTGGATGATCCACTGCTCGTTGATCTTCCGAGGTCCGACATTGTCCGTTCCGAACCGCGCGGCATACGGCTACTTAAGACTGGTGTCAGGGCCAGTAGCGTGCGTTCCGCGGCCCCGGATCGGCACAGCCAGTTGATCTTCCGCTGCACCGCGCTTGCCGGTTCGGGCAGCGCGGGATGCGGTATTACCGCGCACGCTGATTGTGAAACTTTGGGGATTGAGTAAGTTCTCACCCGGACGCTGTTCGTCTGGATCGAAAGCAGAAGCCCGGTGTTCGCTCGTGATCTGAAGTGCGAATGCCGACGTATCTCATGGAGTGTCTGCGCAGCGTAGTACGTTGCTGCGCATGGAATTTGCTTTGCCTCAGGCCGAAGAGCTGTGGTCTCGTGTCGCCGCCGAGGGCCACGCGTTCTTGAATCGCCAGGGGGATGGCGCCCAGGTGATCGAGGTGAAGGGTTCGGAGATCCCACCGTGGTCGGCCGGAGATCGGCTGATCAACGAAGACGGCTCGTCGAACTGGTTCGTTCTGGTGCGAGTTGACGACAACCGGGCGTTGCTCTTCGGTGGGGATGAATCCAGCCAGCTGTTCGAAACCGACTTCGACCCTTGGTCCTACGCCCCCGACTGGGCACTGGCGGTTGACCGCAGGGCCCCTCACCCCAGGGTCGATCTGAGTTCCTACATCGTGACTTTCGTTCGCTGGTGGGACGGATCAGTATGGGGTCGTACGCCCTACGAGGCGCATCTGCCCGAAGAGTGGGCCGACGACCCCGACTCCGACGACGGTCTCAACCAGGGACTGCGTTCCGTGGTCGGTCTCACACTGTGAATCGCGCCCGAACTCGTACGATCATCGCCACTTGCGTGCACCCGCCGGGCCAGTCCGCGGCTGGTTCCGAACACCCGGGTCGCGGCTACTCAGAGAATGGTCAAGGTGCTACCCGACAGGCCGATAGATCCACTCGCTCCAGCCCAAGCTCGCGAGCACTGAACTACCTCAGCGGACGGGTTCCACGACCATAGGCGCGATCGGGGTACCGGCGGAATCGAACAGGTTCCGCCCGCACGAGTCGCATTCGCCCTCAGCGGGTTTCGCTTCCGTCGCGGCCAGCTGCCACACGTTCATGCCACCACACGGACAGTCGATGACGTAGAGCAGCTCGAGGGAAGGCCGATTCACACCCCACGCCAGATTCGACGCCCTCGTGCGAAGCATGACGCCGATACGGTAAGCGTCGTCGCCGGAACGGAGTTCCCCGAGCGCCAACCCCGCACTCGCCAGTGCTTCATCCACTGCGCGCAGAATCGCCGGCACGTGCTCACCACGGTCGAGGTCGGCCGCGCTCGCTTGCTCGGCCGCGGACTCGACGGCAGCGACAACCGCGCGATCCTTCCCGAAGGCCACCACCCGCCCCGCCACGAAGTGCGCTATCTGTCCGGTCCGTTCCTCACCGGACCAGTCGACCGGCAAGAGAATCCCCTCCCGGATCAACGAATCCACCACCTCGTCCCCATCGAGCCGGAACCCCTGCTCGGACGCCGCCAGAAAATACGCCAAGTCGTTCACGCCGCCAGCATACGAACGAGCATCCGGCAGCTAGGCAATCCCAGGTGAGCTGGTACGTTCGATTTCGATCGCGGCAACGGGAGGGCAGGATGGCCGGCGAACCTGTGACGACGCTGTACGACTTTCAGTTGTCGATGCTTCACTCGATGTGCCGGAGTGCCCCAGCGCAGGCCGCGGAATTGCTCGAGCGTGTCGGCGCGACGCATGCCGACACGGCGATCGCCGAGACACGGTGGTGGTTCGGTGACGCTACGAACAACTTCACGACACTCGCCGAATACGCGACTGCTTGGGGGACACCGGATTCGGAACACATCGTGCTCTACGGCGAAAGAGAAGTCCGATCGGCTCGGTGGGATCTACCGTTCTGGCCCGGCATGCAGTTCGAGTTCAGGGCGGTGGGTCCTCGTCATCTCCTTCATCGACTGCTGCGAAAGCCAGGAGTTCCGGTGCCGCAATTGGATTCCGTCACGGACCTGACTCCGTGGTCGTGCACACAGGAGGAGTTTCTGAACTCGGGACTGGGCCCGTTCGTCGAAGACATCGACCTCGGCTCGACCGGGCACCGATACGAATTCGAGGCTGCCGACCCAGAAACCGGGCACAGGCGCTCCTACCGGGCACTCTTCGATTGGGGCCTGCTGCAATCGGTCGAGCCGGTGCTCGATACCACCCACTAAACCAGGCCGATACCGGTAGCCGTCGACTAGACAGTCGTTGCCGGATCGACGCAATGCCATCTGACGCAGGTCGATTCGCGTGGCAAACTTCTCGACAGCTTCGTCATCCGTTAACCTATTTCGCTGAGTGCGCCACAGCCGCCAAGGCTATCGGCAGGTGCTCAGCGTTTCGGCTCTACGTTTCAGGGACACCGCTGCACGACCCGGACCGTGACGTAACGGGAAACTCTGAGCGCCAAATATTCTCGCGGTCCGCAGTCGCTTTCGGGTTCCCCAATCGTGTAACGCAGTATGTCAGTCGCTCGAGAACTTCGAATGCTCCCGTAGTCGCAAGCTTGCCACTGAGAGACAAATGAGGTGAACGAGTGAAAGTCCGTCCTATCCGCCTCCTCGCCGTTCTGGCCACCACCGCCGCGCTCGGTGTTCCCTCGACCGCGGTGGTCGTCGCCGACCCCGTCGACCCCGCGCCGGGTACCGTCGTGAGCGTCGGACCGCTGTCCTCGGTTGCCGAGGTGCCAGGTGCGGCCAAGAGCGAGCGGGTTACCTATTGGACCCGCACTAATAACGACACACCCGCCCAGTCGACGGGCGCGATCTTCCTTCCAGCGGGTAACCCTCCGGCTGGTGGCTGGCCGGTGGTGTCCTGGGAACACGGCACCGTCGGCTTGGCTGATCACTGCCAGCCCTCGATTGCCGGGCGAATTCAGCGCGACAACGACTATCTGGCGCATTGGCTCGGCCAGGGGTACGCGATCGTGGCCACCGATTACCTGAGCGTCGATGGGGTGCAGCCCTACCTCGACGGACGCGCCGAGGCCCACTCCGGCATCGACATGGTCCGCGCGGCCCGCAGTATCGAACCGTCGCTGTCCTCGACATGGGTCGCGATCGGGCAATCACAGGGTGGTGGCGCGGCGGTGTGGACGGCGTCGATGGCGACCCGCTATGCCCCGGAACTGGACTACCGGGGCGCGGTGGCGACCGGGCCCGCCAGCCACGTCGTGGAGGAGATGACCCTGGCCACCAGCCCCGTCGCACCCACCGTCGCCAACCCGCACACCAATGTCTACCCAGCCTTCGTCCTCGCCGCGTTGCACTCCGCGCGCCCGGACTTCGACCCCGACTACTACCTCACGCCCCTGGGCAAGGACGTCGTGCGCGCCGCGGCCACGGTGTGCCTGGAGAACCTGGTCGACGTGCACCCTGGCGCCACCATCAAGGACCTGTTCGCTCGCCCGCTCAGCGACGGCAACTTCGGCGAGATCGGCCACCAGATCTTCGATGTGCCGGTGACCGGCTACGACCGGCCACTGTTCATCGGCCAAGGGCTGGCCGACACCGACGTGATAGCTCCGGGCACCATCGCGCTCATCGCCGAACTCGAAGCTCACGGTTTCCACCCCGAGCCACACTTCTATCCCGGCAAGGACCACAGCGCCACCGTGAACGGCTCGCTGCCCGACAGCACCCCCTTCGTCGCCCGCCTGTTCTCCTGAATCACGTATGGGTGAGGCGTCGGTAGGTCAGGGGATCTCCACTCGCACCGCGGGATCGGCGCTTGGGCCGACTTCGTAGACGTAGCGGTGGGCTTCGGTGTCGCCGAGTTGGGCGAGGAACCACATCGCGGTCCAGCGGGCGGCGGTGGAGATGGTTTGGGCGCGGGGTGCGGTGGCGGGGCGTAGGTCGGGGGATGCGCCGGGTGGGTTGTCCTGGTCGGTGAGGCCGAAATGGTTGGCGCCGAGGATATTTACGAAAACCGCGGCGGGGGTGCCGGACATGCGGGTGAAGCTTTCGTGGGCTTCGGGGGGCTCGCTCACGCCGTCTTCGGTCCCGTTGATGTACATCACGGGAATGCCTTGTACGGCAACCGAATCGACGTACGGGCCGATGGTGGTGTTGGTGCCGTGGCCGACTATCGCGCGTAGTTCGGGTGGGTGGCGGTAGGACGGGCCGAAGCAGAACGGCATCTGGCAGCGGTCGGCGGCGGCGTAGAGGGCGGTGGCGCCGCCGTAGGAGTGGCCGGCTATCACCAGCTTCGAGGGGTCGATGAGGGCGCCGAGGTCGGAGTTCGTGGCGGCTTGCGTACGGGCCCAGGTGAGTACGTCGTCGACCTCGTATTCGCTGGGCAGGCTGTAGCCGGGCATCAGGAAGTGTTCGGGGGCGACCACGACGAACCCGTAGCGGGCCAGTGCCTCGGCGAAGGCCGAGTAGTAGGAGCGGTGCACGTTCGCGCCGGTGAGCAGGAGTGCCACCGGGAGGCGGTGATCGGCGTGGGCGGGATGCCAGATGGTGGCCTCGTCCGTGCCGATCCGGGCGTCCTCGTGGGTGACGTCTTCGGCGGCGGCCGTGGGTGCGGCGGTGAGCAGGAGCAGGGACAGGGTGGCAGCCAGTAAGGAGCGCACGAACCCCCCGTTTCGATTGTGGAAACAGCGTTTCGATGTGAAACTAGCGACGGAGCCTACACCGAAACAGCGTTTCGCAGAAGAGAACAGGGAGAGTTGGATGGGCGCACACCCGCACGGCTGGTGGATTCTGTTGCACCTGGTGTTGTTCGTGTTCTGGCTGGGCGGGGATCTCGGGGTCTACTACTCCAGCCGGTTCGTGATCGACCCGGAGCTCACCCCACCCGCCCGGGCCACCGCTTTGGCCGTGATGAGCGGCCTGGACCTCGGCCCGAAGATCTGTCTGGTGTTGTTCCTGCCCAGCGGGCTGACCCTGATGGCCCTGGAACCGCACGGGGCCTCGCTCTTCGGCATCGACTTCTTCCCGTGGTGGGCCGTGGCCGCCGCCTGGCTGCTGGCCGCGATCTGGTTGGCGCTCACGGTGATTGCGCATCGCACGCACGGCCGCTTCCCGATCGTGGTTCGCGCCGACCTCGCGATCCGCTGCACGGTCGTCACCGCCATGGCGGCCGCCGGCCTCTACACGCTGTTCGCCGGCGAACCGTTCGGCGTCACTACCGAGCCGCGCTGGCTGGGCGGCAAGATCCTGCTCTACGCCACCGCCATCGCGGCCGGCCTGGGCATCCGAATGACCTTGCGCCCCTTCGGTTCCGCCTTCGCTGCGATCATGTCGGGCGGGTCCACCCCGGCGGTGGAGCGCACGCTACGGCGCAGCGTGGACGGCTGCCTGCCCTACGTGTGGGCGATCTGGGGCAGCGTACTGGCGGCCGCCGCGCTGGGGGTTCTCAAGCCCGGCGCACACCTGTGACACGGTGTGCCCCGAACGGGATTCAGCCGACGTAGCCCAGCTGCGCGGACACCGCCCCGGCGGCTTTCTGCAACTGCGGCGCGTAATCCTTGATGTGCGGTTCGAAACGCGAGAGCGGACCGCACACACTGATCGCCGCGACCACCCCGCCGTCGTGATCGAGCACCGGCGCCGCCACCGAGGCCGCGCCGATCTGCCGCTCCCCCAACGAGATCGCGAACCCGCGCGAGCGGATCTCGGCCAGCTCGTTGCGCAGTTTGCGCGGCGTCGTGATGGTGGCGTCGGTGAACGGGGTCAGCTCGTGCCGATCCAGGTATTCATCGACTTCGTCGGTGCGCAGGTAGGCCAGGATCGCTTTGGAGGAGCTGCCCGCGTGCAGCGGATAGGGCACGCCGAGCGCGACTTCCATGCGCAGTTCCTGATCGGGCACCACCTGATCCACGTACATGCGGGTGTCGCCGCGGCGAATGGACAGGGTGGCCGTCTCACCGGTGGCGGTGGCCAGGCGGCGCAGCTCGGGCGCGGCCATCACGCGAAGATCGGTGCGAGCCAGATACGCCCGGCCGAGCGCGATGGCGGCATGCCCGAGGGCGTACCGCCGGGTGGTCGGCTCCACGGTGACCAGTTCGCGATTGCGCAGCGCGGTGAGGATGCGGTGCACGGCGGCCTTGGTGATGCCCAGTTCATTGGCTATCTCGGTGACGCCGAGGTCGGGCCGTCCGGTGCGGCCGAACAGCAGCAATACGTCCATGGCCCGCTCCACGGCGGCGATGGAACGACTCGGGTTCTCGGCCTCGATGTCCGACACGGGTACAGCTTAGGCCACTCCATTTCCCGATGGGAAACGCCCCGCCGAATCCGCCGCCGCCACACCGCTTCCCGCTCAGCCCTTGCCGAACCACCACCGCAGCCGTTACCTTGTGCGTAACAGCGTTTCCTCTATCGAAACAGGATCTGCAGTGGACGCGATGAACCTCCGCGGCGTGCTCGCGCAATGGGCCACCGGCGTGGTCGTGGTGACCACCACCCGCGACGACGGCGACCGCCACGGGATGACGGCGAGTTCGTTCACCAGTGTGGCGCTGGATCCGCCGCTCGTCTCGATCTGTCTCGCCTCGGCCGGCACGACGGCCCGGCTGATCCGCTACAGCGGCGTCTTCGCCGTCAACGTCCTGGGCCACGATCAGCAGGACATCGGCCGTCGTTTCGCCGCCGCCCCGCACAGCGCGGACCGTTTCGCGGTCGGCGACTGGAGTACCGCCGCCAGCGGCTCCGCGGTGCTCACCGACGCGGTCGCCTGGCTGGATTGCCTTGTCGCGGCCTGCTATCCGGCCGGCGACCACACCATCGTGCTGGGCCTGGTCCAGGAGGCCCGCGCACCTCGGACC
Organism: Nocardia yamanashiensis NBRC 100130; assembly: GCF_001613325.1. GTDB lineage: Bacteria > Actinomycetota > Actinomycetes > Mycobacteriales > Mycobacteriaceae > Nocardia > Nocardia yamanashiensis. The sequence goes on along the minus strand of NZ_BDCD01000030.1, from coordinate 107,790 downwards.
GCACCCCCGCTCATCTATCACGACCGCACCTACCACGAGGGGATCAGCCGATGACCGGCGAACGACTGACCGGCGAGCGACTCGTCGAAGACATGACCGCATCGGAACGCGACCGGGCCCGCCGCGTCGAAGCCGTCCTGCCCGCACTGCGCGAGGCCGCCGAAAACGCCGACCGCACCGCCACTTTCCCGCCCTCGCACCTGCCGCTGTTGCGCGAGGCCGGACTGCTCGGGCTGGTCGTGCCGGAGAAGTTCGGCGGATTGGGCGGCACCCTGCGCGATCTGGCGGCCGCCACCTTCGCCATGGGCACCGCCTGCCCGTCGACCGCGCTGGCCTATTTCTTCCACAACACCAGCGCTTCCCGGGGTCTGCTGCCGCTGGAGGCCATCGACGCCGGGCTTTTCGCGGACGAGGAGATTCCGGCGGTCCGGGCCTTCGCCGAGAAGGTGCTGACCCGCATGGCCGAGGGGGTCTGGCTGGCCAATTTCGCCTCCGAGGCGGTGAAGACCGCTCAGGCGAATATCACCATCGCCACCACCGCCCGCAAGGTGGACGGCGGCTGGATCCTGCAGGGCGAGAAGTCCTTCGGCTGTGCCACCGGGGTCGCCGACTACTATCTGACGTCCGCGAAATTGGAGGGCTACGACACCGCCGAGGGGCTGGCGACTTTCTTCGTGCCGCGTGATGCGCCCGGGGTGAGTGTGCGCGCACCGTGGGACGGTCTGGGCATGCGGGCCACCGCCAATAACGGCATCCGGCTCGATGAGGTGTTCATCGCCGAGGACGAGGCGCTGGCGGTGCCGGGCGCGTTCACCAAGATGCTCACCATGAGCCGGGGCAGTTTCGTCGGCAATCAGCTCGCCATCGCGGCGGTCTACACCGGGTGCGCGCAGCGCGTGTACGACGAGACCCTGGCGGCCACCACGCGAAAGACGTTCGCCGACACGGGCGAACCCATCGCGTCCTCGCCGGTGCATCAGGTGCTCATCGGGGAGATGACCCGGCAGTTGCAGACCGCCTACCTGTGGCTGCGCTACCAGCTGGGCATCGAGACGGTGGAGCCGCCGATCAAACCCAAACCGGAGGTGTTCACCCAATGGCGGCTGGGCAAGGGCGCGGTCACCGAGGCGTGCTTCCAGGTGGCGCTCGGGGCGCTCAAGGCCGGCGGCACTTCTGCGGCCTCGATGGACGGTGTGGCCGGACGGGCGCTGCGTGATCTGGCCATGGGACTGGTGATGACCTTCCCTGCCGAGCGGGGCGTCCTGGAAGTCGCGCGCATCGTGACCGATGCCAAGGCCAATGAACTGTTCGCCACCGCGCCCGGAGCGGGGGCCGTGCGATGACCGCCGCGCTGCCCGCCATCACCGATCTCATCGATGGCGAATGGGGCACCCCCGCAACGGATCTCGGCTTCGATCTGGAAGATCCGGCGACCGGTGAGCCGGTGGCTCGCGCGGTGGCCAGCGACGCCGACCGGGTCGAGCGGGCGCTCGCCGTCGCCGCCACGAGCACCGGCTCGATCACCCCCGAGGTGCTCGACGCCATCGCCGACGCCCTGGAGCACCGACTCCCACAGATCGCCGAACTCGACGCCCGCGCCACCGGGGTCCCGATCCAGCAGACCCGGCTGCTGGCCGTCATCGTCCCGGGCGCGTTCCGGCTTGCCGCCGAACAACTTCGGGCGGGCGTACTACGCGCGGATCGCGACCACATCCAGGTGCACCGGCTCCCGCTGGGACCGGCCTTGTGCCTGGTGCCGTGGAACGCGCCCGCGCCGATGGCCGCGCACAAGGTGGCCAATGCCCTGGCCGCGGGCTGCCCGGTCATTCTGAAAGTCAGCGAACTCGCGCCCTACAGCGCCATTCCGATCGCCGAGGCCATCGCCGAGCACGTGCCACCGGGCATGTTCCAGCTGGTGCAGGGCGGCGCGCAGACCGGCGCGCAATTGGTGGACGACGAACGGATCAAGGCCGTCTCCTTCACCGGCGGCCTGGTCGGCGGTCGCTCGGTGGCGGCCGCGTCGGCGCCGCTGCTGCGCCCGTGCCAGCTCGAGCTCGGCGGCAACAATCCACTGGTGGTGCTGCCAGATGCCGACACCGACACCGCCGCGCGAATGGCCGCCGAACTGCTCACCACCCTCAACGGCCAATGGTGCCGGGCGCTGGGCCGGCTCATCCTGCCCGCCGCGCGCGCCGCGGAACTCCGCGAGGCCATCGGAAAACGCCTGGCGGACTTGCGCATCGGACCGCCGCTCGATCCCCACACCGAATTCGGGCCGCTCGTGCACTCGCGGCACGTGCGCGCGGTTCGCGGCGTCCGCACCGCCGTGTCCGGCCGCCGGGCCCAATCCTTCGGCACCGCACCCGAACACGGCAACTATGTGCTGCCGACGCTGCTGGACAACGATCTGGCCGACGAGGTGTTCGGCCCGGTCGCCGGGACCGTCACCTACGAGACGGTCGAGGAGGCGGTCACCCTGGCCAATGCCGGGCAGTACGGCCTCGAGGCCTACGTGTGCGGAGTCGACGAAGACGCGGCACTGGCTGTCGCACAACGTATCCGGGCCGGAGAGGTGAAGGTGAACGGTTCGTCGGTGATGAGCCTGCACCTGATGACGCCGCGCCCGGCCTGGGGCTGGTCGGGGCTCGGCGAGGAGGGCACGGCGGAAACACTGCGCTTCTTCACCGGTGCGCGGGTCGTCGGCGTCGAGGGCCGCTTCGCCCTGCACACCTCGTGAGCACCGTCATCGTGGTCGGCGCCGGGCCGGTCGGCTCGACCGCCGCGCTCGTGCTGGCGCGACGCGGCATCGACGTCCTGGTCCTGGAACAGGGCGTCACCCTGGCCGCCGAATCGCGAGCCTCCACCTTCCATCCCCCGACCCTGGAGATGCTCGACGCGCTCGGGGTGATCGAGCCGCTGCTCGAGCGCGGCATCGTGGCCCGGACCTTCCAGTATCGGGAGCGCGGCGGCGATGCCATCGCCACGCTGGATCTCACTGTGCTGCAATCGGATACGGCCTACCCGTACCGGGTGCAGTGCGAGCAGAGCAAGCTCACCCCGATCCTGCTGGCCGCGCTCCCCCGCTGCGCCGAAGTCCGGTTCGGGCATCGCGTCGAAGGGGTGTACGCCGGGGACGACGGCGTGGTCGTGCACACGAATCACGGTCCGCTGCGGGCGGACTGGGTGATCGGCGCGGACGGCGCGCATTCGGTGGTGCGCACCGCCATCGGGGCCGGATTCGACGGCAGCACCTACCCCGAACGGTTCCTGGTGGCCTCGGTGCAGGAGGACCTGACCGAGATCCTGCCCGGGATAGCGCCCATCAACTATGTATTCGATCCGGTCGAATGGTTGGTGCTGCTGCGTACGCCCGAACATTGGCGGGTGCTGTTGCCCACGCCGGCCGATACCGCCGATGAACTCGAAACCGCGCGGCTGCCCGGTCGATTGGACGCGGTCGCGGCGCTCGGACGGCCGTGGCGTATCCGGCATGCCTCGCTCTACCGGGTGCATCAGCGGGTCACCGATCGTTTCCGGCGCGGCCGGGTGCTGCTCATCGGCGATGCCGCGCACGTGAACAATCCACTCGGCGGCATGGGCATGAACAGCGGCATCCACGACGCCGTGCAAATGGCGGGAACGCTGGCCGATGTGCTCGAAGGCGATGCGGAAAGGGAATTGGATACCGTGGCCGCCCGGCGGCGCACGGTGGCCGTCGACCATGTGCAGCGGGCCAGCCACGACAATTGGCGGCGCTTGCGCGGGCACGATGCCAGCTATGCCCAGCACTTGCGGGAGCTGGCGGCCGATCCCGCAGCCGCCCGCGCCTACCTGCGCCGGGCCTGTCTGCTCGATTCCCTGGAGCAGCGATCGTGACGACCACCGGTTCGGCCATAGTCCGGGAGAATCCGGCCCGGCCCAGCGAGATCGTCGGCTCGGTGCCCATCACCGCACCGGAGAATGTCGAAGCCGTTGTCGCCCAGGCTTTCCGGGACTTCCGGGACTGGTCGGCTCAACCGCTCGCCGACCGGTTGACCGCCCTGGCGGCCGCCGCCGACGGGCTCGATGCCGCGCGCGGTCAGCTGGGCGAGCTGCTGGCCCGCGAAACCGGGAAATCGGTCGTCGACTGCCGGGGTGAAATCGGTTTCGCCGCAACATATCTGCGCTGGGTGTGCGCGAACGCCACGCGGGTGCTCGAATCCGAGCCGGCGGCGGTGGACGACGCGCAGGGCCGGATCGTGGCGACCCGTGCGCCGTTCGGCGTCATCGCGGCGATCACCCCGTGGAACGCGCCGGTCATCCTCACCGCGCTCAAACTGGGCCCGGCGCTGGCGGCGGGAAACACGGTGGTGCTCAAGCCTTCTCCGCTGGCACCGCTGACCGTCACCGAGATGGCCCGCCTGTTCCCGGGCACCCGGGTCATCCATGGCGGCCCCGATACCGTCGCCGCGCTCATCGCCGACCCACGGGTGGGCAAGGTGACCTTCACCGGCGGCGCGCAGGCCGGCCGCAGCATCGCCGCGGCGGCGGGCGCGGCGCTCAAACCGGTCGTACTCGAACTCGGCGGCAACGATCCGGCCGTCTTCCTCGACGACTTCGCCCTCTCCCCCGACGATTACGAGCGCCTGGTGCTGGCCTCCTTCGCCACCGCGGGACAGGTCTGCATGGCGGCCAAGCGCCTGTACGTCCCCGAGCGCCGGTTCGACGAGTTCACCGAGGCGTATCTGGCTGCCGCCCAGCGCATCCTGACCGTCGGTGATCCCCTCGACGAGAAGGTCACCATGGGTCCGGTGGTGAGCGCGGCCGCGGTCGAGCGCATGAACGACCTCATCGCCGATGCCTGGAATCGCGGCGGCTGGCTCATCCCGCTCGCCGCCCTGCCCGCCGATACCGCGGGCGGCTACTACGCCACCCCCGCGCTCGCCCTCGACCTGCCCGATGACGCGGCCCTGGTCCGCGACGAGCAGTTCGGTCCCCTGGTGCCGATCCTCACCTACCGGACCGAGGACGAAGCCCTCGCGCGCGCCAACGACTCCGATTACGGTCTCGGAGCATCGGTCTGGTCCGCCGACGAAGCCCGCGCCTTCTCCGTCGCCGCCCGTCTCGAAGCCGGATTCACCTTCGTCAACACCCACAACCGTACCGGGATGTCATTGCGCGCCCCGTTCGGCGGCATCAAGCGCAGCGGTTTCGGGCGCGAATACGCCGACGAGGGCCTGCTCGAATACACCCAGACCACGATCGTCCACGCCCCCGCCGCATTCCGACCCGGCGGCCGGGGCATGGCCGCCCGCGCCTACCCCGAATAGCCGGATACCACCGCCACGTGAGCCCGTCGACGGCCACGTTCCAACGCGGACGTCGACGGTCACGCGGTCGTTCAGGGCGCGCTGTCGGCCACGGAATCCACTACGGCGCGGGACGCGAGCCGGGGCACCAGCCAGCCGGCGAGTTCGAGGTGCGCCGGATGCTGTTGGTAGGCAATTAGTTCCGACTCGGAATCGTGCTCGGTGACCAGGCACAGATCGTAGGACACCGGCGTGCCGAGAGTGTCGAGGGTGACGCGCAGGGCGCGCAGGTGCGGGATCGCGGCCGGCAGTGCGGTGAGCAGCCGCGCCGCCTCCTCGCTGTCGGCGCGGTCGTGGAACTTCATGAGCACCACGTGCGTCAGGACGCGCACGCTCATCGGGTTCCCGCACCACGCCGGCGGAACAGGACCACGCCGACGGCCGCGGCCACCGCGACTACCGCCGCGCCGACTCCGACTGCCACGCCGGTGTTGTCGTCGTCGCTGTCCGAGGATGCCGCTGCGGCGGGGCTAGAGGTGGGCGGTGTTTGCTTGGCGCCGAAGGTGAGTGGGACCGAGGCGAGGATGTGCGAGGGATCGGTCAGGCTGGTCACGGAGACCGTGCACGCACCCGCCGAGGTCGCGCAGTCGGTGCCGTTGATCGCGGCCACCAGCGTCAGGGTGCGATTGCCGCCGTTGGGCTGCCACACTCCCTGCTCGTCGGCGCGGCCCATGAGCGATCCGGTGAGATTGCAGTCGGTGGGCTGGACGATCTGCGGTTTGCACTGTCCGACCGCGACGGTCGCCAGATTGGCCGGCAGACCGTCGAGATTCACGGTGACGGTGTGCCCGGCGGCGAGACCGGAGGTCTCGCTCACCCGCAGCGTGGCGTCGGCTTGGGCGGCCGGTGCGCTCAGCAGCAGGCCGGACGCGGCGGCGGTCAGCAGCAGGGCGCAACGGGTCACGGAACGATTCATGGGGTTCTCCTCGAGGGATGTCACAGGCGTCGCCGGTCGGCGAGCGCGAAGACTGCGATGATCGACAACAGGACGGCGGTGACCGTCCACAGCGCGGCGGACGGGCCTCGGTTCTCCGAGTCGGATTGCACCGCAACGGAAATCGGCGCGGAGGTGACGGCGCTCGGCTGCCCGCCCGCGAATCCCACCGGTACCTGCGCGGAGTTCGCGTCGATGATCGATTGCGGTTCGCTGCCCGGCAACGGCGCGGCGGCGAGCACGCACTGCTGGGTGGTGCAGTCGATGTCGCGGAAGCGCGGCCGCACGGTGAGAGTGACGGTCGGGAAGGTGCCATCGGCGGCGATATTCACGAAGGTCGCGCCGCCTTCCAGATCGCAATCCTTCAACCCGTTCTTGTACCCGGACTTGCACAGCCCGACCGCGACCGCCGCCAAGCCCGGCTGAAATCCACTGCCGTCCAGCGTGATTCGCTGCCCCTCGACCAGCCCGGTACTGGCGCTCACCACCAACGACGCCCGCCCCTCGGCGTGCGCGGGCGGAACGGCGGAGGTGAGCACCACTGCGGCCAGGGCCACGGCCGTCCGTAGGGCTCGCCCGTTCGACACAGGGATGGACGGACGCTTCACCCACACCGAACACAGCACCGCACGCGATACCGGCAGACGGGTTCGCCTATTCGCGAGCGGGCCGATACGCACTCGCAAAACGGAACCGGGACGAGATGTCGCCGGCGCGGTAATGGCGTTCATGGCGTGGGATGCACGGGTTGCCGCGAAACGGTTCACGAGGAGCCTCCTTCGAGTGCGGGGGCGGCGGTGCGAACCACTGCGGTCGGCGAGAGCATTCGGCCGTAGCACGCCGCCGCGAGAGCGATAGGGATCGCGAGCAGGGTCAGAGCGGTGCCGGTGCCGAACCATCGATCGCACACGGTGACCGCGCCGAGGCCCGCTACTCCCGCGACGGTCATGAGTCCGAAAGTCGCTGCGGCACTGCCGATGCGACGGATCCGGTCGAGGTAGAAGGTGTCCAGTCCGTGGGCGGCGCGGGCGGCTGCCGCCAGTGTGAGACCGAGTCCGGCGGCGGCCGTGGCGCGGCCGGGTGCGGTGGCCACCAGTACCGGGCCGCCCGCGGCCAGCAGTAGCAGGATCGGAATCGCGGCGGGGCGGGGGCCGGGCAGCGCCACCGCGACAACCGCGGGCAGCGCCGCCCACAGCAGTAGTGCGGCTTGGTCCGCGGTCAGCGCGTCCCAGCGGAACAGCAGCAGGTGCAGCGTAGGCAGGACCGTGCCGCCGACGAGCACGCCGAGACTTCCGTAGCCGAGCACCATCGCATCCGCGGTTCCCTCGGCTGTGGCAGTCGCCGAGCCGCTTCCGCGACCGGTCTCCGATCCGGGAGGGGTCTCGGTTTCGTTTGCGGTGGCTGCCGAATCAAGCTGGTCCGGAGCTGGTTCGAGGATCGACGACAGTAGGCCACCGACCGCGGTCGCGATTCCGGCCACGAGCAGACCGGCACCGGGGTTCCGGGCGGTCGCCGCGGCGAAGGCGGCGGCTGCTGCAAGGCCGGCCGTCAGGGCTAGGTGCCATGCGGTGAGCCACGAACGGTGCGAACAGCATTGGGTGCGGGCGGTGACCAGCAGCGGACCGCTTGCCGCGGCCGCGAGGAGAATCGCGACCGTGAACGACATCGGCGAAGTCGTCGCGCCCGCCGCGGCGATGGCCGCACCGGCGATGATCGCGCAGACGCCCGCACCGCGTGCCGAGAGCGCGAATCGGACGCACACCGCACCCGTAACGGTTCCGAGCAGCAGGGCGGTGAGCGCAAGGTATCCGACTACCGCACCGGGGATGCCGAGTGCGCCCCCGAAAGGCTTGGCGAGCAAGGCGAGTTGACCACCGGCGACCGGGCCGGCGCTCGCTGCCGCGGCGAGCATCGCGGCGCGGCCGGCCGTGGCGGCTCTCATGGCGTTGCCCGGCAGACGCGCAAAGCGGTTCGGCCGGTGGCGGATTCGGTACTGAGTCGGGATGACGATTCGCAGGTCGTCACGTTCACCTCCCGCGAGCGTTTCTCTGATGGAAACGCGGTTTCGGAATTGCCATATTGAACCCGCGCCCGCGATGGGTGTCAAGGCGGCGGAGCGCAATACCGCTGAAACCGTGGGCGTTTGGACCACCTGGTTGTTACGGCGCGGGGAAATCCGGCGGCAGCCCTGGACAGATCACCGCCCCCGGTACAGAATCCCAACAGAGGAAACGTCGTTTCGATGTACGAAACGCACCAGCGGAAGGGTGTCTGCCCATGACCCGAGTCGCGGCCGCCCAGCTCGCCGCCGGAACCGATCCCGAGGCGAATCTCGCGGCCTGCCTGCGCATGATCGACGCCGCCGCGGCGGCAGGGGCCGAACTGGTGGTGCTGCCCGAGTTCTGTAATCACCTATCCTGGTACGACGATCGCGCCCACGCCCGGCGAATGGCTTGCCGGCTCGGGGATTCCTTCCTGAGTGCTATCGCCGCCCGCGCCGCCCGGCACCGGATGTACGTCAAGATCGGCGTCACGCTGGCCCGCGCCGACGGCCGGACCACCGGCACCAGCCTGCTCTACGCACCTGACGGCGCTCTGCTCGGTGAATCCGACAAGCAGATCCTGATGGGCGCGGAGAACGACTATCTCGACGCGGGCACCGACGATTCTCCGGTCATCGAGACCGCGCTGGGCCGGATCGGCATGTACGCCTGCATGGAAGGCGTCATCAGCGAGGTGACCCGGTCTTTGGTGCTGCGTGGTGCGCAATTGCTGCTCAACAGCCTCAACTCGTTCGCCATCGATGAAGCGAGCCTGCACATTCCGGTGCGCGCGGCCGAGAACCGGGTGTGGGTGGTGGCGGCCAACAAGGTCGGCCCGCTGCTGCCCGACACCCAGCTGCCCGCCATCGCCGCACGTCTCGGTGTACCGGCCGATCGCCTGCACGGTGCGGGTGAGAGCCAGATCGTCGCGCCCGATGGCACCCGGGTGGCGGTCGCGCCGGTGTGGGGCGAGGCCATCGTGATCGCCGATATCGATCTGCGGCAGGCCGACGACAAGCGTGCCGCCGGTGGCACCGACCTGCTCGCCGATCGACGGCCGGAGCTGTATCGACCGTTGATCACCGCGACCGGCGTCCGGCAGGCCGCACCCGGTGCGGATACGATCACGGCCGCCATAGCGGCACCCGACGCGGCCCTGGTGCAACAGTTGGCGGACGCGGGCACCGATCTCATCGTGCTGCCCGGCCCGGCGACCGTCACCGTGCCGGAAATCGTTGCCGCCCTTGCTGATACCGGCAGCCACGTAGTGCTGAGCGTGCGCGAGGGCGACGCACACCACGGCCTCCTGGTGAACGCCGACGGCATCGCCGGACGGCAGCCGCAATTGCACCGCAGCGCCCGGCACCCCTGGGCGGTGGAACTCGGCTCGGAGCTGAGGATCTTCGAACTGCCCTGGGGCCGGTTGGCCGTGGTCGTCGGGGACGACGCGCTGTTTCCCGAGACCTTCCGGCTGGCCGCCGTCGCGGACGCGGATGTGGTCGCCGTCCCCGGCATCACCGGGCAGCCCTGGGAACTCACACTCGGCCTGCCCGAGCGGGCCGCGGAGAACCGGCTCAATGTGGTCGCCGCCGCCCTCGATAGCCACGGGCTGACCGGCGGAATCTACGGCCTGAGCCGGGATTTCACGCTGTGGACCACCTGGTCCGGGCCGTTCACCGGCCGGATCAGCCATCCGGAGATCACCGCCGTCGAGCCCGGAGCCACCACTGCGCACGCCGTCATCCGCCCGGCCCAGGCCGTCAACCGCCTGGTGTCGCGCGGCACCGACCTGGTGGCCGGGCGCCCGCGCCGCCCCTTGGACGCCATGACCACGTCCCGACCGAAAGCCCGCGCGTGACAACGCGATCGACAACCGCACCGGAGCACCCATGAGCGAAACCCTCAAACACGTCGAAGACATGGTGGACGGCACCCCGCGTGCCGATGTCACCGAGACCTTCGAGGAATGGCGAAACCTGTTGAGCGGCTTGCGCGATCGCATTGCCGCCCGCTTCGAGCTGACCCGCGATCCCTCGACCGCTGATCTCGACAGCTACGGTGATGCGGCGACCGGCCCGTCCGGCAGCCTGGCCGCCTACTGCGGGCCGGAGATCGACTGGCTGGTGCACTCCTGGATCGGCGACCCGCGCACCGGATTCGTGAACCTGCATCTGACGGCCTGGCTCGGACCGCAGATCGACGTGCCGCACCTGGGCACCGCGCTGCTGCTGTGGCCGGACGGCTGGTTCTACACCGATGCCATTCCGCGCGGCGATCTGGTCGGCGACACCGGCTATTTCGATCGCTACTACACCGGCAATGACGCCCCCTGGCTGGAGTTCAAGGAAGCGCACCCCGATTTCACCTGGTTCACCAGCCGCACGGGTTTCATTCGCGCCAGCCTGTCCCCCACCGCCTACTGCTATTCCTTCCCACCCACCCGACCGAACCTGGATACGGTGGCCGAGATCCTGACCGCCCGCGTGGACCAGTGGCTGGGCTGGGTAGAGAACGCCGAGCCCGTACCGGCCGGGGAGCGGGCCGCGCTGGCGGACCGGGATCTGGCGGTGCGCCGCAATATCGCCGAACGCGATCCGGCGAACGTGATGGGCGAGCGGCTGTTCGGGGCCGAGCTGACCGGACGCCTGGTGCGCGCCCTGTGGGGCGGGGACCGCGAACTGCCGAGGCCGGGCCTATGACCGCCACGACCTCGACCCGGCTGGTCCGTTCGCTGTGGTGGTCGGCGCGCACCGACGGCACACCGCCTTTCGACACCGCCCATCTCAAGGTCTACTACCCGGCGGCCGTCGCGGGCGACGACACCGAACGGCTCACCGGCGTTTTCGCGCCCGACCCGGCCGGCGCGCCCTATCCGGTCGTTGTCTTCCTCTCGGGAGTCAACGTCGGGCAGGACTCCTACCGCCGTTTCGCCTGCGCCGTCGCCGAGGCGGGCTTCGTGGTAGTCACCATGGATCGCGTCGCCGAATTGTTCGGCGGGCAACGAGGACTCACACCGGGGGTGGAACTGGATGCCGCCCGCCCCGACGCCTACGGCACCCGCCCGACCTGCCCGGCCATCGGCGCGATCCTGGAAGCGCTGACCGAACTCGACGCCCAGTCCCCCTTGCGCGGCGCGCTCGATCTGGACCGGGTCGCCTTGGGCGGGCATTCCGCGGGCGGCACCGTGGCATTGCAGTCCGCACGCTATTTCCCGTCCATCGCAGCCGTTTTCGCCTGGGGCGCACACACCATGGTGGCCACCATGCTGGGCTGGGAGCCCGGAACCGTGCTGCCCGCCCAGGTCGACGGTCCGGTGCTGCTGGGCGTCGGCACCCGCGACGGCGTCATCCAGGGCAGCGCCGACCGTTACGGCGAAGACGGAGCGGAGCGGCCGGATCCGGTGCGCCGCACCTTCTTCGAGGCCCTGCCCGCGAGCGGTGACCATCTGCTCGCGGTGGTGCCGGGCGCCAACCATTTCGGTATCGCCGATGCCGATCCCACCGCCGCCCGCGCCTTCCTCGACCTTCCCGCCGAGGTGGATGCCCTCGCCCCGTTCGCCCGGCTGGTCTCGACGTTCCTGCGCGCACATCTGCGCGCGGACGCCGCGGCCGCCTCCGCGCTGGCCTCGTTCGAGGACGACGCCGTCCAACTCCACCGGCGTTAGGAGCGCCCCACGATGCTCAAGAACTTCTGGTACGCGGTCGAATTCGCCGATCGCGTCGGCCGCAAACCCCACAAGGTCACCTGTCTCGGCCAGGATTTCGTGCTGTATCGCACACAGTCCGGCGCGGTGACCTGTCTGTCGGATCTGTGCGTGCACCGCGGCGGCGCGCTGTCGATGGGCACCGTCACCGGTGACTGCATCGCCTGCCCGTATCACGGCTGGCAGTACGACGCCGGCGGTGCGTGCGTGAAGATCCCGGCCAATGCCGAGGAGCGCAAGATTCCGCGCAAGGCCCGCGTGGACGCCTATCCGACCGTGGAGCGCTACGGCATGATCTGGGCCTTCCTCGGCGATCTGCCCGAGGCCGAACGCCCGCCCATTCCGGTGCTGCCCGAACACGACGATCCGGCGTTCCGGGTGGTCCAGTTCGAGATGGAGATCAACGCCAACTACGAACGGGCCTTCGAGAACGTGGTGGATGCCGCGCACACCCCGTTCGTGCACGGCACCTCCTTCGGCAATCCGGACAAGCCGCAGATCCCGGATTTCCGGGTCACCCAGACGGAGTGGTCGGCGGAGGCCGATATCCAGCTCAGCCCGCCGCTGCCCAAGGGCCTGTGGGGTGTGCTGGCCAGGCGGCGGCCGCGTCCGGAGTACGTCACGGTCACCAATGCCTGGTATCTGCCCAATATCGTGAAACTGCACGTGCGGCTGCCGATCGGGGATCTGCTGCTCTACGACTTCAATATCCCGCTCTCGCAGGACCGCACGCTGATCAAGATCCTCGGGTACCGGAACTTCTTCACCGGAGCGTGGGCCGACGGCAATACCCGCAAACGCATCGAGAAGATTCTGCTGCAGGATCGGCCGGTGGTGGAATCGCAACGGCCCGAACTGCTTCCGTTCGATCTGTCCGACGAACTGCATGTGCGCAGCGACAGCCTGCAGGTGGCCTATCGGCGCCGGCGGCTGGAGCTGATCAAACAGGGCTGGTGGGTGGGCGATGACGACATCATCGTCGGCGACGGGCCGCGGCGCACCGCGACCGTGATCGCCTCCCCCGCCCGACGCGACAATCCCGAATTCGCCAGTGCCTGGGTGCACAAGGCCCGCAGCGGAGGAAACGCCCAATGAGTCTGCCCACCGCCCTCGCCGACCGGGTCGGGGACACCCTGACCTCGGCGCTCGGCCTCGAACTCGCCGAGGATCTCCCGTTGACCAGCGCCATATCCCCGGAGCCGGTGGGCCGGCTGCGGGTGTGGCGCGGCGGTCCGATCGACAAGGCGGTCCGGGTGGACCTGGTGGTGCCGCCCATCGGACTGGACAGCCACATGATCTTCGCGTTCACCGGAACCGATTCGGCCGTACCGCATTTCACCGTCGATGCGGTTTACGGCGGCGACTATCACGCCATGCACCTGGATCTGATCCCGCGTGCCGATCTGGCCGTACAGCTGGAATACCTGGACGCCGCGTTCCTGCCGTTGACGCCGCTGCTCGAGGACGCCTGGCGCATCGAGGGCGTGTCGCCCGCCGCGATCGGGCCCCGCCAGCGCGCCATGATGTCGCCGTGGATGGTGGTGTGCCGGGCCACCGCCGACGCCTTCCGGGCCTTGGATCCGATCGTCGATGCCTATCTGGCGCACTGGCTCACTTTGGTGGACAAGGGAGTTCCGGCGGTGGACGGCGATCCGGCCGCGCGTGATCGCGCCAACCGGGCCAATCTGTTCAGTCCCGAGGTGGATCCGGTCTGGGCGCAGGTCACCCGGCTGCTGGGCGCCGAGCAGGCCGAACACGTCCGCGGCGAACTCCTCGCGTGAATCCCCGCCGCATCCGGCGAGAAGGAAGGTCGAGCGATGAACGCTCCCAGCAACTTTCAGCAGCGCATCGAAGGCGAATGGGTGGGCCGTCCGTCCCTGTTCGACGGTCAGGGCACCTGGCGTGGATTCGAGGACATCCGCCGATCCTCGGTCTTCGACGACGGCGTCACCACCTATTACATGGACGGCGGCCTCACCGGCGGCGGTGAGCTGGCGGGACGGTTCACCCTCGGTGCGCCGTTCGCGTTCGGCGTGCGCGACTCCGACGGCGACCGGGTCTACACCGGACCCGACTTCTACGGATCCGGCCAGCCCTACGGCGGATTCGTGGACGCCAACTATTACGGGCCGGGCTGGCAGGTTTCGCTCAATACCTGGAATCAGACCATCGGCGATACCCAGATCTACTCCTCGCAGCTGTTCCAAGGTCCCGCGCTGGTGGGCGTGTTCAACGGCCTCTACACCCGCGACCCGGCACTGGCGGAGCGACACCTCGATGACGAAACCCGGTGCGGTCCCTCGGTTTTCACCGTACAAACCAAGGAGAAGAGCGCCTATTCCGGTGAGCTGGAGTTGTGGAGCGCCGATCAGAAACCGCTCGGCGGGCTGCACATGGAGCTCACCATCGAACCGCTGAATCTCCTCATCGCCGAGCATCATCTGGTCATGTCCGGGCCGATCGCCTCGGATTCACGCATCACCGTGCGACGCGACGGCGTGCGCTCCTTCCACGAGGGACCGGACGTGTGGGGCAACGGAAACTCCTACGGCCGAGCCAATTTCGTGCGCCTGCACACCAGCGAAGGGCAGCGCTTGATCGGCCGGGAGTTCATGATGGACGCCGAACCGGGCATGGGCGCGGGACGGCGGCTGGCCGTGGTCTACCAGATGTTCGACCACAACAGCCTGGCCGTGGTCATGCACGGTGTACTGGAGCGCGCATGAGCACCATCGTGATCACCGGCGGCACCCGCGGCATCGGGCTCGGGATGGCACGCGCCCTGCTCACCCAGGGGCACCGGGTGTCGGTGTGCGGTTCGGATCCGCAGCGAGTCGAACAGGCGCGCGCCGAATTGCCCGATACCGCAATGGTCTCCACCGCTGACGTCACCGATCGCGTGCAACTGCGCCGGCTCTGGGACACCACCGCCGACCGGTTCGGCCCGGCCGAGATCTGGATCAACAACGCGGGAATTTCCCACGATCGAAAACCGCTGTGGCAGCTTCCTGCCGACACCGCGAACCGGGTCGTCGACACCAATCTGCTGGGCGTGCTGCACGGCTCGGCGGTGGCCATCGAGGCCATGGCGGAGGCGGGCGGCGGCCACGTCTGGAACATGGAGGGCCTGGGCAGCGACGGACGTGCCGTGGCCGGGCTGGCCACCTACGGGGCGAGCAAGCGAGCGGTCACCTATCTGACCACCGCGCTGGCCAAGGAGGTGCCGCCCGGGGTATCGATCGGCCTGCTCAGTCCCGGCATGGTGGTGACCGACCTGCTCACCCACGGTTATGCCGATCCCGGCGAATTGGCGAAGGCGCGCAGGGTGTTCAACATCCTGGCCGATCCCGTGGACACGGTCGCGCCCTGGCTGGCCGAACGGGCCGTCTCCCAGCGCGGTAACGGCGCGCACGTGCGCTGGCTGACCACCCCCAAGGTGATCGGCCGTTTCGCGCTGGCCCCGTTCCGCCGCCGGGACCTGTTCGCCGCATGAGCGCGACCATCGACTATCCGGTCTCGCTGGCCGTCGAGGACTTCGTGCCGGTGCTGCTCACCACCGCCGGTGTGCTGAGCCTGCGCCGGGCGTTCCCGCACACCCGCCGTATCCCCCTCGCCGCGGCGCTGATCGGCGCGGGCGGCACCGCCAAGGCCACCGCCAAACTCATCGCCGCCCTGGACGGTCCGCACCTGAACTGGCTCAGCGGTCTGCTCTTCCCGCTGCTGGCACTGGGGTTCGGGCTGCTCTGCCTGGAACTGGCGCGGACCGCGGACGGCCGGGTCCCGCGCTGGCTGACGGTGCTGGTCCCCGGTGTCACCGCGGTCTGCGCCCTCGGCGCGGTACTGGCCGGCGATCCGCTGCCGATGCTGGTCTCCACCATCGTGTTCGCCACTCTTGCCGGCATCCGGCTGATCGGTCACGCACGCGACCGCGGGGACACGGCCACCGCCGCGCTGTTCGGCGTGCAACTGCTGGTCTTCTTCATCCTGGGCCCGCTGGCCTCGCGGCCCGAGCAGACGGTGGCCCTGCAATGGGTCGAGCAGCTGTGCAATACCGCGGCGCAGGCGGCGTATCTGATTGCGGCCCGCCGGCTTTCGGCCGCACCCCGCCCGACCTTCCCCTCGCAACCTCAGGAGACGACCTCATGACCGACGCGCTGGGCTGGCGCCGCAAGTTCGGCGTCATCGCGCCCTCCACCAACACCATTGTCGAACCCGACTTCTACCGGATGACGGTGCCCGGCGTCACCGCCCATTTCGGCCGCATCCACATTCGCGACCAGGATATGAGCGACGACGCCGGGATGGGCCGGCTGCTCGAGCAGATCCGGGCCGAGATCACCGGCGCGTGCGAGCGGGTGCTCACCTGCGCCCCGGACTACATGGTCATGGGCATGTCGGCCGAGACCTTCTGGGGCGGGGTGGAAGGCAATCGCCAGTTCGTCGAGCAGATCCACGACATCACCGGGCTGCGGGTCGCCACCGGCGCGGAAGCGTGCCGGCGGGCGCTGAACCTGTTCGGCGCCAGACGGATCGGTGTGGTGACGCCGTATCAGCCGGTCGGGGACGAGAACGTGGTGCGGTTCTTCGGCGAGCTGGGTTTCGAGGTCGCGAACATCAAGGGGCTGCGCTGCCCGACCGCCGTGTCGATCGCGCACGTCACCGAGGACGAGCTGCGCGCGGCGCTGCTGGAGGTCGACGGCGAGGACATCGATGCCTTGATCCAGTGCGGCACCAATCTGTCCATGGTGCGCCTCGCCGACGAGGCCGAACGCTGGCTGGGCAAGCCGGTGATCGCCATTAATGCCGCGACCTGGTGGATGGCGCTGCGCGACAACGATATTCCCGACCGGCTGGAGGGCGCGGGCAGGCTGCTGCGCGAGCACTGAGCCACCTGCGAGACCGGGCGCTTCAGAACCCGGTCTCGCGGCGTGCGGGCGCTACCGCGCGTCAGTGGTTGCGCAGCAGCTGACCCATCCCTTCGAGGCGATCGCCGAGGCCGTGCTCGCGCAAGGCATGCCAGAGGGTCGCCGCGTTGATGGCGATCACGGGTTTGCCCAGTTCGGCTTCCAGCCGGTCGGCCTGGGCCACGAAGGAGAGGTTGGTGCCGACCTGGACGATGGCCTGCACGTCCGGGCCGTCCAGTTCGGCGACCACGGTGCGCAGCCGCTCCTCGTCCACCCGGGCGATATCCATCGCGGTCGGGCACCGCAATCCGGTGATGGCGGCGACCTCGAACCCCGCTTCGGTGAAGAACCGGCCGACCTCACGGTCCGCGATCGGCTGATACGGCGAGAAGACCGAGATCCGGCGACAACCCAACTCCCGCAACGCGGCCCGGCAGGAACTCGCGCCGGTGGTGACGGGCAGGCCGGTGCGCGCACCCAGTCGCGCCTCGAACACGGCATTCCCCTCCGCCCCGCCCCAGAAGGTCTCCGCGGACATGCCCATGACCATGCGGTCCGGCTCGGCGGTGAGCACGTCGCGCACCGCGGTGTCGATGGAGGCGCGGATCTGCCCGAGCAGCCCCTGGAAATCCTCGTCGTCGCCCATGCGCGGGTCCGGGATGTACATCGATCCGGCGCGGTAGGCGACGCCGGGCACGGCCGCATGCCAATAATCGTGCTCGACAACGGTATTGGTGCTGGGCACGATGACCCCGAACACGGCCCGGGGTCCCACGGCATTGGTCATCGTCGATCCTTGCTGCTGTTGCGCGTACGAGTGGTGCGTGCCGAACCCGAGGGGGCGAAAGCGCTGTCGACGGCCCGGTGCGCGCGTTCGCGATCCACCGGACGATCCAGCAGCAGCACATCCAGCAGCAGCGGCGCGACCACCGCGGCCGCCAGTTCCTCGATCCGCGCCGCGTCGCTCACGCCGTCGGCCCGCAGCGCCGTGCGGAACGGTTCGAGCAGATCCGACACGTAGCGCCGCCGCAGTTCCGCGCACTCCGGATCCGCCGACGAGGCGGTCACCAGCGCCCGCAGGAACGCCGCTACCGGCTTGTCGCGCAAGCGATCACACAGCAGGTCCACTTCGGTGTGCAGATCCGCCGAGACATCGCCGGTGGTGCGGATCGGCTCGTGCGGGGCGACCGCGATGAGCGCGGCCAGCACGTCGCGCGGTGTCGGCCAGTGCCGGTAGATGGTGGTGCGCGCGATCCCCGTCGCCGCGTGCAGGCGCTGCGGCGTGAGCGCGGTCGCGCCCTCGGTCAGCAGCAGGTCCAGGGCAGCGGTCAGCACGATGGTCGCGGTGTCGGTGGCCGGGCCCGTGGGCCGTCCAGGTCTGGTCACGAAAATTTACGATACACCTTGTAGTGCTTATTAATAAGCACTACATTTTGTATCGATAAATTCTCTCTTCAGGAGGACCTCATGCGTCCACACGTAGAACTCATCGACGACCGCGACCTGATCGAGCATCCCGCCGAGTTCGAGCACGCCGAAGGCACTGCGCTGCAACGCAATCTGAGCTACGACGAGGAGGACGGGTCGGCCTCGCTCAGGGTCCGGTTCACCAGTGACTGGTCCCGGCCGGCGGGCGTGCACCTCGCGGAGACCGAGTGGTATGTGCTGTCCGGTGCGGTGACCATCGGCGAGGAAACCCTTGGGCCCGAAGGCTATTGGATGGCGCCGATCGGGGTGTGGACCCCGGCGATCACCGTCACCGCCGGGACCGAGATCCTGCTGTTCCGCGAATACGGCGACTGGCATTTCGAGCTCGCCGACGCCGATCGCGAGACCGTGCGCCCCGATCAGCGACTGGTCGTGCTGAACTCCGCCGACATGCCGTGGATCGATGTCAAGGACGGCAGTCCCATGCGCTTCGACCTCGGCGGCACCCCGGTACCCGGCTTGTATATCAAACTCCTGCACCGTGATTCCGAGACCGGGTTCTACACCCGGCTGATCAAGGCCAAGCCCGGCTGGCGCGAGGAACCCCTGGCCCACCACCCCTGTTCGGAGGAGGCGTACTGCCTCGACGGCGGGTTCGACTACAACTTCGGCAAGATGTGGCCGGGTACCTATTTCTGGCGGCCCGCGCTCATCCGGCACGGCGATTTCACCGCCGACGCCGAACAGGGCTGCACCTGGATCGTCCGCTCCGATGCCGACCTGGTCGATTGGTACACCGACAATGCGACGGTGACCATGTCCGGCGACGCCACCAACTGGGGGCCGGGCTTCCCGCAGAGCCTGGCGCCGCAATTCATCTCACCGGTGCGCTCCCGGTCGATCGGAGCCTGGGCCGAGCCCACCCACCAGTAGCCCGAATCCGTTCAGCCGCGCAGGGATTCGAGCAGCCGGCGGGCCTGGCGCACCACCGCGAGATCGACCATCCGGCCCGCCTCGTCGAGCAGCACTCCCCCGGCGGCGGCCTCGTAGCGGCGCACCAGCTCCCTCGCTTGCTCCACTTCGTGCGCCGCCGGGGTGAACACCGCGTTCACCACCGGCACCTGGTCGGGATGGATGCACGAGCGGCCCCGGAAGCCCAGGCGGCGCAGCGCCACGGTGGTCTCGCGCAGGGCGTCCAGATCCCGGAAATCGGTGCGGGCCGGGCCGATCGGCGGGTCGATGCCCGCCGCCGCGCTGGCCAGCACGACCTGTCCGCGCACCGCGAGCAGTTCCCGCTCATCCGGACCCGGGGTGATGCCGAGGTCGGCCCGCAGGTCCGCTTCCCCGAGTTGCAGGCGTGAAACGCGCGGCGCGGCAGCGATTTCCCGCGCCGCGTAGACGGCCGCCGGGCTCTCGAGCAACGGGCACAGGCGGATCGTTCCCGGCCGCGTCTCGTATCGCGCCAGCAGCGCGCCCACAGCCCGCACCTGTTCTGCCGACTCGGTTTTGGCGAGCGAGACGGCCTCGATCGCGGTGGGTGCGAGTGCACGCAGCTCGGCTTCGCCCAACTCGCCCGGATTGACCCGCACCCAGATCCGGCGGCCCGCAGCGGCGGCTGTTCGTAGCCAGCTCACCACCTCCGCCCGCGCGGAGTCCTTGTCCCGCACTGGAACCGCATCCTCGAGATCGAGCAGCACCACATCCGCCGGGCCCGCCAACGCCTTGTCGAACAGGTCCGGGCGATTGCCCGGCACGTACAGCGCCGACCTCATCCGCACACTCCACCGAGCGCAGCCGCCACATCAAAAAAGAAACGCCGTTCCACACATGGAAACGTAGTGTTCGAATCCGCTCCTGTCCACATCGCCGCGCTCGGCTTGACAGCACGTCCCCGATGCCCGCTAATGGTCACCCAATATCGAAACGCCATTCCGGCAGCGGAAACCGGCGTCTGCCGTGGGAGTCTCCATGTTCCTTCGCCGCCCGGCCGCGTTCGTCCTCGCGCCGCTGCTGCTCGCCGCCGCCCTGGGCCACAGCGCCGCCCGCGCCGACACCGTATTGTCCGGCTCCATCGAAATCCGTTGTTCGGCAACCACGATCGAACAGAGCGCCGACTGGTATCTACCCGCGGGCGAACCCACCGGCCTGATCTGGCTCCAGCACGGCTTCGCCCGCAGCAACGCCCACGTCGCCGACCTGGCCACCCGCTACGCCGCAGCCGGCTACCTGGTCTTCGCCCCCAGCCTGCCCTTCATGAACCTGCACGGCTGCACCCTCCAAAACCTCGGCGACAACACCGGATTCCTCGACAATGTCGCCGCCCTCTTCGGCACCACGACCGACCCCACCGGCCCCTTGGCCACCAGCCTCGCCACCGCCGCCCGCCGCGCCGGCACCACCCCGCCCGCCCTGCCGCACCAACTGGTGTTCGCCGGCCATTCCGCGGGTGCGGAGGCGGTCGCCTTCGTCGCCGACCGCCTCCGCACCACCTATCCCGGAACCTGGTCCGATCTTCGGGGAATCATCCTGCTCGACCCGGTCCGCTCCTTCCTCGGCAACAATATCGACCAGGCGCTGAGCGGCATCGACACCACCGATCTCCCGCTGCTCACCATCTCTGCTCCGCCCGCGCTCTGCAACGCCTTCGGCTTGGGCACCCTTGCGGTCCAATCCCATCTGCACCGTGCCTTCGTCGGCGTCCGGCTGCCCACCGGCAAACACACCGATGCCGAGGGCGCCAGCACCGACCTACTCGGTAGCCTCCTGTGCGGCTCCCCCGACGCGACCGCCACGACCGCACTGCAAACCCTCGCACTCGGCTGGACCCGCGACTTCTTCACCGGAACCCCCACCCCCGGCCTTTACCCGGCCGCCGAAAGTTCCATCACAGCCGCGCCCCAAGCCGAAATACTCACCGGCGCTTGATAAGTCCCGTCCACCGGTCTTTCACGCCGCGAATCCGCCGGTCGCCGGGTATCAGCGCTGGCAGTTGGACGGTACGGGACGGTTCGCGAAGCGATCGTCGAGGAAGCGGATGGCGTCGGGTGCGCCGAGGAGCATGGCGGCGGCGTGGTCGGCTCCGGGAATGATGTCGAATTGGACCGGGGTGCCCGCGGCGCAGTAACGGGCCGCGGTGGCCTGCGCTTGGTCCAGGGGGACCTCGTCCTTCGCGCCGTGCCATTGGTAGATGGCGGTGCGGGGGATGCCCGGGAAGGTCTCGAGGGCGTTCGCGTGCATCGTGTCGATCAGGGCGGGGTCGGATTCCATGCCCTTGGTGAACATTTCGCTCGCGGAGTGGCCGGCGCCGGCGGCGATGATGTCGTCCACGCAGGCGTCGGCGATGCGGTCGCGGAGGGTGAGACCGGCCGGGGTCAGGGCGCGATCGAGCGGCAACTGGGCCGGGTATTCGCGTTGCAGGCCCAGCGCGACGGCGAAGCCCAGCCCGAACAGCGGATGCGGGGCGTCGCCGATACGGGCCGCCATCTTGCCGGGGTTGACGGGCAGGCCGCCGACCGCGGCGCCGACGATCGGCAGTTCCGGCGCGTATTCACCGGCGAGGGCGGCGGCGAACCCGGTGGACATCGCGCCGCCGGAATAGCCGACCAATCCGACCGGCGCGTCGCGCAGTCCGGCCGGGTCGAAGCGTTTCACAGCCCGGATGCCGTCGAGGGTGATCTGCCCGCCCAGGCGGGAGGCGCCGTAGGCGCTGGTGGGGCCGAGATGGTCGGGGACGGCGACGGCCCAGCCGCGCGCCAGGGGCAGCGCCAGCGCCCGCGCCTCGGGGAGTCCACCGTTGAACAGCGTGTGCGAAGGGGCGCACTGTAATCCGAGGGAGTTCACGAACGGCTGATAGGACAGCAGCGGCCGAGGACCGGGGCCGGGTGTGAGCAGCGTGGTGACCGCCGCGATTGGGTGGCCGCCGGAATCGGTGGAGCGGAACAGGATCTGCCACGCGGTCGCGCCGGGCCATTGGGTCTGCGACACCGGGCGTGCGCCGAGCACGTCGCCGGGAGACTTCACCGCGATGTCCGCCGGCGCCGCGTAGAAGGGATCCGGTTCGGCGGCCGGGAACACCGGTCCCGCTTGGGCTATCGGCGCAGCGCCGAGGACAACGCAGAGCACAGCGGCGATGCCGGCGCCGCGAGCCAGTGTGCGCAGGATCGAAACACGTAGGTTCACATTCACTCCATGGTCGGGGACGGGCCTCATCTCCGAGTTCGCTGGGAGTGTGCTGCCAGATTGGTGACGTCGTGTGACATGGATCACTCACCGGCGGAATCGCGTTGGCGCAGCGCGCTATCCGAGGTTCAGGCTCGTGATCGGGGCCGTGGTCGGCTGAGCGGAACCACCGGCCGCTTCCACGGTGATCGCGAGGGTATCGCCGGACCCGGCTGCCGCGGTCACCGGTCCATCGGGCAGGAAGTCCAGCACGGCGGTCGATCGCGGCCGCTCACCGAGGCGTACCAGCCAGACCTGGTAGCAGCGCGCCCGCGGCGGTGCGGCGACGCCCCGGAAGGTAAGTGCGGTGGCGCCCAGCGAAATCGACGTCCGGACCTGGATCTCGCCACCGCCCAGCACCGGCGCGAAGCGAATCGTCGAGTCCGGCCGGGCCATGATCTGCTCGATGACGGTCGATGGCGCAGCGGGATCCGGGGTGCGATGCGTCCCTGCCGCGAAGGCCGTACCGAGTACCACCACCAGCAGCGCCGCAGCGGCGAACAGCAGCCGGCCCGGTGCGCCGGCCCGGGTTCGCGCCCGCCGCTTGGCGGCGCAGATGACCCGATCGAGCGCATCCAGCAGGTTGCGTTCCAATTCCGGTGGCGGACTGCATATATCGACGGCGCTCACTTCCGCGAGCGTCTCGTGCAAGGCACTGACCGTGGAATCGAATTGGGCCGCCGTCCGGCTGTCCGCCCGGGCCCGCCGGCGTTCGATGGCGCGGCGTTCGCGCTCGGTCACGGCGTCCAGCGCGTACGCGTAGGCCAGTTCGAGCAGTTCCCTGTCCAGTCGCCCGGGGGCACTCATGTGTGATCACTTCCTGTCAGACACGTCCGAAGCCGTTTGAGGCCGTCGCGGATTCGGCTCTTCACGGTGGCGACCGGGGTGCCGAGCCGGTCGGCCACGTCGGGGTAGGTGAGCCCGCCGTAGTAGGCCAGCTCGATGCTTTCGCGCTGCAGTTCGGTGAGCGTGCCCAGACAGTGCTGGACCGCGCGCCGGTCGTCGCGTTCCTCCACGGATTCGATGACGACGTCGCGTTCGCGTTCGGTTCGGGTGCGGCCGTAGAGGGTTTCGCGGCCCGCGATCGAGATGTCGGCGCGCAGGCGATCGACCGCGCGCCGATGCGTGAGCATCATGAGCCAGCCGATCGGGCTGGCCAGCCGCTGGTCGTATCGCTCGGCGTGCGACCAGGTCTGCAGGTAGACCTCCTGGGTGATCTCCTCGGCCGCTGCCCGGTTGTGGAGCATGCGCAGCGCCAGGCCGAACACCCGGTGGCTCGTCATTCGATAGAACTCGGTGAAGGCGTCCCGATCCCGATGTGCGATACCGATGATCAGCCGGCCGAGCAGGCGCGAATTGTCCGAGTCCCGCTCCGGTCGTGCCGGGCACGAGGGGACCGCCTCGGCCTCGTAGTGTGCCAGGCGGATCACCCGCGCGCCTTCTTCCTCCATCACGTTGCTCACCCGCAATCCTCCGAACCCGTTGCTCTCCAGCCGATTCGCCGGTCGCGGTGAACGCACGAGCAGCACGGGAGAGCAGAGCCGAACATCAGGCGGCGATGGCCGGCCCGGGTCGGGGTGAAGGGGGACCGGCCATCTCCGTCGAGCGGGCGACGAACGCCCCGTGCCCCTCCGTTGCCGGGAGGGCACGAAAAGGGGTTCGCACTGTCGCGGTTACCGGTTTGGTCGGGCGGTGACTCTTTTTCCGAACGGCTCGGAGCGCACCGGGCCGTAGCCCGCACCGTTCTAGGCATCGACCTCCTCGATCAGGCTGCGCGGACGCATATCCAGCCAATGCTTTTCGACGTAGTCGACGCAGCTCGGTTTGTCACCGTCGTGCACCACATGCCATCCGTCGGGCACGGGAGCGAAGTCGGGCCACAGCGAATACTGGCCTTCGTCGTTGACGAGAACCTTGAACAGGCCGTCCTCGTTGTCGAACGGGTTGGTACCGGTCACTTTTCGATCCTTCCGGAATTGGTGATGTTGCGTTCTCGGGCCGGGGAGCCGGTGCCGGCACGCCCGCCGGGCAGCTGCTCGCGCACCTCCTTCGCGATTTCGGCGAGCGCTTCGGGTGCGCCCATGTCGACATGGGTGCAGTGCACGAAACGTTCCTCGATCTCACCGAGGACGTATTCGCGCCACGGGTCCGCGCCGGGTGCCGGCTGTGCTCGTCCGGCGCTGCCCGCCGGGGCGGCGTGGTCCGCGGTGGCGGTGAAATACAGCAGGTCCCCGGCGTACTTCCCGGGCCGGTAGCGGTATCCCATGCTCGTCCCGGCCAGGTAACCGGCGTAGAGGCGCTCGACGTGCGCGGCGCCGAGCGCGCCGAACGGCCCTTGATCCTCGTGCAGCAGCTCCGCGGCGCGTTCGGCCGTCATGTTCTCCGCCGCCAGCCCGGCGTCGCCGAGCAGCGCCGCCAGCAGTTCCCCGGCGCTCGGATCGGCGATCTCGGGCTCGTCGGCCAGGATGCGGCTGTCGAGCAGGGCCAGCAGGCCGACCCGCTCGCCCGCCCGGGTCAGCTGGGCGGCCATCTCGTAGGCGATCAGCCCGCCGAGGGACCAGCCGAGCAGATGGTACGGCCCTTGCGGCTGCACGGTTTTCAGCTCGTGGAGGTAGCGCCGGGCCAGTTCCTCGATGGTGCCCAGCCCGGTGTTCTCCTCGGTGAGATGCGGCAGTTGCAGGCCGTAGACCGGCTGCTCCGGGTCCAGATGCGGCAGCAGGCCGGTGTAGCTCCACGCCACGCCGCTGACCGAGTGGACGCAGAACAGCGGCGGCCGATCGCCCGCGGCGCGCAGTGCCAGCATCGGGTCGAACGCCGACTCGATCACGGTGTCGTCCAGCAGGTTCCCGCTCACCCGGGCGGCGATCCCGGCGGGCGTGGGGTCCAGGAAGAGGGTTTGCATGGGCACCTCCAGTCCGTGTCGTTCGCGCAGCTCGGCGACCAATGTGGTGGCCAGCAGCGAGTTTCCGCCGAGTTCGAAGAAGTTGTCGTCGGCGCCCACCGAGTCGGCGGCCAGCACCCGGGCGAACGCGGCGCAGACCATGATCTCGGCGGCGGTGCCGGGCGCGCGATAACCGGCGGCCGCCTGCGGCACCGGGGCAGGCAGCGCGGCGCGGTCGAGTTTGCCCGCCGGGGTGCGCGGCAGGGCATCGAGGACCGTGATCGATTGCGGCACCATGTATCCCGGCACCAGCGACGCCACATGCCGGCGCAGTTCGGCCGGTGCCGGCGCCGGGTCCGCGGTGGAGCACACGTACGAGGCGAGCATGGTCGGGCCGCCGTCCGTCTCGTATCCGATGGTGGTCGCGGCGGTGATCTCCGGGTGCGCCACCAGGGCCGCGTCGATTTCGCCCAGTTCGATGCGGAAACCGCGGATCTTCACCTGATCGTCGGCCCGCCCGAGGTATTCGAGCTCCGGTCGCGGGCCGCGCGATACCCAGCGGACCAGATCCCCGGTGCGATACATGCGCGTGCCGGGCGCGCCCAGCGGGTCGGCGACGAAGCGCTGGGCGGTCAGCCCCGGCCTGCGGTGGTAGCCGCGAGCCAGCGCGGGACCGGCCAGATACAGCTCGCCCGGCACCCCCATCGGCACCGGCCGCAGGCGCGCATCGAGTACGGCGACCGCGAATCCGCGCAGCGGGCCGCCGATGGTGACCGGAATGTCCGGGCGCAGCGGCGAACTGATGCTGGCGGCCACGGTCGCTTCCGACGGCCCGTAGGCGTTGATCATGGTGCGCTGCGGGACCTCGCCCGTGCCCACCCACCGCCGCACCAGTTCCGGTCCGGTGCGGTCACCGCCGACCATGATCACCTCGAGGTCTTCGAGCCCGTCGGGCAGCACGGTCGCCAGCGCGGCGGGGGTGATGAAGGCGTGGGTGATGCGTTCCTCGCGCAGCAGATGCCACAGCGCGTCACCACCGTACACCGCGGTGTCGGCGAGCACCGCGGTCGCGGCCGAGCCGAGCCCGAGCAGCAGTTCCAGGATCGCGGCGTCGAAACTCGGTGACGCGAAATGCAATACGCGCGATCCGGTGGAAAGGCCGCAGCGTTCGGTCAGTTCAGCGGTGAAGTTCGCGAGACCCGCGTGAGTGACGGTGACGCCCTTGGGCACGCCGGTGGATCCGGAGGTGTAGATCAGGTACGCCGGTTGTGCCGCGGCGATGGTCGCGCGCTCGGCGTCGAGGATCGGGGTGTCGGGCAGTGCCCGGATCCGTGCGGCGATCTCCGGGTCGTCGAGCGCGAGCCATTGGGGTCCGTCGGTGATCGCCGGGCGGCAGGCGGTGACGGTGAGCCCGAGGGCGGCGCCGGAGTCGATGAGCATGTGGCGCTGGCGATCGGCGGGGTAGGCCGGATCGACCGGGACGAACGCGGCGCCGGTCTTCAGTACCGCGAGCATCGCCCGCACCGAGGTGACCGATCGCGGAATAGCGAGGGCTACATAGGATTCCGGTCCGATGCCGTGCGCGATGAGTAGCCGCGCCAGTCGGTTGGTGGCCCGGTCGATCTGGTCGTAGCTCATCTGGACGTCTCGATCGCGTACCGCGACAGCCGCCGGGGCCGTGGTCACCGCGCGGGCAAAGATCTGCGGAAAGGTCAGCGTCGCCACGGAGTCCGGCCCCACCGCGGGGGCGAGCATCCGGGTTTCCGCGCCGTCGAGCAGGCCAGCGTCCCCGATCGGCGACCGCGGCTCGCGCACGACGGCCCCGAGCAGGCGGACGAGGCGGCCCATGAGCGATGCCGCGGAGTCCGGGTCGAACAGATCCTGCGCGTAGGTGAGGGTCAGGTCCAGGCCGGCGGGTTGCCCCGAGTCCGCGCTCGTTTCCACGAAGGTGAACTGGAGGTCGAATTTGGCGGTCTCCACTTCGGGATCCACCGCGGTCACCGCGACGCCCTCGAGATCCGGCAGTCGTGGCACGCCGCCGTGCACGGACAGCATGACCTGGAACAGCGGGTGGTAGGCCGCGGACCGGGTCGGTTGCAATTCGTCCACCAGCCGTTCGAACGGGATGTCGGCGTGGGCGAAGGCGTCGAGGTCGGTATCGCGCACGGCCGCCAGCAATTCGGCGAACGAGTGGCCGGTATCGACGGGCGTGCGCAGCACCACGGTGCCGACGAACATGCCCACCAAGGGCTCGAGTCGCGGATCGATGCGCCCGCCGATCGGGGTGCCGATCGCGATATCGCCGGTCCCGCTCAGTCGTGCCAGCAAGGCCGCGAGCGCCGCGTGCAGCACCATGAACACGGTGGCGCCCCGGGCGCGCGCCAGTTCGGCCACCGCGGCGTGCAACTGCACACCGAGGTGCTGCCGGACCGAGGCCCCGCGCTGGGTCGGCGTGGTGGGGCGCGGACGGTCGGCGGGCAATGCCAGCACGTCCGGCAGGCCCGCCAGTTGCGTTGTCCAGTAGCCCAATTGCCGCGTGAAGACGCTCTCGGCGTCGGTGTCGCTGCCCAGCATCCGGTGCTGCCAGCTGCTGTAGTCCGCGTACTGCACCGGCAACGGCTGCCAGGCCGGGACGGTACCCGTCCGGCGGGCGGCGTAGGCGATCGCGAGGTCGGCGGCCAGGGGTGGCATCGAGGCGCCGTCGGCGACGATGTGGTGCAGCACCAAGACCAGCAGGTGATCGTGCTCGCCCCGCCGGATCAGCTGTGCGCGCAGCGGGATCTCCTGGGTGACATCGAATCCCGCCGCGCAGCGGGACCGGATGAACGCCGCGGCGGCCGCGGGCGGCAGTTCGGCGACCGGCAACGTGACCGGCGCCGCCGCCTTGATGCGCTGATACGGCCCCTCGGCGTCGGCCGGGAACACGGTGCGCAGGGATTCGTGACGGGCCACCACATCACCGAACGCCTGCCCGAGCGCGGCCACGTCCAACGGCCCGCGCAGTTCGAGCACGAGCGGAATGTTGTAGGCGCTGCTCGCGGTATCGAATCGGTTCAACAGCCACAGTCGCTGCTGCGCCGCCGACAACGGAATCCGGTCCGGCCGGGGACCGGCTGTCAGGTCGGCGTACTGCCGGGGACCGGCCGCCGCCCGATCGAGTGCTTCGGCCAGCGCTTCGGGGGTGGGATGTTCGAACACCGTCCGCAGCGGCAGCCGCAGGCCCGAAGCGGCGGCGATGCGGCCGACCAATTGGGTGGCGGAGAGCGAGTTTCCGCCGAGTTCGAAGAAGCTCTGGTCGGCCCCGATCTGGTCGAGTCCGATCACCGCCGCCATGGCGGCGGCCACCAGTTCCTCACCCGCCGTAGCGGGCAGCCGGCCGCTGGTCGCGACCCGCCATTGCGGCTCGGGCAGGGCGCGGCGATCGAGTTTGCCGTTGGGCGAGAGCGGGATCGAGTCCAGGATCGGGAACACCGACGGGACCATGTGCGCGGGCAGCCGCGTCGCCACGTTCGCACGCAAGGCGGGCACGTCCACGGCATGGCCGTCCGCGGCGACGAGATAGCACACGATCCGGTCCATTCCGGCGGCATCGGCGCGAATCTCGGTGTGCGCGAAGTGGATTCCCGGGCAGGCGGCGACCACGGCCGAGATCTCGCCCGGCTCGACCCGCAGCCCGCGCAGTTTGACCTGATCGTCGGCGCGGCCGGCGAACACCAGGTCGCCGTCGGCGTTCCAGCGCGCCAGATCACCGGTCCGGTACATGCGTTCCCCGGCGGCGCCGAAGGGGTCGGCGACGAAGCGTTGCGCGGTCAGCGCGGCACGGCGATGGTAGCCCCGGGCCACGCCGACGCCGCCGACGTACAGCTCTCCCACCACCCCGCACGGCACCGGCCGCAGCCGGGCGTCCAGGACGACGGCGCTGACGCCGCGGATCGGCCGGCCGAGCACGATGGGCCGGTCGGGCGCCATCGGTTCGGAGAAAGTGGCGGCGATGGTGGCTTCGGACGGACCGTAGCCGTTCACGATGTCGTGGCCGCGGGTCCACTGGTCGATCAGTTCCCGATCGAAAGCCTCACCGCCCACCACCAGGGTCCGAAGGTGCGGCAACGGCCAACGGGCGGGGTCGATTCCGGCCAGCACCGCCGGGGTGATGATCGCGTGGGTCACCCGGTGCGCGTCCATCAGTTCGGCGAGTTCGTCCCCGCCGTAGATCTCGGTCGGGACCACCACCATGGCCGCGCCCGCGCACCAGGCCAGCAGCAGTTCGAGCACGGCCACATCGAAGCTCGGCGAGGCCAGATGCAGTGTCCGCGAATCCGCTTCGACGCCGAACCGGACGCGCTGCACCTCCGCGCAGTTGAAGACGCCGCGATGGGTGACGGCCACGCCTTTGGGCACGCCGGTCGAACCGGAGGTGTAGATGACGTACGCGACGTCGTCGGCACGCACCGCGCGGATTCGCTCGGCCGCCGACACCGTTTCCGGTCCAAGGGTTTCCGCGCCGTCGACCGTCATCCATTCGATGCCGAGCCCCGCCGGGAGCGCGGCGCGATCGCGATCGCGCGTGAGGCCCAGGCGGGTTCCGGAGTCGCCGAGCATATGGCGGATCCGGTCGGCGGGATGGCGCATGTCGACGGGCAGGAAGGCCGCGCCGGTCTTGGCGATCGCGATGGAGCCGACGACCGATTCCACCGACCTGGACAATCCCAGCGCGACAACGTCACCGGGCCCGATGCCCCGGCCGATCAGCACCCGGGCCAGCCGGTTCGACCAGGCGTCGAGTTCACCGTAGGTCCAGGCGCCGGTTTCCGCGATCAGCGCCGGGCGCTGTGGCTCGGCGGCGGCCCGTGCGAAAAGCTCGGGCAGCGTCACGACCGGTGCGGCGGCACTGCCGCGTGCGGGCGTCAGCGCCGAGCGCTCCCAGTCGTTCAGGATGTCGGCGTCACCGACCGGCCGCTCGGGTGCGGCCAGCAGTGCCTCGAGCAGCCGCGCGAAGCGGCGGCTGAGCCGGTCGGCGGTCGGGCTGTCGAACAGGTCGGTCGCGTAGGTGAGCGACAGGTCGATACCGTCGGGATCGCCCTGCGCGCCGTGCGATTCGGTGCAGGTGAACTGCAGGTCGCATTTGGCCAGTCCGGGATCGACCGGGAAGGCGTCCACCGTCAGCTCCGGCAGCCGCACCGCGGGCAGGCCGGTATTGGTGAGCGACAGGCTGACCTGGAACAGCGGATGGTGTGCGGTGGACCGTACCGGGTTGAGGACGTCGACGAGCCGTTCGAACGGCAGGTCGGCGTGCGCGAACGCGTCCAGATCGGTGTCCCGCACCACGGCGAGCAGGTCGGCGAACGTCGTCTCGCCGGGTACCTCGGTGCGCAGCACCAGGGTTCCGACGAACATGCCGACGAGATCGTCGAGCGCGCTCGCGCCACGGCCCGCCACCGCGGTGCCGATGGCGATATCGGTCGTGCCGGCGGTGCGCGCGATCAGGACCGCCAGCACGGCGTGCAGCACCATGAATACGCTGACGTCGCGCTCGCGGGTGAATTCGGCCAGCCGCCGGTGTGTTTCGGCGTCGATGCGCAGCGCGGTGGTGGCGGCCTCGTGGGTGGCGATGGCCGGCCGCGGCCGGTCGGCCGGCAACTCCAGGCAGTCCGGCAATCCGGTCAGGCGCTCGCGCCAGTACTCGAGCTGGCGGGCCGCGAGGCTCGCGGGATCGTCCTCGGCGCCGAGCAGATCGCGTTGCCACAGGCTGAAGTCCGCGTACTGGACCGGCAACGGCGGCAGCGCCGCCGCGGACCCGGTGCGGCGCGCGTCGTAGGCCGCCACGAAGTCGCGGGCCAGGGGCGTCAGGGACCAGCCGTCGGCGGCGATGTGGTGAATGACGATGAGCAGGATGTGCTCGTGCTCCTCGACGGTGAGCAGCGCGGCGCGGATCGGCGCTTCGGTGCTCAGGTCGAATCCGCGCCGGACGAAGCGGGCTGCGTCGACGTGCACGGCGACCGCATCGGTCACCACGCGGTGCAGGGTGACGTCTGTCGCGGGCAGCACCACCTGATGCGGCCCGGCGCCGTCTTCAGCGAACAAGGTTCGCAGGATCTCGTGGCGGGCAACCACATCGGTGATCGCGCCCGCTACGGCCGAGACGTCGAGGTGGCCGCGCAGCCGCAGCCCGATGGCCACGTTGTAGGCACCGGAGGAGGTGTCCAAGCGGTTGAGGAACCACAGCCGCTGCTGTGCCATCGACAGCGGTATCCGCTCCGGCCGCACACCGGCGCGCAGCACCGGCCTGGCGGTCGCGGGGGCGGCGGGTGCGTGATCCAGGAGCAGGGCCAGCTGCGCGGGGGCGGGGTGTTCGAAGACCGCACGCACCGGCAGTTCGTGTCCGCTCGCCTCGGCGAGCCGGGCCACCACCTGGGTGGCCGACAGCGAAGTGCCGCCGTGGTCGAAGAACCCGTGATCGGCGTGGATCTCCCGGCCCAGCACCTCGGTCATGACCGCGGCTACCAGGCGTTCGTTCGGCGTCGCCGGGGCCCGCCCGGCGGGTCCGGCCGGCCAGACCGGTTCCGGCAGTGCGCGCTGGTCCAGTTTTCCGTTGGGCGACAACGGAATCGACTCCAGGGCGACGAACGCCGCGGGCACCATATGGCCGGGCAGCCGCTGCGCGAGCGTGGCGCGCAGGTCCGGCGGCGGCGCCGCGTACCCGCCGTCGGGCACCACGTAGCACACCAGTGCGGCCGCCCCGCCCGGGTCGGTCCGGATCTCGGTGTGCGCGAACGCGATTCCGGGCGCAGCGGCGACCGCCGCGGTGATCTCGCCGAGCTCGATCCGGAAGCCGCGGATCTTCACCTGGTCGTCGCCGCGGCCGACGAAGACCAGTTCCCCGGTCCCGGTCCACCGCACCACATCGCCGGTGCGATACATCCGCTCCCCGCCGGTCACGCCGAACGGATAGGCCACGAAACGTTGTGCGGTGAGCCCGGATCGGCGATGGTACCCGCGCGCCAGGCCGTCCCCGGCGATATAGAGATCGCCGGTCACGCCGGGCGCGACCGGTCGCAGCCGCTCGTCCAGCACGACGACCGCGGTGCCCCGGATCGGGCGGCCCAGCACGACGGGTTCGTCGCGCCGGAGGGGTCCGGAGATGGCGCTCATGATGGTCGTCTCGGTCGGACCGTAGCCGTTGATCAGGTTCCGGCCCGCGGCCCAGCGGGCCACCAGTTCCGCGCCCACGGCTTCCCCGCCCAGGACCAGATGGCGCAGCGCGGGCAATGGCCAGCGCACGGCATCGATGCTCGCGAGTGCGGCCGGGGTCAGGAAGGCGTGGGTCACCTGCTGGCGTTCGAGCAGCGCGGCCAGTTCGTCGCCGCCGTACACGTCGGGCGCGGCGATGACCATGGTCGCGCCCGCGGACCAGGCCAGCAGCAGTTCGAGGACCGAGGCGTCGAAGCTCGGTGAGGCGAAATGCAGTGTCCGGCAGTGCGCCTCGATGGCGTACCGGCGGCGTTGCTCGGCGGCGAATCCGGCCAGGCCGCGATGGGTGACCGAGACGCCCTTGGGCACGCCGGTCGAACCCGAGGTGTAGATCAGATAGGCGACGTCGTCGAGCGCCGGCGACCGGAGCCGATCCGAATCGGTCACGGCCGCCGCCGATTCCGTCTCCTCGAGTGCGGCGAGCGGCAGCCAGCGCAGTTCGTGCGGGAGGGTCGGTATCGCGGCGTCGGTGCTGATGCCGAGCCGGGCGCCGGAGTCGGCGATCATGTGGCGTATGCGTTCGGCCGGATACCGGATGTCGATCGGTGCGAAGGCGGCCCCGGTCTTCGTCACGGCCACGGTGGCCAGGACCGATTCCGGCGAGCGCGGCAGCCCGAGCGCGACGGTGTCGCCGGGCCCCACGCCCGCCGCGATCAGCGCCCGCGCCACCCGGTTCGAGCGTTCGTCGAGTTGCCCGTAGGTCAGGGTGCCCGTCGCTGCGATCACCGCGATGCGCTCGCGATCGGCGGTCGCGGCGGTGAACAATTCGGCCAGGGTGGCGGGCACCGGTCCCGCGGTGCCGCGCGCCGGGGCCAGCAGCGCGCGCTCGGCCACGGTCAGCAACTCGGCGTCGCCGACCGGCGCGTGCGGGCGACCGCTGAGTCCGGCCAGCAGTGTGGTGAACCGCGTGGTGAGCAGTTCGGCGGTGGCGCGGTCGAAGATATCGGTGGCGAAGGTCAGATCCAGTTCGAGGCCGTCGGGATCGCCCTGGGCCGAATGGGTTTCGGTGCAGGTGAACTGGAGATCGAACTTGGCGCTCTCGACCGCGATGGGCTGGATCGACACCGCCACCCCGTCCAGGGCGGGCGGCTGCGGCGGGGTGTCGTGGACCGAGAGCATGACCTGGAACAGCGGATGGTGCGCGGTCGAGCGCGCCGGGGCGAGGATCTCCACCAGGCGCTCGAAGGGGATGTCCGCGTTCGCGAACGCGTCCAGGTCGATCTCGCGCACCGCGGCGAGCAGGTCGGTGAACGAGCGGCCGGTGTCGACCGGCGTGCGCAGCACCAGCGTCCCGGCGAACATGCCGATCAGCGGGTGCAGGCGCGCGTCGCCGCGGCCCGAGATCGGTGTGCCGACGGCGATGTCGGCGCTGCCGCTCAATCGGGACAGCAGGACGGCGAGGACGGCGTGCAGCACCATGAAAAGACTGACCTGATGGTCGCGCGCCAGCCGGGTCAGGGCCGCGTGCGCGGCGGCGTCCACGCGCGCGGAGACGGTGTCGCCGTGCTGGTTCCGGATTTGCGGTCGCGGGCGGTCGCCGGGCAGCTCGAGCTGATCGGGCAGCCCGGCCAGGGTGCCGGCCCAGTAGGCCGTCTGCCGGGCGGCGAGGCTGTCCGGGTCGGTGTCGTCGCCGAGCAGGCGCTGCTGCCAGATGCTGAAATCCGCGTATTGGACGGGCAATTCGGTCCAGCGGGGAGCTTCGCCGTGCCGCCGGGCGGCGTAGGCGGTCGCGAGGTCCGCGGCCAGTGGTCCGGCCGAGGCGCCGTCGGCGGCGATGTGATGCACGACCACCACCAGGATGTGGTCGTCGGCGGACAGGCGCAGCAGTTCGGTGTGGATGGGCGCGCCGAGGGCGAGATCGAATCGGGTCCGGGCCAATTCGCCGAGCCGCCCGTCCAGGCTCTCGGCGGTGACCTCGACGATCGGCAGCGCCGCCGCGGGACTTTCGCCCGCCGCGATCCGCTGATGCGGGCCGAATTCGTCGTGGGCGTAGACGGTCCGCAGCACCTCGTGCCGGGCGATCACGTCGCCGATCGCGGCGCGCAGGGCGTCCGGATCCAGGTCGCCGCGCAGGCGCAGGGCGATCGGAATGTTGTAGGCGGCCGATCCGGGGTCGAATCGGTCCAGGAACCACAGCCGCTGTTGCGCCGGCGACAGCGGCACCCGCTGCGGCCGATCGCCGCCGGACAGCTCCGGCTGGTTCGGAATCGTCTGCGCCAGTGCGGTATCGAGGACCAGCGCCAAGGTTTCCGGGGTGGGGCTCTCGAATACCGCGCGGACGCCCAGCTGCCGGCCCGTCGCGGTGGCGAGCCGCGCGACCAGCCGGGTGGCCGCGAGCGAGGTGCCGCCCATCTCGAAGAAGTCGTGGTCGGCGCCGACCCGTTCGCATCCGATGACCTCGGCCATCGCCGCCGCCACCA
Source organism: Nocardia yamanashiensis NBRC 100130 (assembly GCF_001613325.1). Classification (GTDB taxonomy): domain Bacteria; phylum Actinomycetota; class Actinomycetes; order Mycobacteriales; family Mycobacteriaceae; genus Nocardia; species Nocardia yamanashiensis. The sequence goes on along the minus strand of NZ_BDCD01000030.1, from coordinate 72,664 downwards.
GGGCCTCCCCCGCGGTCTCGGGTTCGCGGCCGGCCGCGGCGGGCTCCCAGTCCGGATCGGGCAGCGCGGCGCGATCGAGTTTGCCGCTGGGCGAGCGCGGTATCGCCGCCAGCGTGACCACCGCGGTGGGCACCATGTAGGCCGGCAGCCGGGTCGCCGCGTGGTCGCGCAGCGCCTGCTGATCGACCGGGTCCGCACCGGCCGCCATCACGTAGCAGACGATGCGGGCGGCCCCGGCTCGGTCGTATCGGATCTCGCTGTGCGCGAAGCGGATTCCCGGAAATTCGGCGACCGCCGCGGTGATCTCGCCCAGTTCGATGCGAAATCCGCGCACCTTCACCTGATCGTCGCTGCGACCGACGAAGGCCAGCGCGCCCGCGGATGTCCAGCGCACCACGTCGCCGGTGCGGTACATGCGAGCGCCGGGCGCATCGCTGTAGGGATGTGCCACGAAACGTGCCGCGGTCAGCGCATGGCGGCCCAGATAGCCGCGTGCCAGACCGGCGCCGGCCACGTACAGCTCGCCCGCCACCCCGACCGGCACCGGTCGCAGGGCGTCGTCGAGCACCATGACGGCCGCCCCGCGGATCGGGCGGCCCAGCACCACCGGGCCGTGCGCGGTGAGCGCGTCCGAGATCACCGGGGCCACGGTCGCTTCGGAGGGACCGTAGGCGTTGTGCATCGCCCGGCCGCCGGCCCAGCGGGCGACCAGGTCCGCGCCGACCGCTTCACCGCCGACCACCAGGCAGCGCAGCCGCGGCAGCCGCCAGCGTCCGGCATCGATACTGGCCAGCACGGCCGGGATCAGGAAGGCGTGGGTGACTTCCTCCCGGGTCAGCACCTGGGCGAGTTCGTCGCCGCCGTAGATCTCCGGCGAGATCACCACCATGGTCGCCCCGGCGCTCCACGCCAGCAGCAGTTCCAGGACCGAGGCGTCGAAGCTGGGCGAGGCGAAATGCGCGGTCCGGCAGTCGGCGTCGATCTCGTAGCGCAGGCGCTGTTCGGCCGCGAACGCCGCCAGCCCGCGATGGGTGACCGCCACGCCCTTCGGCGTGCCGGTGGAGCCTGAGGTGTAGATCAGGTAGGCGAGATCGTCGATGTGCAGGGCTCGCGACCGGTCCGAATCGGTCACCGGCGCACTGGATTCGCCGGAGGCGTCCACATCGGCGAGCAGCCAGTCCACGGCGAGGTCGGCGGGCAGCAGGCGGCGGTGTGCGGTGGTGGTGACGCCGAGCCGGACCGCGGAGTCGGTGAGCATGTGCCGGATGCGGTCGGCGGGGTGCCGCACGTCGATGGGCAGGAACGCCGCGCCGGTCTTGACGACCGCGGCGGTGGCCACGACCGATTCCAGCGAGCGGCCCATGCCCAGCGCGACGGCCGTTCCCGGTCCGGCGCCTTCGCGGATCAGCTTGCGGGCCAGCCGGTTCGACCATTCGTCGAGCTGCCGATAGGTCACGCGCAGGCCGTCCGCCACGAGAGCGGCCCGTTCACCGTCGGCGGCCGCGCTCGCGAAGATATCGGCCAGGGTGCGCGGCTGGTCCCAGGATTCGCCGCGCACCTGCCGCAGCGTGCGCGCCTCGTCCGCGGTGAGGATATCGAGCTCGCCGGGCCGCGTGTCCGGATCGCCCATCGCCGCGTTCAGTACGCGCAGGAAGCGGCGGGTCAGGCGCAGTGCGGAGCCTTCGTCGAAAAGGTCGGTCGCGTAGGTCAGGCAGAGTTCGAGGCCGTCCGGCCCGCCGGGCTTGCGGCCGAAGACGAACTGGAGATCGAATTTGGCGACGGGGGCGTCGAAGGACTGGACCGAGAGTTCCAGTCCGGGCAGCGACAGCCGGGGCGCGGCGAAATTGTCCATCGACAGGCTGACCTGGAACAGCGGGTGATGCGCGGTGGATCGGCGCGGATTGAGCACCTCCACCAGGCGTTCGAAGGGCAGGTCGGCGTGCGCGAAGGCGGCCAGATCGTCCTCGCGAATCGTCCGCAGCAGCGCGCCGAACGAGTCCGGTTCCGCGATGCGGGTGCGCAACGCGAGCGTGCCGACGAAAGTGCCGATCAGCGGTTCGAGTTCGGGTTCCGAGCGCGTGGAGATGGGTGTGCCGATCACGATGTCGGCGCTGCCGCTGAGCCGTGCAAGCATGACGGCGAGCACGGCGTGCAGCACCATGAACTCGGTGACCTCGTGGGCGCGGGCGAATTCGGCCAGCCGCCTGCGGGTTTCGGCGTCCAGGTGGGCGCGCACGGTCGCGCCGCGGTGCGAGGCGCGGGCCGGGCGCGGGCGGTCGGCGGGCAGGTCCAGGCAGTCGGGGGCCCCGGCCAGGCGGGTGCGCCAATAGTCGAGCTGGCGGGCGGCCAGACTGTCGGGATCGCTTTCCGCGCCGAGCAGTTCGTGATGCCAGGCGGTGTAGTCGGCGTACTGCACCGGCAGCGGGGACCATTCGGGGGCGAGGCCGGCGGTGTGCGCCCGGTAGGCGGTGGTGAGATCGCCGGCCAGCGGGCGCAGCGATCCGCCGTCCAGGGCGATGTGATGCGCGACGAGGACCAGATAGTGCTCGTCGGAGCAGGTGCGCAGCAGTTCCGCGCGGATCGGGATCTCGGCGGCGAGATCGAAGCCGGCCTCGGTGGCGACCTCGATGTGGTACTCGACTTCCAGTGGGCTGACACTGGTTTCGCACAGATCCAGGACCAGATCGTGGGCGGGCACGGTCACCTGGTGCGGGCCGTGGGCGTCCTGCGGGTAGATGGTGCGCAGGATCTCGTGCCGCTGGAGGACATCGAGCAGGGCGGCTTGCAGCGCCTGGCGATCGAGGGCTCCGCGCAGGCGCAGCACGACGGGGATGTTGTAGGCGCCGGATTCGGGTTCGAGCTGGTTGAGGAACCACAGTCGTCGTTGCGCCGAGGACAGTTCCACCCGCGCCGGGCGCGGTGTGCCGCCCAGTCTCGGGCGCGATCGCCGCGGCGTCGGCGCCGCGCCGTCGAGCAGGCGCGCCAGCAGTTCCGGCGTGGGGTGCTCGAAGACTTCGCGGACCGCCGGCCGCGGCCGGCCCGCGCGGGCGATCCGGGAGACCAATTGGGTCGCCGACAGCGAGTTGCCGCCGAGATCGAAGAAGCTGTGATCGGCGTACACGCGCTCGATGCCGATGACCTCCGCCATGGCGGCGGCGATCATCGCCTCGGTCTCGGTGGCGGGCTCCCGCCCGGAGCGGGCGGCGTCCCAGTCCGGGTCGGGCAGGGCGCGACGGTCCAGTTTTCCGCTGGGCGACAGCGGAATCGAGGCCAGTTCGACGACGGCGGCCGGCACCATGTAGCCGGGCAGCCGGGCCGCGAGATAGGTGCGGACGGCCTGCGGTTTCGCCTCGCCCGGCTCTTCGGGCAGCACGTAGGCCACGAGCTGCGGGCGGCCGGCCTCGTCGCGGCGAATCTCGCTGTGCGCGAACCGGATACCGGGGCAGGACGAGAGCGCCGCGGTGATCTCGCCGAGTTCGACCCGGAAGCCGCGCAGCTTCACCTGGTCGTCGGCGCGACCGACGAACACGAGTTCGCCGTGGGCGTTCCAGCGCACCAGGTCGCCGGTGCGGTACATGACGGCGCCGGGGGTACCCGAGGGCGCGGCCACGAAGCGGGTGGCGGTGAGTCCGCGCCGGTCGAGGTAGCCGCGCGCGACTGCCGGACCGCTGATGTAGAGCTCGCCGGTCACTCCGGCCGGCACCGGGCGCAGGCGTTGATCGAGCACCGCGAGGCCCGCGCCGGGCACCGGGTGGCCCAGCACGATCGGCGTTCCGGGGGTGAGCGCGTCCGAGATCGCCACGGCCACCGTCGCTTCGGAAGGACCGTAGGCGTTGCACAGGCGGCGGCCGTGCGCCCACCGGTCCAGCAGCTCGGGGCCGAGCGCCTCGCCGCCCACCACCAGGCCGCGCAGGCGCGGCAGCGGCCAGGCGATCGCGTCGATGCTGGCCAAGGCGGCCGGGGTGAGGAAGGCGTGGGTGACGGCTTCGCGGTCGAGCAGTTCGGCCAGTTCGTCGCCGCCCACGATCTCGGGTGCGGCGATCACCATGGTGGATCGGGATTCCCAGGCCAGCAACAGTTCCAGGATCGAGGCGTCGAAGCTGGGCGAGGCGAAGTGCAGGGTGCGGCCGCCGGCGCCGGCGTCGGCGCGCCGCACCAGCCGGGCGGCGAAGTCGGTGAGGCCGCGGTGGGTGACCGCGACGCCCTTGGGCGTGCCGGTGGAGCCGGAGGTGTAGATGAGGTAGGCGCGCTGTGAAAGCAACTGGGACGCGGTGCGATCACCATCGGTGACCGGGCGGTCCGGGAGCCGGTTGCACCGTTCGGCGACCTGCGGGTCGTCGAGGCAGATCCACTGCACGTCGCCGGGCAGGTCGTCGATGCGCGAGCGCACGGTCAGCCCGACCCGGACTCCGGAGTCGGTGAGCATATGCCGTTTGCGCGGCTCCGGATAGGCCGGGTCCACGGGCAGGAAGGCAGCACCGGTCTTGGTGACGGCGAGTACCGCGCTCACCGATTCGATGGAGCGTGGAATGCCGAGCGCGACAATGTCTTCGGGCCCGATGCCGTGCTGGATCAGCAGGCGCGCCAGCCGGTTGGTGTAGCGATCCAGCTCGCCGTAGGTCACCTCGCGCTCGCCGGAGCGAATCGCCGGTGCGCCGAAATCCGCTGCGGCCGAGGCGAAGATCTCCCCCAGCGTGCGAGCGGGGAGTCCGGCGTCGCGGTGTCCGTGCCCCAGGGCGGCGATCTCGGCGACGGTGAGCAGGGGCAGGTCGCCGATCACGGTGGCGGGGCTGGCCATCGCGGCGGCGAACATCGTGGTGAAGCGGTCGAGCAGGGTCGCCGCCGACGCCTCGTCGAACAGGTCGGTCGCGTAGGTCAGTGAGATTTCGACGCCGTCGGGATCGCCTGCGCCGGAGCGGGTTTCCACGAAGGTGAACTGCAGGTCCCAGCGGGCGGCGCCGGTGTCGATCGCGGTGGCCGTCACCGTGCCCAGCCCCGGCAGCGTGATCACCGCCGGCGGCGCGTCGTGCACGGACATCATCACCTGATAGAGCGGGTGGTGAGAGGCCGAGCGAGCCGGGCGCAGCTCGTCGACGAGCCGCTCGAACGGCAGGTCCGAGTGCGCGAACGCGTCCACGTCGGCGGCGCGGACGCGGTCCAGCAGTTCGCCGAAGGCGAGGCCGGTGGGCACCGCGGTGCGCAGTACGACCGTGCCGACGAACATGCCGATCAGATCGTCGAGGGCTGGGTCCAAGCGGCCCGCGACCGGCGTGCCGATGGCCACGTCCGAGGTGGCCGCCAGGCGCGCCAGCAGGGCGGCGAGCACGGCGTGCAGGGTCATGAAGACGGTCGCGCCGCGCCGGCGCGCCAGGGTCGCGGCGGCCAGGTGCGCCGCTCCGTCGATGCGGCCCCGCACGGTCGCCCCGCGCTGGGAGGCGGTGAGCGGTCGTGGCCGGTCGGTGGGCAGTTCCAGGAGCTCGGGAAGTCCGTCCAGGCGTTCGGTCCAGTAGGCCAGCTGGCGCGTGACGGTACTGTCCGGGTCGGATTCCGATCCGAGCAGGGCGTGCTGCCACAGGGTGAAGTCGGCGTACTGCACCGGCAGTGGTTCCCACGCGGGAGCTGTTCCCGCGCAACGGGCTTCGTAGGCGGCGGTCAGGTCGCGCGCCAGCGGGGTCAGCGACCAGCCGTCGGCGGCGATGTGATGGATGACCAGCACCAGCTGGTGATCGTGTTCGGCCAGGCGCAGCAGCGCGGCGCGGATCGGCGATTGCGTGGTGAGATCGAAACCGGCCGCGGCGAAGTCCGCGGTGTCGGCGTCGACGGTCCGCGCGCTCGAGACGATCCTGGTGCAGGGCACGGTATCCGCGGCGGCCGCGAGCACCTGCTGGTGCGGGCCGGACGCGTCCTGCGGGTACAGCGTGCGCAGCGTTTCGTGCCGGGCCACGACATCCGCGAGCGCGTGCTGCAGCGCGGTGCGATCCAGGGTTCCGGTCAGTCGCAGGCCGATCGCGATGTTGTAGGCGGGCGAGTGCGGATCGAGCTGATTGAGCACCCACAGGCGTTGCTGGGCCGCCGACAGCGGAATCCGTTGCGGGCGTGCGGCGGCGGCCAGTGCGGGCGGTTCGCCGCTGCCGGTGAGCGGCGCCAGCCGGGCCGCGAGCGCGCCGGGCGTGCTCGCGTCGAACAGCGCCCGCACCCCGACCGGGGTGCGCAGGGCCGCGCTCAGGCGGGCCGCGACCTTCGCCGCGAGCAGCGAGTTGCCGCCGCGGGCGAAGAAGTCGTCGTCCAGTCCGATGCGTTCGCCGTCGAGCACGGCGGCGAAGGTGTCGGTGACGATCTGTTCGGTCGCGGTTCGCGGCGCGCGATAGCGGGCGGTGGGAAAGACGGGTTCGGGCAGGGCTGTTCGGTCGATCTTGCCGGTGGCGGTCATCGGCAGCCGCGGCAGCGCCATCACCACCGCGGGCAGCAGGTACGCGGGCAGCGCGCCGGACAGCCACGCGCGCAACGCTTCCGCGTCCAGGGCGCGGCCGGGGACCGGCGCCGCGTACGCGACCAGCTGATCGCTGCCCCGCGTGTCCGCGCGCACCACCACCACGGCGGTGTCGACATCGTCGTGGGCGAGCAGGGCCGCTTCGATATCGCCCGGTTCGATGCGGAAGCCCCGGAGTTTGACCTGGAAGTCGGTGCGGCCGTGGTAGCGCAGTTCCCCGGCGTCCGTCCACGCTGCCAGGTCGCCGGTGCGATACAGCCGGGCGCCGGTGGGATCGAACGGGTCGGCGACGAATCGTTCGGCGGTGAGCCCCGCGCGGGCGAAATAGCCGTGCGCCAGCTGCTTTCCGGCGAGGTAGAGTTCCCCGACCACGCCCGGGGCGACCGGCCGCAGTCGCGAGTCCAGGACGTAGGCGCGCGTGTTCCACTCCGGCACGCCGATCGGGACCGTGTCGGTGTCGGCGGCATCGACGCGGTGCGCCGTCACCGAGACCGCGGCCTCGGTGGGGCCGTACAGGTTCCACAGCGCCGCGCCCGGGTGGCCGTGGCGGAAGCGCTGGGCGGTGGCGGCGGGCAGCGTCTCGCCGATGGCCAGCACCAGCCGCACCGAATCAGGCAGTGTTTCGTTCGCCAGCAGCGCGTTCAACAGCGACGGCACCAGATGCAGCACCGTGATGTGCTGCGCGGCACACAGATCGCGCAGATAGCCCGGATCGCGGTGGCCGTCGGGTGCGGCCAGGACGGTGCGGCCGCCGGTGAGCATCGCCGAGTAGAACTCCCACACCGACAGGTCGAAGGTGGCCGCGGTCTTCACCAGCACCGCGTCGGCGGGGCCGAGCCCGTAAGCCTCGGCCTTCCAGGCGAGCTGGTTCACCACCGCCCGATGCGGTACGGCCACGCCCTTGGGGCGGCCGGTCGAGCCCGAGGTGAACAGCAGGTACGCGGTGTGCTCCGGCGACAGGGCCGCGCGCCGCTCACCGTCCAGCACGGGAGACGCCGGAACCGCTGTCAGGTCGAGGGTTTCGAGGTCCACCACCGGCACGGCCGCGATGTCCGAGGCGGCGCCGGCGGTCAGCACGCAGTGCGGCGCGGCGGTATCGAGAATGTAGTTCCGGCGTTCGGCGGGCTGGTCGGGATCCAGCGGCACGTAGGTCCCGCCGGCGACGGTGACCGCGTACATGCCCACCAGCAGGTGGGTGGAGCGGCGCATCGACAGCGCCACCCGCACCCCGGGCCCGACGCCCGATCCGATGAGGTGGCGGGCCAGCCGGTTCACGCGCTCGGAGAATTGCCGGTAGGTCAGGATCTCGGGATCGGCGTCCGGGCCGGTGTCCGCGACCAGCGCGACCGCGTCCGGGGTACGGGCGGCTTGATCGGCGAACCAGCCCGCCAACGTCCGGGTCGGATCGACCGGTACGTGAGTGTCGTTGAAGTGATGCAGGATTCGCGTCCGGTCGGCGTCGCCGAGCAGGTCGAGGTCGCCGACCGGGGTCAGCGGCCGGGCCGCGGCGTCGGCGAGCAACCGGGTCAGGCAGGCGGCGAAGTTCTCGACCGTGGCGGCGTCGAACAGATCGAGCGCGTACACGAAGTGGCCGCTGATCCCGGCCGGTCGCCCGGCGTCGTCGTAGTGGTCGGTCAGCACCAGTTGCAGATCGAATTGCGCGACGCCCGTGTCGATCTCGCTGCCCGCCACCGTCAGGCCCGGCAGTTCGATCTCGACCCGGCCCAGATTCTGGAAGGAGAAGCCGATCTGCACCAGCGGGTGGCGGGCGGTGGAGCGGACCGGATTCAGGTCCTCCACCAGCCGCTCGAACGGGAGCCGGGCATGGGCGAACGCTTCCAGATCGAGTGCGCGCTGGGTTTCGAGCAGCGTGCGGAACGGCAGATCGCCGTCGATGCGCGCGCGGAAGACGAGGGTGTTGACGAACATTCCGATCAGGTCGTCGAGTTCGGGTTCCCCGCGTCCGGCCACCGGGGTGCCGACGGCGACGTCCGGCTCGCCGGACAGGCGGGCCAGCAGCACCGCGAAGGCCGTGTGGACGGCCATGAACAGGGTGGCGTCGGCTGCGTGCGCGACGTCCAGGAGGGCGGCGTGCACGCCGGCGTCGATCGCGAGGTCGACCTTGGCGCCCCGGAAGGATTGCACCGCCGGTCGTTTGCGGTCGTAGGGCAGCGCGAGCTCGTCGGGCAGTGCGGCCAGGCGGGTTCGCCAATAGGCGAGCTCCTCCGCCAGCAGGCTCTCCGGATCGGCCGCCGCGCCGAGCATCTCGTGCTGCCACAGGCTGTAGTCGGCGTATTGCACGGGCAGCTCGTGCCAGGACGGCTCGTTGCCCGCGGCGCGCGCGGTGTACGCCTGGGACAGATCACGCAGCAGGGGTGCGAGCGACCAGCCGTCCGCGGCGATGTGGTGGATCACCACCGCGAGGGTGTGGTCGCCGGAATCGGTGCGCAACAGCGCCATTCGCAGCGGCGGTTCGACGGTCAGGTCGAAGCCGCGGGCGGCGATCGACCGTAGTCGGGTGGTCACGTCCTCGGCGCGGACCGGTACCGGGAGCAGTGCGGGCACGGCCTCTCGCGCCGGCAGTATCCGTTGCGCCGGTCCGTCGGCGCCGTCCGGGAAGATCGTGCGCAGTGCTTCGTGCCGGGTGATCAGGTCCGTGACGGCCGCCCGCAGCGCGTCGGTGTTCAGCTCGCCGCGCATCCGTACCGCGAACGGGATGTTGTAGGTCGCGGCGTGATGATCGAACCGGTTGATGAACCACAACCGGAGTTGCGCCGGGGACAGGGGGATTCGCTCTTCCCGGGAGCGGCGGGTCAGCCGCGGCCGCCGCGGCTCCGGCGCCAGTTCGGCCAGGCGGGCGGCGAGGGCGGCGACGGTCGGCGTTTCGAAAACCAGCCGCACGGGGACGGTGACATCGAGTGCGGCGCCGATCCGGGCGGCGAGGCGGGTGGCGCTCAGCGAGTCGCCGCCCAGGGCGAAGAAGCCGTCGTCGAGACCGGCGCGCTCGACCTCGAGCACCTCGCGGACAGCCAGGGCGACGGCATGTTCGGTCGCGGTCGACGGCGCGCGGTAGGTGGTCGTGGCGGCGGTGGGTTCGGGCAGTGCGCGACGGTCCAGCTTGCCGTTGGCGGTCAGCGGGAGGGCATCGATCGCGACGAACGCGGCGGGCAGCATGTAATCCGGCAGGCGCTGTGTCAGCGCCGCGCGCAAGGCCGGGGAGTCGGGCAGGTCGTCGTTCTCCGGAACCAGGTACGCGACCAATTGCCGTGCGCCCGAGGCGTTCTCTCGCATGATGACCGCGGCATGCCGGATCGCCGGTTGCGCGAGCAGCGCGGCCTCGATCTCGCCGAGTTCGATCCGGAAGCCGCGTACCTTGACCTGGTCGTCGGCGCGACCGTGATGCTCGAGTTCGCCGGTGGCGCTCCAGCGGCCCAGATCGCCGGAGCGGTAGAGGCGGTCGCCGGGCGCGCCGTAGGGATTGGCGATGAACCGGGTCGCGGTCAGGCTCGGCCGTCCCAGGTAGCCGCGGGCGAGTTGCGCACCGCAGACGTAGATCTCGCCGGTGACGCCGATCGGCGCAGGGCGCAATCGGCTGTCCAGTACCAGGATTCCCAGTCCGGGAATGGCCCGGCCGATGCCGCCGCCGCCCGCCTCGGCCGCCGCACGGTCCAGGTCGCGGTGGCTGACGTGCACGGTGGTCTCGGTAATTCCGTACATGTTGACCAGTCGCGGCGCCCGGTCGTCGTGGCGTTCGTACCACTCGCGCAGTCGGCGCGGGTCCAGGGCTTCCCCGCCGAAGATGATGTAGCGCAGGGCCGATGGCGCGCCGCCGGCGGGCGCGGCGCGGTCGGCGTCGATGAGCTGATAGAACGCCGAGGGCGTCTGGTTCAGCACCGTGACCCGCTGCTCGCGCAGCAGTGCGAGGAATGCGGCGGGCGATCGGGTGGTCTCGTGGTCGACCACGATCAGCGTGCCGCCGTGCAGCAGCGGCCCCCACAGTTCCCAGACCGAGAAGTCGAACGCGTAGGAATGGAACAGCGTCCACACATCGGTGGCCCCGAACCCGAACCGGCCCGCGGTATTGGCGAACAGGCGGGTGACATTGCGGTGCGGGATCTGCACGCCCTTGGGACGTCCGGTGGATCCGGAGGTGTAGATGACGTAGGCGATATGGTCCGGGCGCAGGGCGGCGCGGCGATCGGCGGGACCGAACGCGGGCGCCGGCGCGCGCCAGTCGATCGATTCCATGTCGATGACCGGCAGCTCTTGCGGCAGTGCGAGATTCAGCGTCGCCGCGGTGATCACGCAGGCCGGTCGCGCGTCGTCGAGCATGTAGGCGATGCGATCGCTCGGGTAGTCCGGATCGATCGGCAGGTAGCCGCCGCCGGCTTTGATCACGGCCAGCAGCGCCACGACCAGGTCGAGCGACCGCGGAAGCGCCACCGCGACCAGGGATTCGGGGGCGATCCCGCGGTCCGCCAGCCGCCGGGCGAGCAGCCCGGCCCGGGCATCCAGTTCCCGGTAGCTCAGCGACTCGCCCGCGTGCACGACCGCGACGGCCGCGCCGTGCGCCCGGACCGCGGCGTCGAATCGATCGGCCAGGGTGGTGTCCGGCCCGCTCGCGGTGGCGGGCGTGATCGCCCAATCGCGCACCAGCAGTTCGCGTTCGGCGGGTTCGAGGACCGGGATGTCCGAGACCGGATGCTGCGGTGCGGCGGCGAGGAACTTGGCCAGATAGCCCAGGAATCGGCGATGCTGGTCGCGGAGTTCGGTGTCGCCGTAGCGATCCGGGTTGGCGAGGAAGTCGACGAACAGCTCCCCCGCGCCGGAGCCGTTGTAGACGTTGATCGACAGGTCTTCGACCGGGCCGGTGGACAGCAGGTGCATGGTGGCGTCCACCGTGCCGAAGCGAATTCCGTTGTGGAACAGCATGAGATTGACCACCGGGCCGAAGAAGTCGCGATGGTCGCCCGAGCCGCCGCGATCACGCTGCATGTCCTCGTGGCGATAACGCTGATGCGCCAACGCCTCCCGGATCCGCGTGCCCACCTGCTCGACCAGTTCGGTGACCGTGCAGTCACGCCCGACGCGCACCCGCAACGGGACCACGTTCGAGACGTAGCCGGCCGACATCCGCAGCTCGTTCGTGGTGCGCGCGGTGACCGGCAGGCTCAGGGTGACCTCCTCTCGACCGGTCACGGCGGCCAGATAGGCGGCCACTCCGGCCGTCAGCACGGCGGGCCGAGAGGCTTCGAAACGGGCACGGGCACTGGCCAATTGCACGGTGCTCTCCGGATCGAGCAAGCCGCTTTCCTGGAGCCGGTGCGCACCTGCGGGGCCGTAGCGATCGCTCAAACTGGTCGCTTCGTGCAGGCCGTCGAGCCGATCCAGCCAGAACTCGCGATCGCGGGTGAATTGCGCCGAGGCGCGATACGCGCATTCGGATTCGTAGACCGCGCGCAGCTCGTGCGCCGCCGACGGGCTCGGGTCGGTGCCCGCGGCCAATGCGGTGTAGTGCTCGGCGATGCGCGCCACCAGCAACATCGCCCCGTAGCCGTCGATGGCGATGTGGTGCATCTTCGCGTACCAGAGGTATTCGCGATCGCCCAGCCGCAGTACCGCGGTCTCGATGAGCCGCTCCCCCAGCACCGGGATCGGCACCGCGACGTCGGCGCGCATCCAATCCAGCGCGGCCGCACGGGGATCGTCGCAGTCGCGGAAGTCGTGCCGTACCACTTCGATCGGCTCGTCCGGGCCGATCACCTGGCGCGGGCTGCCCGCCACCTCCACCACCCGCAACCGGAAACTCTGCAAATCATCAGCACACAGCCGCATCGCCTCCGCGAGGAGATCCGCGTCGAAATCGCCGGGGATATCGACGTACTGAGCCACCGTGAGCGGCACGTCCGGCGCGATGTGCTGCGCGTTCCACATGCCGGATTGCGCCGCCGACAAGGGGAAATGCGAGATACTGTCCGATGCGTCACGACCTGCGGGCTCCGAGGCCAGTGCGGTCATCCAGACACTCCAATCACCGATAGCAGACTGTGGACTCTCCTACAGGCGTTGCAGCAACACTGCCGCAACACTCGGGTAGGGAATCGCAGAGCTCGGGTGATCGGATTGGTCGGAAAACTAAATAGTTTTCGATCCGGACAATCAGGACGTCACCCGGTGCACCGGGTGACGCGCCTGCGATATCAGCTCAAAGTCACGCCGACGATGGGCGATGTGGTCGGCGCCGGGGAGCCGCCCGCCGGTTCGATCGAGACCGCGAGCTGCCCGGCGTCGCCGATGCGGATCAGCAGTGGCGAACCGTTGCCCGGGAGCGTGTCGAAGACGCCTGCCGATTCCGGCAGCCCGCCCGCGGCGATGAGCCACAACTGGTAGGTGTGCGCTGCGGGCGGTGCGGGCACCGTCTCGAAAGACACCACGGCCGCTCGCAATTCGCGGGAGACACTGACCTCGACGGTGCCGCCGCCGGTGACGGGGAGAGTTTGCGCGCGGGCGTCGGCATGGGTGCGCACCTGCAGCGCGGTCAGGCTGCCGTCGTCGTGGGATTGATTGCGGTAGACCGTGATTCCCGCGCCTACCCCGAGAACGACGGCGATCGCCGCCGCGGCCGCCAGCCATCGCACGCCGCGGTGACGATGCGACGGCGGTGCCGCCGCGTCCGCTTCGGCGTCGAGGGCTCGCTGTAGCGTCTCCTCCACGTTCGGCGGCGCGGGCACCGCGTCCACGACCGTCATACTCGCCAGCGTTTCCCGCAATTCCCGCACCATGGCGCGGAACACCGCGGCGGTGGACTCGTCGGTGCGCGCGAGCAGGTCCTCGACGGCGCGGCGCTCGTCCTCGGGCAACGCGTCGAGCGCGTACGGATAGGCCAGGTCCAGCAGGTCGCCGGCGGCGTGCGGCTCAGGCATCGCTCATCGATCCCGTCAAACAGTTCTGCAGTCGTTTCAAGCCGTCGCGGATGCGCGTCTTGACGGTGTTGAGCGGAATGCCCAGGTGCGCAGCCACTTCGGCGTAGGTCCGCCCGCCGTAGTAGGCCAAGGCGACGGTTTCGCGCTGGGTGGCGGTGAGGGTCTCGAGGCAGTGCACCACGGCCTGTTCTTCCGCGCGCTGGCCGACCGTCTCGGCGACCACGTCGTGATCGCGGCCCAGGTGCCGATGCCCGTAGGCGATATCGCGGGTGGTGGCCGAGGCTTCGACCCGCACGCGATCGACCGCCCGCCGATGGGTGAGCATCATCAGCCAGCCGATCGGACTGGCCAGTCGTGGATCGAACTGCCCGGCGGATTTCCACACGTACAGGTAGAGCTCCTGGGTGACTTCCTCGGCCGCCGCGGGACGCCGCAGCACGCGCAGGGCCAGCCCGTACACCCGGTCGTGGGTGGACCGGTAGAACTCGGTGAAAGCCTCCCGGTCGCCGTCGGCGATACCGCCCAGCAGGGCCGTGAGCCGGAGCGCGATCTCGGTCTCGGATGTGACGGGCCGGACCGGGCAGGCATCGGCCGAGGTTTCGCCGGTGTCGCGCACGACGGTGCGGAATCGCCGCTCATCAGCCATGACGCCGTGTCCCTCCGGGCGGTGGCACCCGTACGAGGCGACTGACGGACACTCGTCGGCGTGATGGTCTGCGGAGAGTTCGCATATCGAGTCGAAGCCTAGTGATGTCCGCCGCGTCGCGTGGCGAACTCGGTGATCTCGGCGCACCGGCGGGGACACCCGCGCACCTCAGCGTGCGGGCCGGGGGAAGAACGCCGAGGTGCGCGCCTGGTATTCGCGATAGCCGGGCCGGTCGCTCATCGCTTGCTCGAGCAGCCGCGCGCCCGACCCGCGAATCAGCAGGTAGGACATGATCATCGGCGCGAACACGGTCAGCGGACCGGGCCAGGCACCGGCCGCGATCAGCCAGATGCCCCACCAGACGCAGCAGTCGCCGAAGTAGTTCGGATGCCGGGTCCAGGCCCACAGCCCGCGGTCCATGATGCGACCTCGATTGCCCGGGTCGGCCTTGAACCGGGCCAGCTGCCGGTCACCGACCGCTTCGAAGACGAAGCCGATCGCCCAGACCAGCACGCCCGCCGCCACGGCGACCCGGCCGAATCCTCGTGCCGGTCCCGCCGCCGCCGAGACCTGGATGGGCAGCGAGATCACCCATTGCAGCACGCCTTGCGCCAGGAAAATCCGCGTGAAAACCACCGCCGGGGTGCGCCCGTGCCGCTCCAGCAAGGCGGCGTAGCGCGGGTCTTCGCCCTGTCCGCGCACGCGCCGCCGCAGATGCAGGCTCAAGCGCAGCCCCCAGCTCCCCACCAGTGCCGCCAGCAGCCAACGCCGCGTTCCCGAACCATCACCCACCACGGCCGCGACCACGGCGACCACGCCGAATCCGAGCCCCCACACCACATCCACGATGTTGTAGCGGCCCAGCCGCCGGGCCACGAGGAAGGTGGTGATCTGCACGATCGCGACAACCAGAGCGGAGGCCGCCCCGATCTCGAACATGTTGTGGGCGTTCATGATACGACCATCTCTGGCGGCGGAGCCGGCTGTCGCGCACCCACCGGGCCGGGTCGCCGGGCGAGAATCTGGTCCACGCCCATGCGTCCCTGTTCGAAGGCGAGCGCGCCGCCGGCCAGATACAGCCGCCAGGTCCGCGCCCCTTCCACCCCCAGCAGGGCGACCGCGTCGTCCCAGCGTTCCTCGAGTCGCCGCAGCCAGGCGCGCGCGGTCCACCCGTAGTGCTCGCGCAATGCCTGCACGCCGCGGATCTCGAGCCCGGACGCCTCGAGCAGGCCGATGGTGTCCCCGACCGGTCGCATGGCCATATCGGGTGCGATGAAGGATTCGATGAACGGGCCACCGCCGGGGTGCCGGCCGTGCCGCGACATCTGCTGGATCAGCACCGGCGCGCCCGGAGCGGCGGCGTCGTGCAGCATCCGCGCGTACTGCGGGTAATTGCGTTCTCCCACATGCTCACCCATTTCCAGCGAGGCCACCGCGTCGAATCCGGTGCTGGTGCATTCGCGATAGTCCGACAGCAGCACCCGCACTCGATCGCCGACACCGCGCTCGGCGATCCGGGCCCGGATGTGCTCGTACTGGGCGCGCGCGATGGTGATGCCCACGACCTCCGCGCCGTAGCGCTCGGCGGCGTGCAGGCTCAGCGCGCCCCAGCCGCAGCCGACGTCCAGCAGCCGTTTGCCCGGCGCGAGTTCGAGTTTCGCGCAGACCAGGTCCAGTTTGTCGCGCTGCGCTTCGGCGAGACCGTACGCCGGATCGGCGGGCATACCCGGCACGCCGCGGGTGAAGTAGGCGCAGGAGTAGGCCATCGCGGGATCGAGCAGCAGGGTGTAGAAGGCGTTGGAGACGTCGTAGTGATGACTGATCGCCGCCCGATCGCGGGGCTGCCGGTTACGCCGCCC
The DNA here is from genome assembly GCF_001613325.1 of Nocardia yamanashiensis NBRC 100130. Lineage (GTDB taxonomy): Bacteria > Actinomycetota > Actinomycetes > Mycobacteriales > Mycobacteriaceae > Nocardia > Nocardia yamanashiensis. Next base: position 56,746 of record NZ_BDCD01000030.1, on the reverse strand, counting down.
GCGCAGCCGGGCTTGACCGGACGGCGGCGGCGGTGGCGGACCGAAGCCTCCGCAGCGCACGGCGGCGACCGCGAGGCGAGCCAGATCGGTGGCTCGCGCACCGGTGAGACCACGCTGGGCGACCGCGGCCCAGACGCCGGTCAGCGCCGCGCCGAGATCGCCGTCGACATCGATCTCACCGGTCACATACGCTTGCGCCGCGCCGAGTTCGTTCGGGCGCCAGAGGATTCTGCGCAGCGCGTGCGGGCCGCTCAGCACTACCCGGGGTGCGTCGGCCGGTCCGGCCGTGCTGCCGTCCCAGGCGTCCAGGCGCACCGGAAGCGGCCCGCGCAGCAGCGGCCGCAGGACGGATTCGAGGCGGTCGGCGATATTCACGAGGCTCCCTCGGGACGATCGAGCACGATCTGCTGGACATCGAGATACCCCGAACGGAATCCGGCTTCGGAGTAGGCGAGGTAGAACTGCCACAGGCGGCGGAAACCGGCGTCGAATCCGAGCGCGGTCACATCGACGGCGCGGGCGTCGAATCGCTCCCGCCACAACCGCAGGGTTTCCGCGTAATGGTCACCGAAGCAATACCTTTCGCGCACCCGCAGGCCGCTCGCGCGGGCGTTGTCCGCGATGGCTTCGGTCGAGGGCAGGAAGCCGCCGGGGAAGATGTACTTCTGGATCCAGGTGTAGGTGTGGCGGGTCGCGAGCATCCGGTCGTGCGGCATGGTGATCGCCTGCAACGCGATGCGCCCGCCCGGAGCCAGCAGGCGCCGCAGGCGGTCGAAGTAGACCGGCCAGTGCTGATAACCGACGGCTTCGATCATCTCGACCGAGACGATGGCGTCGTACTCGCCCCGGATATCGCGGTAGTCGCACAGATCGACGCAGACCGACTCCTCGAATCCGGCGGCGGCCACCCGGATCCGGGCCAGGTCCAGCTGCCGATGGGACAGGGTCACCGAGCGCACCGTCGCCCCGCGCGCGGCGGCACGCACGCACAGTTCGCCCCAGCCGGAACCGATTTCGAGTACCCGGGTGCCGGCCCGGACGCCCGCCGCGTCCAGCAATCGGTCGATCTTGCGGTGCTGGGCGGCGAGCAGCAGATCCGGCGACGCCTCGGCGGGGTCCTCGAACAGTGCCGCCGAATAGGTCATGGAGTCGTCGAGGAACAGCTGGAACAACTCGTTGGACAGGTCGTAGTGATGTTCGATGTGCCCGCGTGCGTTCGCCGGCGTGCCGAGTTCGCCCGCGGGCGGCGACGGCAGCAGCGCGGCCCGGAATCGTTGCAGCGGGGCGGGAATCAATCGGGTGAGGCGACCGGCCAGCACGGTGAGCACGGCCGCCGGATCGGGCGCGGTCCACTCCCCCGCCGTATAGGATTCACCGAATCCGATCAGTCCCTGCTGGCCCAGGCGCGCGAAGAACGAGCCCGGATCACGGATGATCATGCGCGGCAAGGTGTCCACGCACGCTCCCGCACCCAGTACGGCGCCGTCGGGGAATTCCACGCGCAGCGGCAGCCGCGCGACCGCGCGCCGGAACAGGACGGCGGCCGCCCGCGCACGCAGCCCGGTGCCGGGCCCGGTGGGAATCGGCGGCAGCAGGTCCCCGTCGAGGGTGTGCGGGCAGGTGCTGGTCACGAGACAGTCCTTCGGAGAGTGGGGGCGCACGGCCGCGGGACGACGGGAAGGCCCTTCGCCCACAGGGTGATTCCCTGCCGGCGGATCCGGGCTGCGGTCAGCCAGGGTGAGAGCGGAGCGCGCAATTGCGCGCGCAGGACCGAGCGCGCGGTCACGGGCAGCCGGTAACCGGTCATCGCCGCGTGGAAGGGTGGCAGGCCGTCACGGTGCAGGGCGATTCCCAAGGACAGCCAGCCGTCGGGTTCGGGGAGCCGCAGCCGGTATCGCCCGGCCACCGGGTGGAACGGCGAGACGTAGAACCGCTTGTCGGTCTCGCAGAGACCGGTCTCGCCGGATCGCAGCAGGTAGGTATGGCGCTGCCCGTAGGTATTGTGCACCTCGGCGAGCACGCACCGCAGCCGCTGATCGCGATCGTGGCACCAGAAGACGGTGAGCGGGTCGAAGACGTAACCCAGCGCCCGTGCGTTCATGAGCGCGGTGACCCGGCCGCCGGTGCAGTCGATGTCGTGTTCGGCCAGCACGGCATCCACCCGGGCGCGCAATGTCGTGCCCGGCCCGTCCAGGTGATCCCGGGCGCGGAAATATCCGAAGGGCCGCAACGGAATCGGTAACCGGGGTGGATTGTCGAGGTCGAAATACCAGCTGTAGCCGCGATAGTCGAATGCGTGCCGGATCGGGTCCCGGCGGGCGTGGTGGATTCTGGTGAAGTACAGCGCCGGGGTGCTCATCGTGCGACCGCCCGTGACGGTGCCGGCGTGTGCTCCCACCGGCCGCCGAGGTGTTCGGCCGCGCGCAATCCCGAGCGCGCGCCGTCCTCGTGGAAGCCCCAGCCGTGATACGCGCCGGCGAACGCGATCCGCTCGGTGTCGATATCGGGCAGACGATGTTGCGCGGCAACCGATTCCGGGGTGTAGATCGGATGTTCGTAGGTCATCTCCGCGATCACCCGGCCCGGGTCGACGAACTGCGTCCCGCCGAGGGTGACCAGGAATCTGCGGTCGGGCACATGGTCCAGGCCCATGAGGCGGGTCAGATCGTAGGTGACGACCACCCCCGCGGCGTCCGTCGTCTCCGGCGGCACCAGGTAGTTCCACGACGCGCGCGCCCCGTGCGCCCTGGGCAGCACGGATTCGTCGGTGTGCAGCTGTGCCCGGTTCACCGAGTACGGCATGGCTTGCAGCACGGCCCGCGTCTTGGGGCTCGGCGCGGCCAGCAGTCCCAGCGCCTGCTGCGGGTGGGTCGCGATGACGGCGGCGTCGAAGCGGCGCAAGCCACCGGACTCGGCGACGAGCACACAATCGGGCCGCTCGTCGACCGCGAGTACGGTTGTGCCGGTGCGGATCTCGTCGATCCGGTCGGCGATCTTCTCCACGTACCGGGCCGACCCGCCGACCACGGTGCGCCACGTCGGCGAACCGTGGACGGTCAGCATGCCGTGGTGATCCAGGAACCGGAACAGGTAGTGCGCCGGATACCGGGCCGCCACCCGCGCCTCACACGACCACACCGCGGCGACCAGCGGGTTCATGAAGTATTCCGTGAAATAGTCACTGAACCGGTGCTGCCGCAGAAACCCGGCCAGCGTGATCCCGGAATCCGGATTCCGCAACACCGCGCGCGCCGCCCGATGGAACCGCGGAATCTCCCCCAGCATCCCCAGATAGCGACGGTCCACGAGCCGGCGCGGCGCCGGAAACAATCCCCCGATCCCCCGCGCCCCCGCATACTCCAGCCCCACCGCGTCCGCCCGCACCGACATCGACATATCGGTTTCCCGGGTCTGCACGCCCAGCTCCCCGAACAATCGCCGCACGGTCGGATACGTCCGATCGTTGTGCACGATGAACCCGGAATCCACCCACACCCGCCGCCCCGGCGCGAACTCGACCTCATGTGTATGCGCGTGCCCGCCGAGCCGAACATCCTTCTCGTACAACGTCACCCGGTCGGTCCGCGCCAGCACGTAGGCCGCCGTCAACCCGGCGATCCCACTCCCGACAACCGCGACATCCCGGCGCTCACCCAGCTCAGACATGCACTGCCCGCCAGACGTCACAGCAGGCGAGCCGCAGTGCGGCACTATTCGGAAAACCTACACACGATGCGGCATGTCGGGTCGTTCGCATACCCGAGGTTCGATGTGTGCCACGACAGGGTTTGGCCGATCTTCGAAGAGTTGCGGCGAGCCCGGTTCTCGGCTGCCGTCACATCATTGGCCTGCCGCGCCGGCCATCTCGAAAACGCGGTCCACGCACCGTGAGCCCAACACCAGCAGATTGCAATGGCGCACCTCGGCCAGGCGCTGCAATTCCAGCAGGGCCCGTAGCGCGCGGATGCTGAAAAACGTGACCGAGCGCAGATCTACGACGACGGTCTCACCGACGCGCAACGCGCCGAGTACCTGAGTACGGAATCCCTCCACGGTCAGAGCGTCGAGCTCACCGGCGATAACGCAGATCGGGACCGCGGCGGAGGTCTCGGTGACAGGCTTGCTGCCGCGTACAAATTGAGAGGTCATTGCCAGACCCGGACTTTCGTCAGCGAAGGCAGGCGGATACAACCGGATGACGCTCGGGATCCGCCGCCGAACACGGGCTGTACCTCTCAACCCTGCTCAACGGGTTCCCGCTTCGCCGGCGTCCAAACGATACTCACCCCATGACGACGAGGCGGCGCGGCGGCCGTCCGATCGGAGGCCGCCTTCATCGCTGAGCCGCTAGCGGGCGATCGGAATATCCGATCCCTGCAGCCGGGTGGCCAGCAGCGCCTTACCCTTCTCGCCGCCGGTGCGGCTTTCGCTCTGGGCGCGCCGGAAGAAATCGGCGAGTTCGTTGTCGCCGTCGCGTTCGGCATCGGCGATGTAGGTGTCCAGGCGCAGCGCATTGTCCAGTGAGGCCTGCACGAACCAGAGCAGGTTGTAGTCCTTGTCCCTGGTGCCGGTGATCGTGCCGGTTTCGTTGCTCTTACCCATGTCGATCGTTCCTTCCCGATCCGATGGTCGTTCTGACCCCCCCCCCCCCCCCCCCGCGTAGCGCCTACCCGGTGGGCAATCCCGCAAACGGTGATCGTCGAGGCGATCGTGATCGTCTTGCGCCCCAACGCTTCCCATATATCAAGCCGGATATGAGGCCGGGCGTGACCTGCCGGTGACCTTGCTCGCCTAGGCTGGGCCGTAGTCGATCCTGTCGTCCGGCGGCGTGGGGGCAGCGAGGCGGTCACGGTGGGGGCCGGGATCCAGTGACGAGGTCGACTTCCGGCGTTCATCATTGCCGCGAGTTGATTATGCAGCTTGCGCCAGCGAGATCAGGCGCCGGGCAAGCGATTCGGAGATGTGCGATGACTGCAATTCCGCCCGAGCCAACTACTCCTGCCCGCGATGACGGGAAAAAGCGCCCCGTGCCGTTGATTTCCGAGGACGCCGAGGACGTGCCCACGGTCAACTGGCCGGAGCCGAGTGAGCTGGATTCGTGGTGGGAGGCTGTTATGCGGCCCTCTTCGGGCGGGCGCCCGGACTAGGGTTCGCGTTAGCCCTGCCGGTCGGCTGTGGTGACGGGCGAGCGAAACCGATCATGATCGCCCGGGCGATGAAAGCCCGTGGGAATTTCACTCCTCGATAGCCGCGAGCAGCATGGTGAGCGCGGTATAGATCGCTGCGGCCAGGACTTCCTCGGGCTCACAATCGAATTGCTCGTGCCGTGCCCATTGCCCGCCCTTGGCGTCCACGGCCAGCCAAACCGAGCCGGCGGGCTCGCCGTCCTGGCCTCCGGGTCCGCCGACGCCCGTGACCGCGACCGCGATATCGGCACCGAGCAGCGTGCGCACCCCGGAGGCCATGGCCCGCGCGGCGGTCTCGGAAACGACGGGCACGTCGGGGACACCGAGCACCTGATGTTTGACCTGCTCGCTGTAGGCCACCACCCCACCGCGCAACCACTCTGCCGAGTCGGGTGCCGCGCCGAGCGTGGACGATAGCTTCCCGCAGGTCAACGATTCCGCGACCGCCACGGTGCGGCCGGTCCGGCCAGCTACCTGGGCCAGCCGGTGCGCGAGATCGTCGATCGCGGTCATTGCCTCATCCTCTCGAATCAACTGGGGAATCCGTGTCGTACGCGGACACGGCCCGGTGGCTGCCGCGCCGACTGCCGGCGTACGCCCACGCCCGCACCGTCGCCAAGGCGCGCGGCAGTATCTCGACATCCGCGGGGCAATTGCGGACCGGATCGAAATAGCTTGGTGCGCCGCCGATCTCCATCTCGGTGACCAGCAGCTGAGCCAAGGTGCGTTCCGGCCCGGAACGCGGGGATGCGGTGAGTTCGAAACTGGTCGGACCCGTGCGGACGCTCTCGGAGAGATCGGCGAGATGCGCGGTGTCCGGTTGCGGCGCGCTCGGACGAGCGGTCAGCCATTCGGCCGGTCCGTCGCCGAAACGGTAAGCCATCAGGCTGCCATAGCGTGCCGAAGCCCACCCGCGCGCGGGCCGAGGCACCAGCCTGGTGAAATCCCCGGCACCGGTGGTCGCCAGCGCCAGATCCCAAGGCTCACCATCCTGGTCGAGCACACGGAAAGCCAGGCCCAGCACATCCGGAACCCCGCCGGGCAGACCCAGACCTTTCGAAATCCGCACGACCGCAGAGCATTCCGACGCACCGAGCAGCTTCTGGTAGTACGGGTCGATCGCCTGCACCCGGCCCGCGAACGGCATCCCCGCGGGATGGAATACCCGTCCGCGGCGGGCCCGAGCGGTGAACTCGAAGGTTCTGGAAACGGCGGTGTCGGCTAAGCCCACGGTGTTCTCCCGGCAAGATCGCGTTCACGGTTCACTCTGAGCACTACCCCGTCACGGCCGACCGAATCGCGAGCACCTGCCCGCACACCGCAGGTCGCGCGAACCCAACCGCTCCGACAATGCAGTGGCCTACCCCCCGATTCCGCGCATGATCTCCTCCTCCGTATCCAGATGGGAGACGTCGGAGCGCTACCGCTATCCAGGGCTTCAGCCCCTGCCCGCAGCCGAGTGCCGTCGCGCACGGGACCGTTTGCCAGGTGTTTTCGGTGGTACCACCGCACTAACCGGGACGTCGGGCGCAAAGGAGTGCGAGATGAACACCTCAGCGGGCAAACAGCGCGACAACGGCAGTGTGTCGGTGTTCGACCGGTTCGCCACCAGCGTCAGCGCACTTGCTTCGCGCGCAGGGTTTTTCGTCTTCTGCGTGGCGCTGGTGGTGATCTGGGCGCCGTCGATTCTGCTCTTCCCGAGCATCGACACCTGGCAACTGGTCATCAACACCGCGACCACCATCATCACTTTTCTGCTGGTGGCGCTGCTGCAGAACACCCAGCGCCGTAGCGACGCCGCGGTGCAGGACAAGCTCAATGCGATCGCCGACGCGCTGGCCGCTTTCATGGGCGAACTCAGCGCCGAGTATCCGGAGCTCGGACGCCACCGCAGCGAACTCGCCGACGCGGTGGGACTGGAGAAACGCGAGGGCTCACACCAGAAGTGATCCCCCAGGATCACGGATTCGCCTGGGTGCGGGTGCTCGAGGCAAGCACCGGGCAGGTTTGAAACGCCCGGTGCGGGGCATCGCCTGTCCGTAAACACCACCAGCGCAAAGGGATCGAACGCGCGATCGGCCACACCGAAGTCGCCTGTCGGAGGAAGCGAGCCCGCCAGAAGGAGCCCGACATGACCACGACCCCGGTAGCCGAAACTGGCGGCGATGCTGGAACCGAAACTCCGTGGCCTCGCGTCGGCGGGGTGGTCCTGTGGTTCGACACCGCCAAGGGCTTCGGGTTCATCGCTCCCGACCGGCAGCCGGAGCGGCGCGTATTCGTCGAATACTCCGATATCGACACTCCCGGCTATCGCACCCTGACCGAGCATCAGGCGGTGACCTTCACCCTCGAGCGTGACGAGCGCGGACTCCACGCCGCGACCGTGCGGCCGCAAGCGAACAACGCATGACCCCCGCCGAAAAACGCCTTCTCACTTCTACATTCGCCGCCCTGCGACTGCTTCGTCGAATGATGGACGAGCAAGCCTCACTGTGCGCCGGCTACGGACTGCCGCACGACATCAAAACCACCCTCGCACGCCTCGACGCCGCGATGACCGTCCTGCGCGCTCGCCTCGACGTCGATCCCGACGATGCGGACCTGCAATTCCGTCCCGGCGACCGGGCCTGTCCGATGCGGGACTCGTTCCCGCTGTCACCGGCGGCGGTGCGCGGCGCGTGGATCGGCGGCAGCGGCAGGCATCCCCGCCGGCGCGCCGACCTGTCCGGCCCCAGGCGCGTCCGCCCGAATTCCACGCCGCCGCAATCCTGGGGCACCGGCGGGGTCGGCTAGCCACCTCCGCACCTGGAAATACGGTCCGACATCGCTCCCCTGCGCCTGTACGTGGCGACGCTGACGGTTAACTGCCGCGGATCCGGTTATCGCCGGGGCAGAAGCATGCGAAGGAGGAGACGATGGATCATTCGGTGGCTCCGGTGCTCGACGCCCTGGCCGAATACCAGCGGCTCGGCCGCTACGGATTCACTCCGCCCGGCCACCGGCAGGGCCGCGGCGCCGATGAGCGCGTCCGTGAAGTGCTGGGAGGCGCCCTGCGCGCGGATGTGCTCGCGGCCCCGGGCATGGATGATCGGCTCGCGCGCGGGCATCATCTCAGCGATGCCGAGGAGCTGATGGCCGATGCGGTCGGCGCCGAATACGCTTTCTTTTCCACCTGCGGGAGTTCGCTGTCGGTGAAGGCGGCGATGATGGCGGTCGCGGGCGGCGACGGCGGGCTGATCCTGGGCCGCGACAGTCACAAGTCGATCGTCGCGGGATTGATCTTCTCGGGGGTGCGGCCGTATTGGATCACCCCGAGATGGGATGCGGAGCGGCACTTTTCGCATCCGCCGTCACCCGAGCAGGTCCGCCAGGCGTGGCAGGACCATCCCGAGGCGGCGGGGGCGCTCATCGTCAGCCCCAGCCCGTACGGCACCTGCGCGGACCTCGAGGGCATCGCGGACGTCTGCCACGAGTACGGCAAACCGCTCATCGTCGATGAGGCGTGGGGCGCGCATCTGCCGTTCCATCCGGACCTACCCACGTGGGCCATGGACGCGGGCGCGGACATTTGCGTGGTCAGCGTCCACAAGATGGGCGCTGGGTTCGAGCAGGGGTCGGTGTTCCATGTACAGGGCGACCTCATCGACCGTGACCGGCTGACCGAGTGCGCCGACCTGCTGATGACCACCAGCCCGAATGTGCTGCTGTACGCCCCGATCGACGGCTGGCGACGGCAGATGGTCGAGCACGGGCACGAATTGCTGAGCGACGCATTGCAAGTCGCCGACTACGGCCGCGAACGCCGACTGGCTCCGCGAGCACCGGCTCCTCGACCTCGGCCACAGCGACCATCGCCGCATTCTCGCGACCCTGTCCATGAGCGACGACAAGCACAGCCTCGACACCCTCCACGACGCACTCGCCGCCTGGCGCGTCCAGTGCGAAGACCCGAAGCCCCATGGCATCCGGCTGCCCGCACCGCGCGAACTGCAACTCGACACCGTGATGTCGCCGCGCGATGCGTTCTTCGGGGCGTCGAAACCGTGCCGGCCGAGCAGGCCGCGGGTCGTATCGCGGCCGAGCAGGTGACGCCGTACCCGCCGGGGATTCCTGTGATCGTGCCTGGCGAGCTCATCGATGCCGCGGTCGTCGACTACTTGCGCACGGGTATCACCGCCGGGATGAACGTCCCCGATCCGGCGGACCCGGAACTGCGGACCTTGCGCGTGGTCGCACGCGATGCCGGCGATCCGGCGCACCGTTAACGAGCACGAACACCCTTGCCATCGAACCGTTTCCGTCGCGAATGACGGGGTAGGCGGTGGACAGTGCCGACAAATTGAGGAGATCAAATGAGCACCATCACCGCGTCGGAGAACGTCGAGGTGCCGCTGCACACCGCCTACAACCAGTGGACGCAGTTCGAGTCCTTCCCGGAGTTCATGGAGGGTGTGGAGCAGGTCGAGCAGCTCGGCCCGACGCGCACGCACTGGCGGGTCAAGATCGGGCCGGTGGAGCGCGAATTCGACGCCACCATCACCGAACAGCATCCCGACGAGCGGGTGGCCTGGCATTCCGACAGCGGGCCGTGCCATGCCGGTGTGGTGACCTTCCACCGCATCGACGACGACACCACCCGCATCATCACCCAGATGGATATCGATCCCGAGGGATTCATCGAGAACGTCGCCGACAAGACCGGCGTCCTCGACCATCGGATCAAGGGGGATCTGAAGCGGTTCAAGGAATTCATCGAGAACCGGCCGCAGGAGACCGGCGCGTGGCGCGGTGACGTGCCGCGGCCCGGTCGGTGAATGACGTAGGGGTACAGCTGGTTTCCGTGAAAGGCCATTGAATCGAGGAGTGAGTTGCGAGTGGTCGACTACGACCTGGCGCCGGGAGTCGAAGCCGACGCGGGGCCCGGGGATGAGTGGCCGACCATTCGCGCCGACATTCTGGCCGCCGACATCCTGGTGGTGTCGACGCCGACCTGGCTGGGCCACATGTCTTCGGTCACGCAACGAGTTCTGGAGCGTTTGGACGCCGAGCTGTCCAATACCGACGATGCCGGACGGCCCGTCCTGACCGGCAAGGTCGCCACGGTGGCGGTCGTCGGTAATGAGGATGGGGCGCAGAAGATTTGCGCCGATCTGTTCCAGGCGCTGAACGATATCGGGTTCGGTATTCCCGCTCAGGGGTGCACCTATTGGAACGATCAGGCCATGGGCAGTACGGATTATCGCGATCTGGATGAAACGCCATGCGCGGTTGCCGCTGCCACCTCGACACTGGCGCGGAATGCGGCGCATCTGGCTCGGTTGCTCGCCGAGCAGAACTATCCGGGAGAGTAAGCGAGTCGCAAGCGCCGGATCAGCTTTCGGGCCGCCGGCGCTTGCGGTGACTCGTGTCGCACAGCGGGTAGATGGCAGAACGCCGGCATTGACACAGGGCCACCACGCAGCGGTCGCAATGCAGGGTGCGGCCGTCGGCAGTCACCACATCGATGGGGCCCTCCACCAGGGCAGGCCCGTCGGCGGTGTAAGTGATTGTGCGGCGGCTATTTCCGGGGTCGGTCGGCACGGACAACCACCAGTTCCTCTCTGAATTGACCGGGCGAGATCAGGCCCCGTTCCAGTAACCATCCGAAGCGGCCGTTGAGCACCGGGCCGAACGGCACCTCCGCGCGCGCGACGACGGCGGCCTTCAGACCGGAATCCCGGAGCTGGTGCAGGGTGTCGTCCACTCCGCACAGGGCCGACTGCACCATCAGCAATATGCCGGTGCTGGAGAGCAATTCAGGCGCGAGCAGACACAGCGAATCGATGGCCGAACGACCGTCGGCACCGGCATCCCAGCTGCGCGCGGCGCCACGCGGCGGCTCACCGCCGGGGCAGGGCACGTACGGCGGATTGCAGACGATCGCGTCGAAGTGCCTGCCGCGCAGCGCAGTTCGGAAATCGCCGTGGATCAGCTCGATGGGGCGCCCGCGGACCCGGGCGTTCAGCCAGGCCGTGATCAGCGCGGGCCGTGAGATGTCCACGGCTGTCACGGCTGCCGCGGGAATCCGGGTGGCCTCGAGGGCGAGAGTTCCGGTCCCGGTGCACACGTCGAGAATGCGGCTGCCCGGCGGTATCGCCGCACCGTGCATGGCTGTTGCCAGCAAACGGGTATCGGCTTGCGGCCGGTACACACCGGGCATGCGAATCAACATCACTTGTTCCGAATAGCCGCATATTCGCGCTCTATTCGCGGTCGGGCCATCGAAGTATCGCCCCGCCCATCGGGCTCCACATTGCCGAGCAGCGAGCGGCGGTCCGCTCGCCAGCACTTCAGCACGTGGTCGGCGAAGCGGTCTTCCAGGAATCCGGTGGCGCGAATGCCGAATGCCATCGAGGCGTCGAGTTCGGGTTCGCGCTCGAGCAGATCGCCGATCACCTCGCGCCGCATGAGTTGTTCGTGCACGGCGTCGGCTTCGACGTGTTCGCGATAGAAGGTGACGCACGCGGGGTCGGCGTCGAGCCGTTCGAGTGCTTCGACCATGCGGCGCGAGGCGGGCGAGGAGGTGATTTCCACTGACGCGAAATGCCCGACTCCCGCGCCGCGCAACTCGCGATGTAAGCCGAACAGCGACATCATGTTCACGAGCGCGAGCATCGGTGCGGGCACCACGTCCAGGTAATGCAGATAGTCCGGATTCAGCCCCGCGCCCTCCAGCAGATCAGCGAAGAGCCGCTGATGAATTCGATCCGCGCGACCACCGCCGAACTCGTCGAACTCGACCGCGACCAGCGCTGCTTTGGCGCGCCCGCGCAATCGCGGGATCAGCCAGGCATACGGGTCGGCTTCCTGGTGATGCAGGATCGATCGGTGCACGAAATATTCGCGTACCTGCCACGGCTTGCCCTCATCGCGTAGAAACGCCGCGACACCGCTCTCCTCGTCGGGCACGAGGAGTAGTTCGTCGAGTTCGGCCATGACGTCACCGCCGTCACCGGCATCGGCGTAGAGCGCGTCCAGGAAACGTCGTTCCAGTCCCGCGCGGAGGCCCAACAGTCCGGGGTCCCATTCCCAGCTGTCATCGACGCCGGCGAAACCCTGGTAGTGCAGCGCATAGCAGACGTACAACGCCAGCTGCGGATCGCGATCGTAAGGGCCGGCCGGCGCGGGCAATGCGGGCACGGGCGATCCTGCGGGCTTGCCGAGCGTCTCGAGCACCCGTGCTGACAGTTCGCCACAGGGTTGCGGTAGCGGCGTTCTCGCCACGGACACGGTCCGCACCATCGTCTCCTTCGAAGCGGGTACAGCTGACTGCCTCGATCTACCCGCTACCGATCCAGTCAATCGGGACGATTCGGCAATCGGTCTCGGGGTAGTACCGGACCGATAGGGAGACCCTGGTGCGAAGGAGTTGTCGATGGCGAACCACGAAACGACGCCGCGCGGTACCGCGGGCCGGAATCGTGCCGGTTCACGCTGGGGCCGGGGAACCCCGAAGCGGCACGCGGGCGAAGGAATCGAAGACGGCACCAACGTGGCGGGACTCACCCTGCTGGGACTGAGCATCGTCGCCCTCGCCTTGGCCCTGGTCTCCGCGGGCTACGGATTCGGAGGATGGGCCGTGGTCGGCGGGATCGCCTGCGCGGTGCTGTTCATCGCGGGCGCCGTGGTGCTCTTCCTGGAGTGGCGACGCCGGCATCGCGGCAGGAATGCCGATCCGGAGATCCGGCAGGGACATTGACCTCCCCGCAGCCGGCGACATCACGCTTGCCGGATTAGTACCGATTTGCCGGGGTAAGGCACCGGCGGAGGCACCGGGCGACGGTGCCGCGCACTCGAAGGAGGAGCCATGCTCGGACTAGGGATCATCGGCTGGATCGTGATCGGCGGACTCGCCGGTTGGATCGCCAGCAAGTTCATGGGCACCGACGCTCAGCAGGGAATCCTGCTCAATATCGTGGTCGGCGTGATCGGCGGCTTGATCGGCGGATTCCTGTTGCGCCTGTTCGGCGTGGACGTCGAAGGCGGCGGCCTGATCTTCAGCTTCCTGACCTGTCTCGCGGGAGCCGTCATCCTGCTGTTCCTGGTCGGCTTGGCAACCGGTCGGCGACGAGTCTGAACCGTCTCGCCACGGGAGCATAGCCACGGCGGTCCTGACCGCCCTTGCGAGAGCGGGCCGGGTTTCACACCCGGCCCGTTCGCCCGTTCACCCCTACCCTGAAATCGACCGATTCATATGGACCCTCGAGAAACGGGAGTGCCGATGGCGGATGAAGCGGTAGGGATCAGCGCGGTATTCGACGCCGTCGTCGCCCAAGCGGACACCCCGATGTGGGTGGTCACCGTCGCCGCGGGCGAGCAACGCGCGGGCTGCCTCGTCGGCTTCGCGACCCAGGTCAGCATCGAACCCCGCGTCTTCCTGGCCTGCCTGTCCAAGGCCAACCGCACCTACGAGATCGCCCAGCACGCGACCCACCTGGCCGTGCACTTGCTCGGCACCACGGCACTCCCCCTCGCCGAACTCTTCGGCAGCGAAACAGGTTCGGAGATAGACAAATTCGACCACTGTGAATGGACCGAAGGCCCGCACCTGCTGCCGATTCTCACCGGCGCCGCAGGCTGGTTCACCGGCAGTATCACCCGCACCGTCGACTCCGGTGATCATGTCGGCTTCCTCCTGTCCCCCACCGCAGCCCACCTCCGCAAGCGGCCGCCCACCAGTTTGCGTTACCACGCCGTAGCGGGCCTGACGCCCGGCCATTCGGCCGATTAGTGCCGATTCGCCTGTACTGCTGTAGCAATGTCGCGATGCTCGGAGTCGGGCGCTGCCCGACGTGGCTACGTCATCACACGCCATGGCATCACCCTGGGACTCTCGGCGGATGACTCGGCAGGCTTCAAGCAGATCGCACTGCCGAAGCCGGAGACCCCCTCGGCAGGTCCCCCCGGCCTGCCCGGCAGCTGGGGAGCCGCACCGGGTTGCTTCGCCCTGCTCGACAACGAGACACACTGTGGCACAGTCCTCTTCGACACCGGAATCGCCACCATGATCGTCGGCCTGGACCCCTCCCAGCGGCCGCCCGCTCTGCGCGATGCCATCCCGAACGGCACGCCGATCCGCACCGGCATGCCGAACCTCACCGACCCCGCGCTCGACTATTCCGTCACCATCGGCGCGCCCGCCGATGCGCTTGCCCCACAGGGCAACCCGGCCGCTCGCTGGTCACGGCAGGGACCTTTCGTCAACACCGGCCGGCATCTACTCGGAGGCTACGACTACTTCTTCGACGCCGACACCGGGCACATCGGGTTCCGAGAGAATCCGAGCTGACCCAGGGCTTTTCGGCGTTCGGCGCCTCAGCACTTCGGCCGGACTGGGCCAGGACCGCGAACAAGCGCACCGGAGCCCCTCGCCGAGTCGGCCCCACCGGCGAGGTCACGCCATCGCCCGGGGGCCGTGCGGCATGCGTCGCCGCCGGATGGGGTCAGCAGACCGCGGGGATATAGGCGAGGCCGTGCGCGCCCTGGTTGGGGATCCCTCGGCCCGCGGGCAGGCTCTCACCGCGGTCGACCTCCAACGTGCTCGCGACACGGAAGGTTCCCAGGTCGATCACGCTGACGGTGCCGGACTGGAGGTTGGCGACATACCCGGTCCGCCCGTCCGGCGCGGAGACGATGTTGATCGGCCCCAGCCCGACCTCGATCTCGGCCAGGGGTTCGCACGAGACGCTGTCGAAGACCGACAGCAACCCGTTCCGGAACGGGGACCCGCTGCTGGTATCGGCCAGCCGCCATTGCCCGACCAGCAGCTTGCCGTCATTGGTGACGTGTACCGGGCTGGGAACCTGTGTGAGTGCAATGGTGTGCACGATCGCGTCGGAAGCGGTGTCGACAACCGCGACGGCGTAGGTTGCCGCAGTATCGGCGGGGACCGAGATCGTCGGTGTCGCGACGAACAACCGCGTCCCGTCCGCGGTCAGAGCGAGGTCCTCGCTGCCCGCGACCGGAATCCGGCGCACCGAGCCTGCCCCGGTGAGGTCGACAACGGACACGAACGGGGTCTGCTTGTTGGTGGTGTACGCCCTGCGGCCGTCCGGTGTGAGCGCAGCCCAGTGCGGCACCGGCGCCTCGGCCGAATACCGCGCCACCATCGTGCGGGCGTCCGGATCAACGGCCACCAATCCGCCCGGGCCACAAGAACTCTCCTCGACACTGACATACAGCAACCCGGTCGCCGCATCGAGGTGCAGAGCGTGCGGGGCGTGCTCGGGTGCGAGATCGATAACGTCGACGACCTTGTGAGTGTCCACATCGACGACCGAGACCTCGTGCCCCTTCGCCTCGTGTGCCAGGTAGTGCCCGGACCGATAGGTATGGCTGGCGTACACCACCCGCCTGCCAGGGTCGAAGCACAGCTCGTGCCCCTCGGGTAACACCTCGACGACGTCGCTGCGCCGATACGTGTCGAGGTCGAAAAAGCTCAGGGTGCAACCACTTTGACTGAGCACCGCCAGTTGGGCACCGGCCGGAGATCGGGTCGACATGACTGTGAGGTCCTTTCACGCGAACAAGAATTGAGCGATTCGGTCGGGCCCGGCCGATATTCCCATCCTCACGACGGCGCCGATGACCAGCAATGCCAAGATTGGGCACGATACTTTCCAGTCAGAGGAATCGGATCGAAGCCCGCGCATGAACAACCTGGACCTGAACCTGCTGGTGGCGCTGGACGCACTGCTGGATACCGGCAGCGTCACCGAGGCCGCGGCGCGATTGCAGACCTCGCCGCCGGCGATGAGCCGGGCGCTGGGCCGTCTGCGCCGCACGCTGGGCGATCCGCTCTTGGTACGGGCGGGCCGCAACCTGGTGCCCACGCCACGCGCTCTGGAACTGCGGGCCCAGGTGGCCGCCGTGCTTCAACAGGCCCGGACAGTTCTCACTCCGCGCAGCGACACCGAGCCCGCCGCCTTCGAACGCGTCTTCGCCATCCAAGCCGGCGACGCCGTACTGAACACGCTCGCCGGCCCACTGACCGCCACTGTGCGCGCCCATGCACCCGATGTCACGCTGCGCTTCCTGCCAGATGCTCTCGAGGGCACACCAGCATTGCGCGATGGCCGAATCGATCTCGAGATCGGCGTCATCGACCACGCCGAACCCGAAACCATCATCGAACCCCTGGCTCAACTCGAGGTACGCGGCGTCGCCACCGCCACACACCCCTTCATCACCGGAACCGTGACGGCCGAAGCATTCGCCGCCGCCGATCACATCGGCATCTCACGCCGCGGACGCCTCACCGGACCCATCGATGACCGGCTCGCCGACCTCGGCCTCACCCGCCGGGTAGTGGCCACCGTCCCTGGCTTCACCGCGGCCTTGCTCACCATCCGCGACACCGACATGATCACCCTCGCCCCCGCGGTACCCGACGCACCGGCACTGATCGCGCTCGGCCTGCGTAGCTTCACAATCCCCCTCGATCTACCGCCCGCCGAACTTGCCATGGCCTGGCACCCCCGACATACCGCCGACACCGCCCACCGCTGGTTGCGCTCCCGCGTCCACGAGACCATCAGAGCAGTGCTATTGCCCGACAAAGACTTTCATACACAGCCCACCGGTTCGAGGCGATGAAACGCCATCTGGCACCCGCCCCGCGCACGATCGGAAGACGAATACAACGCCGCGAAATCCTCGGAGTACATGGCAAGCTCCGACACGCACCTGCCTCGCGCACCGGGTCGGTAGGGTGAGCCGGTGAGGTACTTCAACACGGCGGGCCCGTGTTATCCGGACCTGCACTACATGCTCCCCGCCGAGGAGCGGCTTCCCGATGCCCGCATGTATATCGAGTTCGGGTTCTACTTCGTCGTGCACGCACCGCGCCAGTCCGGCAAGACCACCGCACTCTTGGGACTCGCACACGACCTCTCCGCCGAAGGGCACTTCCTGGCGCTGTCGATCTCCTGTGAAACCGCGCAGGTATTCGGCGACGATTTCGCGGGGGTGGAGAGCGTTCTACTGAGCGAGCTTCGCCAAACCGCCGAGTTACAAGGCTTCGCACCGGAATTGATGCCACCTGATGAATGGCCGGCGGCCGCACCGGGCACGCGGCTCAAGGCCGGCCTCGCCGCCTGGGTAGCCAAGTGCCCACGGCCGCTGGTCCTGTTCTTCGATGAGATCGACGCATTGCGCGGTAACGGATTGCTGAACGTGTTGCAGCAGCTGCGCGCCGGATTCACCCAAAATCGCAAAGCGTTCGTGCACTCTGTGGTGTTGTGCGGACTGCGGGATGTCCGGGATTACAAGGCGGCCTCCGGAGGCGACCCGCAGCGGCTCGGGACGGCGAGCCCGTTCAATATCAAGATCAAATCGATCCGGATCGGCGACTTCGACAAGCTCGAGATGAGGCAACTCTTCGGGCAGCACACGGCCGACACCGGTCAAGAGTTCGATGACAAGGCGATCGACCTCGCGCACTACTACACGCAAGGCCAGCCATGGCTGGTGAATGCCTTGGCTTGGGAGATCATCAGCGAGATGCGGGTACGCGGCACCGTCACCCTCGATCATGTCGAAACCGCGAAGGAACGGCTGATACTCGCGCGAGCCACACACCTCGATTCCCTGATCGACAAGCTGAATCAGCCCAGGGTGCAGCGAGTACTCGAACCGGTCATCACCGGCGAAATACCGGAAATGGATACAACTTTCGATGATGATCTGACTTATGTGCGTGACCTCGGGCTGATCGCCCAGGGCAAACAGCTCCGCTTCGCCAACCCGATCTACCAGGAGGTCATCGTCCGGGTGCTCGGCCAGCGCACCGAAGCGGTCATGACCGCCGAGCCGCCGAGTTTCCGATTCCCGGACGGCCGCATCGATTTCCCCACCTGATGCGAGAATTCACCGCCTTCTGGATCCTGCACGGCGATATTCTGGCCGCGCGCGACAACTACCATGAAGCCGCAGCGCAATTGGTGTTGATGGCCTACCTGCACCGAATCGTCAACGGCGCCGGGCACATAGATCGTGAAGTCGGGGTCGGATCGATGGCTACCTCGACCGGCTCGGGCTGACGACCGGTGTCCTGGTGATCTTCGATCGCCGGCCGCTCGCGGCTCCGATCGCCGAGCGCACCGCATTCGACGAGGCGCGGACTCCCTCCGGTCGCACGGTCACCGTATTGCGCGCATGAGAGCGGCCGCGATCCGTACCGCGCTGTCTTCGTCACTCCTGATGATGCGCCTGCTCCTGCCGCATCCCGGCCACCGATTGCTTCACCGACCACAGCGAGGACCATGAACACGCACCCACCTGCGGATGTGTCCCTGACCGGCCGAGCTGCTTCCTTAACCCGCCCGGCATTCGTCGGATAGCCTGCGACACGGTTTCCAATCAATACCTCCGGCCCACCTGCTCGATGTTATCGGCAGCGTCCACTCAGGTGCGTGAACTGCGGCCATCGCCTGATCAGCGTGTTGATGTTGTTCCTGCAAACTCATGCGCCCATCCGACGCCGGACGAGACGCTTAGGCTTGGATGATGACCCAATCCGCTGCCGACCGTGCCGAAGCCCGTGCACGTGAGCTGGCACGGCGCCGCGAGCAACTGGCCACCGGCCTGCCCGTCACCGCGGCCGACGCGGCGGTCGCGGCCGAGCGAGCACAGCAGTCCCGGGCGAGTTCACGCGCAGCCCACCTGAGGGCGGCCGCAGCTCACGAACGCGCCGCCGAGGTCCACGAACGCGCCGCGCGCGTCCATGACATCGCAGCGGCGAGCGGCGAGCGCATCGGTATCGGCCACCGGCAAGCCGCCGCCGACCATCGTCGCGGAGCCGATGCCGACCGTGCGGCAGCCCACGCCGCCCGGCTGGCAGCCGACCTCGACCGCTGACCGCGGATGGCCTCGGCCGCTCAGTTGAGAGCTGGTCGGTCGACGCTCAAGGTCGCCCATACCGTCTTGCCGCCCAGCCATTCGGGAGTACAGCCCCACCGCAGCGCGAGGCGACCGATGACGTGTAACCCATAGCGGCGGTGGCCGTTCGGGTCGGGTTCACACAAGACGGCCGGTGTGGGATCGGGGTCGTGAACCGCGATGACGAGTCGTTCGCCACGCAGCTCCAGGCGCAGGCCGATATCGCCGGTAACGCGAGCGTGCAGGAAGGCGTTCTCGACCAGTTCGGTGCCGACCAGTTGCGCGCCGGCGCGGACTTGCCCGATATGCCAACGCTCGCAGGTGCATTCGATGAATCGGCGGGCGCGCCGGGCAGAGTCGGCATCGGCCATCAAGTCGATCGCGGCCCGCCGGCGCGGCGGCGGGTCGGTGACCGCGGCCAATGCCTCTGGCACCGAGGCGAATACGCGCACGAAGTTGTTGAGCGCGGTGCCTGTCAGACGGGCATGCAGCGCCGGGCTCTCCGCGACGATCAGCAGCGGAATACCCGGCCAATCACCGATTTGGTCGGCCGCGATGGTGAACGCCGTCAACGGAGGATCGCCGACGACCTGAAGTTCGTCAGCGACCACCACGACCGCTCGTGGCTCGTCGGCGCCGTACTTGACCAAGCGATCGATGAATTCGCGAAAGGTCGACGCGTCGAGACATCCGGCCGGCCGCACGACGGCGCACATCGCCTCGACGGTGGTCTCCCAGCGAATCGACCGGTCCCGCATCGCTTTTCGATACTCCTCGTGAGCCGCCGCAGACTGAGAACCCTTATGGCTGAACGATGACTCACAACATTAGGACCGCAGTCCGGTGATCGCACTGAATTCCCCGACCGCCAACCTGAACATTCACCCGCACGGGACCGGCGGCACCGCCCCGGCGATTCGGTCGCCACTCCCCTCAACTGCCCCGATGACGCGACTACCGAAACACCCGGCCCGGGAGTATTCATCAAGACCCGTTAACGACGCCGCCGAGCCTTCACAACCTCACTGCCCGAATACATCCCGCACGGGCAGCCGACGGGCAGTCCAGCGTGACCGCCGTCGGCGGGCTGTGTCCGCCGAAGTGTGATGACGTCCCGCGTTCGAGCGGGGGTCGGGGATGACGCGGGTGGCTTCGGGGCCGCGGTCGGTGTCGGTGGCGAGGTAGGCGACGGGCTGGCCGGGGGCCAGGGTTTTGTAGCCGGGGACGTCGATGGTGGTGTAGTCGACGAATACGGCGGGGCCGCCGGAGGCGGGGGTGAGGAAGCCGAAGCCTTTGGCGGTGTCGAACCAGGACACGTGGGCGCGGCGCCAGCGCGGTGGGCACGTGGGTGTGCCGGGGTCAGTAGGCGAGGCAGTAGTCGTCGTCATCATCGGCATCGGTGTGGTCATAGTCGCGGGGGCGTGGGGTGATCCAGTTCTGGTCGATGCGGTCGGCGATATCGGCGGAATCCCAACCGGCCCAGTCGCTCTCGCCGGAGGGGTGTAGGGCTGCGGTGTCCAGGCCGAGGTCGTGGTCGCGGTCGTCGACGAAGGTTTGCTGGTCCGCGCGGTCGAAGTCGCTGCCGACGGGAATGACGGTGTTCATCACGGTCTCCTCTCTCACCATGGGGGCAGTGCGGGAAGGGATCGGAAGAAGAGGGCCGGGTGAGCCCGCAAGCCTTGCGCTGAGCGGGCTCACCCGAGGGGGACGAGGTTGTGAGAAATGTCTGCTGCGAGGGATGTTCGACAGGCATCACCTCTTTTCGGTCGGGCCGGGGGCCGTTTCCGGATCAGGCGTTGATGGCCTGGCGGTCGTGGCTGTCGGCGCGGTTGATCTCGATCTTGCGCGGTTTGGCCTTCTCCGCGACGGGGACGACCAGCCGCAGCACGCCGTCGCGGTAGTCGGCGCGGATGGCGTCGGTGTCGAGGTTCTCGCCCAGGAACAGCTGACGGGAGAAGACTCCGCGGGTGCGTTCGGCCGCGATCATCGACCGGCTCTGATCCAGTTGCGGGCGTGCGGCTTTGACGGTGACCACATTGCGCTCGACATCGAGGTCGAGGGAGTCGGGGTCGATGCCGGGCAGGTCGAACTCGACGAAGAACTCGTCACCCTCGCGCCAGGCATCCATCGGCATCGCGGCGGGCCGCGCGGGGGTCCCGAAGACCTGCTGGGTCAAACGATCCAGATCACGGAAGGGATCGGTACGCATCAGCATGGTCGCCACCTCCAGCTCACTCCATTCTCGTTCGTAGGAGACTCAGATAACCTCTGTCATCTGACATAGATAATTTTTAGCACTCGGCATAGTCGAGTGCAAGTGGGTTCGAAAGATAATCTTCCGGGCCGCTCAGCCTCGCGGGATGCGTTCGTGCACGGTCAGCAGGATGTGGTCGAACGCGGCCACGACGCCCGGCGCGGGCGGCGGTACGGCGGGTAGTTCCGCGATCAGCGCGGTGGCCAGATCCCGCAGTTTGACGTTGGTCTCCTGCGAGCGCCACACCAGCACTTTGAACGCCTGCTCGGCATCGATGCGATAGAGCCGCATCAGCACCCCTTTGGCCTGCTCGATCACCGCGCGCGCCTCGATCATCCCGGGCAGCAACTGGTCGAGGACCTCGCGCTCGGTCTCGGCCAGGGTGTCGGACAGATCGATGTAGTAGCCGCTCGTCCCGGCCGGGGCGCCGTCGTCACGGCTGATCCGGTCGGCCACCACCATCACCTGATGCTCGCGGCCGCGCGTGTCGATGAATCGGTGCCGGCTCGAGAACGGCTCGCCTTCGGTGATCGAGCGGGTGATCGCCTCGGCCACGTGCGCGCGGTCGTCCGGATGTTTGTGCGACAGCAGCAATTCCGTCGTCGGCTCGACCTCGCCGGGATGGTAGCCGTGCATGCGATAGAGCTCCGGCGACCATTCCCACCGCTGAGTGGCGAACCAGAATCGGAAACTGCCCGTGCGCGGGCTCGGTGCCGACTCGCCGGACGATGACACCGGATCTCCCGGCTCAGCAGGTGCATTCACATCCGAATTGTCCCTGTCAGCGCCCATGTACGCGCATCTCCCGCGCCGGACGTCCCGTCGCGCCTCCGGCGGCCCTGACCGCGACACGCCCCGGGGGTGCGCTCGATTGGTATCGCGACCGCGGGGTACGCGAGGACTATCCGATGCCTGCTCGGTGTTCGGGTCAGTCGAAAGGACACCGCCTCATGGCCGACACCTGCACACCGACCGGCAATGAGATGGCCCGGAAATCGTTGTCGCGCCTGGAATTCGCAGACGAGATCCTGCGCGCGGCCGCCAGCCCGGAACGCATCGGCGCCGTCGTGACCGCTGTGGTGCGGGATCGGCTCGACATCGGTCCGATCGGCTTCGGGCCCGCCGGATTGCTGACCGCGCGGGCGGCCGGGCGGACCGATCACGCCATGGTCGAACCCGATCCGAACGACCATTGCCGGCTGATACTGCGGATCCCACTGCTCCTGCGAATCGACGCCGGGCTCGGCAAACTCGAGGCGCGGTTCGTCGCCGGGGTCGACTTGCGCACCGAGTTGGACCTGGTTCTCAGCCACCCCTGCGCCCTACTGGTGCGCCTGCATCCGGTCCGCCCCGCCGACGTAGCGGTGCGTGTGCGGGGCATCGATCTGCTCGGCCGCGCCGCCGTACTGGTGGCGCCGATCGCGCGGCTGGTGTCGATTCAGGTTGCCGACCATACGAATACGGTGTTCACCGATCCCCAACTCACCCAGCTGACCCGCATCGATGTCGTCCAACTGATCGATCGCGCATGGGAATCCGGCCTTCTCCTGCCTCCGGTCGAGCCAGAGAAAACCGCGTGACCCCACCGAGCCGAGGTCGAGGGTGGCCACCCACCCCACCCGCGCCCCGCCGCGGGATAGCCGGTGGATCGACAACTAATGGGTAAGCCGACGGTATGGGCGGCGCCGTGCTGCGAGGCGGACCGCTGACCGCCCCGTGGCACCCTGGGAACTACGCCAGCAAACGAATCGAGACCGGCCAGCAACAGCCGTGTCGGCGAGAGGACGATGTGATGGTCGCTGAACCGCAGATCACGGTACCGGTGCCGATCGAGCAGGCGTTCGAGGTGATAGCCGACGGCTGGCTGTTTGCGTTATGGGTGGTGGGGGCCTCGCATATTCGCGGGGTGGACGAGGGCTGGCCGCGAGTCGGCACTCGCATCCATCACAGCGTGGGGTTGTGGCCGTTGACGGTCGAGGACTCGACGACGGTGGTCGCGGTGGATCCGCCGCGCAGCATCGAATTGGAGGCCGCCGTGTGGCCCGCGGGCACGGCTCGCATCTGGTTGACGCTGGACGAGGAGTCTGCGGGCCACACCACGATACGGATCGCCGAACGTGCGCACCGCGGGCCGGTCGCACTGATGCCGGGGTTGCTGCAGGATGCGATGCTCCTGCCGCGCAACCGGGAATCGTTGCGCCGCTTGGCCGCGATCATCACCGGTCGTCAGCAGTCTGGCTGACCGAATTCTCGCCGCGCCGTTCACGTTTCGGTGGTCCGGGCTCGGGCAGACGGTCCGAAACAGCGGACCGGCCGGGCCGACGCCCGCCGGGAACGGGCCGGACTGGCCGCGTTCCCGGACGGGCGGGGTCCGTCGGTCGATCTCATTGCGCCGCAGGTCAGTTCAGACCGGTCAGCTCCGGAGCGATCGTGGCGAGACGGGTCTGTGTGGCCGACACGACGCCCTGCCGGTTCTTGTGCGCCTCCTCGTAGGCGAGCACCGCACGCAATTCGGAGGGCGAACCCAATTCCTTGACGGCCGCGACGGTCTGGGAGACGTTGAGGTCGTCGTAATCGCGGATCGGCAGTTCGCCGGGCTCGAGCACCCCGGTCGCGGTGCGCACCGAGCGCAGCGCATCGGCGGTACCGGCGGCTCCTTCCCGGCGGGCGACCTGCTCGGCCGTCTGCAGGGCGGCGTCACGGGAGGCGCTGAAGGTCTTGGCCGCGACCTCCCTGGCGTGCGCGCCGCGCGCCAGCAGGTCTTCCAACGCCGGCGGCGCGGACCGGAAGGTGTCGAGCACCCGATCGATGCCGCGTGCGGACAAGGAGGCCGGAATATTGGCCACCTTCATGGCCGTTCCGGTCGCGACCTGCAGCGGGGTACGGCGCAAGGCCGCCGGGCCGCCCAGGGCGTCTTCGGCCAGCACCGTGGTCAGCCAGTTCACCGTCGCGGTGTGCGCCTTGATCAGTCCGTCGGCCAAGGTGACGACGCTGGAGAGCTTCGCGTCCTCGGCGAGGGCCTTGATATAGCGGGACCGGTCGAGCAGCTGATGCTCGAGCGACAGGTCGCCCAGCAGCGCTTCCTCGAAAGGCCTGGTCTGTTCGCCCAGCGCCTTGAACATAGCCAGGACGCGGCCCAGGAACGGGCCGACCACCGCCGGCACGCCGCCCAGCTCGCGAATGGCGGATTCGATGGCCTCGACGCGGGCGCGGCCGTTCTCGGCGTTCTCGGACAGCTCGCGGCGCACCGCCTCCGTCCGCGCCTGGGCGATCCGGGTCTCGGCGATCTGAATCTCGGTATTGGTCAGATCGCGGACCGCCCGCAGCTGCGTCAGCAGGGTTGTGGTGTCGCGTGTGCTCATGGGTATCTCGTCCTTCGTCAGGGTTCGATTGGTCGGCGCAACGATGCACCGTCCCTCGCACTACCCGGAGTTGCCGATCGAAAACGAAGCGCTGCAATTGATTTGGATTACGAATTCCGTCGATACCCATGTCGGAACCGATTTATGGCGGGTGTTTCGGATTCGGCCGGGTGCGCGTCGCGAGTAGGCTGGAGGCCGGCTTCGCGAATTGTTGATCGACCCGCGCTGCGCAGACCTGGCAAACGGTTGCCGCGGCTATCCCAGGCGAAAGGAGCGCTGCGGGGAAATGAGTGAATCCGTGGACACCGAGGTCCGATGGAGCCACGCCGACAACGACGGGTGCGCGGTCGTCACCGCGCACGGCCGCCTCGACACCAGCAGCTACCGGCGCTTCACCGATGATCTGGTGAAATTCACCGTCGAAGGTCCCCGCGCGGTCATCGTCGTCATCGACGATTTGCACATTGCCTCCGAGACCCTGTTGATCGCGTTCAGCCGCGCCTGGATGAGGGTTGAGGACTGGCCGGCCGTCCCGATCATGATCGCGTCGGAGTCCACCCGGGTGCGAGAATGCTTGCACGCCAGCGCGATCAGCCGGTTCATAGCCGTGTACTCCGGCGTGCCCGACGCCATCGCCGCCGTGGATGACCCGCGGCGACGCCGCACCCACCTCACCGTCGCCCGCCGGCCCAGCGCCGGGCAGGACTCCCGCCGGTTCGTCACCGAGATCTGTGAGCGCTGGGGCACGCCGGAGGTGCAGGTCGATGCTCATTTGATCGTCACCGAATTCGTCGAGAACGCCTGCCTGCACAGTCGCGGCGATGCCGATCTGATCGTGCGGCTGGAGCTGTACAACGGGTTGTTCGCCATTGCCGTGGAAGATGAGGACCCGCGCGAGGCGGTACTGCGCGAACCCGCCGCCGACGGCACCCGCAGGCCCGGGGTGCATGCCATTCCAAGGCATTTGGGCCTGCACACGGTGAGCCGGCTGGCGCGCCGGTGGGGCTGCTCACCCCGCCGACCCACGGGCAAGGTCGTGTGGGCGGTCCTGCCCACCCACACCCGCCAGCGGCAATAGCACACGCGATCACACCGAGCGGGCGTCCTGCGCCGGGCGACGAATCAGCTCTTGATCCAGTCGATGGCGATCGCGATCAGTGCGGCGTTGAAGAAGAAGCTGACGATGCTGTGCACCATGACTCGCCGGCGCATGGAGCGGGTGGTGACGGTGACGTCGGAGACGGCGAACGAGGTGCCGATGGTGATCGCGAAGTAGAAGAACTCGGTGAACTGGGGCAGCGGACAGTTCGGGAAGTCCAGGCCGCCTTCGGCGGTGTTCTCGCGCGCGTAGATCTGGGCGAACGCGGAGTGCAGCAGGAACCACGACAGCACGATCGTCGCTGCGGCCAAGCCTTGCAGGAGACCGTCGGCGTGTACGTCGTCGCGGACGGTGCCGACGATGAGTCCGCCGGCCAGTCCGAAACAGCTGACCAGGACCGCGAAGAACTGGGTGTACCAGCGGGGACTGCTCAGTTCGGCGATATCGTCCACGGGCTGTGAGGGCAGTTCGCGGCGCAGGACCGTCCAGCCCGCGGCCATGTAGCCGACCGCGACGATGTTCCAGGCGAGCAGCGGCGCGGTCACCGGCTCGTCGCGCAGGAACAGCGTCAGCCAGATGACGCCGAGGATCGCGAGGATCAGTTCCAACGCCCACAACAGTTTTCGCACTGCCCGCTCCTTACGAGCCATGTCAACGCTCGGGTACCTGTCAGACGTTACCGCTGCGGGGCGCTGCGATCCGGTAGCGGCGGGTCGGCCGTACGGGCGGGATCGAGCCGGGATCAGATCGAACCCGCCTCGAGCGCCTCGCGCAGGACGCGGAATTCCGAGGCGAGGGCATCGAGGGTGTAGTGGGCGTTGAGCCCGCTGGGGTTGGGCAGCACCCAGATCGCGGTGTCGCCGATCCGCTCGGGCTGGGGGCCGATCGTGGTGCGCGGGCGACCGAAGGCCGTGCGGTAGGCGCCGATTCCGAGTACGGCCAGCACCCGGGGCTGGTATTGCTCGACGCGTTCGACCAGGGCGCGTCCTCCGGTGCGCAGTTCCTCCGCGGTCAGCTGATCGGCTTTGGCGGTCGTGCGTGCGGCCACATTGGTGATGCCCAGGCCCAGCTCGAGCATCTCCCGCTGTTCGTCGGGGCGCAGTTGGCGGGGCGTGAAGCCGGATCTGTGCAGGGCGGGCCAGAACCGGTTGCCCGGACGCGCGAAATGCTGTCCGGTGGCCCCGGACCACAGGCCCGGGTTGATGCCGCAGAACAGCACGCGCAGGCCGGGACCGATCACATCGGGAATGGTCTTGTCCTGCGCCGCGGCCAGATCCGCAGGTGAGGGCCGGGACGGCGAACCAGCATCCATTCCCTCAGCAGATCACACCGTCCCGATCCCCCCGAACCTGGTGGCCGAGGTCAATTGACCAGGCGCGCGTGTGCACCCCAATGCTTGTCTCGCAGCTCGCGTTTGAGGATCTTCCCGGCGCCCGACACGGGCATGGCGTCGAGGATTTCGAGACTGCGGGGCGCTTTGTAGGCGGCGATGAGCTGTCTGGTGTGCTCGCGCGCCTCGTCCAGGGTCACAGTCTGCCCGGGGACGCAGGTGACGACCGCGTGCACCCGTTCGCCCCATTCCGCGTCGGGCACGCCGATGACCGCGACGGCGGCGATCGCCGGATGGGCGGCCAGGGCGTTCTCCACTTCGGCGGAGTAGACGTTCTCACCGCCGGACACGATCATGTCCTTGAGCCGGTCCACGATGTACAGGTAGCCCTCGTCGTCGAGGAAGCCGCCGTCCCCGGTGTGCAGCCAGCCCGCGCGCAGTGTCGCGGCGGTCTCCTCGGGCTTGTTCCAGTAGCCGAGCATCACGTGGCCGCCGCGTGTCACGACCTCGCCGACCGTACCGTTCGGCACGGTGTGGCCGTCCGGGTCGAGGATTCGGATCTCGCTGTGCGGCGCTGCTTTTCCGGCCGCACGCAGGCGTCCCTCGCGATGGTCGCCCGGGCCGAGCAGAGTGATGATCGGCGCGGCCTCGGTCTGGCCGTACGCCTGCACGAACCCGGCGTGCGGGAACAAGCGCATGGCGCGCTGCAGCACCGCCTCGGCGATCGGTGACGCGCCGTACATGACGTGTTCGAGGCTGGACAGGTCGAATTCGCCGGCGCGCGGATGATCGACCAGCAGCTGGATCATCACCGGCACCAGCACGCTGGAGGAAACCCGGTGCTGCTCAATCGCATTCAGGGTCGCGACCGGGTCGAAGGCGGGGATCATCACGTGCGTGCCGCCCATCATGAGCACGCCCAGCCAACCGGCCAGATCCGCCAGATGGAACATGGGGGCGGCGTGCAGGAACACCGCGCCCGGCGCCATCAGGTATCCGGTCGCGACACCGCCGAGCGCCGAGGTCGCCAGGTTGGCGTGGCTGAGCATGACGCCCTTGGGGAATCCGGTGGTACCGCCGGTGTAGAAGATTCCCGCGAGCGAATCGCCGCCGCGCCGGGCATCTTCGACCGGGTCGGCTGCCGCGATCAGCGCCTCGTAGGACTCCATGCCTTCGGGCGTCGGGCCGTCGCCGCAGTGGATCACCGTGGCCAGTCCCGGGAAGTGCTCGCGCAGCGCGGGCACCACGGCCGCGAACACATCATCCACCAGGAGCACGCGGCTGTCGGAATCGGCCAGACTGTAGGCGATTTCGGGCGCGCTCCAGCGAATGTTGACCGGGTTGAGCACCGCATCGGCCCACGGCACCGCGAGGAGGTATTCGTGGAAGCGGTCGGAGTTCAGCGACAGCATCGCCACCCGATCCCCCGCGCCCACGCCGAGCCCGCGCAGCGCGCCGGCCAACCGGCTCACCCGGTCGAACACTTCCCGGTTGGTGCGGCTGCGTTCGCCGCAGATGGTCATCACGCCGTCGGGGTTCTGCTGGGCGGCGCGGTGCAACCCCTGCGTCAGGTACATCGAGAATCCTTCGTCGAACAACGGTGGTCGGTGTCATGAGTATTCGCGGGCCGGTGTGACCTGCGCCATGGAAACAGCGTCGAACTCCCCCGCCGGATCTTGTTGATTTCTCCAATCCCCCGCACGTACTGTCGGCACACCATGAGCGCGCACCGCCCCACCGCGAAACAGCGGATGATCGGCCGGGTACTGGACCGGCTCCCCGAGGTGACCGCCCGGGTCGTCGCCCGCGCCCGCGCCGAGATGCCCGGCTATGCCGAGCTGTCCGCCGTCACCATCGCGCGCAGCACCGAGACGATCCTGACTCGCCTCGCCCACGCCCTGCTCGACGCGCACCCCCTCACTCCCGACGACCTCGCCGCCATCCGGGATTTCGGGGAAACCAGAGCACACCAGGGCATTTCACTCGCCGAAATCCAGAACGGCTGGCGCATCGCCATACGCGAGATACTCGCCGAACTCACCGCGGCGGCCCGCGCCGCCAAGACCGCCGACCGGCTCCTGCTCGACATGACCACCGACCTGCTCGACCTCGTCGACCAAGCCACCATCGCCTACAGCGCCGGGCACCGCGACGTGGAAATCGCCCTGGCACGCAATGACGAACAGTTCCGTGCGGACTTCACCCGCGCGCTGCTGCTCGGCACGCTCAGTCCCGCCGATCTCCAGGTTCGAGCCCAGCAATTCGAACTCGACCCCGAAGGCGAGTATTGCGCCTACCGCGCCCGAATCCCGGCCGATGAACCGACACCTGTTGTGTCACAACGCAAAAAGCGATCGGTACAGCCGTCCCGCCCCTTCACCACCACCATCGACGGCGACCTCGCAGGCTTTGTGGAAATCACCAGACGCACCGAAACCCCCACCCCCATCGCCTACGGCCCACCAACCCGCCTCGCCGACCTCGACCGCTCCTTCCGCCTCGCCACCCGCATCCTCACCACCGCCCAACTCTTCGACCTCCCCGGCCCCCTGGACCTCGACCACGTCGGCCTCCTCCCCGCCATCGCCGCCGACACCGACCTGGGCGCCGAACTGGCCCGCCGCTACCTCGACCCCCTGGGCCACACCGAAACCGCCCAAACCCTCATCGCCACCACCGCCTGCTTCCTCGACACCGGCATGCGCGTAGACACCACCGCCGACCGCCTCGTCGTCCACCCCAACACCGTCCGCTACCGCCTGTCCCGCTTCGAAGAACTCACCGCCACCAATCTCCGCTCGGCCGGCACCGCCCTCCAGATCTGGTGGGCAATCCAATACCGCCGCGCAACCAGCCACGACTGAAGAGTGGTAACCCGGGGACACCGCACGTCGCAGACACCAGCGCGCAGAGCTGTCTGAGACGATATACAGTGTCGAGGGGACAAGGAGGTCTCATGCCGCACACCACACACCGTCAACCGGCGCACGCCGTCCAGAAGCTGACGAAGCTGATCGATCGCGATCGCGCGCACATCACCGGCGACTTCGATATCTCGGCCGGCTATGTGAATCTGCTGGGCACCGAGAATCGGGCGTCCGGAATCGGCCAGAGCGTCATGCAATCGACGTTCTATCCGCTGATCTATCGGCCGTGGCGGGCCCTGGGCACGCGGCTGATGCTGGGGCGGTCGGTGGCTTCCGAACGCGCTCTCGCTCGCGATCTGCTGGATCTCAGAGTCGGCGACAAAGTACTCGATGTCGCTTGCGGCCCCGGCAATTTCACCGACTGGTTCGCAGAGGTGGTCGGCTCCGACGGGCTGGCGGTGGGTTTGGACCTGTCGCCCACCATGCTGGCGCAGGCCGTGGCAGGTTCACGCAGTCCGAATGTGGCTTATCTGCGCGGTGACGCGCTCGAATTGCCTTTCGCTGACGGTACTTTCGACTCCGCGAGCTGCTTCCTCGCCCTGTTCCTGATGCCCGATCCGCTGCGCGCGGTGAGCGAACTCGCCCGCGTGGTGCGGCCCGGCGGGCATATCGCGATCATGGCGCCGACGGCGGGGCCGGGGCCGCTGGGCATGGTCGTGCGCAGCTCGAATGTCGTGCGGGCGGTCTCGGGTGTCACTTTCGTCGGTCGTGCACAGCTTGCGGCGGCGCTGACCCGAAATGGGCTGACCATCACCACGACTCGGCATATCGGCATGGTCACCTACGTGGGCGCACAGAAGTAGCGTTGCAGCCCTGCGATGCGGGAGGACGTTCGAGCCGGGGGCCTGGCACGGTGCAGCCGGTTCTCTCATATGCCGCGCAGCCTGCTCTCAGGTGGTCCGGGCAGACTGGCGCGATGGACTTCGCGTATCCGGTGAGCAAGGACGCGCGCCGGTGAGCGCGCCTTATGTCCGGCGGGCGGTGCTGGACCAGCGCGGCGTGCCGTCTTTCGATGAGTATCCGTTCTCGCTGCCGGCCGTGCGGGGGCTCGCCGAGCTGGAGTTGCATCCGCGGGTGACCTTCATCGTCGGCGAGAACGGCAGCGGGAAGTCGACGCTGCTGGAGGCCATCGCCACCGCGTGGGGCTTCAACCCCGAAGGCGGTACGAAGAACTTCAACTTCGCAACGCGCAGCTCGCATTCGCAACTCAACGAGCATCTGCGGCTGGTGAAGTCGATTCACCGGCCGCGGGACGGGTTCTTCCTGCGCGCCGAGAGCTTCTTCAATGTCGCCACCAATATCGAGGTCCTGGACCGCGAACCCGCGCCCGGACCGCCGGTGATCGACTCCTACGGCGGCGTTTCGCTGCACGAACAATCACACGGGGAGTCGTTCTTCGCGCTGTTGATGCACCGGTTCGGCGGGCACGGTTTCTATGTGCTCGACGAACCCGAAGCAGCGCTGTCCCCCAGCCGCCAGCTTGCCATGATCGCTCGCCTGCACGAACTGGTGAACGCGCGTTCCCAGTTCCTGATCGCCACCCACTCCCCCATCCTGATGGCCTATCCGGATGCCTGGATCTACCAGATCGGCGAAAACGGCTGCGAGCTGGTCGAATACGAGGACACCGAGCACTACCGAGTCACTCGCACCTTCCTCGACAACCCGGCGAAATACCTCGATCTGCTCCTGGAGTGACCCCGCGATATTTCGAGATGACACAACGGCTTTCGACAGCCGGTCCCCAATGGCCGGAATCCATGTCCGAGTCGGAGAGTCAGCTGGTCGCGCGGGACGGCGAGGTCATGGGGCGGCATCCTGGTGAACTCCGGCGACGCGATCGCCGGCCCCTGTTGTCACCGGCAGCGGCGGGCGTGGAGTGGACGACTCGTGCAAGCCGATGCGGGCGTGCAGGCGGCGCAATGGTTTTGGCGCCCACCAGTTCAGGTCGCCGGCGATGCGCATGAACGCCGGGACCAGGACGCCGCGGATCAGGGTGGCGTCGATCAGGACGGCCAGCGCGGTGCCGATGCCGAACATTTTCATGAACGACAGGCCGGTGGCGAACGACAGCAGGGTCACGGCGAGCAGGGCTGCCGCGCTGCTGACCAGGCGTCCGACCCGGCTCAGGCCTTCGATGGTGGCCTCGGTGGTGGCGGCGCCGGCATCGTGCGCCTCTTTGATGCGGCCGAGCAGGAAAATCTCGTAGTCCACCGACAGACTGAATGCGGTGCAGCACAACAGCACCACCATCGCGATGTTCAGCGGGGCGGGTGTGAAGCCGAGGACGCCCGAGAGATGACCGTCCTGGAATACCCAGACCATGGCGCCCAGTACCGCCGAGAGCATGAAGAGGTTCAGCACCAGCGCCTTGATCGGCACCACGATGCTGCCGGTGAACAGGAACAGCAGCACCAGCGTGGCCGCCGCCATGATGGCCAGCGCCAGTGGCAGGCGCCCGGTGATGGCGGTGCGGCTGTCGATCAGCGACGCTGTCGGCCCGCCCACCTCGTGCTCACCCGGTAGCGCTCGAATCGCGCGCACCAGGTCTTGCGCCGTCGGCGTCTGGGCACCCGCCGACAGCTGCACGCGCATGAATCCGGCTGTCTCCGAGGTGAATCCGGCGGCTGCCGCCCCCGGCCCGGCCAGCAGTGCGCCGTCCGCGTACCGCCCGAACGCACCGTCGACCTGCACGACGCCGGGCATGGCCGAGATCTGGCGGGCCAAGGGTTCGAGCGTCTGCGGGTCGTTTTCGGACAGCACCGTCACCGCGTCGGCGATGTCGGTCGGGTAGCTCTCGCGGATCGAGGTGGTGACCTGCCGGGCAGTGGAGTCGGCCGGCAGGGCGCGTTCATCGGAGGTCGCGAGCTGCGCGTGCGTGAACGGGATGCCCATCAGCAACAGCAGTACGATCACGCTCAGCGCCGCCCGCAGCGGCCGGCGGGTCACCGCCGCCGCGATGCCCCGCCACAACGGCGATGGCTGGGCCAGCCGATCCTGCCGCCGGGGCAGTCCCAGCGCGTCGACCCGTGCGCCGAGCAGACTCATCAGTGCGGGTAGCACGACGATCGCGCCCAGGGCTGCCAGCAGCACCACCACGATCGCGGCGATGCCGACCGACCGCAGGAAGGCGGTGGGGAACACCAGCATTCCCGACATCGCGACGGTGACCGTGGCCGCGCTGAACGCGATGGTGCGCCCGGCCGTGGCGACCGTCTCCACGACGGCCGCCCCGGGTTCGTGGCCGCGGTGGCGCTCCTCGCGAAATCGCGACACCATCAGCAGGCCGAAGTCGATCGCCAGTCCGAGCCCGAACGCGGTGGCGACGGTGAGCGCGTACACCGACACGTCGGTTACGTGGGCCAGCCAGAACAGCACGAGTGTGGTGGACAGGATCGAGACGAGGCCGACTGTCAGCGGCAGCAGCGCCGCCACCACGCCGCCGAACACCACGATCAGCAACAGCAGGGTCGCCGGCACCGCGATCGATTCGGAGACAACGAGATCCCGGTGCACGCGGTTGTCGATATCGTTGGTCACGCCGAGCTTGCCGCCGGCCCGGACCTGGATCACCGGGTCGTCGGCGGGCAGCTGGTCCACGATCTCGCTCGTCACCCGAGCCGCGGTATCCGGACCGCCGTTGGGGTGCAGCAAGATCAGTCCCGAACGGCCGTCCGTGCTGCGCAACTCCCTTGAACCCGTACCGGATTCGGTGCTCGCGCCGGTGGGCCAATACGAACCGATCACCGTCACCGGCTCGGAGGCGAAGCGTTGCACCACTTGCCCTACCGCGGTCGCCACCGCCGGATCGTCGACGTCGCCGCTGCGCGCGGTCACCTGCAGCACCAGATCGGGTGAGCCCCCGAACCGGGTATCGAGGATGCCCTGCACCCGCGCGGACTCCGAGTGCACGTCATCGAAGCCGCCGACCTGCAGACGCTCGGAAACCCCGGAACCGATCACCCCGGCGAGCGCGAGAAACGAGACGGTAACTGCCAGCAACAGTTTGGGATGCGCGACGACGAGGAGAGCCAGACGCCTCAGCATGGCAGGCCCGCTTCCGCCCGGGCATAACGGCGCAGCAGCGGCCGCAGGTGACCGAACAGTTCATCGCCGCTCTCCACGAGGTAGAAATGACCGCCAGGAAAGGTCCGCACCGTGCTGTGACCGATGGTGTGCCCGCGCCAGGCCGCCAGGTCGAATTCATCGACCATCGGGTCGGCGTCGCCGCCGAAGATGTGGATCGGGCACGGTAGCGCCGGTCCGGCGCTGTCGCGGTCACCGGCGCACAGCCGCAGGTCGTCACGGAGCACCGGAAGCATCGCGGCCAGCAGCGGGGAGCATTCCAGGAGTTGCGCCGGCATGCCGCCGAGATCGGTGAGCAGCCGGACCAGTGCCGCGTCGTCGAGTTCGCCGGTCAGCGGTAGCGCCAGCGGCAATGTCGGTGCGGCACAACCGGATACCAGCAGCGCGCGGGGCACGGTACGTCCGGCGCGGTGGCGGCGGCAGGCCAACCGGTAGGCGATCTCGGCCCCCATACTGTGCCCGAAGAACAGATGCGGTCCGGTGAGGTACTCGTCGAGCTGGTCGTCGAGGTCCGCGACCAGTTCCGCCATATCGGTGCGGCAGGGTTCCGCGGCGCGCCGCTCCCGGCCGGGCAGCAGCACCGGCCAGACCGTCGCGTGCGGGTGCAGCGCCTGCTGCCACCCGCGGAACAACGAAGCGCCGCCGCCCGCGTGGTGGAAGCAGAACAGCCGCAGGCCGGGTTCGCTCACCGCCCGATCCAGGTACCGGGTCATCGCAGCGCCGCCATTTCCTCAGCGAGCACCCGCACTGTCTGCCGGATCTGGTCTTCGGTGTGGCAGGCCGTGACGAAGAATCGCAGCCGGGCTTTCTCTTCGGGCACGGCCGGATACAAGATCGGGTTGACGTTGATTCCGCGTCGCAGCAACGCCGACGACAGTGCGAGGGTCTTCATCGAATCGCCGACGATGCAGGGGATCACCGGCGTGGCGAAGCTGTCGCCGGTGTCGATGCCGATCTCCTTGGCCAGCTTCAGGAACAGCTCCGACCGGTCCCGCAGCTGTTCGAGCAGTTCGGGCCGCCCACGCAGTTGCCGCAGCGCCGCGAGGGAGGCCGCCGCGTTCGAGGGGGTGATGCCGACGCTGTAGATGAACCCGGGCGTGGTGTATTTGAGGTATCGGATGAGCGCGGCACTGCCCGCCACGTAGCCGCCGCAGCCGGCCAGCGCCTTGGACATCGTGCCCGACCACAGTTCCACCTCGCCGCGATCCACGCCGAAATGCTCGCCGATGCCCGCGCCGGTCGCGCCGAGGACGCCGATGCTGTGCGCCTCGTCGATCATGAGCAGCGCCCGGTGTCGCTTCTTCACCGCGATGATCGCGGGCAGATCCGGGATGTCACCGTCCTGGCTGTAGATGCCCTCGATCACGATGAGCACACGGCGGTACTGGTGGCGGATATCGGTGAGGATCCGGTCGAGCGCGGCGTGATCGTTGTGCGGGAAGGGCCGCCGGGTGGCGCCGGAAAGCTTGCAGCCCTGCACGATACTGTCGTGGGCCAGGCTGTCGTGGATGATCAGGTCGCCCTCCCCGACCAGGTGCCCGATCACGGTGACATTGGTGGCATGACCGCTGACCAGCGTGATCGCGTCCTCGGTGCCCAGCAGAGCGGCCAGTTCACGCTCGAGTTCGGTATGAATCGGCTTCTCGCCCGACAGCATTCGGCTGGCCGAGCAGGAGCTGCCGTAGCGGGCCACCGCGTCCTGCACGGCCGACACGACCGCGGGATGTCCGGACAGACCGAGGTAGTTGTAGCTGGAGAAGGTCAGCACCTGCTCGCCGTCGATCGTCGAGGTGTCCCGGCTGATGCCGTCGTTGACGAGGAAGTACGGGTTGCTCATGCCGAGCTGTTCGGCCAGCGCGATGCGCTCGGCGATCGCCTGGACCTCGGGAAAGTCCTCGATGCGGTCCTGGGCTTCGACAGCCGGGCGGGGGTGCGCGACCGGTTCGAGAGCGGCCGGTCGCGGTTCCGGGACGACCGGTTCCTGACCCGGTACGAGTGCGATCACATCGCCGAGAGTTGTTGCAGGCGTGTACCACTCGGGTTCGACGACCAGTCCCGGAAACTTGCGGCCGAGGGCGTTGAGCAGATCGGCGATCATGATCGAGTCGAATCCCAGGTCGCCGGAGAGGGTTTGGCCGCTCGCGAGTTTGCCGGCGGGGAATCCGCTGACCCGGGCCGCCTCCGCGCGCACCGCCTCGGCGACGTCGGCTCGTTGCGGCGCGTGCGCATCCGGTTGCCGGTCCGGGGACTGGGCGGACGGGATGTGCGTGGGGGCCGAGCTGCCTGCGGCCACGGCGGTGAGGACCGCGGCTTGTTCCCGAAAGAGTGCGATCAGCTCGTTCATGACGCCTTCCGTGGTCGGTGGGGTTGCGGGAGTTTCGAGCTCGGGAGTGGGTGTGTCGTGTTCGGTCCAGAAGCGGGTGGCGGTGGAGAATTCGTGACCGCCGAGCCGGTGGCGCACCCGGGCCGCGTCGTCGTAGAGGACATCCCAGTTCGGGTTCAGCCCGTCGCGGTACAGCGCCGCAATGGTCGCGGCCGGCTCGTCGCCGGTCGCCTCCGGTCCGGGGCAGGGCGCCGGCACCGGCCGGTCGATCCCGTGTGCCCGGGCGATCATCGGAACCAGCACGCGCCGCGGGCTCACTTCGATCAGATGGGTGGGCTCGGCCCGCATCGCGGCCGCCGCCGCGTCGGCGAAGCGCACCGTGGCGTGGACGTGTTCCACCCAGTAGGCGGCGTCCATCGGTTCGCCGGGCTCGAGCAGGCGCCCGCGGACGGTCGAATAGATCGGGATCTCGGGTTGGTGGTACCGGCATTCGGCGGCCACCTCGGCGAAGGTCTCGAGCATCGGCTGCATCAGCGGCGAGTGGAATGCGTGCGAGACCGGCAGCGACCGCACCGTGATCCCGCGGTCGGTGAGCTGTGCCCCGATCCGGCCCACGGCGTCGGCGGCACCGGAAATCACCACCTCGCCCGGGCCGTTCACCGCGGCCATGGCCACTGCGGACTCGGTGGCGATCAGCGCACCCACTTCCTCCGCCGTACCACGCACCGCCAGCATCGATCCCGCGCCGGGCAGCTGTTGCATGAGCCGCCCGCGCGCGCAGATCAGCCGGCACGCATCCTCCACGCTCAGCACACCGGCGAACGTGGCGGCCGCGTATTCGCCGACGCTGTGGCCCAGCAACCACGCCGGCTCGACGCCGAGCTCGGAGAGCACGCGGGCCAGCGCGTACTCGACGGCGAAGATCGCCGGCTGCGCGAAGTCGGTGCGATCCACGAGTTCGCCGTCGCCGAGCAGCAATTCGGTCACCGACGACCCCAGGTGCGGGGTCAGGTGCGCGTCCACCGCCGCCAGCGCCGCCCGGTACGCCGGACTGCGCTCGTAGAGCGCCCGCGACATCCCCCGATACTGTGCGCCCTGACCGGCGAACAACCATCCGATCGACAACGGCTGCGCGACACCGCAATCGACGTCCTCGCCGTTGGCTGCGGCGTGCAGTGCCGACACCGCGTGCGCGCGGTCGGCGACCGCCACGCCCAGCCGGTACCGGCCCGACGACCGCGCCAGATTGCTGGACCAGCACAGCCGGTTCAACGCGGCGGGGTCGTCGCCGATGCGCGCGGCGAGCTGGGCGGCATTGCGCCGCAACCCATCCCGGTCGTTCGAGGAGACGGTGAGCACGCCGCCGCCATCGGTCACCGCCGGAATCGAGGTCTCCGGTGCGCTGGACAGCAGCATGTGCGCATTGGTGCCGCCCATGCCGAAGCTGCTGACAGCGCCGTGAACCAGGCCCTGCGGCAGCGGCATCGGCGCGTCGAGCAGCCGCAGGCCGTGCTCGGCCAGCCGCAGCCGCGGATTCTCGTCGGCGGCGTACCGGGTGGGCGGCACCAGGCGGTGGCGCAGGCTCAGCGCCACTTTGATCAGCCCGGCGATACCGGCCGCGCCCTCGGTGTGGCCGAGGTTGCCCTTGATCGATCCGAGCGCGCACGGTTGGGGCCGCGGCACCGCGTGCACCGCGCCGAGCGCCTTGGCCTCGATCATGTCGCCCAGCACCGTGCCCGTGCCGTGCGCCTCGACGAAAGCGACCTGTGCGGCGGGCACCCCGGCCCGCCGGTAGGCCTCGGCGATGACCTGTTGCTGCGCCCAGCGATTGGGCGCGGTGATGCCGTTGCTGCGCCCGTCGTTGTTCACCGCGCTGCCGGTGATCACCGCGTAGATCGGCAGCCCGTCCGCCTGGGCGTCGGCCAGCCGGCGCAGCACCAGCACCGCCACGCCCTCACCGCGGCCCATCCCGTCGGCCTTGCCGCTGAACGGTTTGCACCGCCCGTCCGTGGCCGCGACGCCGGCCTGGGTGTAGAAGACGTTGAGGGCCGGCGTGATCGCGATATTGACCCCGGCCGCCAGCGCTTGATCGCACTCGCCCGCCGCCAGCGCGGCACACGCCTGATGCACCGCGACCAGGGAGGACGAGCACGCGGTGTCGATCGCCAGGCTCGGGCCGTTGAGGTCGAGGTGGTAGGAGATCCGGTTAGCGGTCATGAAATAGCCGTTCCCGGTGCCGATCTGGGGTGTGATGCGGGTGTAGTCGCGCATGTGCACGGCCGCCCACTCGTTGGCCATGACGCCGACGAAGACACCGGTGCGGGACTTGGCCTGACGGCGGGGGTCGAGC
This sequence comes from Nocardia yamanashiensis NBRC 100130, assembly GCF_001613325.1. Classification (GTDB taxonomy): domain Bacteria; phylum Actinomycetota; class Actinomycetes; order Mycobacteriales; family Mycobacteriaceae; genus Nocardia; species Nocardia yamanashiensis. Next base: position 17,912 of record NZ_BDCD01000030.1, on the reverse strand, counting down.
GTGGCGTCTTCGAAGGCCCGCCAGGCGGCCTGCAGCAGCAGTCGCTGTTGCGGGTCCATGGACGCCGCCTCGCGGGGTGTGATGCCGAAGAACTCGTGGTCGAATGCGTCGGCGTCGGAGAGGAATCCGCCGTTCCGGTGATTGACCGTTCCGGGCCTGCCGGCCGGGTCGTGCAGGTCCGCGGCCCGCCAGCGCTGTTCGGGGACTTCGGTGACGGCGTCGGTCCCGGCCAGCAGCAACTGCCACAGCGCGTGCGCGTCCGGCGCCTGCGGGAAGCGGCAGTCGAGGCCGACGATCGCGATGGGTTGTGCGTGGTCTCGCGGCGTGGTGAGCTCCGGCTCCCTCATGCGGCCGACTCCCGGTCTGCGGCGGTCTCGTCCGCGATGAAGCCGGCCAGGTCGACGATCGTCGGGTAGTCGAACACGATGGTGGCGTCGAGTTGCAACTCCCACCGGTCCTCGATTTCGCCGCACAGGCTCACCGCGCACGCCGAGTCGAGGCCGAGTTCAGCCAGCGGCACGGTGGGATCGACGGCGTGCGGGGGCGCATCGAGATAGGCGGCGACCCGGCCGGCCAGCCAGGTGACGATCGAATGCTGTTCGCGGATCATCGCGGGATGGCGCATCATGTTGTGCTCCTTTCGGTTTCGGTCGGCCGGATCAGGCGATCACGTCGGCGCGCAGCCGGCGCACGGACGGTTCGATCTCTTCGTGCAGGACCGCGTCGAGGGTGTTGTCGAGGAAGGCCGATCGCATCGAGCTGCGCTGCACCTTGCCGCTGGTCGTGCGATGTACGCTGCGGTGCTCCACCAGCACCACGTTCGGCGCGGGCAGCTCGAACGCCTCGGCTACCGCGGTGCGGATCCGGGCCGCCAGTTCGGCGGTGGTGCAGTCGCCCAGCGCGGCGGTCCGCACGCCTTGGATCAGCACCAGCCGCTCCTGCCGGCCGGTATCGACACCCACCACGGCGCCTATCGCATCGGCCAGCGCCGGATGCAACGCGCGGACGGCGTCCTCGATATCGCTCGGGTAAAGGTTGCGGCCGTTGACGATGATCAGATCCTTGATCCGCCCGGTGACGAAGACTTCCCCGGCGTGGATGCCGCCGAGATCGCCGGTGCGCAAGTACGGGCCTCGCGCGGCCAGGCGCGCGCCGAATTTCTCCGCGGTGTCCGCGGGCCGGTTCCAATAGCCCTGTGCCACACTGGGTCCGGCGATCCAGATCTCTCCCACGTGTCCGTCGGGCTGTGCCTGCCCGCTGCCTGGATCTACGATCCGGATCTCGAGGCCCGGTCCCGGTTTCCCGTTGCCGACCAAGCGGATACCGGCGTCGGCCGGCACCAGTCGGCGATCTTCCAGCGCGGCCCGATCGAAGGTCACGGTGGTGAGCGGGTGCCCGGCCCGGCTGGCCGAGGCGACCAGCGTCACCTCGGCCAAACCGTAGGCGGCGACGAAGGTCTCGGCGGCGAATCCGGCCGGGCCCAGCCGCTCGATCACGGTCTCGAGGGTCTGCGGCCGGATCGGTTCGGCGCCGGCCAGGGCAACCCGCAGCGACGAGAGATCCAGTGCGGCCAGTTGTTCCGCGCGCACTCGCCGGGCGATCAACTCGTAGGCGAAGTTCGGTGCGACCGTCACCGCGGCGCGATAGCGGTGGATCGCGTCGAGCAGGATCGTGGGCCGCTTGAGGAAGGTCAGCGGTGACATGAACACCAAGCTCCCGCCGCTGTAGAGCGGCTGCAGCAGCATGCCGATCAAACCCATGTCGTGAAAGTGCGGTAGCCAGCCCACCCCGGTATCGGCGTCGGTGAGGTCGAGGACCGCGTTGGTGACGTCCGCGTTGTGCAGCAGATTGCGGTGGGTGACGACCACGCCCTTGGGCTCGCTGGTGGAGCCGGAGGTGTACTGCAGGAAAGCGACTGTGTCGCTGTCGATCTCGGGCATCGCCCAGGCGTCGGCATCCGCACGCTCGGCGGTATCGGTCGCCGTGATCGCCACCGGAACACCCGCTTCCCGTGCCCAGGCGGTGAGCGGCTCCGCGCACGCGCCGACGGTGAGCACCAGTTCGGCGCCGGTGTCGGCGAGTATGCCCGCTACCCGCGCCATGCTGCGCGTGTCGTGCGGGATCGGGGCCGGTACCGCGATGACTCCCGCGTAGAGGCAGCCGAGAAAGGCCCGCAGGAACTCGAGTCCGGGCGGATACAACAGCAGTACCGGCTGACTCGCCTCCGGGCGTTGTGACAGCCAGACCGCCACCGCCCGGGCATCTCGATCGAGTTCGCGATAGCTGACCGCTTCCTCGGCCAGCCCGCGCTGCTGCTCGCGCAGAAAGGTGTAATGCCTTGTATCGCCGTACGCCTCGGCCTGTCGACGGACGTGCGAAACGAAAGTCGAACGCATGCGTGCACTCCCCCAGTGGTCTGATTCGTGAATGGACGCGGCTGTTCCGCCGCCCCCCTGTCGATCTCCCCTTGCACCTTGCATAAGGAATCTTCTATGCCGAAGCACGCACGAAACAGCCACCCAAGGTGGAGATCACCATCACCCCGCGGGGGCGGGTTCACCGGCGCGGGTGAATACCGGTCATAGCGGCCGCAGCGCGGCGGCCGCAGGGCGGCGCGGAGCCGACGGGAACCGTTCGGCGGGATAGCCCAGGCGGGCGATGAAGAAGACCCGGCCGGGCAGATCGAAGCCGGCCTGCAGCTCGCGACGCAGATCCTCGTGCTGGATCACGACGCTGACCGGATGCAGCACCAACCCGAATGCCGTTGCGCGCAGCCAGTAGTCCAGCAACACCCCGCCCGCCGTCACCAGATCCCACTCCGGGTCGGCGGAATCAGGCAGGCTCATGGACACGATGACCGGCGACCGCCGGACGATCGCGGCGAGCTTTCCGGACAGCAATCTCGGGAATCCGGTCAGCCGTAAGGCGCTCATGGCGGCCGGGGCGAGCACCACCCTGCGCAACAGCAGACTGCCCGCCGACAGCGGCCCGAACAACGTGGTGAAGGCATAGCCGTCGCCCCGAATCCGCGCTTCGGTCTCGGTGCGGCGGATGAACGAATACGCCTCCCGCCAGGCCGCCCGATGAGCGAATTCCTTGCCGCCGTGACGAGCCACGAAGGCGGCGAACAGGTTTCGGTCTCGTTCGATGGTCAGGTGGCGAATGAGGACTGGGGGTTCGGCGACCGCGCCCCGCATCCCGAGTTCCCCGAGAACGGTGGACGGCACCGACCGATCGCGGTACGGACCCCGGTTCGTGTGCCGTCGCCCTGCTATCGACCGCAAGTCATCGAGAGGTCCATCCGGGGCGCCGGTGAAGTGGAACCGCGCCACGCGCAAGGGAGTCCAGGTCGGCGGCAGCTCGGACAGCTCGGGCATCGACTCGGTTTCGACCACCCAGCCCTGCGCCGCAAGCGCCAGATGCAACAGCCGCCAAAACAGTCCGCAACTGACCCGCATTTCCGCGTGGTGAGCGGGCAAGGTCCGCAGCTCCCGGTCCCGGTCCGAAGCCAGCAGCAAGGACTCCGGCCCCAGGCGGACAAGCGCCCAGGGCTGGCAATTGTGCGACGACGGACTGGTCGCCGCGATCTTCAAAGCATTCGCGAGAGCATCGTCGAAATGAGTCGTCAGCAACGCAGCCCACCCCCGTCGGCCTGATTCGTGCACCTTGCGCGGCAGTGTCGCCGCCGCCCAGCGATCCCCCCGCACCGAAATCTTCGGTCCGGAAGAACCCACGAAACAGGCCCCCAAGGTGGCGCTCACCATCACCCCCGCAGAACCGAACTCACCGCAGCAGGTGAGCTCTCGCTGCTACTTCGAGGGCTGGAACGTTCGCCGTCCTGCTCGGTGCCAATGCCGTCCCCGGCAGCAGTCAAAGCGCGACGGTAGGTCCCGTGACACCACCGCTCCCACTCCGGATGGCCCCTCCGCCGGTGGTGCCCTGTGATGGCAACGTGCACTACTTCACCACGACTGGAACCCTGACCGCCGGCTTCGACGTCCCGCTGGTCCCCGGCTCACTCCAGCGCCGAGGCCTCCGCGGCGGCGGCGGCATCCAAGACGGTGCGCGAAAACTCTTGCGGACGAGTCAGTGGCAGATAGTGTCCGGCACCGGGAACTACGTTCAAGCGGCCGTGCGCGCACGCGCCGGCGAAGCGCCGCTCGTGCAATCGCAAATGGTCGTGCCCTCCATTGACCAGCCAGACCGGGCCTGGGTAGTCGGCCAACGCGCCGAGTACATCGAAGGCGGTCAACTCGTGAACGACGTCGGGAATGACCTCGGTGGCGATTCCACCGTCCTTGACCGCGCGGGCGACCTCACCGGGCAGTGCCGCGTCGAAGATCCGCCCGCTGATCCGTTCGCCGCCATCGGGCTGCGTCGACAGCATGCGATGCATGAGCGAAAACGGCGATGTCAGTAGCCGATTGGGGACACAGGTCGCACCGGCGACCACCAGTCCTGCGATCCGTTCGGGCGCGTTCGCTGCCGCCGCGATGCTCACATAGCCGCCGAGCGAGTGCCCCACCACCAGTGCGCGACCGCCCAGCCGGTCGATCCCCTCGAGGACGGTTTCCGACGCTCCGGACAGGGTGAACCGTTCGCCCCGGCGCGTTCCGTGTCCGGGCAGATCGACCGCCAGCACCGGTCGCTGCCGTTCCAACTGCGCGGCCACGACCCGCCAGGCACCCCCGCTGAGCCGGATGCCGTGTACCAACACCACGGGTAGCAAGTCCGTCATTGCCTTCTCCTATGTTCTACGCGAATAAGGGAATTCACTCGGCCGCGCGGGTACCGATCAGCACTCGCCCCATGACCAGGGTGGTCACGTCGACGAGTTCGGCGACCGTGTCGGGGTCGCCGTCGTCGAGAATGAGTTGGCGGACCATCCCGCGAACGAACATGGTCAGCCCGATCGCGGTCAGGTCGGGGTCCGCCCCGCGGTCTCCGTCACCGAGCTGGATGGAACGAAGCCGGTCGGCGAGGATGGCGCGGATGCTTTCACAGGTCGATCGGAACACCGCAGAGATCGCCTCGTGGTGACCGGACACCTGAAGTGCCGCGGCGAAAAGCTCTCGATCCCGGTCGATCAGGTGCGCCACGGCGACCAGAGCCGTTCGAAGTTGCACCGCCCCGGAGGCCCAGCCACCGAGCTGCTGTTTCGCGCGCAGCTCGAGTGGGACCGCCGCGGCGAAGGTGTGCGCGAGCAGATCGTGTTTGTCGTCGAAGTAGTAGTAGAACATGGGACGGGAAATCCCCGCCAGATCGGCCAACTGCTGGATCGTGATGTCGGAGAAGGACATTCCATTCCCCAAGAGGGTCACGAGCGCGACACCGAGAGAGTCCTCGACCTCCCTGGTGCGCACTCGCGCGGGAACGCCGCTAGCGCTGATGACCTTCCCCCAACTCGCTCGTCGATCCGGATCCGCTCCGGTGATCGCGATTGCTCGCATCAGTCAGCATATTGTTCGACACCTCGACTGACAACAGTTCGACACAGTGTCAGACTTCTGTTAGTTTGACACTGCGGCGCTTCGGATCGTGACTTCGAATCACTCCCGGAGCCCGAACCGATCACGGAAACCGTTTGGGGAACGGAGAACTCACATGACTCGGACCGCTACGCACGCGGCGTTGAACGCAGCCGTCGCTCCGGTGTGCGCCGTCTGCGCGAATCGATACGTGCAACCGCCGACCGGCCGACCGCAGGTGTATTGCGCACCCGCTTGCCGCCAAGCCGCATACCGCGCCCGCCAGACGGTGAAGAACGCGATGACCGAGTCGGCGCAATTGCGCGACCGGCTCGTCGCCATCCGGCACGAATTCGAGTCGACATCACAGCAATTGGCATCGGCCCTGGTGAAAATCGATGCGACGAGCCGGGCGCGGGGCGGCGCCTTGGAGTGGGAGACGCAGGTCGCTAGCTCGACCAGGCGGCTGACCGCCCTGGTGGATCGGATCCACCAGGTGGTCAATGAACATTCACAGGTCGCCTACCGGTATCGATCGGCCGGGCGAGTCCTGCGCGGACTCTGAACCCGATCACCCTTCAGATCACCTGCAGACCGTCTGCGATTCCGGGCTCGACCACGAGAAACCCCTCGGCGGCGGCGCGTTCGTGAAATTCCGCCGGGAATTCCGCGACACACAGCGCCAATACCGTTGGTCCCGCACCCGAGATGGTGGCCGCGATGCCGGCCGCGCGCAGACGGGCGACCCATCTCATGCTCGACGGCCACGCCGACGCCCGATAGTCCTGATGCAGCCGGTCCGCCGTGGCGGACAACAGCAGGTCGGGGCGGGAGGTCAGCGCGGCCACCGTCAGGGCGGCCCGGCCCGCTGTGAACGCCGCGTCGCGGTGCGGAACGAATTCCGGTAGCAATCCCCGTGTTTCGCTGGTCGACGAATGATGCGGAGGTATGAGCACCACGGGACGCACCGCCGGATCGACCGGCAGCCGGATCGCGCGATAGTACGGTTCGACCGACTGCGTGTCCTCGGCCCACGCCACCACCGTGCCGCCGAGCACACTGGCAGCCGCATTGTCCGGATGGTTCTCGAATTCGGCGGCCAGCCGCACCAGATCACCAGGATCAGACCCGGCCGGACAGGGATCGATCAGCGCCGACAACGCTTGTCCCGCCGCCAGTCCGCCGACGACGGCGGCGGCCGAAGAGCCGAGGCCCCGCCCATGGGGAATCACGTTGCGGCACCGCACGTGCAGGCCCGCCGCGGCCGTGGCGTGCGCGGCCAAACCCCGCCGAACCGCCCGCACAACCAGATGGGAGGAGTCCCTGGGCACCTCGTCGCGGCCCTCCCCCTCTATCTCGATCGTCAATCCGGAGTCGGCAGTGGTGACCTCGATTTCGTCGTGAAGTCCTAAAGCTATTGCCAGCGAATCGAATCCGGGTCCGAGATTCGCGCTCGACGCCGGGACCCGGACGGTCACCGACAACCCGGCGGGCAGCGTCCGGGCCATTCTTGATCCAGCGGATGCGTTCACTGTCGAGCCAGCTCGAGTGCGTGTGCGACGGCGATCGGATCGACCGCGATGGGCTGGACCTCGGGCATGCCCTCGAGGGCGTTGTCCGGATCCTTGAGGCCGTTGCCGGTGACGGTGCAGACCACCCTCAGGCCGGAATCGAGCCAGCCTTCCTTACGGGCGGCCAGCAGACCGGCGACCGAAGCGGCCGAGGCGGGTTCGACGAACACGCCTTCCTTGGACGCCACCAGGCGGTACGCGGCCAGGATCTCCTCGTCGGTGGCCGCGCGGAACGCGCCGCCGGACTCTTCCTTGGCGGCCATGGCCTGGTTCCAGGACGCGGGCGCGCCGATCCGGATGGCGGTGGCGATGGTCTCGGGATCCTTGACCGGAGCCCCGTTGACCAGCGGCGCCGCACCGGCGGCCTGCACGCCCAGCATGCGCGGGCGCGAGGTGGTGACGCCGTCGGCGTAGTACTCGCTGTAGCCCTTCCAGTACGCGGTGATATTGCCCGCGTTGCCGACCGGGAGCACGTGCACGTCGGGAGCCTTGCCCAGGGCGTCCGCGATTTCGAAGGCCGCGGTCTTCTGACCCTCGATACGGGCCGGGTTCACCGAGTTGACCGGGCCGACCGACGGGAATTCCGCGGTCACCTTGCGAGCCAGCTCCAGGCAGTCGTCGAAGTTGCCGTCCACCTGAATGATCTTCGCGCCCAGCATGACCGCCTGCGCCAGCTTGCCCATGGCGATCTTGCCCTGCGGGATCAGCACCGCGCAGTGCAGGCCCGCGCGGGTGGCGTAGGCGGCGGCCGAGGCCGAGGTGTTGCCGGTGGAGGCGCACAGCACCGCGGTCTTGCCGTTGTACTTGGCGTCGGTCATGGCCATGGTCATGCCACGGTCCTTGAACGAACCGGTCGGGTTCGCACCCTCGACCTTGAGGTACACCTCACAGCCGGTCAGCTCGGACAGATGATGTGCGGGCACCAGTGGAGTACCGCCCTCGAAGAGGGTGACGGCTTCCCAGTCGGCCGGAATCGGGAGACGATCCCGATAGGCATTGATCAATCCCGGCCAAACAGTCTGCACGACACTGTCTTTCATGTGACTCGCAGTGACGGCCCGTGTGGTTGCGCTCATTCCTCGGTGCCTTCCAATCTCAGAACACTGGTCACGGACGTGACGGAGTCCAATTCGCACAACGCGGCGGCGATCTCAGCGAGCACGGACTCCCGGGCCCGGTGTGTGACGACGGTCAGCTGTGCGAGAGTGCCCGTCAAACGCTGCCGTACCGTGGCGATACTGACTCCGCGCCTGGCGAATTCGCTCGCTACCGCCGCGAGCGCGCCGGCGCGATCGGTCACGTTCAGAGTCAGATGATGCCGGGTGAGCACATCATCGAAAGGTGCGATCGGCAATTCGGCGTAGGACGATTCGCCGGGCGCGCGACCGCCGAAGACCTTGTTGCGCGCCGCCATTACGAGGTCGCCCATGACAGCCGAAGCGGTGGGAGCGCCGCCGGCCCCCTGGCCGTAGAACATCAGCCGGCCGGCGTTTTCCGCCTCCACGACCACGGCATTGAATGCGGCGTCGACTCCAGCCAGCGGATGGGCACGCGGAATCAGCGCGGGATGGACTCGAACCGCGACTCGTTCCTTGCCGCCGGCCTCCGGTGTGGGTTCGCCCGGTCCGGCGTCGACCCGTTCGCAGACAGCGAGCATTTTGACGGTGCAACCCAATTCGGCGGCGGTCCGCAGGTCCGCCGCCGTGATCCGGGACATGCCTTCCCGGTGCACATCACCGGCGGTCACCCGGGTATGGAACGCCAGCGACGCCAGGATCGCCGCCTTCGCGGCCGCGTCGAGCCCGTCCACGTCGGCGCTCGGATCGGCTTCGGCGTATCCCAATCTTTGGGCGTCGGCGAGCATTTCGGCATAGCCCGCGCCAGTGTCGGCCATGGCGGAGAGAATGAAGTTGGTAGTGCCGTTCACAATGCCGACCACTCGGTTCACTCGGTCGCCGGAGAGTGACTGGATCAGCGGACGCACGATCGGAATCGCCCCGGCCACAGCGGCCTCGAAATACAAGTCCGCGCCGTGATTCTCGGCCGCCGCGGCCAGCTCACCGGTGTAGTCGGCCAGCAGCGCTTTGTTCGCGGTCACCACCGACTTCCCCGCTTCGAGCGCGGACCTGATCAATCGCCGGGCCGGATCGATGCCGCCGATCACCTCGACCACGAGGTCGACATCCGATCGGGCGACCAGCGCCTCGGCATCGGTCGTCAACAGCCGCTCGGGCAGGCCTCGATTCCGGTGCGGATCGCGGACCGCGACACCCCGGAGTTCCAGTGCCATGCCGATCCGCCTGTTCAGTTCTTCGGCGTGCTCGTGCAATGTCCGCACCACCTCCGCGCCGACATTGCCCATGCCGAGCACCGCGACACCCAACGCATCGCCGCGTTTGCGGGCAACCGCCATCGGTCTCACCTTTCGTTCGCCATCGACACGTCCGCCTTGGGCAGCCCAGTCCTCGCAGATTCCCCAGCGGTGATCGCCGTCTCGTCGGCCGCCCGTCGGCGGCGGGGCAGCAACCAGAAGGCCAGTCCAGCACCGGCCAAGCCGCTCAGACCGCCTACCAGCGCACACATCCGCATGCCGTGCACGAAGGCCGTGTCGGCCGCGTCGACGTAATCACGCAATTCCGTCTCCGCGACACGCCGATGCTGATCGACTACGGATTCGGGGAGCTGATCAGCGGCCAGCTGCTCTCGGTGCCGTAGAGCGACGACCGATCGTTGAGCGAATTCCAGTGCACCGCTGATGGATTCATGCGAGTCCGGCCGTAACTGCGGTGCGACCCTGGCATTCTCGGGCAGATTCAGAATCGCGGCGGGCCGATCGAGCGCAACGGCGAGCTCGGCGGGCCGTTCCTCGCCGAACCGACTCTGGAACCCCATGGTCAACAGGGATCCCAGCACCGCGACTCCGAGCGCCCCGGCCAGCTGCCGCATGGTGTTGTTCACCGCCGATCCGGCGCCGGCGCGATCGGCGCTGACCGTGCTCATGATGGCCTCGGTCGCGGGCGTCATCGTCATGCCGAGCCCGATACCGATGAGGGCCATCTGGAATTCCAGCACCCACTGCGGCATCGTCGCGGTCGCCAGGGTGAACGACAGCATCGCAGCGGCGAGCACCGTCATTCCGCTGCCCGCAACGATATTCGCTCCCCAGCGCCGGCTCAGACGCGGCGACTGGGTCGACATGATCATCACCCCGGCCGCGACGGCGATCAACGCGACGCCGGTGGCCAATGCCGTGTAGCCCCGCACCGCCTGCAGGAAATACGACAGGTAGAAGGTGGCGCCCATCAGCGCGAAGAACACCACGGCAATGGCTCCGACGCCGGCCGCGAAATGACGATGGCCGAACATGGCGAGGTCGATCATCGGATTTGCGGCGTGGCGTTCGTGCCGCACGAACAGTGCGGCCAGCAGCAGGCCCAAGCCGATTGTGCCCAGGCTCTGCCAGCGCAGCCACTCAGCGCTATTGCCGCCCTCGATGATCCCGTGGATCACCAGCGCCATCGACGCCGAGGACAGCGCGATGCCCAGCGGATCGAAGCCGCCGTCGCGCGGATCCCGCGATTCCGGCACCAGCAGTCTGGTCAGCACGAATCCGACTATCACCACCGGGATGTTCACCAGGAACACCGATCCCCACCAGAAGTATTTCAGCAGCACCCCGCCCGCGATCGGTCCCAGGGCGATGGCCATACCGGAGACGCCCGCCCAAATGCCCACCGCCTTGGCGCGTTCCGAGGACGAGAAGACGTTCTGGATGATCGAGAGCGTCTGCGGTTGCACTGCCGCCGCGCCCGCGCCGAGCAATCCGCGGCACAGAATCAACTCCAGTGGCGTCCGTGCGAACGCGCACAGCACCGACGCCAGGCCGAACGCAGCCAACCCGATCAGCAGCATGCGGCGGCGGCCAAGTCGGTCGCCGAGCACACCTGAGAGAATCAGCAGCGCCGCGAAGACCAATGCGTAACTGTCGACCGCCCATTGCATCTGCCCCTGGGTCGCGGGCAGATCGGCCTGGATGGTCCGCAATGCGACATTGAGAATCGTATTGTCCATGACGACAACGAGCAGACTGAAAACCAGGACACCGAGTATTGCCCACCGCCGGTCGTGAATGGCAGACGATTCCATCGCTGTCACCTCATTTCTTGCCGTAGTTCAGATGCCGCCGATACTCGCTCGGCATTCAGGGACAAGCAACCGGTTGCGTCACGCGCACCGCCGCCGCATCGGCGAATTCCGGGGCGTGACGAAAGGACTTGCCCACCAAGGTCATCGGTGACAATCCTGGGATCGTACTGCTCGATGGGTGCGCGGGACAGCGCGCTCCCTACCTGTTCAGGTGGATTGCAACGACGCTCCCCTGATTTTTCGACGCATCATCTTTGAGGAGGATCCGGTGACCGTGCGTCGTCGCTCGATTACATCCGCACAGCGGAAGCTTCACACTCAGCAAACACTATTTCCGAAGGATCCGGCATTCAATGTCGGTTTCCTGCTTCGTATTAAAGGCGATATCGATATCGACAGATTGCGGACTGCGATCGATACGGTCGCCCAGCGTGCGGAACCGCTCAACGAGTACTTCGTCGAGTACGGCGGGACGATCCAGGCCGAATACGATGCCGCCCAACGCTATCGAACCCCGTTGACAGTGCGCACCGGCGACGCCGGCGCGCAGCTGCGTGCGGAGATATCGGCCCGCCTCGACACTCCGATTCCGATGGACCGCTGGCCGCTCTACCACGCCGAGATCATCCGCGACGAGGTCGGCGTATACCTGGCCATCGTGGCATCGCACATGATCGCTGACGCCTCCACCTTCTACAACATCATCGCGGACCTCATGCTGGTCTACGGCTCGCCCGACGCCGAACTGCCCGGTGGTTCGATCCTTCCAACGAATGCAGCCGCCGACCCCGCCCGAATGCGGACGGCCATAGAGTTTTTCGGCTCCACCGTGGGCCGCCTCGAGACACTGTCGGTGCCGGAGTGGGAGGCCGGCCGCGACCGCGACGGCGCGCTGTCCGGCGCACATCACACCCTCGAGCTGGGCACGCAGCTCAGCGCGGATATCGACGGCGCGGTCGAAGCACTGGGCGTGCGAAAGTTCACCTTCTTCTTGGCCGTGCACCTACTCGTACTCGGCTGCTTGAGTGGAACCTCGGTCGTGACAACCGGTGTCCCCCTGTCGAATCGGCGTCGCGATCGCCGGATGGTCAAGGCATACGGCTATCACGTGAACACCTTGCCGCTCACTGTCGATCTGTCCGCTGTCGACACCTTCGAGAACCTCTGCCTGGAGGTCGAGCGGCAAATGGGACGCCTGATCGAATTCGAGGACTTCGATCTGTCCGCCAACGCCGCGGCGGTCTTCGGCTCCGCGGAGGCCGGGCGTACCCCGCCCTCGAGCAGCTTCACCTTCTACAAGCAGCGAATGTCGTTGAGCCTGCCCGGCTATCAGATCGACCCGCTCCCGCTGAGCCGCACCAAATCCATCTGCCCTTTCATGGCGAATGTCGAGGAGAACGACAACGGATACACCTACTACCTGCAGATCAGCACGGCGCTGACGCCGTGCCGCCCCGAACGAGTCCTGCGCACCGTGTTGTCCCATCTGGCCACCCGCCCGGACGCGCGGCTGCGCGACGTGCCGTGGCTGGACGCAGCGGATTTGGCTGCGGCCGACGAGCGGACCGGCATCACGGAGCACATCGATCCGGAATTCCCCTCGCTGACAGCACAATTCGAGCATCAGGTGGCGCGTACGCCGGATGCCGTCGCGGTCGGATACGAGGAGAGCTACTACACGTACGCCGAGTTGGATCGCCGCGCCAACCAGGTGGCCCGGTGGATCCTCGATACGATCGACGGCGACTACGTCGGCGTTTCGATGGAGCGGTCGGTCGATCTGGTGACAGTGCTGCTGGCGATTCTCAAGGCGGGCAAGGCATATGTCCCGATCGACCCCGCGGCGCCACCGCAGCGGGTGCGGAGCATCCTCGAACGCTTCGACGCGCTCCCGGTCATCGCCAGTCGTGGTGCGCTCACCGATATCGCCTCCGTGGATCGTTTGGAGCTGCGCCGGATGCTGCAGGATGCGTCGACCCGGCCGAACACCACGCCCGCAGCTGCGGAGAATCGCCACGAGCGTCCCGCATACGTCATCTTCACTTCGGGTTCGACCGGAACCCCCAAGGGTGTGACGGTAACGCACGCCAATGTGCTGCGCCTGTTCGCCTCGGCGAGGCGCTGCATGGCTTTCGACGACACCGACACCTGGGCGCTGTTCCATTCCTATGCTTTCGATTTCGCGGTGTGGGAGATGTTCGGCGCGCTGCTCTCCGGCGGCCGGTTGATGATCGTGCCCGAATGGACGCGGCGCTCACCGGCCGACTTCGCCCGGTTCCTGGCCGAGGAGGGCGTGACTGTCCTGAACCAGACGCCGACCGCGTTCCGGCAGCTGACCCAGGCCATGACCGATGAACACGCCCGGCGTTTCGCGGTTCGCCTGGTCGTCTTCGGCGGCGAAATGCTGCGCTTCGAAAGCCTCGACCGGTGGTTCGAGTTGTGCGGTGACCGAGCCGAACTCGTGAACATGTACGGCATCACCGAGACCACCGTGCACGTCACCCACCACCGGATCGATGTCGAGGATCTGAAATCCGGCCGGCCCAGCGTGATCGGCAAGCCGCTGCCCGACCTGGGGGTGCTCGTTGTCGACGCCGATCTGCGCCCGGTACCACCGGGCGTCCCCGGCGAGATGCTCGTCTACGGCAGCGGCGTCGGCCTCGGCTACCTGGGCCGCGACGATCTCACCGCAGAGCGGTTCGTCACACTGCCCGGGCGTCCCGGCATCCACTATCGATCCGGCGACCTGGCCCGGGTGGACGAGAACGGCGACCTGGTCTACCTCGGACGCATGGATCAGCAGGTCCAATTGCGTGGCGTGCGAATCGAACTGGGCGAAGTGGAAGCCGCGGTGCTGTCCCTGGACGGGGTGCGCGAATGCGCGGTCCGGGTAGACAACCGCAATCCGGACGAACCGGCGCTGGTCGCCTTCCTGGTCCAGTCCCACGAGATCGGCGATGCTCAGCTGCGCCAGGCCTTGCGCGATCGCCTGCCCGCGGCGATGCGGCCGACCCGGTACGTCCGGCTCGACGCCCTGCCGTTGACGGTCAATGGGAAGATCGCCGACGCGGAATTGCCCTGGCCCCAGGCGGAAGCCGCGCGCGGGGCCCGGCTCGTCGAAACGCCGACCAGCGCGACGGCTCCGGACACCCTCGCAATCGTCCGCGCGGCTTGGTCGAATGCACTGGAGCGCACCGACTTCGCCGATGACGATGCCTTCTTCGACGCCGGCGGGACCTCGATTCAACTGGTGCGCGTACTCGAGTCGCTTCGTGCGGCTTGTGCGCGACCGGAGGCGCTGGAGATGGTGGACCTGTTCGAGTTCACCACGCCCCGGCAGCAGGCCGAGCATCTCGACCGGATCCGAACCAACGCTGCTGTAGCGGCCTGAACCGGCACGAACGCAAGCACATTCGACGGCGGGGGGCGGCTGACGGCCGCCCCCGCTCTCATGCCATCGACACATCGCCGATCCGTCGAGTGACACAGAACACACGTGTCTTCCAGTCACACATATTGCCCCGGCCCAGCACCCGGCTGCTAGGCTTCCGACGGGCGTCAGACCCGGTGTCTGACACGGTGTCGAGTTCTAATCACGGCACCGTCCGCTACGGAGGGGGAATCCATGGCAACTCACGAAGACACATCGAACTATCTTCTGAAAGATTTGAACGGCGACCTCATTTCACAATCACTGGAATTGATGGAAGCACTCGGTGACATCGGCGATCAGCACAACGAGGAACACACGCTCCCAACCGGGTGGGAGACCGGAATGAGCCGTCAGGTCCGCGAACTCATGGATCTGCTCGATCGAATTTCCGCCTTGATCCTCAACCCCGAACATATTTCGAACTCGTACCGCTGATAAACGGAGCAAAAATGCGCGACCAATTCCCGAACCAGCCCATCGCGATCATCGGAATGGCCACCCGCCTGCCCGACGCGCCCGATCACAAGACCCTCTGGCGAAATCTGCTCGCCGGGGTGGAATCGGTGCGGCGCTTCGATCGCGACGAGCTGCTGGCAGCCGGCGTGCCGGCTGCCCTCGCCGACAATCCCCAGTACGTTCCGGCGGGCACCGAGCTCGCCGGCATCGATCAGTTCGACGCCGGATTCTTCGGATTCACCCCGTACGAAGCCAAGATCACCGACCCACAGCATCGCGTGCTGCTCCAAACCGCCTGGGAAGCGCTGGAAGACGCGGCGATCGTGGCCTCGGGCAATTCCGCCCGCATCGGCGTGTTCGCCGCCACCACATTGAGCACCTACCTGCTCAACAATATTCAGCGCAACGCCCGCTACCGGGTCGAGGATCTGAATTATCCCATCCTGATCGGCAACGACAAGGACTTCCTCGCCACCCGCATCGCCTTCAAACTGGGCTTGCGCGGCGCCGCGGTCACCGTGCAGAGCGCCTGCTCGAGTTCAATGGTCGCCATCCATCAGGCCGTGACCTCACTGCGCAACGGTGACAATGACATCACGCTGGCCGGCGGCGTCTCGGTGGTCAACCCGCAGACAGCCGGATACCTCTATCAGGAAGGCGGTATCGGCGCGCGCGACGGACACTGCCGCCCCTTCGACCGTGACGCGGGCGGCACCGTGCGCGGCAATGGTTGCGGCGTCGTCGTGCTCAAACGACTGGCAGACGCGCTCGCCGATAATGACAATGTGTACGCGGTACTCGCGGGCACCGCCGTGAACAACGACGGCTCGAACAAGATCGGCTTCACCGCGCCCAGCGTGACCGGACAGGCCGAGGTGATCCGCGAGGCCCTGGCCGCTGCGAGCGTCGCAGCGAACACGATCGGCTATGTGGAAACCCACGGCACCGGAACCACATTGGGCGATCCCATCGAGTTCCGGGCGCTGTCTCGTGCCCACGCCGACGCCCCCGGCGGTGCGCCGCGAACGTGCCTGCTCGGCAGCATCAAGGCCAATATCGGCCACCTCGACGCCGCGGCGGGCGTGGTCGGGCTCATCAAGACCGCACTGGTACTGCACCACCAGGTCGTGCCGCCGCAAATCAACTTCACCGAGCCGAATCCGCAAGTGCGGCTCGATGGTTCGGGATACGCCATCAATACCGCACCGTTCTCGCCGCAGCAGCCGCTGCTCGCCGCGGGAGTGAGCTCGTTCGGTCTCGGGGGCACCAATACCCACGCCGTGCTGGTCCGCCACACCCCCGCACCCGATGATCGTCCGCAGCCGAGCGGATCGCACCGAATCGTGCTCAGCGCCCGCAGCGCCGCGGCGCTGGCCCGCGGCGCAGCCCGGTTGGCGGCGCATCTGCGGAGCGAGGCGGTGCGCATCGATGATCTCGCCTGGACGCTGCGCACCGGGCGCAAGTCATTCACCGAGACGCTCGCCTTCGACGCCGAGACCAGCGGCGAAGTCGCCGATATTCTCGAACGGTTCGGCGCCGGCGAGCTGCCCGCGCCGGTGGGCACGGACACCGATCCGGTACCCGCGCACCGTATCTCACTGCCAGCCTATTCCTTCGACACCGATTCTTACTGGATCGCACCCGATGGACCGGTCGTGACCGAGCAGGTGCGTTCGGACCCGCCCCGCACGGCGAGCGCCGGGGCGGACGATATCGACGGATTCGTCCTCGACACCGTACGTAACCTGCTGGAAGACAACAGCATCGAGCTCGACACGGATTTCTATGACGCCGGTGGCGAATCGATCGCCATGGTCGACCTGGTAACCACGGCGCGCGACCACTTCGACGTCCAATTCGACTTCGAGGGTTTCGAAGGGCTGCGCACCCTGCGCGCCATGGCCAACCACTTGCGAGCGGTCATCGATGGCACCGCACAGGCGTTGGGCACCGTCACTATCCACGAAGGAGCCGGCACCCCACTGTTCCTGGTACCGCCCGCCGGCGGCACCAATTTCGGCTACAGCCGGCTGGCGAGCCATCTAGCCGACTCCGGGCCGATGATCGCGTTCACCGCGCCGCCGCACGGTGAGGTGACGACCATCAGGGAGCTCGCACGGCGAAATGTGAATGAGCTGAAGCGAATTCAGCCAGAAGGCCCCTACCGGCTGGGTGGATACTCGTTCGGCGGCAATGTAGCGCTGGAAATGGCCTTGCAGTTGCAGGCCGACGGTCAGCGCGTCACCGAGCTGTACCTGTTCGATTCTCACGCCCCGCTGGCCTATCTCGGTGACGAACTGAGCGAGAGCGAATTCCTCACCGCACTGCCCCAGATGATCTCGGCGGCCATCCCCGGGCTGACCATCGCCCCGGGCAGGACCGCCGATTCGCTGGCCGAGCTACCCGGCCTCCTCGACGCCCGGCCGGACTGGCTGAACATCTCCGACGCCGATATCACCGGTTTCGCCCGCACCTGGTGGCAGAACCACAATGCGCTCAAGGGCTACTATCCCGACTCCCGATTCGCCGGACGCTGCGTAATTTTCGATGCAATAGAAGCCCATCCAGAAGAGGAGCTGGCGACGCTGCGCATTCGGCTCACCGGCAAGGACGCCTGGTATGCGCATCTGGCCGGAGAGGTCGAGATCGTGCCCGTGCCCGGCAACCACTACACCATGTTCACCGACGCTGCGCTGGTGCCGATACTCGCCAAAGCTCTCGCTCGCGCGACGACGTCTGTTTAGCGAATCGCAATGGTGCACAAGGACATTTCATGACTGTGATCGTGCAGAAGTTCGGCGGCTCCTCGCTGGCGAACTCAGACCGAATTCGCCACGT